>CANPVD010000105.1 GCA_947581615.1 Candidatus Humimonas hydrogenitrophica
TGGCCCCCGTCACCGCCTACCTGACCGGGGCCGACCGCTGGGAACGGCTCCAGTCGTGGCCGTCGGGCTGTCCGTCCGGGTGCGCGGTGACCCGCACGCCCCTCTACCTGGAGGGCGACATGAAGGCGGGCTTCCAGAAGCCGGCCGCCGGGGACTCGGCCTTCGATTCGTACATCTCCGATCCTCACAAACCGGTCCCCTTCCGGGCCCGGCCCATCCAGCCGGTGGGCTACAGCGGCCGGCTCACCTGGCCGCAGTGGCTGGTGGACGACCAGCGCGAGGCCTCGGGGCGCACCGACGTGCTGGCGTACGAGTCCGCGCCCCTCACCGACTCGGTGCAGATCAGCGGCCGCCCGCTCGTCCACCTGGTCGCCTCGACCACCGGCACGGACGCCGACTGGGTGGTGAAGCTCATCGACGTGTATCCGCCCGAGGTGGCCGAGCAGCCCGACATGGGCGGCTACCAGCTCGCCGTGTCCATGGACATCTTCCGCGGCCGCTACCGGGAGAGCTACTCCGAGCCCGAGCCCATCCAGCCCAACCAGCCGCTGGTCTACACCTTCCACCTGCCCACGGCCAACCACGTGTTCCGGCCCGGACACCGGATCATGGTGCAGATCCAGTCGAGCTGGTTCCCGCTGTACGACCGGAACCCCCAGACCTTCGTGAAGAACATCTTCTGGGCCAGGCCGGGCGACTACCGGAAGGCCACCATGCGGATCTACCACTCGCCGTCGGAAGCCACCTACCTCGACCTGCCGCTGGTGCGGAAGGCCGGCGGCTGAGGTCGGCGAGCCGGAGCTGCAGGGCGACGGCAAAGCTGGGCGGGCCGCCCGCCAGCTCTTAGATTCGTCCGGAGGGCCGCGGCGCGACGTGCGCCGCGGCCCCCGGAGCCGCCGACCCGCTTCCTCTCCCGCCACCCCGGAGACCGCCTGACCGTGTGCGGATTCGTCGTATTCCTGGGAGAGGCGGCTCCCGACACCGTCGCACGGCTGGACGAGGCCACCGCGTCCCTGACCCATCGCGGCCCGGACGACAGCGGCAAGTACCGGGACGAACGCGTCCTCATGGGCCACCGGCGGTTGTCGATCCTCGACCTGTCGGGCTCGGCCGCCCAGCCCATGGTCGACGCGGCCTCCGGCGCCGTGCTGGTCTACAACGGGGAGATCTACAACTACCGGGAGCTGAGGGCCGAGCTCGAGGGACTCGGGCACCGCTTCCGGAGCGACGGAGACAGCGAGGTGCTGCTCCAGGCCTTCCTCCGGTGGGGGCCGGACGCCTGCCGCCGTTTCAACGGGATGTGGGCGTTCGCCGTGTGGCTTCCCGGCCGAAGGCGCCTGTTCGTCGCCCGGGGCCGCTTCGGCATCAAGCCGCTGTACTACGCGTTCACGCGGGGCGGCGTGCTCCTCGCCTCGGAGCCCAAGGCCATCCTGGCCATGGTGCCGTCCCTCCGCGACCCGGACCTCGGGGTCCTGGGCGCCTACCTGGCAGGGGGACGGGCGCATTTCGGGGGACGGACCTACTACCGGGGCATCCGCAGCTTCCCCGCCGCGCACCACGCCTGGCTGAAGCCCGGCGATCGTCGGCTCGTCGTCACGCGGTACTGGGACTACCCGGACTTCGACGGCGGCGGCTCCTCGATCGAGGGCTCGATCGAGGAGTTCGGAGGGCTCCTGGACAGCGCCGTGGGGCTCCGCCTCCGGAGCGACGTCGAGGTCGGCTACCTGGTCTCCGGGGGGGCCGATTCCTCGGCCATCCTGGCCTCCGTGGCGAAGCGACGCGAGCCCGTGGGACACTGCTTCACCTCCACCTACGGCGACGAGGGTCGCGGGGAGGCTGCCTGGGCGGGGCGCGCCACGCGGGCGGTCGGCGAGCCGCTGATCGAGGCCCCGTCCCTCCGGGAAGGCTGGCTGGAGACGCTCTCGAAGGTCTCCTGGCACCTGGACTGCCCCACCGACCACACCCACGCCTTTCCCCGCTGGGCGCTCCTCCGGACCGTGGCGGAGGCCGGCGTAACCGTCGTGCTGGAGGGCCAGGGCGCGGACGAGGAGCTCGCGGGCTATGCCGGCTACGCGGGGCGGCTCCTGGCCGAGCTGCTCCGGGGCCTGCCGGGCGGCGGGGCCCGATCGTGCCGCGCGCGCCTGGCGCTCGGCGCGCCGGTGGTCCGTGCCGGCGTGATGGGTTTCGGCTGGCGGGTGCTGGCCAGCCGGGTTCTCCGAAGCCTGCTCCCGGACGTGAACCCCCCCTACCGGAGACGGCGGGGCGTGGAAGGCATCCTCGACCCCGTGCTGCGCCGCGCCCTTCGGGAGACGGCGCCGGACGCGGGAGATCCGGCTCGAGGCTTCGGATCGGGAGGCATGGCCTGGAGCGTGCCGCGCCGCGTCGGGACGGGCCCCCGAGGTGCGGCGAGCGGAAGCCGGGCCGACGCGGCCGTCCACGCCCTGCTGCGCAGGGACCACGCGGCCGGGTCGCTCCCCAGCCTCCTCCAGCTAGGCGACGCCGTCAGCATGGCGCACTCGGTGGAGTCTCGCCTCCCCTTCCTGGACCATCGCCTGGTGGAGTGGTGCTTCAGACTGCCGCCTACGCTCCTGTACCGGAACGGCGAGACGAAGTGGCCCGTGCGCGGATACCTGCGACGGGGTCCGCTCGCACCTCTGGCCGACCGCCCTCGCAAGGGGGCCTTTCCCACTCCACTCCTGCGCTGGATCGCCGACGAGGGCGGCCGGGACGTCGAGGACCTGGTCACAGGCCGGGGTGCCCGCATCACCGAATACTGCGACCGCGGCGGCATCCTCGAACTGTTCGCCATGGCCCGCCGGGGCGAGCCGACGGTGAGCCACCACCTGTTCCGCCTGGTGTTCGCCGAGCTGTGGCTGCGGAGCTGCGTGACAGCCTGAGGCGGTAAGTCCCGACCGGGGCGGGAGCTTCGGCGGGACAGTCCGCACATCTTTTCCGTTTTCTGCACTGCGTGACGGACCCACCGGGCCGGTGACGGGGTGTGTACAACCCTACAAGCCATTGTAGGCATGAGCGATACACAGACAGGCGCGCCGCACCGTACACATCTTGCCCTTCCCCGGCCCGGGTCCGGGCGAGGCCCGGCCGACAGGCGATACGGGCACTCAAACCCGCAAGGGGAAGAACATGAAAAGAATCGCTACAGCGTTGTTCGCATCCGTGCTGGCCCTGGTGCTGACGGCCGCGCCGAACCCGGTGCACGCCCAGGGGCTGGCCGTCGGCGTCGAGGGCGGCGCTTCCTTCGCCGATCTGCACGTATCCGGGGCCGCCACGCAGCTCGGCCACCGCACCGGCTACCGGGTGGCGGGCGTCCTTCGCTTCGGATTCGCCGGCCCGTTCGGCCTCGAGACCGGCGTGGGGCTCGTCCAGAAGGGCGCCGTGGCCACGCCCGCTCAGACCGGGCTCACCTCGAACGTGGACTTCAACCTGAACTACGTCGAGATCCCCCTGCTCCTCACCCTCGGGATCCCGACCGGCCCCTTCCCGCTCCACCCCAGGGTGTTCGCAGGTCCTCAGGTGGGCTTCCGCAGCACCTGCAGCCTGTCCGGGACCATCTCCGGCGTGTCGGCCTCGGTCGACTGCGGCGGCGGGTCGCTGGGCACGTCGAGCTTCGACACGAACAGCACCGACTTCGGCCTGGTGTTCGGCGGCGGCCTGGACTTCCCGCTGGCCGGCCCGCTGGCCTTCACGGTGGACGGCCGCTACGACCTGGGCCTGAGCGACATCAACCCGTCGGGGAGCACCTCCACCACTTCGACCAAGAACCGCAGCTTCCTGATCTCGGGTGGCGTGCTGCTGCACCTCCCGTGACGCGTCGAGGCCGGCACGACGGGGCGCCCTAGCGGCGCGCCGCGGCCTCCAGGATGGGCGAAGGGCCCGCTTCGGCGGGCCCTTCGTGCATCGCGGGCCCCGTCATCGACTACGATCGTAGCCGCGCCCCCGTGTCGTGTACGATCGTAGGCGTACTGGCCTCCGGGGCCACCCCGCCGTCGAAGCACGGCGCCATCCTCCCGCTCTCGACAGAGACTCGCGACTTCCTGCACATCCTGTCGGAACGGGCCGTGCCGCGCGGAGGCTTGGCATGCACCATAAAACATTGCGATATAGTTACTTGCTGCCGATCGGCGCGCGCAGGAACAAGACTTGCTTTTCCGTGCGTGGAACAATGCGGCGCGTCCGCCGTGGCACCCGGTGACACGGCTCCGGACGTGGATCCGCTGGCTGTCGAACCCCTCCCGATCCACTCAACCCGAAGAGGTGCACCATGAAGCGACTCGCTACCGGAATTCTGTCCGTCGTGCTGACTTTGGCCCTGTCGGCCGCCGGCCGGCCCGCCCACGCCCAGGGCCTGGCCCTCGGCGTCGAGGGCGGCGTCAACTTCGCGAGGGTCCACGTGAACCCGGACCTCACGGGCTCCGACATCAGCAACCGTACCGGCGTGAGGATCGCCGGCGTGCTCCGCTACGACTTCGCCGGCCCCTTCGGGCTGCAGACGGGCGTGGCGTGGAGCCAGAAGGGCGCCAAGGTCGCCGACACCTCCGGCTCCGGGCTGGTTGAGAAGGTGAAGCTCGACTACTTCCAGGTGCCGCTGTTCCTGACGCTGACGATCCCGACCGGGCCGTCCCCGGTCCACCCGCGACTGTTCGCCGGCCCCCAGGTGGGCATCCAGAGCCGGTGCAACATCTCGGCGACGGACGGCACGACGACGGTCTCGGCGGCCTGCGACTCTCCGGACCTCGGCGAGGGCGGGCTCATGACCAAGAAGACCACGTTCGGCCTCGCGTTCGGCGGCGGCCTGGATTTCGATACGGGCGGCCCGGTGGCCATCACGGTGGACGGGCGCTACGAGCTCGGGCTCACCGACATCAACGACTCGGGCGTGTCCACCGACCCGTCGATCAAGAACCGCTCCTTCTCGATCTCGGGCGGTCTGCTGGTGAAGGTGCCGTGACCCTGTGAGGCACCGAACCGGGCGCGGCGCACCGCCGCGTCACCGGCAGCAGGATGCGCGAAGGGCCCGCCGAGGCGGGCCCTTCGTCGTTGGGGGTGAGAAGAGGGCTCGGTGAGCGCCCTCACAGCCCAACATACATTTCCGGGCCGGTCCAACCTACATTTCCGGAATGTGGAAAACTCCGTCCAACGTAGATTTCCGTTTTCGCGTCTAAGCGAAGATGGGGGCGGCATTCGGCTGGTGGGGTGCTGGATCTTGGTGCCCTTGACTTGCCCCCGTACTATGCCCTCCAGGCGGGCGCGTCGTACCACGCTGCCGAGGCCCGACCATGTTGACTCTTACACGATGAGCTGATGGCGAACACCAGGCAGGGCCGCGGGCCCCATATCGGATTTGACGAGAGTCAGGAAGTCGAGTTCAATCAGACCTGGGTCGAGGACGCGATGAAGGATGTCGTCGCGTTCGCGAATACCGACGGTGGAACGCTCTATGTTGGCGTCGACAAGCATGGACACATCGTTCCGGGAATGGATGTATCGGATGCATGCCAGCAGTAGATCGTATCGAAGATTCGCAACCACCTGGGTATTCTTCCCTCGGTCCGCGTTGAGGAGCGCGATGGCCATCAATTTCTGGCAGTAGCGGTGGGTCGGGCACATGGACGAACGGTGGTTCTCCGGGGAAAGCCCTGGCGCCGTAGCGGAACGAGTAGTTACGAGTTGCCGCAAGAAGAGTGGGCGAGGTTCCCGTTGGAGCCAACAGGGAGATCCTGGGATGCCTTGCCCGTGGATATGTCGATACAGGAGGCGATCGATCCGGCCAGGCTTCACGCCTTTATCCGGTCCGCACATGCTCGCGAGCATCCGCGGCTGTCGTCCGGGGTGCGTGAGAGTGACCCTGTAGAGGTAACCCTCGAGAAGCTGGGCCTCCTTCGCGAAGGGCGGCCGACGAATGCAGCGCTTCTGCTCATCGGCATGGATCCTCAGCGTCTTTGCCCGCGTGCGCGGATTCGGGTCTTCTACTTCAGAGATATCAGCGACTTCGACGAATACCCTGAGTGCACTGGTACGATCGGCGAGCAGATCGACGCCGTGATGCGCACGATCGCCGTCGCGAATCCCGCCCGGATCACCTTTCCGGCCAGCTCCGCTGGTGAGGATCTCGTCGAGCGGACCAAGAGACACGAATCCGTCGCGTATCCGGACCTGGCGCTCAGGGAAGCGATCACCAACGCCCTTGTGCACCGCGACTACACAGTTGTCGGTTCAGAGGTAGAGGTGAAGATCTACTCGGATCGGTTGGTAATCCAGAACCCAGGCCGTTTGATGCCGGGCCTGACAACCGACGAGCTGAGACAGGATCCACATCCTTCTCGTCGGCGGAATCCACTCATCGCAGAGATCGCGGGCCTGGATTACTGGATTGAGCGCGCAGGAACCGACACAACACGCATGATCAAGCTGTGCGAAGATGAGGGGCTTCCCACGCCCGAGTTTGAGGATCGGTCGAGCGGGTTTACGGTGACGTTCTATCGAGATCCTTGGACATGGGAGATCCTTGCCGGTGTCGGATTGAAGGAGCGTCAGGTGAAGGGTGTCATGCACGTCAAAGTGCATGGAGAGATTGGGGTTACTGGGTATCAAGAGGTTGCTCAAGTCTCCAAGAGTACTGCCGTGCGAGATCTTCGGGATTTAGAGGGGCGAGGGATCCTAGATAAGCACGGTGCGGGCCCGTGTACTCATTACATTCTCGGCAAGGTGCCAAAGGTGCCATAAGGGTGTCTCTCAGGTGCCATCGGTGCCGTAGACGCCCCCTTTCGCGATTGGGTGTCATGCGCCTCACGAGGGTGTCCTCACGGTACCAACGGCGTCATCACACAGCATATCTTGTGACGTCCAGGCGACAAACGGGGAAGAGGTGGTTTGTGAGCGGGGCTCCAACCCCGCCACCGGCCCAGAGGCCCCTGCGCGGGACGGCCGCACCGGGGCACCGTCGCAGCGAGACCGCGCCGCCCTCGCTGCAGGTGCTGGTGGCCAGACGATAGGCCATTCCGAAGACCCGGCGGATCACCAGTCTTGAGGAGCCGGCCTCGCGGGGCGTGTCCAGGAGGAGGCTCCGCCACCTGGCCCGCGAGCTCCGTGAAGCCGCCGACGCCATGTCGCCGTGACCCGGAGCGGCGCCGAAGTCGGCCTTCCCGTGCCCCCTCTGGAGGCCGCACGTGGAGATCGTTCCCGCAGCTATGGCTTGATGACCACAGCTGTTTATGGCCCTATCTTGGGCTGTGAGCCGCGATCGACTGGCGGTCAGGACGCCGCAGGATGGCGTACATTTCCAAATAGCGCAGAATACCAAAGCGCGTAAGGACCTGCCGTGGCAGACCATTATGCGCTCCGGAAATCTAACGTGGACCAGATGGAAATCTGACCTGGACCGAAATGCCGATCTATGTCGGGCCCCGAGGGAGCGCCTCCCCTAGTGGATCGCGTTCACCAGGCTGAAGATCGGCAGGTACATGGCCACGATCATGCCGCCGACGATCGTGCCGAGGACGACGATCATGGCCGGCTCGAGCGCCTTGAGCAGCGACTCGACCGCGACGTCGACCTCGTCGTCGTAGAAGTCGGCCACCTTGGAGAGCATGCCGTCCAGGTCGCCGGTCTCCTCGCCCACGTGGATCATCTGGGTGACCATGGGCGGGAATACGTCGGTCTCCTTGAGCGGCTCGGCGATGGAGCGGCCGCCGGCGATCGAGGCGCGGCTGGTCATCACGGCGTCGTGGATGACCCGGTTGCCCGAGGTCTTGGCCGTGATCTCGAGGCCCTCCAGGATGCTGACGCCCGAGGAGAGCAGCGTGCTCAGCGTGCGCGTGAAGCGCGCCACCGCGGCCTTGCGCGCCAGGGTGCCCAGGATAGGGATCCGGAGCAGGGACCGATCGAAGATGAGCCGGCCGCCCGGCGTCTTGACCCAGCGCTGGAACGCGAAGCCCGCCAGGATCAGCCCGGCCAGGACGAAGATGCCATAGTGCTGCAGCGCCTGCGACATGGCGATCACGATCCGCGTCGGCAGGGGCAGCGTGGCGTTGAAGCTCGCGAACATGGTCTGGAAGGTCGGGATCACGAACAGCAGCAGGATCGCGATCGCCGCGATGGCCACCACCATGACCACGGCCGGGTAGATCATGGCACCCTTCACCTTGCGGGCCAGGGCGTCGTTCTTCTCCAGGAAGGTGGCCAGCCGCAGGAGGATCGTGTCCAGGATCCCCCCCGCCTCGCCGGCCTCGACCATGTTCACGTACAGGCCCGAGAAGATGGCCTCGTGCTCGCGGAGCGCGTCGGCCAGGGTGTGGCCGGACTCCACGTCGTAGAGGATCTCCTGGATCGTCTTCTTGAGGACCTTGTTCTCGGTCTGCTGCTGCAGGATGTCCAGGGCCTGCACGAGCGGGAGCCCCGCGTTCACCATGGTGGCGAACTGCCGGGTGAACAGCACAAGGTCGCGGGTCTTGACCCCGCTCCCGAACGTGAAGGAGATCTCCTTGGGCTTCTCCCGGATGGTGATCGGGATGAGCTTCTGCTTGCGCAAGTAGGAGACGACGTCATCCCTCGAGGGCAGCTCCACCGAGTCGCGGTGGATCTCGCCTGCGACGGTCCTCGCGCTGTAGTTCCAGGTCGCCATGACTTCTCACCTCCTGTGGAGCGCCGGCTCGCGGCCGGCTCTTTGCTCCATGTTCGGGGCGGATGCTACCGTCACGGGTGCCCCCGCCCACGCCACTCTAGACCACCCTAGCGCCCGGCGGCCGCTCCCGCACCGGAGCCCACCGGGCCGCCCACCATGCGCTGTAGCTCCGCCGGGTCGCTGCTCACGCGGAGCGCCTCGTCCAGGTCGATCTCCCGCTGCACGTACAGCGAGTACAGACTGTCGTTCAGCGTCTGCATCCCGTGCTTCTTGCCCGACTGCAGCGCCGAGTAGATCTGGTGGACCTTGTCCTCGCGGACCAGGGCCCGAATGGCGGGCGTGGCCACCATGATCTCGCAGGCCAGCACCCGGCCCGGCTTTCCGGCGCGAGGGAGCAGCGTCTGGGTGACCACGCCCTCGAGCACGAAGGCGAGCTGCGCCCGCACCTGGGACTGCTGGTGGGACGGGAACACGTCGATGATGCGGTTGATGGTCTCGGCGCAGGAGTTCGTGTGCAGCGTGGCGAAGGCCAGGTGCCCGGTCTCCGCGATGGTGAGGGCGGCCTGGATCGTCTCCAGGTCGCGCATCTCGCCGATGAGGATCACGTCGGGGTCCTGCCGCAGCACGTACTTGAGGGCCGAGGGGAAGCTGGGCGTGTCCGCCCCCACCTCGCGCTGGTTCACGATGCAGCCCTTGTGGCGGTGCACGAACTCGATCGGGTCCTCGATCGTGATGATGTGGCCGCGCCGCTCGCGGTTCACCTTGTCGATCATCGAGGCGAGGGTCGTGGACTTACCGGAGCCCGTCGGTCCCGTCACCAGCACGAGCCCGCGGGGCTTCTCGGCCAGGCGCCCCACCATGGGTGGCAGGCCCAGCTCCTCCAGGCTCAAGATCTTGAAGGGGATCGTGCGCAGGGCCATGGCCACGGTGCCCCGCTGCCGGAACACGTTGCCCCGGAAACGCGACAGGTTCTCGACCGCGAAGGAGAAGTCGAGCTCGTCCTCGCGCTCGAAGCGCTTCTTCTGCTCGTCGGTGAGGACCGAGTAAGCCACGACCTGCGTATCACGCGGCCCGAGAACGACGTCCACCGACCCCTCCACGAGCTTGCCGTCCACGCGGAACTTGGGCTTCTCTCCGGCCGTGATGTGCAGGTCGGAGGCTCCGCGCTCCAGCATCTCTTCGAGAAGGGCGCGCAGGTCGATCGGCTGCCGCTCGTCCATGGTCTTCCTGTGGTGGGGGGTGCCGGGGCGCCCGGGGAGGGGCTCGGCGCGCGAGCCGCCCTAGGCCGCCGTCTCCTTGATGACTTCCTCGAGCGTGGTGATACCACGCTTGACTTTCAACATTCCGTCCTGGCGCAGGGTGAGCATGCCGCTGTCGACGGCCTCCGACTTGAGGTCGTCCGCCGACACCCCCTGCAGCACCATGCGCCGCAGGGTGCGCGTCATCGGCATGACCTCGTACAGCCCCTGCCGGCCCGAATAACCCGAGGAGTCGCACGCGTCACACCCCTCGCCCTTGTACAGCGTCATGCCGTCCAGGCTGCCCGGCTTGAGGCCCGCGGCCTCGAGGTACTCGGGCGGGTAGTGCGCCTCGGCCTTGCAGTTGTTGCAGATCTTCCGAACCAGCCGCTGCGCGGTGATCACGTTGACGGCCGAGGCGACGTTGAAGGGCTCCACGCCCATGTCGACCAGTCGCGTGATCGTCGACGCCGCGTCGTTGGTGTGCAGCGTCGACAGCACCAGGTGGCCGGTGAGGGCCGCCTTGATGGCGATGCCGCCCGTCTCGAGGTCCCGGATCTCCCCCACCATGATGATGTTGGGATCCTGGCGCAGGAACGCGCGCAGGGCCGCCGCGAAGTCGAGGCCGATGTCCGAGCGCACCTGCACCTGGTTGATGCCGTGCAGGTTGTACTCGACCGGGTCCTCGGCCGTCATGATGTTGACGGCCGCGTCGTTGATCTTGTGCAGGGCGCTGTACAGCGTGGTCGTCTTACCCGAGCCCGTCGGCCCGGTGACCAGGACCATCCCGTACGGATTCATGATGGCCGAGAGGAAGTCCTGCTCGGCCTTGGGCTCCATCCCGAACTTCTCGAGGTCCAGGGTGAGGTTCCCCTTGTCCAGGATGCGGAGCACGATCTTCTCGCCGTGGATGACCGGCAGGGTCGAGACGCGGAAGTCGATGACCCGGCTGCCGATCTTCATCTTGATGCGGCCGTCCTGGGGGACGCGCCGCTCGGCGATGTTGAGGTCCGCGAGGATCTTGACGCGCGAGGTGAGCGCCGCCCTCATACGGCGCGGCGGCTTCATGATCTCGTGCAGGGCGCCGTCGATCCGGTAGCGGACCCGAACCTCCCGCTCGTAAGGCTCGATGTGGATGTCGGAGGCCCCGCGGCGCACGGCGTCGGTGAGGACGCCGTTGATGAGCCGCACGACCGGGGCGTCGTCGACCTGCGCCCGGAGCTGGCTGGCGCTGAGGTCCTCGTCGTTTTCTTCCTCGACGAGCTCGACCTCCTGCTCTTCGAGCTCCTCGAGCAGGTTGCCGAGCCGGGCGGTGGTGATGTCGTAGTGGCGCTCGATCGCCTGGCGCAGGGAGTATTCGCCCGCCACCACCGGCTCGATGTCGAAGCGGGTAATGAACTTGAGGTCGTCCACCACGTTGAGGTCCGTCGGATCCGCCATCGCCACCGTGAGCGTGCGGCCCACGCGGCGCAGAGGAAACACCAGGTGCTTGCTGGCGAACTCGGCCGGGACGAGCCGCAGGATCTTCGGGTCGACCTCGATCTCGGTCAGGTCGACGGCCTCGACCTGGAACTGGCGGCTCAGGACCTCGGTGAGCTGCATCTCGCTCACGTAGCCCATGGCCACGACGCAGTACCCGAGCCGCGTGCCGTTGCGGCTCTGCTCGAGCAGCGCCTGCTCCAGCTGCTCGGGGGTCAGGAGTTCCTCCTGGAGCAGAAGCTCGCCGATGCGCTTCTCGCCGGGCGAGATGTCGGGCCTCTGGAGGACGCCGTGGGTGCTCATTGGAGTGTGAGGCAGCCTCGGAAAGCGGAATCGCGACGCCAAATCGGCGTTATAAGCTAGACGTGGGGCCGCATACCGTCAAGAATGGTGCCGGCGCGTTCGCGGAGCCTCCGCGGGGGCACTCGGAGGCGCGGACGGCTGTGTAAGATACTGTTTTGTAACGCCTTAGCGGACCAGGACGAGATCCTTGATGATGTCGAATCGCGCCGGCCCGATTCCGGGCACTTTGCGAAGCTTCTGGACATCTTTGAAGGGTCCCTCACGATCGCGCATGCGCACGATGCGGCGGGCGATGGCGGGTCCGACGCCCGGAAGCCGCCGCAGCTGTTCCTCGGTCGCCACGTTGAGATCGAGACGGGGTCGGTCGGAGTCCCCGCTCCCGTCGGGGCCCCCGAGCCGCGGAGCTGAACCCTGGAGCGAGCCATCTTTGGTACGCTCCCGCGCGGCCCGATCCGCCTCCGGCGGGCGCTCGAAATAGGGGAGCGAGTGATCCAGAAGGTAGGGCAGGATCCTGTTCACGCGCTTGGCTCCCAGTCCAGGGACCCGGGACAGGTCTTCCGGGCGGGCGAACCCGCCACGGCGCTCGCGCTCCCTCACGATGCGGCGCGCCGTAGCCGGACCCACGCCCGGGAGCCGCTCGAGCTCCTCGGGGGGCGCCCGGTTGATGTCGATCCGTTCCCCCGGCGCCAGGGGCGTGGCGGCCCGCCGCGAGCGGGCCAGGTTCCGACCGACCCCGGCGCGCACGCGCTCGAGGGACGGCTGTCCCGCTGCACCATTCCGGCCCGAATCGCTTCGCTCATCGCGTGCCTCCCAGCTGAACGTCGCGGGGCCCGGACCGAGTCCCGCCCGGACCGCCCCGCCCAGGACGAGGAGCACGGTCCCCAGCAGCAGGGCCCGCCTCTCCGGGCGGTTCATCTCGAACATCGGCGTCTTCCTCCGACTCGGAGGAAGAGGCTATCGGGACGGTGTCATCCGACTATCAACAGGGAACGAGCTAGAAGCTGAAGGTGAGCTCCGCCCAGGCGGCCACGGGCCGGCCGCCCATGCGGGCCGGGCGGAAGCTCATGCGGAGCACCTTCTGCTGGAGGCGGTGGTTGAACGCGTCGTCGACGGTGGGCGGAGACAGGACCACGGGCGCTCTCGGGCGTCCCAGGGAGTCCACCCGCACGTGCACCGTCACGCTGGTCCCGCGCACCGCGGGAGGGGGGTCCCAGGCCGGGTAGAGAGAGCGCGGCTCGGGCGGCTGCAGGCGGACCGCCTCGCCGGGCGGAGCGCCTCCCCCGCCGGGCGGCATCCCCGCGGCCGGCTTGACGAGGCTGACGGCGACGGCCGGCCCGCCGTCCGAGCGGGGCGCCACCACCCGCGGCAGGTCCCGGACGGCGATCGGCGGAGGCGGCGACGGTATGCGCACGGGCTCGGTCGAGGGCAGGCGAACCACCCGCATGGCGTCACGGGGGGCGAGCCGGGGCGCGGCCGCCCGGAAAGGATCCGCGGCCGCCCGGCCGGCCGGCGCGGCCCGCCAGGCCAGGAAGACCCCGGCATGGACCAGGACGGAGCCGACCATGCCCCACGCCAGGAAACGGCGGAAGCGCCGGTCGTTCCGCTCCGTGGCCAGCTCGTACGAAGGTCGCACCCTCGAGATCCCCCTCCGGGGCTCCTGTCTTGTGGCTCCGGTCCCCTCCTGTTGTAGCGGGCCCGGGACCCGAGGTTCCTCCGGGTTCCCGGCGGCGCCTCCATCTCCTTGCCCCTCCGCCTCGCAGGCCGGCAGATTGGCCCACCATGAGAGCCATCGTGAAAGCCGCCCCCGAGCCGGGGCTCGAGATTCGGGATGTCGAGCGTCCGACCCTCCCGGCGAACGCGGTGCGCATCCGCGTGCGCCGGGCTGGCATCTGCGGAACGGACCTGCACATCTACCAGTGGGACCCCTGGTCCCGGAACCGCATCCATCCCCCCCTCGTCCTGGGCCACGAATTCATGGGCGAGGTGGTGGAGCTGGGGACGCTGGTCTCCAACGTGGCGGTCGGGGACCGGGTGTCGGCCGAGGGCCACATCGTATGCGGGCACTGTGAGCTGTGCCGTACGGGGAACGGGCACGTGTGCCGGGACACGTCCATCATCGGGGTCGATCGAGACGGGGCGTTCGCGGAGGAGGTGGTCATGCCGGCCACCAACCTCATCCCGATCCCCGACTCCATCTCCGACGACCACGCGGCGGTGTTCGACCCGCTGGGGAACGCCTTCCACACGGTCCTGCACGACGACGTGGCCGGGAAGACGGTGGCCATCGTGGGCTGCGGCCCCATCGGCCTGTTCGCCGTCGGGGTGGCGCGGGCGGCCGGGGCGGCCCGGGTGGTGGCCATCGAGCCGGCCGCCGACCGCCTGGAGATCGCCCGGCGCATGGGCGCCGACGACGTGATCGATCCCGGCGAGGTCGACCCGGTGGAGGCCGTCCGGGAGCTGACCCACGGCTACGGCGCGGACGTGGTGTGCGAGATGAGCGGGAGCCCCGCCGGGATCCGGGCGGGCCTGAAGCTGTGCCGCAATGCCGGCAGCGTGCGTCTCCTGGGGCTCCCCAAGGACGACGTGGAGCTCGACCTGGCCGCGGACGTCATCTTCAAGGGGCTCGACATCTACGGCGTCGTGGGTCGACGCATGTACCGGACGTGGATCCAGATGCGGAACTTCCTGGCCGCCGGGCTCCTGGACATCGACCCCGTCCTCACCCACCGCCTGCCGATGGAGCGGTTCGAGGAGGGGATCCGCGCCATGGAGAGCGGCGCGGCCGCCAAGGTCGTCCTCGAGATCACATGAGGAGGGCCGCGGCCGCCGCCCTCGTTCCCCTGGCGATCGGCTGCGGGCTGCTGGCGGCCGGCTGCGGCGAGGGCACCCCCACGAAGGGCCCGGCCCGGGTCACGTGGGTGGCCTACC
Organism: Candidatus Humimonas hydrogenitrophica; assembly: GCA_947581615.1. Taxonomy (GTDB): domain Bacteria; phylum Gemmatimonadota; class Gemmatimonadetes; order Palauibacterales; family Palauibacteraceae; genus Humimonas; species Humimonas hydrogenitrophica. The sequence continues at coordinate 14,590 of CANPVD010000105.1, forward strand.
CCGAGACCGTCGTCGTCGGCAAGGCCTTCCCGTTCGAGATCGCCGGGCCGGTGGGTCCCAGCACCTGCGCCCGCCTCGACACCAGCGCGGTGACGGTCTCCGACTCGGGCATCGTGGTCTCCGCGCGCCGCTCCGTGTTCCACTCCTTCCTGTGCTCGCCCACCCGGGTGAGCTTCTACGTGCCCCGACCCCTGCGGGTCGAGCGGGCCGGCCTGTATCCAGTGTTCACGCCCGAGAGGGCGGCCCTGGGCACGCTGGTCGCGGTCGACTCGGGCGCGTTCTCGTCCCTGCGGACCATCGGCGAGGGCACGGTTCGGCGGGGCGGCGGCTGCCTCCTGTTCGGCCCGGGCTGGGCCTCCAACCAGCGGCCCTTCTCCCTGCACGGCGTCTCCGCCCGGATCGTGGCGCTGGCCGGCACGGACTCGGTGGTCCGCGTCGTGGGCGACCTGGCCGGCTTCGACCAGTGCGGCGGGCTCGGCTCCCGGCCCGTCATCGCCGCCGACTCCGCGTCCGTCACCGGACGCCTGGCCAGGGACTGGTACGCCGGCGGCTGATCCCGATCCGACCGTATGCGGTTCACATCACCCCGACACGGGCTCCGCACCGCTCCTTGCTAGTGGACCGGGGGGCCACTAACTCCGCACGGGCCCCGTTCGGGGTGGAGGCATACATGACGATGGACGATCATTCCGAGGACCGGACATGACAGGACGAGAAGAGCCGCCCGCGCAGGACGAGGACGACGAACCACACGCCCGGCCACAGCGCGAATCGGCGCCCGGCAGCGCCTACCGGACGGGATGGGTCTCGGTGCTCGCCGTGCTCGTGGGACTGTGCGCGGGCGGAGCGGCGTGGGTGCTGTACAGCCTCATCGGGCTGGTCACCAACTTCGTCTTCTACCAGCGGCTGGGCTTCGACCTCCCCACCCTGGCGCACCAGTCGCTGGGCCTGTGGATCCTGATCGTACCCTCCCTCGGCGGCCTGGTGGTGGGGCTCATGATCAAGTACGGCACCAGCCGGGTCCGGGGGCACGGCATCCCCGAGGCCATGGAGGCGGTGCTCGCCAACCGGAGCCGCATCGCGCCCCGGGTGGCGATCCTCAAGCCGCTGTCGGCCGCGGTGGCGATCGGGACGGGCGGGCCGTTCGGGGCCGAGGGCCCGATCATCCAGACGGGCGGGGCGCTGGGCTCGGTGATCGGCCAGCTCATCGACACGACCGCCGCCGAGCGCAAGGTCCTGCTGGCCTGCGGGGCCGGCGCGGGCATGGCGGCCGTGTTCGGGACCCCGATCGCCGGCATCATCCTGGCCATCGAGCTCCTCCTGTTCGAGTTCCGGTCCCGTTCGTTCATCCCGCTCGTCATCGCCACCACGCTGGCCACCGAGGTCCGCTACCACCTGCTGGGCAGGGGCCCGATCTTCCAGATGCAGCCCGCCCACTACGACGTGATCTCGGGGCTGCCCTTCTACCTGCTGCTTGGCCTGCTGTGCGGCCTGGTCGCCGTGGCGCTCACGGACGGCCTCTACCGGGTCGAGGACTTCTTCGAGAGCCTCTCCCTGGACGAGATGTGGTGGCCGGCGCTGGGCGGCCTGGTGCTGGGCGTGTGCGGCTACCTCATGCCGAGGGTGCTCGGCGTGGGCTACGACACGATCACAGAGATCCTGAACGGCCACTTCGCCCTCGGTCTGCTGGCCGCCCTGTTCCTCCTCAAGAGCATCGCCTTCCTGGTGTCGCTGGGCTCGGGGACCTCGGGTGGTCTGCTGGCCCCCACCTTCATGGTGGGCGCTTCGCTGGGCGGCGCCTTCGCCCTGACGGTGAACGCGGTCGTTCCCGGAGCGCACCTGGATCCGGGGGCGTACGCTCTGGTGGGGATGGCCGCCGTGTTCGCATCGGCCGCGCGGGCCACCTTCACCCTGTTCGTGTTCGCGTTCGAAATCACGCGGGACTTCAACTCCATCCTGCCCCTGATGCTGGTGTGCGTGATCGCCGACGCGGTATCGATCAAGCTCATGAAGCAGACGATCCTGACGCGAAAGCTCGCCCGCCGCGGCCTGACCGTTCCGCAGGAGTTCGAGGTCGACGCGTTGCAGCAGGTGACCGTAGGCGAGATGATGGACCGCGAGCCCCCGACCGTGCCGGCATCCATGAAGCTGTCGGACCTGGCCGACCGGCTGGCCGACCAGGACCCCGAGCTGTCGCGGCACGAGGGGCTGCCGGTGCTGGACGCCGCCGGCCGGCTGGTCGGCATCATCACGCACGGGGACGTGCTCCGGCAGCTCGAGCAGGGGGCCGGCCGGGACATGGACGTGCTCTCGGCCGGCACCCTCGATCCGGTGGTGGCGTATCCCGACGAGCTCGTGCACGACGCGGTCCTCAAGATGCTGCACCACGACGTCGGGCGGCTGCCCGTGGTCGAACGCAAGGACCCGGGCCACCTGATCGGCTACCTGGGCCGCTCGGCCACGCTCGAGGCGCGGCTGCGGAGGCTGCAGGAGGAGAGGGAGCGGGAGCCGGGCTGGCTGCCCCTGTTCCGGCGGCGCGAGCACGGGTGACGGGAAGCACGGACGGGACGAGATGACATCTCGGCAGCGGGAGGAGGCATGGTGAACCAGGGACTCGAAACACGGCTGTCGTCGGAGCTCGACTCGATGCTCGAGCGGGGCACCCTCAAGCACCTGCAGGAGATCGAGGGGCGCCAGTCGGCCGTCGTGGAGCTGGAGGGATACGGCGAGGTCGTGAACCTTTGCTCCAACAACTACCTGGGGCTCTGCGACGAGCCCGAGGTCATGGACGCGATCGAGGCGGGCGTGGAGCGCTACGGCGCCGGCACCTCCTCGGTGCGCTTCATCTGCGGCACCTTCACGATCCACCGCGAGCTGGAGGAGGCGCTGGCCGAGTTCATGGGCACCGAGGCGTCGGTCACCTACACCTCGTGCTGGAACGCCAACGAGGGCCTGTTCGCCCCGCTCCTCTCCGAGGAGGACGTGCTCATCTCGGACGAGCTCAACCACGCCTCGATCATCGACGGCATCCGGCTGTGCAAGGCCAGGCGGGCCATCTATGCCCACATGGAAATGGACTCGCTCCGGGAGGCGCTGCGGGCCGCGGAGGACGCCCGCCACCGCCTCGTGGTGACCGACGGCGTGTTCAGCATGGAGGGGGAGATCGCGCCCCTGCCCGAGATCCGCGAGCTGTGCGACGAGCACGACGCGATCATGGTCATCGACGACTCGCACGCCACGGGCGTCCTCGGGGAGACCGGCCACGGCACGCCCGAGCACTACGGCATGCACGGCGAGATCGACATCGTCACCTCGACTTTGGGGAAGGCGCTGGGCGGCATGGCGGGCGGCTTCACGGCCTCGAGCGAAACGGTGGTCGAGTACCTGGTGCAGAACTCGCGCACCCAGCTGTTCACCAACGCCCTTCCGCCCCACTCGGCCTGCGGCGCCCTCGCGGCGGTGCGCCACCTGGAGGCCCATCCGGAGCTGGTCGCGAAGCTCCGGAGGAACACGGCCTACTTCCGCGAGAGGCTCCTCGAGATGGGGTACCGGCCCATCGAGGGAGACACCCCGATCGTGCCGATCATCATCGGCGATACGGCCGACGCGATCGCGCTCAGCCGGCGGCTCCTGGACCACGGCGCCTTCGTGATCGGGTTCGGCTTCCCGGTCGTACCCGAGGGTAAGGCCCGCATCCGCTGCCAGATCTCGGCCGGTCACGACACCGCGCACCTCGACACGGCCCTGGACGCCCTGCGGAAGGTGGGCACCGAGCTCGGGATCCTGTGATTGTCGCCTCGCGTTGACACCCGGACGGGGAGCCTCTAGGCTCCGGTCGTTCGGGGGCCGGGGCATGCCGGACCGGTGAAGCCGCGCGGGAGCAGCGGGTTGAGAGCGAACATGGCTGACGCATCCGGGTCGGGCCCGCGCGCCCGCCGCTTCGTGCGGCGGCCGGCCGCGGCCTTCCTGTTCGCCCTGTTCGTGGTGGCGAACCCGGCCTACTTCTGCCCCATCAACTGCCTGCTGCACCACAACGGGGACCACGCCGACCGCCATGGGCACTCCATCATGATGATGGGCGATGCGTGCCACCCGGGACCGCAGGTCACGCCCCAGCAGGCTCCATCGGGCCGTGAGCTGTCGCCGGCCGTCCCGGGCGTCGTGAGCGTCCTCCTGCCGATCACCACTCCGGCGGTCGGCCGCGACGATTCCGGCTCCCTGGCCGCGCTCCCCTCCACTCGCGCCGCACCGCCCCCACCTCCTCCCAGAGCCTGAGCCTCCGGGCGCCCCGCACGGGCGCCGCCCGCGACATCCGGCACCGTCAGGACCGAACGGCATGCCCGCCCCGGCCGGGACGCGCACACCGCGCGGGAATCCGTCACCGGACAGGCACAGGCACTGGCACACGGGAGGAACACCAGGTGGAACGACGAACCCACACGGGAACCGGGCGACGCCCGGCCGCGGCCGCCCTGGCCGGCATCCTCGGCCTGGGGCTCGCCCTCGGACCGAGCGGCCTGCGCGCCCAGCAGAGCGACACCACGAAGAGCACCGTCCAGGCCCTCGACCTGTCGGGGGGCGGAGGTGGCGACCAGAGCCTGGAGGACCTGACGGGAGAGAACGCGTTCCCGCTCCAGGTCACCGGCTTCGGGGTGGGCGACTACACCTACCACGGGCGCACCAGGGACAACACGTTCGCCGCCGGCAAACTGGCGGTGGCCATGTTCCGGGAGCTCGGCGACTCCTTCTGGTTCTTCGGCCAGCTCACCACCTCCCTCGATACCGAGGGCGGAGGGGGAAGCGGCGAGGTCCCCACGAACATCGAGATCGACAACCTGATCGTGAACTTCACGCCGCCGGGCGCCACCAACCTGAGCTTCAGCTTCGGGAAGTTCGACGCGCCGATCGGGTTCGAGCGGGACGACGAGCCCCTCAACCTCCAGCCCACCGAGAGCTTCAACTACAGCTACGGCCGGCCGGCCAAGATGGTGGGCCTCATCGGCCGCTGGAACCTGACTCCCTCGGTGGACCTGGCCGGCTGGGTCGCCAACGGATGGGACGCCCAGCTCTCCTCCAACCACGGCAAGACGCTGGGGCTCCGGCTCGGCACGCGACCCACCGGAAACACCAGCGTCGGGCTGTCGGGCCTGTACGGCCCCGAGGGTGACCAGGGTGCCACGTTCGACCGCTACCTCCTCACCTTCGACTACGCCATCCAGCCCACGCCCGACGTGATCGTGGCCGGGGAGGCCAACTGGGGCGGGGACCGGAGCGTGCTGGCCGATGGCTCGGACGCACGCTGGTACGGCGGTCTGCTGACGCTGTTCGGCCGCTTCACCGGTCACTTCGGGACGACCGTGCGGGGCGAGGTGTTCCGCGATCGGGACGGAGCGCGCACGGGCGTGGTACAGACGATGGAATCGCTCACGATCGCCCCCACCTACTTCCTGGGCACGGGACGCGAGGGCATCTTCGCCAACGTGGAGCACACGACCTTCCGCATCCCGCGCTTCCAGCTCCGCACGGGGCTGCGCTACAACCACTCCAACCAGCCCTTCTTCGAGACCAGCACGGGGCTGGACACGTGGAACATCGAGTACCTGGCCGAGCTGGTGGCCACCTTCTAGGCGCCCGGGGGAGACCCGCAGCGGCGCGACGCACGAGACGCGAGGAGCTCCATGAGCGGCATCTACAGCCTCCGAGACGCGGACCGGTCGGTGAAGCTGGCGGCCGTCCTGTTCATGCTGGTGCTGGGCTACGCCTACATCTTCGCCTTCTTCATGGTGAAGCAGTACGCGGGGCTCACGCCGGCGGACGTGGCCACCACCTACGTGCCCCGGAAGATCGAAGCCTCCAGCCTGCCGCAGCGGTCGAGCAGCACCACGCAGGCGCTCGACCTGTCCGCCATGAAGCAGGAGCACCACCGGGTCGACACGCAGCTCCTCATCCAGGACAGCCACATCCACATCATGATCTACGCGATGATCGCGGCCCTCCAGACGCTGGTCATCCTGGGGCTGGGCTGGTCGGCCGGCTTCCGCGACCTGGTCATCCTGCTCGCGTTCGGCTCCGGGTCGCTGGACTTCGCCGGACAGTGGCTGATGAAGGCCGGCATCGGGGGCTTCGCCTGGCTGACGATCGCCTCGGGCTGGCTCATGACCCTCGTGTACGTCGTCGTGCTGATCGGAACTTTGAGAGCCGTGTTCGGAAATAAGACGAAGCGGGACGCCGCGGCCGGCGCCTGAGGCGTCCCGCACGAAACTCCACGCAGAGCGCGAGAGGTCGATGCCATGAGCCATGCGAAGCGATCGAGAGCCGGCGAACGGGGACGGCGGATTCGGCGGCTGGCGGGGGCGGCGACGCTCGCCGTCCTGTTGCCGCTGGTGGCCGGGGCGGCCGAGCATATCACCCCGACGGTGGTCCTGCGGAAGCAGGCGGACGTGATCCGCTCCACCCTGCCCGACGCGACCCATTTTTTCCTCAAGACGGTGCAGATCGGCCGCCGGGACCTGAGCGCCATCGAGCAGACGGCCGACTTCAAGCCCGAGGATCCCAGGGTCAAGTTCTACTACGGCCAGAACGGGTCGGGGAGCCTGGTCGGCGTGGTGCTGTTCCCGCAGGTCAACACCCAGCACGGCCCGTTCGAGGTCGGCCTCACGCTCGGTCCGGACGGCACGATCCGGGACGTGGCGCCCACCAAGGCCACAGTCGAGACCAAGCCGTGGGTCGAGAAGGCCGTGGGCACGGGCTTCCTGGACGACTTCAGGGGGCTGTCGGCGGGCCAGCAGCCCGACCGGGCGCGCAAGGCCCTGCGCTCGGCCGACATCGGCGACATGCCGACCTTCGCCGGCGAGGAGCTCGCCGAGGCGGTCGAGCACGGCCTGGCGCTCTACCAGGTCCTGTACGCGGGCTCCGCGTCCGGGTCGGCGAACTGAGGAGCCGTTGAAGCCGGATCGAACGGGCGCCGCCCCGGTTCGCGTCGCGGTCCTGCTGCTCGCGCTGGTCGTGGCGGGAGCCGCGGGCTGGGCGCTGGGGCGGGCCGGCGGGCGGAGCGCCGGGCCCGGAGGCGCGGCGACGGAGGCCGGTCCGGGAAGCGCCACCATGGACGCCCGGTCGGCCGCAAGCCTCGAGGACCTCGGCCCGGCGCCCCACTACACGCTCACCGATCAGAACGGCCGTCGCGTGGACTCGGACTCCCTCCTCGGGAAGGTGCGCGTCGTCACCTTCCTGTTCCCCTACTGCCGCACCTACTGCCCGCTGGTGGCGGCCCACCTGCGCGGTCTCCAGTCCGAGCTGGAGAGCGCCGGCCTGGCCGACCGGGTCCAGACGGTGGCGTTCAACGTCGACCCGGCCGGTGCCGACCGGACCCGCATGCGGAGCTTCCTGCGCCAGTATGGCTGGGAGCCCTCCGGGCGGGCCATGGAGTACCTGACCGGCACCCCGACCGAGATCCGTCGGGTGGTCACGGGCGGCTACCACGTCGACTACCGGCGGGTCGAGGAGGGCGGCGAGGGCCCCGGGGGCGCGGGGGCGGCCGGGGACACGACTGGTGCGCTCGCGCCACAGCCGGAGGTGCTGAACCCGCTTGCCGACAGCGCCGCCGTGACGTACGACGTGGTGCACAACGACGCGCTCGAGCTGGTGGACCCGCAGGGGAGAATCCGCCGGTACTACGGGGAGGCGGACCGCGTCTCCGACGAGCGGCTCGTCTCGGACATCCGGGCCCTGCTCGGCGGAGGGGAGCGCTGACCGGTCTCGCACCGCCCTTGCATGGCATCGTCACCGAACGAACGTTCGCGCTCCCCGAGCGCGAATCACCACGGCCGGCCGCCCGGGTGGGGCCGGATCCTACCCAGCATTCGGAGCGAGGACAGAACTCATGGCCGCCACGGACGCACCCGCGACGACCCGACGCCCCACCCTCGAGGATCTGAATCTGTCGACGGGCAAAAGGGCACGCCTGTACGACATGCTCTACCACCACGGCGTGGGCAACGGGACGCTGCTCTGCCTGCCCATCGACCATGGCCTCGAGCACGGCCCGCGCGACTTCCTGGTCAACCCGGCGGCCGCCGACCCGGCGTTCCAGTTCGAGCTCGCCATCCAGGGCGGCTACAACGCCATCGCCTGCCAGATCGGGTTCGCCGAGAGGTACTTTCCGCGCTTCGCGGGGCGGGTGCCGCTCATCCTGAAGATCAACGGTAAGACGAACATTCCCTCCGACGCGGACGCGCACTCGCCCGTGACCGCCTCGGTCGAGGACGCGGTGCGGCTCGGGGCGCACGCCATCGGCTACACGATGTACGTGGGCTCGCCGCAGCAGTCCCGTCACTTCGAGGACTTCCGGAGGGTCCGCCAGGACGCGGAGCGCTACGGGATCCCGATCGTCATGTGGGCCTACCCGCGCGGCTCGGCCGTGGAAGAGAAGGGCGGGCGCGACTGCCTGTACGCGGTGGATTACGCAGCGCGCGTAGCGATGGAGCTCGGGGCGGACGTCGTCAAGCTCAACGTGCCCGAGAAGAGCGACAAGGACGCCGACATGCCGGCGAAGTACCGGGAGCTGGAGTGGGACTACGCCGAGGGCGCCGCCCGGGTCACCCGCTCGGCGCAGAACACGCTCGTCCTGTTCTCGGGCGGTAGCAAGGTGAGCGACGAGGACCTCCTCGAGAAGGGACGGCTGGTCATGGAGGGCGGGGCCACGGGCCTCATCTTCGGCCGCAACATGTGGCAGCGGCCCATGGACGAGGCCCTGGCCGTCACCCGCAAGGTCAAGGCGATGTTCGAGGACTACGGTGTCTGAGAACTCCGCCGGCGGCACGCACCGCCGCCCCATGCCCCAGGGGGTCGTGATCGCCCCCTCCATCCTGGCGGCCGACTACGTCCGCCTGGGCGAGCAGGTGGCCGAGGCCGAGGAGGCGGGCGCCCGTTGGTTCCAGGTGGACGTGATGGACGGCCACTTCGTCCCCAACCTCAGCATCGGCCTCCCGGTGCTCGAGTCGTTGCGGCCGGTGACCGACGCCTTCCTGGACGTCCACCTCATGATCGACAACCCGGAGGGATTCCTGGAGCCCTTCGCGCGGGCGGGCGCCGACCTCATCACGGTCCACCAGGAGGTGTGCCCCCACCTGCACCGCGAGGTGCACGAGATCCGGCGCCTGGGGTGCAGGGCCGGGGTGGCCATCGACCCCTCCACCCCCGCCGAGATGCTGTCGGAGATCCTCCCCTTCGTGGACCTGGTGCTGGTCATGACCGTGAATCCCGGGTTCGGCGGTCAATCCTTCATCCACGCCGCTCTGCGCAAGGTGAAACGCGTGCGTGAGATGGCGGCCCGCTACTCGCTCAGGGGCCTGCGCGTGCAGGTGGACGGCGGCGTCGACCCCGAGACCGCGGCCCTGTCGGTGGACGCGGGCGCCGACGTGCTGGTCGCCGGCTCCTCGGTGTTCCGGGGGCCGGGCACGATCGCCGAGAACTACCGGGCCCTGCGGCGCGCCGTGGCGGTCGAGGTTTGAGCGCCCCCCCCGGCGGCGAGGCCGCCGAAGTCGTCGAGGGTGCCCAGACGACCGAGCCTGCCGAAGGAGCGCCCTCCCCCGCGTCGCCGGATCGCCGCTACCCGGAAGCGCCGGCCCGCCGGGCCGGCGCGCTGAGCCTGGATCCGGACGAACTGCGCCGCTACGTCCGTCACCTCTCGATCCCCGATGTCGGCGAGGAGGGCCAGCGGCGGCTCAAGGCCGCGCGCGTGCTGCTGGTGGGGGCCGGGGGGCTCGGCTCCCCGGCCGCCCTCTACCTGGCGGCCGCCGGGATCGGCACCCTCGGCCTGGTCGACTTCGACCAGGTCGACGTCACCAACCTCCACCGGCAGGTGCTGTACGGCACCGCCGCGGTCGGCCGGCCGAAGCTGGACTCGGCCCGCGCGCGCCTGGCCGACCTCAACCCGGAGGTGCGGGTCGAGACGTTCCAGACCCGGCTCGACAGCGGGAACGCGCTCGAGCTCCTGGAGGGGTGGGACGTGGTCGTGGACGGAAGCGACAACTTCCCCACCCGCTACCTGGTGAACGACGCCTGCGTCCTCCTCGGAATCCCGGACGTGTGGGGCGCCATCTTCCGCTTCGAGGGCCAGGCCTCCGTGTTCGGCGTCCCGGGCGGTCCCTGCTACCGGTGCGTGTTCCCCGAGCCGCCTCCGCCAGGCTCGGTGCCGAGCTGCGCCGAGGCGGGCGTGCTGGGCGTGCTCCCGGGGATCGTGGGGATGATCCAGGCGACCGAGGCCATCAAGCTCGTGCTGGGGCTGGGACGGACCCTGGCGGGGCGCCTGCTCCTGATCGACGCTCTCGAGATGCGGTTCCGGGACCTCTCGGTCCCGGCCGACCCGCGCTGCCCCGTGTGCGGAGAGCATCCCACGGTGACCGAGCTCATCGACTACGAGGCGTTCTGCGGCGGCCCGGAGGAGACGGGGCTCGCGCCGGCGGGCGGCGCGGAAGCGGCCGGCGCGGCCGGTTCGGGCGGGAGCGCCGGGCCGGGGGTGCCCCCGGTCATCTCGGTGCGCGAGCTGAGCGCGCGCCTGGAGGGCCCGGAGCCCCCCGCGCTCCTGGACGTGCGCGAACCGTTCGAGTGGGGGATCTGCAACCTGGAGACCCGGGGCGCGCGCCTCCTGCCGCTGGCCGAGCTGCCCGGCGCCCTGGACTCGCTGGACCCCGACCGCGAGCTGGTGGTGTACTGCCACACCGGCAACCGGAGCGGCCTCGCCGTGCGCTTCCTGCGCCAGGCGGGCTTCGAGCGGGCCCGCAACCTGGCGGGCGGCATCCAGGCCTGGGCCGAGCAGATCGACCCGGGCATGCCGACGTACTGAGGGGGATGGGCGGAGCGTGAGGAGCGAGCGGCCGTGAAGATCGTGTCGCTGCTGGCCAGCGCTACCGAGATCGTCTGCGACCTGGGGCTGGAGGACGCCCTGGTCGGGATCTCGCACGAGTGCGACTGGCCGCCCCGGGTCCTGGACCGCCCCCGGGTGAGTCGCACCCGCTTCGACCCCTCCGGGCTCTCTTCGGCCGCCATCGACGCGGCCGTGCGCCGCGCCATGGCCGAGCACGGCAGCGTGTACGAGGTCGACGGCGAGCGGCTGGCCGAGCTGGAGCCCGACCTGATCCTCACCCAGGCGGTGTGCGAGGTGTGCGCCGTGCCCACGCCGGGGGTGCGGGAGGTGGTTCGGGAGCGCGGGCTGGACGCGGAGGTCCTCTCCCTGGACGCCCACACCCTGGAGGAGATCCTGGACTCGATCGTCCTTGTGGGCGAGGTGGCCGGGGTGCCGGACCGGGCCGGCCGGCTGGGCGCGGAGCTCGCCGAGCGGCTGGACGATGTCCGCGCCGCGGTGGCCGGCGCGCCTCCCCTGCGCACCCTGGCGATCGAGTGGTTGGCTCCGCCCTTCGAGCCCGGCCACTGGGTGCCCGGGATGGTCCGGATGGCCGGGGGCGTGAACCTGGCCGGGGAGGAGGGAGCGCCCTCGCGCCAGGTGACATGGGAAGAGCTGGCGGGGCTCGACCCCGACGCGCTGGTCGTCATGCCGTGCGGGTACGGGCTGGAGGCCTCGCGCCGCGAGGCGGACGAGCACGCCGACCGGCTCCTGGCCGTCGCTCCCCGGGCGATCGCGGAGGGTCGCGCCTTCGTGGTGGACGGCTCCTCGTACTTCAACCGCTCGGGGCCGCGGACCGCGACGGGGGTCGAGATCCTGGCCGGCCTCCTGCATCCCGAGCGCATCGACGCACCGCCGGAGGGCACGGCGGCGCGGTGGGGGCCGGCGGAGGCAGAGCGCGGCTGACGGCCTCGGCTCCGCGCAGCCGAGCGCCCGACGCGGCCAGGACGACGCCGTTACAGGTTGAGCGCGGGGCCGAGCTCGGCGCCCAGGAGCGCGTCCCGCACCGACGTGGCCACCTCGATCGCCACCGCCCGCTTGGCCTCGTCCGTGGCCCCGCCCAGGTGGGGCGTCGTCACCAGATTGGGAGCCTCCCGCAGCGGGCTCCCCGCCGGCAGCGGCTCCTCGGCGAACACGTCGAGCCCGGCCCCGGCCAACCGGCCCTCGATCAACGCCCGGGCCACCGCCCGCTCGTCCACGACCCCGCCCCGGGAGGCGTTCACGAGGAAGGCGCCCGGCTTCATGCGCGCCAGCTCGGCCTCCCCGAGCATCCCGTCGGTCTCCGCGGTGAGCGGCACGTGGAAGCTCACTACGTCGGCCCGCTCCAGGAGCGCCCGAAACTCCAGGAACTCGGCGCCGATCTCCTCCATGCGATGCGGCGTGAGATAGGGATCGCAGGCCAGGAGGCCCATGCCGAAGGCGCGCCCCACGGCGAGGACGGCCGATCCTATGCGGCCGGCCCCCACCACGCCCAGGGCGCGTCCGTGGAGCTGGGAGCCCCGTAGCGCCTTCCGGTCCCACTCCCCCGCCCTCACGCTCCGGTCCGCCCGCGCGATGTGGCGGGCGGCCGCCAGGAGCAGGCCGAAGGTGAGCTCGGCGGTCGAACAGGTGTTTCCGCTCGGGGCGTTCATGACGGCGACGCCGCGCCGCGCCGCCGCCCCGAGGTCGATGTTGTCCACCCCCACGCCGGCTCGGCCCACCACGCGGAGGGCCGGCGCCGCCCGGAGCAGCACCTCGTCCACCGTGGTGCCGCCGCGCACGATGAGGCCGGCGGCGCGTTCGAGTGCCTCGAAGAGCACCTCGCGGCCGCCCGGCGACACGTCGACGACCTCGAGCCCCGGTTCGGCGTCGAGGACCGCCACCCCCTCGGGCTCGAGCGCCTCGGCGAGGACGACCCGGAGACGGTCGCCCGGCGAGTCGGCCGCGGGGATGCTCAGCGGGACAGCTCCTCCTGGAGGACCCGGTCGAGGGTGCCCAGGAGCTCCTCCAGCTCCGCCGGCGTGTGGTCCCCCATGTGCCCGATCCGGATCGTGCTCGGCGCCAGCTTGCCGTAGCCGGACCCGATCACCCACCCGTGCCGGCGCAGCGCCGCGACCAGGTCGGGCCCGACCAGCCGCTCGGGCAGCCGGACCGCGGTCACGGTCGGGGAGCGGTAGCCCTCGGGCGCCAGCACCTCGAAGTCCAGGCCTGTCCGGGTGGCCAGCGCCCCCGTCCAGGCGTGGGCGCGCCGCGCCATGGCCGCGTGTCTCTCGAGCCGGGCCTCGAGCCCCTCGGCGTCGATCCGCTGGAGCTGGCGGGCCAGAGCGTAGAACAGGGTCAGGGCCGGCGTGTTGGGCGTCTGGTGCTGACGCGCGCGGCGCTCGAAGTCGAGGAGGTCGAAGTAATAGCTGCGCGGGCTCACCTCGGCCGCGCGCTCCAGGGCCCGCCCGGAAGCCACCCCGAAAGCGAGGCCCGGGGGGAGGGCGAGCGCCTTCTGGGAGCCGGTGAGCATGAAGTCCAGCCCCCACTCGTCGAAGCGGACCTCGGTCCCGGCCACCGAGGAGACGCCGTCCACGGCCACAAGGAGGTCGTCGTGCCCGCGCACGACCTCGGCCAGCCGGGCTACCGGGTTGAGGACGCCGGTCGAGGTCTCCGAGTGCACCACCGTGACCAGGTCGTAGCGCCCCGGCGCCTCCGCGAGCTTCTCGGCGACCCGGTCGGGGAGATTGGGAGAGCCCCACTCCACCTCCAGCCGGTCGGCCGGACGGCCGGTGAGCGCCGCGATGTCGTGGAAGCGGCCGCTGAACGCCCCGCACACCAGGCACAGGATCCGCCGCCGGCTGAGGTTGGTCACCGCCGCCTCCATGAGCCCGGTGGCCGAGGAGGTCGACACGTACACGGGGCGGTCGGTGCCGAACAGGCGGCCCAGGCCGGGCTGCAGGCCGGCCATGAGCACCTTCATGGCCGAGCCGCGGTGCGCGATCACGGGCCGAGCCTGCGCCTCCAGCACCTCCGGCCGCACCTCCGTGGGCCCCGGCAGGAAGAAGCGGCCGTACGCGAGCTCGCCGCCCCCCGGTCGGTGGCTCATCCGGACCTCCCGCTCCGTTCTCCCCGGCGGCGAGCCACGGTGAGCCCGTCCCGTACCGGTACGATCACCGCGTCGAAGCGTTCGTCCCCGGCCAGCCGCTCGTTGAAGGTGCGAATGGCGATGGTGGATGGGTCCTGGTCGGACGGGTCCGCCACCCGGCCGCGCCACAGCGTGTTGTCCGCCACCAGGAGCCCGCCGGGACCCAGGAGGCCGGTGGCCTCCTGTAGGTAGAAGGGGTAGCTCTCCTTGTCGGCGTCGATGAACACGAGGTCGAAGGAGGCGCGCCCGGCCAGGTCCTCCAGCGTCTCGCGCGCGTCCCCCAGACGCACCTCCGCGCGTCCCTCCTCGCCGGCCCGCGCCATGGCCTGGCGCGCCAGCTCGGCGTGGGCCGGCTCCCGCTCGAGCGTGACGAGTCGGGCATCGGAGGGGAGGAGCGACAGGAGCCACAGCCCCGAGTAGCCGCCCAGCGTCCCGATCTCGAGGAGCCGCCGCGCCCCGGCGGTCGCGGCGAGGAGGGCGAGGAGGCGTCCCTCGAGGGCGGAGACGTGGATGAGGGGCAACTCCCTCCGGTCGAGCTCGTCCCGGATCCAGCGCATCGTGTCGGTCTCGGGCGCGTGCAGCGCCTCGATGTAGTTCGCGCAGCGCTCGAGCGTCGCTTCATCCATGCGTGCCATGTCCTTCCCTGTCGAGTCCGTTCGAACCGTGCTCAGCCGTCCGCGCGCGCCGGCGACCGGGCCTCGCCGCAGGCGCGCCGCGCCGCCCGGAGCCACACGCGCACCCGGGCCGGGCGCCCGGCGCGTGGATCCTCTCGCTCGGATCGCACCAGCGCCGTGACCCTCTCCTGCGGCGTTCGTGCCAGCGCGCAGACGCCGCGCACGCCCCCCCGCCACAGCGCCGCCGCGTTGCGCGTGCCGATACCGCGGAGCGAGGCGAGCCGGGCGGCCCGGACCAGCGCTCCCGCGCGGCCCGGGGGCAGGCCTGCGCGGCGGCTCACCGCGGCGGAGTCGGTCTCCGCCAGCGCCCGAGCCCCCCCGAGGCCGGCCGCCTCGAGGTGCCGGATCTCGGCCGGGCTCGCGCCCGGCAGGTCGGCGAGCCGCGGCGCCGAAGAATCCACCGTCCACCGGTCGAGGCCGACCTGCACGGCGGCGCAGAACAGGAGGGCGAGGACGACGGCCACGGGCGCCCGACCCAGACGGAGGCGGGTCGCCGGACGCTCGGGCGCCGCCTGGCGCTCCGCCGCGGCCGAGTCCGGCGGCCCCGCGCTCCACCCCGGCACGGCCACGCCCAGGTTGGCGAGCGCGTGGTAGATGACGAAGCAGTCGAGGGCGAACACCGGGAAGCCCAGGAAGCCGGGCAGCGGCATCTCGAACAGCTTGAGCCGCTCGAGGCCCGGCACCGTGTAGATCCAGCGGGCGCCGGCGAGGCGGTTGTAGCCCTCCCACAGGAGGCCGATGCCGGCGCCGCCGGCCAGCAGGCGGACGATCCGCGTCCAGCTCCCCCTCGCCAGGTCGCCGAGCAGCGAGCTGCCCGGGTCCCGGGCGTGGTTGAAGGGCTCGAGAAGGAGGGTCGAGGCGCCCCAGATGAGGGGGAAGAAGGCGTCGGGCCAGCGCACGGCGAGGAGGACGAAGGCGGCCCCGAGGAGGAGGCAGACGGCGTAGTGCCGGCGTCGGACCCGGAAGCGGGGCCGGCTCCAGCCCCGCGCCAGCCCGACCTCGTCCATCCAGCGCTGCGCCAGGTAGATGGCGGGGAGCACGGTGGCGAAGGCCGCGAAGGTCCCGGCCCAGCGCGGCGGGAGGGCGGCCGGGACGAACACGTAGTACCAGTCCGCCATCCTCAGGTTGAGGAGCTCGAACAGGTACCAGGTGGGTCCGGACCAGAACCACAGCGACAGCGCGAAGCGGGGCCGGCCCGCCAGAAGCGCGCTCCCCGTCCTCAGCGCCAGGCCGCCGTCCAGCAGGAGGAGGGTCGGGTACCAGGCGAACTGGAAGAACCAGTCGCGGAGCGGCTGCGCCCCGCGCGCGGCGAGGAGGATGGCGACGAACAGCGCCGCCGCGCCGAGGCCCGCCTCCAGGGCGCCCCGGCGTCGGCCCGTCCCGCGCTCCGTTCCCGCCCCCTCGTCCGATCTCGTCCCGGCCTCCCCGCTCGAGCCTCCGGCGCCTCCCGGCACGGCAGCATACGATGCCGGCGGCGGCGGCGAAAACGGGGCGTTCGGGTTGACGACATCGCGGGCTCGGGCGAGTTTGACCGCTCGCGGCACGGGAAGGGGTTCCGGGCCGCCACGCCCCGCTCCGGGAGACGGCCGAGACCGATGCGCTACGTGACCATGACCGCGATCGCGCCCGAGGAGGTCCTCGCGCGCGCCCGGCATTTCTTCGCCCGCAACACGCAGCTGGAGCTGGTCGAGGAGCGGGAGGACGAGCTCGTGTTCCAGGGCGAGATCGGGCGTGCCGTCCTTCGAGTGGACCGCGAGCACGGCCGCACCAACGTCCGCGTGGAGACCGACCGGGTGGCGGGACTCGACGTCACCGACATCGCCAAGCGCTTCCTGTACACGCTCCGGGTCGAGGGACAGAAAGTATGACCGCCGACGCGAAGGCCCATCGCGACCGCTCGGCCGGACAGGGCTGGCGGGAGAGCAGCTCCGAGGAGACCGTGACCCTCCGGCTCATCATGCCGGACCACTGGCTCGAGCAGGTGACCGAGCTCCCGCTCGGCACGTCCGTCCAGGAGGCCAAGCGACTCGGGCTCCGCGACCTCCTGCAGCGCGACACGGACCGTCCCGGCGACTTCTACGTGGAGTACGCGGAGCGGCGGGTGCCGGACGAGTCCATCACGCTGGCCGAGCTCGGCGCGCAGGACGGCGAGATCCTCTCCATCCGGGCCTACGACCTGGGCCACTACCCGAGGTTCGCGGGCTAGAGCGGCCACACGCGGCGGAAGGCGGGTCGGTCCGTCGGTGCGATCCGGCGGCGGGGCCCGCTCCCTCCCCGCCCCGCCGGTTCAGTCCGACCCGCCCGAAGCGAACCCACGGTCCGACCCGTCCGTGGCTCTCCCTCCGCCTTGCTCGATCCTCAGCCGGACCACGTACTCCACGCCCATGTGGTCCTCGGTGACGGCGTAGAGGGCCTCTCCCCGAAACACCGGCACGGGGAAGTGCCGCTGGAGCGCTGCGGGCGGACGCACGCGGCCCAGGTAGCGCCCCCCGGGCCCGAACACGTCGAGCTCGCGCACGCCGGTCGCCGTCCGGTCGTGGGCGTACGGGACCACCCACAGGTCGCCCCTCCCGTCGACCCACAGGTCGTCGAACCGCGGGTAGTCGTCCGGGATCCGCGAGCGGTCCACGTGCCCGGTCATGCCCATCCTCCGCATCCTGTGCTCGCTCGACCGCGCGGCCTCCTCCTTCGCCTGCCCGGGAATGCGCTCGGCGCGAGCGCTCCGCTCGATCACGCGGAGCGTGTCTCCAGCCAGCGTCCGCTCCACGACCCTGTAGCGATCGCTCGCTCCCGACCACAGGTGGCCGCGGCCATCGAGCCTCCATTCGAGGCGGGGCGAGAAGGGCGCGTCGACCTCGCCGCCGTAACGGGAGAACGGGAAGCTGTCCACGGGCGCGAAGGTCGAATCGAGGGCCAGCAGGACGCCCGGGACGTCCGGCGCGGCGCCGGCCCGCGCGGGGCGGTAGCGAGCCGGCTCCACCGGCCGGCCGGCGGGATCGAACCCGCCCGACCAGGGCACCGTCCACTTCGGGAGAGGGCGCTGATGGTCGTAAAGGAGCGCGCCCGAGGTATCGAACACCGACCAGCGCGCGTTGCCGTAGTCCACGACCAGGAGCCGCCCTCCATCCGGCGTGAGCGTGAGGCCGGCCGGCCAGCGAAGCTCTCCGGGGCCCCTGCCCTCGCGGCCGATCGCGCGCACGAAGCTCCCGTCGGGGCCGAACACCTTGACCTCTCCCGCCTGGCCGCCGGCCACGTAGATGCGTCCGGCCGAGTCCACGGCCAGGGCCCAGATGTCGCCGAGCTGGCTGGGGCCCGTGTCCGTGGCCGACCCGATGCGGAGCGTCTCGCGGAGCTTCCAGCCCTCGCCCGGCCTCCACGTCCCCCGCCCGGGGCTGCGCACGAGCACGGCTCCCGAGCGGAGCGTTTCGATCGTCCCGTGCCAGGAGCCGTCGCCGACGGCGGCGTCGCCGGCGCACGCCGCCAGGACGAGGAGTCCCCAGATCGAGAGCAGCGCGAGGCGTGCGGGCGGCGCGAACCGGGCGACGGCCGGCCGGCACGCGACCGCGTCGGACCGGAGCGAGAAGCGCATCAACGGCGCCGGGCGGCCGCCGCTCCCCTCGTCACTCGTCCGGGTGGCGCTGGAAGTAGCTCCGCGTCTCCCGGAACACGATCCCGGACAGGAGGAGCAACCCGATCAGGTTCGGGAACGCCATCAGGCCGTTCATGATGTCGGAGAGGAGCCACACGATCTGGATCGGCCGCGCGGCGGCCAGCGCGATGACCA
Source organism: Candidatus Humimonas hydrogenitrophica (assembly GCA_947581615.1). GTDB lineage: Bacteria > Gemmatimonadota > Gemmatimonadetes > Palauibacterales > Palauibacteraceae > Humimonas > Humimonas hydrogenitrophica. Next base: position 33,054 of record CANPVD010000105.1, read on the forward strand.
CCACGAACACGAGCCGGTAGGGCACCACGACCTTCTCGCCGAACAGGTACTCGAGGTTGCGCTCGCCGTAGTAGGACCAGCCCAGCATGGTGCTGAACGCGAACACGGCCAGGCTGAAGGCCACGACGTAGCCGCCCCACTCGCCCGGGAGGCCCGTGCGGAAGGCGTGCTGGGTGAGGTTGGCGCCGTTGAGGCCGGGCTCCTGCCACGCGCCGGTGGACAGGATCACGATGCCGGTGAAGGTGCACACCACGATCGTGTCGATGAACGTCTGGGTCATGGAGACGAGCGCCTGGCGCACGGGCTCGTCGGTCTGCGCGGCGGCCGCCGCGATGCCGCCCGTCCCCAGCCCCGACTCGTTGGAGAAGATCCCGCGCGCCACTCCGAAGCGCATGGCCTGGAGCACGGTGTAGCCCAGGACGCCGCCGGCGGCCGACACGGGGCTGAAGGCGCCCGCGAACACGAGGCCGAAGGCGTGGGTGACGCCGTGGCGGTTGATGAAGATGATGGTGCCGGCGCCGATCATGTAGGCGGCGATCATGATGGGCACGAACACACCCGTGAAGCGTCCGATCGACTTGATGCCCCCCAGGATGACGGCGGCGGCGAGGATCGCCACCACGATCCCGGTGACGACCGGCGGCACGTGGAAGGACTGGCGCACGGCGTCGGCCACGGCCTGGGACTGGACGCCGTTGCCGATCCCGAAGGCGGCGATCGAGGCGAACAGGGCGAAGGCGATCGACAGGACCTTCCCGAGCTTCCCCCAGCGGATCCCGTGCTCCAGGTAGTACATGGGGCCGCCGGCCTTCTCGCCCCGGGCGTCGGTCTCCCGGAAGTGGACGCCGAGCACGGCCTCCGAGTACTTGGTGGCCATGCCCACCAGGCCGGTGATCCACATCCAGAACAGGGCCCCGGGGCCGCCGGCGGAGATGGCGGTGGCGACCCCGACGATGTTCCCGGTGCCCACCGTGGCGGCCAGGGCCGTCATGAGCGCCTGGAAGTGGGAGATGTCCCCCTCGGCCCCCTCGTCCCGCCGCTTGACGAAGGCCAGCCACAGGGAATGCACGAGCTTGCGGAATTGCAGGCCGCGCAGGAGCAGGGTTAGATATAGGCCCGTTCCCACCAGCAGGATGATCAGGGGCAGACCCCACACCCAGTCCGAGATGGCCTGCAGGTGGGGGATCAAGCCGCCGGCGGACGCGCCCTGGAGGGCCGCGAGCAGGCCGAGCGGAACCGCCGCGATCTGGTGCATGGTCGTTGCGCTCGTCTCGGTCGAGGAGGGAACGGACGGGTCCGCGAACGGCTGATCGTTGAACAGGGTAGACCCCGGCCCGCGCGGACGTCAATACGATCCCGCGGCGCGACGAGTCACCCCCGAGGAGGGACGACGTGGAAGAGGAGCAGCGCGAGGCCGCCAGGAGGCTCGGGTACGGGCGCACGCCCGAGCTGGTGGAGGAGCTGGAGGCCGTGGCCCTCCGCGGAAATCCGGTCGCGGCCATCGCGGCGCGCGGCTCGGGCGCGGAGCTGCTCTACGCGCTCGCCGCCGCGGGCCGCTGCGACCCCGAGTCACCGGCCGTGCAGGGCCTCGTCCTGTGTCCGACCGAGGAGGCCGCCCTGCGCGCGGCCGCGGCCCTCCACGCGATGGGGCTCGGCGCCGAGCTCGAGGCGCTGGCCTGGCGGCCGTGGAGCGAGGCCTCGGACGGGGTCGGCGAGCGGGCCGAGCGCCCGTTCGCCCAGCTCGTCGCCGGCCGTCCGGTGGAGCTGCTCCCCGAGGTGCGCTCGGGCCGGCTCAAGCTCGGGGAGATCCGCCTGCTGGCCCTGGACGGCGTCAGCGCGCTCGAGAGCACGGGGCAGTGGGAGTCGGTCGAGGCCATCCTCGACACCCTTCCCGAGGGCGCCCAGAAGATCGCGGTCGACGACCACCTGTCCGAACGGCTCAAGTCGCTGGTGACCCACCAGCTCGGGCGCGGCAAGAAGTGGCCTCCAGAGCTGTTCGCGCCGGGCTCGGAGGGACGCCCCACCAGTCGGGGCGTCCTCCTGGCGGGGTCGGCGGCTTCGCTGGAGGGCCGGCTGGAGCGGCTGTCCGCCGGCCTGCGCGCGGCGGCCGAGGACCGCCAGGCGGAGTCGGCGGTGGTGCACTGCCCCGACGAGGGCACGGCCTACCGCACGGCCTCCGGTCTGGCGGCGCGGGGCTTCGCCCTGGCGGACGAGCCGGGCGAGCCGGGCGTGGTGGTGGCGTGGGGTGACGAGGAGCCCGCCGGAGGCACGGCGGCGCTCCTGGGACTCCCCTCCGGCCTGCCCGATCTCCAGCGCCGCCTCGGAGCGGCCTCGGCCCGCATCGCGGTGGTGGACGACGGTGAGCTCCCCCAGCTCCGAATCCTGGCCAGGCGAGCCGGGTGGGCGGTGCGGGAGGTGTCCGAGCCTCCACCCGCCACGGCCCGCGACTCGATCGCCCGCGCCCGCGAGGCGATCCGGCGCCGCATCGAGGGGTTCGACGACGCGGCCGAGCTCCTGGTCCTCGAGCCGTTGCTCGACGAGCATGGCGCGGCGAGCGTGGCCGCCGCCCTCGGCGCGCTCCTCCGGGAGCGACAGGGCCCGACGCCCGCGGAGGACGAGGCCGCGGCCGGAGCGGCCGGCTACGGCTCGTCGGCCGCGGAGCCGCGCGGGGCCGCCGCGCCGAGCCGTGACGCGCGAGAGAGGCCGAGGGGCCGCCCCGGCACGGGAGCCCGGGAGCCCGGGACGCGGAGCTCCTGGTATCGGATCTACATCAACGCCGGCTCGAGGGACGGGGTGGGCCCCAACGACATCGTGGGCGCCATCACGGGCGAGACCGGCGCGGTCGGGGCGCAGATCGGCCAGATCGATGTCCGGAGCAGCTACACCCTGGTGGACGTCGACTCACAGGTGGCGGAGCAGGTCATGTCGGGCCTGTCGGGCGCCAGCATCAAGGGGCGGGAGGTGGTGGCGCGGCCCGACCGGGGCTCCTGAGAGGGCTCCCGGGGCGCTACCGGGCCCCGATGCGCGCGGGGGGCGGAGCCGCCCACGCGGTCCCGCCCCCCGGTTCACACGGGCCGTCGCGGCGGCCCGTCTGCGCCACCTCTGCTTAGTTGACGGAGTCCTTGAGGCCCTTGCCGGCCCGGAAGCTGACGGCGTTGCTGGCGGAGATACGGATCTTCTCGCCCGTCTGCGGATTACGACCCATGCGAGCCTTCCGCTTGCGAGTCTCGAACGTGCCGAAACCCGTGATCTGGACCTTCTTGCCGCGCTTGAGCGTCTTGGAGATGACGCCGCTGTCGGTGTCGAACAGCGCGTCGATGGCGCGTTGCGCATCGGCCTTGGTGAAGTTGGTGGCCTTGGCGAGGGCCTCGGTGAGCTCGGTCTTGTTCACGGTGACTCCTTTTGGTGAAGGTGACGAAAGCGCAGACGAGACGTGGCCTCTCACGTACCTCAGTGTATGAGCGACCTCCGGAGCCGTCAAGTGACGCGGATCCGTCGAAGTCGAGGCGCCGTCGGACATTTCCGGGGTCCACCCCCCCGGCGGGCGTCGGGCACCCCTTGGAATCGGTCCGGGCACCCACCCGGGGGATCGCTCCCCGAGCCCGCCGTGGACGGGGCTAGAGCGTGAGCAGGAAGCTCTTCCTGCGACGCGTCGGCTTCCTGACCGCCCTGCTCCTCGTGCTGCTGGCGGTGGGAACCGCCGGCTTCATGAGCTTTCCCGGCTGGAGCTTCTCCGACGCCCTGTACATGACCGTCACCACGATCACGGCGGTCGGCTACCAGGAGGTGCACCCGCTGAACGACGCGGGTCGAACCCTGGCCGGCATCCTGCTCGCCGGCGGCATCACGGGCATGGGGCTGTGGTTCGCGCTGCTGACATCGGCGATCGTCGAGATGGACCTGGCCCAGGCTTTCCGTTCGAGGAGGACCATGAAGAAGATCGGCGATCTCTCCGGCCACGTCGTCGTGTGCGGCGCCGGGCGCTCGGGACGCCAGGTGGTGCGTGAGCTGGCGGCGGCCCGGGTGCCGTACGTGGCGGTCGACCGGGACCCGCGGCGCGCCGAGCTCGTGCGCGAGATCGACCCCGACGCCCTGGTCCTCGAGGCCGACGCCACGCGCGACGAGACCCTCGAGCAGGCCGGCGTGCGCCGTGCCCGGGGGCTGATCACGGCCCTGAGCGCCGACACCGACAACCTGTTCGTGTGCCTGAGCGCGCGCTCCCTGTCGCCCTCGCTCACCATCGTGGCCCGAACCCTGGACGAGGAGGCCATGGGCAAGCTGTACCGGGCCGGAGCCGACCACTGCGTGAGCCCCAACATCACCGGGGGCGTTCGCATGGCCTCCATGCTCCTGCGGCCGCAGGTGGTGAGCTTCCTCGACGTCGTGATGGGCGAGGAGGAGCTGACGCTGCGCCTGGAGGAGGTGCGCGTGCCCGGGAGCTCCCCCCTGGCCGGGAAGAGCCTCTCGGAGGTCCGCATCCCGCAGAAGACGGGACTCATCATCATCGCGCTCTACCACGAGGCGGAGTCCGGAGAGCGGGAGCTGGTCTACAACCCCGGCTCCGAGGAGCGCATCCGCGAGCGCGACACGCTGATCGCGCTCGGCGAGCCCGACCGGATCGATCGACTCCGGCGCATGGCCGGCGCGTGACCGAGGAGCCGGACTCCGCAACCGGGCCCGGGGCCACCCCGGAACGGGATGCCGGGCCGGACAGGGCCGCCGGCTCGGAGGCCGAGCCGCGCGGCGGGTCGCGCCGGCGCCGTCCCTCCCTCGTGCGGCGGGCCCTCCAGCTGGCGGGCGGGCTGCTCGCGGTCCCGGTCGTGGGCGGCGTCATCGTGTACCTCACCTCCCCGAACGGCTCCGAGTACCGCCGCGCCTGGCCGGAACGCACCGCCTACATGCAGCTCCGCATCGACGCGGCCCGTGACGCCGGGCGCCCTCTCCGGATCCAGTACATGCCGGTCCCCCTGTCCCGGATCCCGCACGCCGTTCAGCGTGCCGTCCTCGTCGGCGAGGACGCGGGGTTCTACGGCCACGGGGCCTTCGACTGGTCGGAGCTGCGGGCGGCCGTCGAGCAGGCATGGCGGGAGGGGGAGTCGCCGCGAGGGGCGAGCACGATCACGCAGCAGCTGGCCCGGAATCTCTACCTCTCCCCGCGGCGCTCGCTGTGGCGGAAGATCCGGGAGGCCTTCATTGCCGTGCGGCTCGAGCACGCGCTCTCCAAGCGCCGGATCCTGGAGCTGTACCTGAACGTCATCGAGCTCGGACGCGGCGTGTTCGGGGTGGAGGCGGCCAGCGAGCACTACTTCGGCGAGACGGTGGACGCGCTCGGCGGGGACCAGGCGGTGCGGCTGGCAGCCACGATCCCCTCTCCGCTGCACGACAACCCGGCCACGGACACGCGCGAGTATCGCTGGAGGATCGGGCTCATCGGCCCGCGCGCGTTTCCGCCCGACACCGCCGCCGTCGACACGGGGGCCGCGGACCTCGGCGCGGACACCGCCGTCATGGACACCGCGGTGATGCCGCCGGACCTCCCCTCGGCCGGAACCCTCGCGGCCCCGGCGGACACGCTCACGCCCGACACGATCCCCGTCGACAGTCTCACGCCGGATCCGTCGCGGCCCGACACTCTGCGGCCGGACACGACGGCACCGGACACGGCGGGACGCGGGGTCGAAGGTACGCGCCGCCCTCGCAGCTAGTCGGCCGGATCTTCCCGGGTCGCTTCGCCGCCGGATTCGGGGCCGCCACCGGAAGCATCGCCGCCGGCCGAACCGGCCGCGTCGGCCTCCCCCGCTTCGCCCACGCCCATCCGGCGCTTGAGCTCCTCTAGCAGAGCGTCGGAGTGTCGCTGACGCTCGGCCGCCGCGACCTCCGGGGGGAGGTCGGCGCCGCCGGCCGGGCCACCACCGAGGTCGGCGTCCAGCTCCCGCTCGGCCCGCGTGAGACGCTCGGCATCCTCGACCTTCTCGGCGAGCCGGTCGAAGGTGCGGGACGGGCCCGACATGCCCTCGCGCAGGTCCTCGGACGTGCGCGCCGTGCGGCTGCGGATGGCGAGGGCGTCCCGCTGACCGATCGCCTCCCGAAAGCGCCGCGTGAGCTCGGCCGACTCGGCGCGGGTCTCGGCCAGCACCGCCGTCACGCCCTCGAGCTTCTTGCGGATCGTCGCGGCGGCCTCGGAGTCGGCGGGCGCGCGCTGGAGCTTGCGTTCCAGGGTGCGCGCCTCGTCCTCGAGACCCTTCACGCGGGCCCTGGCGTCGATGAGCTCCTCGCGCATGCCGGCCAGGATCCGGTCGATTTCATCCTCGCCGGGGCCGGGGCCCTTCTTCTCGAGCGCGTCGAGCGCACGCTCCAGCCGTTTCTTCATTCCCTCGAACATGACCCCATGAGTCTAACGCGATGGCGTCGGATCCGTCCACAGCTACCGCAGCTTGACATAGGGGGTAGGGGTATATTATCATGCGCCGTGTCGATAGGGGGGAGGGGTACTCGGGTAGACGACGATCGCCCCCCCAAGCGGAAGCGAGGCGGCACCGGACGGAAACGAGACCACGAGGTGCGAAATGCGCGGGACGACGGCCGAAAAGACCCCGGAAGCCACGGAAGCGCCCGCCCCGTGCGCCTGCGGGTGCGGAGCGCAGGAGGACGGCGCCGATCGTAAGGCGGCCGGCGTCGACCCCGCCATCAAGGAGAGCAACCTCATTCGGCTCCGCCGCATCGAGGGCCAGATCCGGGGTCTGCAGCGCATGGTCGAGGAGGAGCGCTACTGCGCCGACATTCTCACCCAGATCTCCTCGGTGCACGAGGCGCTGAGGGGCGTCGGGCGCGAGCTCATGCGGAACCACCTGGCCTACTGCGCCACCAACGCCATCCAGGCCGGCGGCGAGGAAGCGCGGGCCATGTACGACGAGATCGTGGACCTGATGTACAAGCACGCGCGGTAACCCCCGAGGGATAGAGCCGATGGACACGACGATGACCCCGACCCGGAAGCAGACCTTTCGCGTGGGCGGCATGCACTGCGCCGGCTGCAGCACGGCAGTCGAAAAGAAGCTGAACGGGCTGGAGGGCGTGGAGGCCGCGGTGAGCCTGGCCTCCGAGACGGCCACCGTCACCTTCCCCGAGACGCTGGGCTTCGAGGACCTCCGGAAGATCGTCGAGGACGCGGGCTACGAGCTGGAGGCTCCCCCGGAGACGGGCGAGGACCGGGCCGAGCGCGAGCGCCGCAGGCTCGAGCAGGGCCGCGAGAAGCTGGCCACGGCCCGTCGGCGGATGTGGATCGCCTGGGGGCTCACGGTCCCGGTCATGGCCTGGATGATCCCGGAGATGTTCTTCGGGGTCGCCTGGCCGACCCGGCTCGTCTTCGACCTGGGCATGGTGCTCCTCGCCCTGCCGGTCCTCCTCGGGCCCGGCCGGGACACGCTGAGGGGCGCGTGGCGCTCCGCCCGGGGGCTCGTGCCCAACATGGACGTGCTCATCGCCATGGGGAGCGGCGTGGCCGTGCTCACGGGCGTGGGAGCGGTCGCCCACGACCTGGGGGCGGGCTTCCCGATCATGGACTACGCCGGGATCGGCGCCATGATCATGGCCATTCATCTCACCGGTCGATTCGTCGAGACCAAGGCGCGCGGCCGGGCCTCCTCGGCCATCCAGAAGCTCCTGTCGCTGGAGGCCAGGTCGGCGCGCGTGGAGCGTGGCGGCTCCGAGGTCGAGGTGCCCATCTCCGAGCTCGGCGTGGGGGACGTGATGGTCGTGCGGCCGGGAGAGAAGATCCCGACCGACGGCGTGGTCGTGGACGGAGCGAGTGCCGTGGACGAGTCATTGGCCACCGGCGAGTCCATGCCCGTGGACAAGACGGTCGGCGACCGCGTGATCGGCGCCACGGTGAACCGGCAGGGGCTCCTCCGCGTGGAGGCGACCGACGTGGGCGAGAACACGTTCCTGTCGCAGGTCGTCCGCATGGTCGAGGAGGCGCAGGGCTCGAAGGTCCCGATCCAGGAGTTCGCCGACCGCGTCACGGCCATCTTCGTCCCGACGATCCTCGGAGTGGCGGCGGCGTCCTTCGTGGCGTGGCTCGTCTTCCCGGGCTTCTTCCGGTCGATCGCGGCGTGGGCGTCGAGCTTCCTCCCGTGGGTGCAGCCGGGACTGGGCACCCTGTCGCTGGCCCTGTTCGCGGCCGTCGCGGTGCTGGTCATCGCCTGCCCGTGCGCGCTGGGGCTGGCGACACCGACCGCCCTCATGGTGGGCACCGGAGTCGGGGCGGAGAACGGCATCCTCATCCGGGACGGGGCCGCCGTCCAGGTCCTGGAGGGCGCCGACTGCGTGGCGTTCGACAAGACGGGGACCCTGACCCGCGGCCAGCCGGTGGTGACGGACGTGAGGGCCGGCGGCGGCCGGAGCGACGAGGAGGTCCTGCGGTTGGCCGCGGCTCTCGAGCACGCCTCCGAGCACCCGCTCGGCGAGGCGATCGTGCGCGAGTCCCGGGACCGGGCACTGACCCTGCCCGCGATCGAGGCGTTCGAGGCCGTGACCGGCCGCGGTGTCCGGGGCCGGGTGGAGGGACGCGACGTGCTGGTCGGAAGCGCCCGCATGCTGGACGAGGAGGGGATCGACGCTTCGCCGCTCGCGGACGCCGCTCGCGAGCTCGAGAGCCGCGCCCACACGGTCGTGTTCGTGGCGGCCGGAGGCGAGGCCCTCGGCCTGCTGGCCATCGCCGACCCGATCAAGGAGACGTCCGCCGCCGCGGTGGCCGAGCTCCGGGAGCTGGGCCTGGAGCCGATCATGCTCACCGGCGACAACGAGCGCACCGCGGCGGCCGTGGCCGAGGCGGTGGGGATCACCCGGTTCCACGCCGGGCTCCTTCCCGACCAGAAGGTCGAGCTCCTGCGAAAGCTCCAGGACGAGGGACGCACGGTGGTCATGGTGGGGGACGGGATCAACGACGCGCCTTCGCTCAAGCAGGCGAACGTGGGGCTCGCCCTGGGCACCGGCACCGACATCGCGATCGAGGCGGCCGACATCACGCTGGTGCAGGGAGACCTGACCGCGGTGGTGCGGGCGGTGCGGCTGGCTCGGGCCACCTTCAGGAAGATCCGGCAGAACCTGTTCTGGGCTTACTTCTACAACACCATCGCCATCCCGGTGGCATTCCTCGGGCTCCTGCACCCGCTGATCGCCGAGGGAGCCATGGCCATGAGCTCGATCAACGTGGTGGCCAACGCCAACCGGCTCCGGAAGGCGGACATCTCGCCGCGGCTGGGGCGGGCGCGCGGCTGAGCGCGCCGTCCGTGGGCGTCGACCGGGCGCCAGCGCCCCGGATTCAGGTCCCGGTGGAGTCCGCCTTCTCCAGCAGATCCCGGTGCGCCTGGTAGTCCGGGCGCGAATCCAGGTTCGTCTCCTTGAACGCCGCCTGGTAGCGCTTCATGAAGCCGTCCGCCTTGCCGGTCCGACCCTCGGCCCGCGCCGCGCGCGAGGCCAGCAGGAGCCCCAGGAGGTCCTTCGGAGCGCGGGCCAGGATCGTGTCGGCCTCGGCCGCGGCACCGGGCGGGTTGCTGGCCGCCAGCTGCAGGAGCCCCACGTGGAAGCGCACGTCGGCGTCCACGTTCTCGGGCGCCACTCGCTGGTAGGCCTCGACCCCCATGTTGGCGAAGAAGGAGGCGCGCGGCGCGCCCTGCTGCTCCATCTCCATCGCACGATTGAACAGCCGGTCGGCCGCCTCCTTGGGCGGCATGTTCGCCAGCTCCTGGGCCGTGGGCATCGAGCCGCCCTCGCTGCCGTCCCCGGCCATGGGGGCGCCCCCGGCCGCGTCCTGGGACGGAGTGATGACGCCGCCGGTGATCGTCCCTTCGGCGCCACGGGGCGAGTTGTTGCGCTGCACGAGGAGGACGATGCCGACGGCGAACACCGCCAGGGCCAGGGCGGAGAGGATCCACGGGATGTAGGCGCCCAATCCCTTGCCGGGTCGGTCGGCCACGGGCGCCCCGCACTCGCCGCAGAACAGGTCTCCGGCCCGGACGCCCGCTCCGCAGTTGGGGCAGAACTGGTCCCCGCCCCGCGGCAGGGGCGTCCCGCAGCGGCCACAGAAGTTGCCCTCGCCGTCGGCACCGCAGCGCGGGCACTTCACGGTCGCCTCCCGTTCACCTTGCCGGCGAGCCCACGGGCGGCCATATCATGCACCCGTGGCCGAGGGAGGCCGGGATCCGAGGAGAGGGAGAAGGGAATGAAATCGCGGTTCATTGGCATAGCCATTGGTGTATGGTACATCGTCGCCCCGTTCGCTTGGCACTATTCGCCCGATCACCACCTCAACTGGTGGCTCGACATCGTCCTGGGTGCGGCCGTGCTCGTGCTCTCGGGCTCCTTCCTGGTCGGTTGGAGCCGGATCGCCGCATGGCTCATGATCTTCGTCGGCGCCTTCAGCATGTTCTCGCCGTTCATCTTCGGCTACCTGATGTGGTCCGATCCGTACTGGAACGACCTCGTGTTCGGCATCCTGACCGTGGGGACCGGCGTCGCGCTGGCGGGAGCGAGCATCGAGTACGGCGGTCGGACCGGCCACGCGGCCTGACGGGCGCTTCAGGCGCCATACTTGGCCAGGCGGCCCGCCCGGGCCAGGGCGAGGGCCAGCAGGTGCCGCGCACGGATCCGGCCGTACACGCCTCCGGCACACTCCGTCTCGCCGAAGTGGCGCGCGGACTCGGCCCGGCCCGGACCGCCCCACACGAGGAAGGGGACCGGCTGAGAGCCGTGACGCGCCAGCCGCGCCGGAGTGGAGTGGTCGCCGGTGACCACGACCACGCCGGGATCCGCGGCCAGCACGCGGGGCAGCGCGGCATCCACTTCCTCGATGACGGCGACCTTGCGGTCGAAGTCCCCGTCCTCGCCGGCCTTGTCCGTTCCCTTGACGTGGAGGAAGAGGAAGTCGTGCGCATCCCGGTTCGCCACGTAGGCGTCGACGAGGGCGTCCATGCCCTCCTCGATGGCCGCCGCTCCCATGCCCACCAGTCGGGCCACGCCCCGATACATCGGGTAGGCGGCCGCCGCGTAGGCACGCATCCGCGTGACGTCGGGAAAGCGGGGCCAGTGCGGCAGCGTGGCGAAGCCGCGCAGGAGGACGGCGTTGGCGGGGCTCTCGCCCGCCAGGGCGTCCCCGGCGGCGTCGAGCCAGGCCTTCACGACGCCCGCCGCCCGCTTCGAGGCCTCCGTCCGCGGCTCGGGATCGCCCGGAGGCACGCCCTCCCGGCCGGGATCGGTGTCCTCGAGGTCGGCCTCGAGTCGCTCCGGGAAGCGGAGGACGAGCAGGAAGCGATGCTCCTTGACGGGCCGCACGAAGACGCGGGCGCCCTCGACCTGGATCCCGTCGAGCTTCTCGCACAGCGGCCGGGCCGCCTCGGTGGAGATGCGGCCGGCGCGCCGGTCGGAGACACGGCCATCCTCGTCCATGGTGGCGAAGTTGCCGCGAGCCGCCACGTCGCCGGGCTGCAGGTCGAAGTCGACGCCCAGGGCCTCGAGCACGCCGCGGCCGATCCGGTAGCGAAGGGGGTCGTAGCCGAACAGCCCCAGGTGCCCGGGACCGCTCCCCGGCGCGATCCCGGGGGCCACCGGGTCGTGGAGGCCGCCGCCGCCCTCCCGGAGCATGCGGTCCAGGTTGGGGGTGCTGGCCGTCTCCAGCTCCGTCTTGCCGCCCGGCTCCATGGGCAGGCCGCCGAGCCCATCCATGACCAGGAGGAGGATCTTCGTCTCGGAGGGCTGCGCCAGCTCCGCCAGGTCCCGCAGTTCCATCGCTCTCCCCGTCCGGGTGATCGTCGCCCCGGCCCGCGATCCCGCGGCCGGAGCGCGTGCAAACTAGTCGCAATGACGGTGCCGGCCAACTCGGCGCCGCGTGCCGCACGGCACGGCAGAGTGCGGCGAGCGAGGATCGCGCATGGCCGCTGATCCGGCCCTCCGCCTGCAGGGCGTCGGCAAGCGCTTCGGGCGCACGTGGGCCCTGCGGTCCGTGGACCTGGAGGTGCAGCCGGGCCAGCTGGTGGCCCTCATCGGCCCCAACGGCGCCGGAAAGACTACCCTGCTCAAGGCGGTGGGCGGGCTGCACCGGGCCACGACCGGCACGACCGAGGTGCTGGGCTTCACGCTGCCCGAGGACGAGGACATGGTGCGCGTGCACAGCACCCTGCTCCCTCCGCACGGCTACCTGTACGAGCAGCTCACGGGACTCGAGAACCTGCGCTTCGCACGGCTCATGGCCGGCGTGCGCCCCTCGCGGCGGGAGCTCGACGCGGCGCTGGAGCGGGTGGACCTGGTCGAAGCGGGAGACGAGCGGGTGGGCGGCTATTCCTCGGGCATGAAGAAGCGCCTGGCCATCGCCCGTCTCCTGCTGCGGCCGGTCGAGCTGGTGCTCATGGACGAGCCGTACGCGAGCCTCGACGCCGGCGGCATCGACCTGGTGGACACGATCATCGGGGAGCTGCGGGGGTCGGGCGCCACCGTGCTGGTGGCCTCGCACCGCTGGGAGCGGGCCATCCGGGAGGCCGACCGCCTGGTGGTGATGGAGCGGGGCCGGATCACCTGGACGGGGACGCCCGGCGAGTGGATGGAGAAGCGGGAGGGTCCGGCCGACACGCGGCGAGGCCGTAGCGAGGCCCGCGGTGCGGACGAGGGCGATACGGGCACGGGAGGCTGACGTGGAGGTGTGGCTGCGGACGTGGGCCATCCTGTGGAAGGACATCCTCATCGAGGTGCGCACCAAGGGCACCTTCAACGCGATGGCCTTCTTCGCCGCCCTCATCCTGTTCATCTTCAGCTTCGCGATCGGCCCCGATTTCGACCTGCTGCGACGAATCGCCGCCGGCCTCCTGTGGGTGGGCATCACCTTCACGGGCCTGCTGGCGCTGGCGCGGACCTACCACAGCGAGGAGCTGGCCGGCGGCCTGGAGGCGCTGCTCCTCTACCCGGGCGAACCGCGGGCCATCTTCCTGGGCAAGCTGGTCGGCAACCTGGCCGTCCTCCTGCTGGTCGAGGTCATCCTGTATCCGGTGGCGGCCGTTCTCTTCCACATGGACCTGACGGGCAAGATCCTGCCCGTGGCCGGGATCGCCTTCCTGGGCACGCTGGGCTTCTCCGTGATCGGCACCTTCTACGCGGCGCTCACCCTGCACCTGCGGGCCCGCGAGGTCATGCTCCCCCTCCTCGTGCTCCCCCTGCTCGTCCCGGTCCTGCTCGGGGCCGTGAGCGCCACGGCCGCGCTGGTGGATCCTGCGGCAGCCGGGGGCGTAGCAGGTTGGGTGAGGTTGCTGATAGCGTTCGATGTGCTGTACTTTGTGGTCTGTACCTGGACCTTCCCCGTGCTCCTGGAACGGTGACCGAACTCACCGCCTCTCCCCGTCTCAAAGGCTGGCACCGCCTCCTGGCCTTCCTGGCCGTCGCCACGACCGTGGTCGGCAGCATCATCGGCCTGTTCGTGGTGCCGCCGGATGCCATGCAGGGCAACGTACAGCGGCTCATGTACCTGCACGTCCCCGCGGCGTGGCTGGCCTTCCTGGCCTTCTTCATCGTGTTCGTGATGGCCGTGCTCTACCTGATCCAACGCGACCCGCGCTGGGACATGATCGCGGCCGGCTCGGCGGAGATCGGCGTCCTGTTCACGGCCCTCACGCTGATCCTGGGCTCCCTGTGGGGAAAGCCGATCTGGGGGGTGTGGTGGACCTGGGATCCGCGGCTCACGACGACCGCGATCCTGCTGGTCATCTACGTGGGCTACCTGGCCGTCCGCTCCTTCGCGGCCGACCCGGAGCGCCGGGCGCGCTGGTCGGCGGTGGTGGGCATCGTCGGATTCGCGGACGTACCGATCGTCTACCTGTCGGTGACGTGGTGGCGCAGCCTGCACCAGCCACCCTCGAGCCCCATGAGCATGGCACCCTCCATGCTGTGGACTCTCATGCTCAACGTGGTGGCGTTCACCCTGCTGTTCGGATACCTGCTGGTGCGGAAGTACCAGGTGGCCGTCGCCGAGAGGGCCCTCGAGGACCGGGAGGCGATGCGCTGATGGCGTACCTGTGGGCGGGATACGTCCTCACCTGGGTCGCCATGGCGTGGTTCGCCTGGCGACTGGAGAGCCGGGCGCGCGACGCGGCCCGGCGCCTGAAGAAGTCACCGCGAGGCGAGGCGGAAACGCCCGACGCGCGATCGGAGAACGAAAGTGTCCGAGCATAAAGGCAGGCGGTCTGGGAAGAAGAAGCTGTGGGCGGGCCTGGGCCTGGTGGCCGTGGTCGCTGCCCTCGCGATGCTCATCGGAGGGGGGCTCAAGGACAACCTGGTCTACTTCCTGACCCCCACCGAGCTCGAGGCCCGGGGCGCGTCCGTCCAGGGTGAGGCCGTCCGGCTGGGCGGCCAGGTCAAGCCGGGGAGCGTTCACTGGAACGCGGATCACCACGACCTCCGTTTCGTGGTCACCGACGGCAAGACCCAGATCCCCGTACACAGCACCGGCTCTCCGCCCTCCATGTTCCAGGAGGGCATCGGCGTCGTCGTGGAGGGGAAGTTCGACTCGAACGGCACCTTCCAGAGCGACAACCTGATGGTCAAGCACTCGAACGAGTACCACCCCCCCACCAAGGGCGAGTCGCCGCGCGAAACGTTCAAGACGCTGATGCCGGGGAACGGCACCAGCGGCAGCAAGGACTGAGCGGGCGATGCTGAGTCTCCTGGGCTCGGCCGCCATCATCGCGGCCCTGCTCGGCGCGCTGATGTCCGTCGTCACCGGTTACTGGGGTGGCTTCAAGCAACGGCCCGCGGCCACCGAAGCCTCGCGCTACGGCATCTACTTCGTGTTCTTCTGCATGTCGGCCGCGGTGGCCGTCATGGAGATCGCCCTCCTCACGCACGACTTCAGCGTCTCGTACGTGGCCGAGGTCGGCAGCCGCTCGACGCCGACCTACTTCACGGCCATCTCGCTGTGGAGCAGCCTGAATGGGTCGATCCTGTTCTGGGGCTGGATCCTGGCCGCCTACGCGCTGCTCGTGACGTGGGTCACCCGGGACCGGCACCCCCGCTTCACGCCGTTCGTGAACGGGACGCTCATGGTCGTGGGCCTGTTCTTCTTCGGCCTGCTGGCCGGACCGGCCAACCCGTTCGGACACCTGTCGCCGGCGCCCGCCGACGGGCCGGGTCCGAACCCGCTGCTGCAAAACCATCCGCTCATGGGCCTCCACCCCCCGCTCCTCTACCTGGGGTACGTGGGCATGGCGGTCCCGTTCTCGTTCGGCATCGCGGCCCTCCTCTCCGGCAACATCACGGAGCGCTGGCTGCAGGCCACCCGGCGGTGGACGCTGGCCCCGTGGGCCTTCCTGTCGCTGGGGATCGTGGCCGGAGCGTGGTGGTCGTACGACGTGCTGGGCTGGGGTGGCTACTGGGCCTGGGACCCGGTGGAGAACGCGTCCTTCCTGCCGTGGCTGGTCGCCACGGCGTTCCTGCACTCGTCGATGGTGCAGGAACGGCGGGGGATGCTGAAAACGTGGAACCTGTCCCTCATCGTGGGGACGTTCATGCTCACCCTGTTCGGGACGTTCCTGACCCGCTCGGGCGTCCTCGATTCGGTGCACGCCTTCACGGAGGGCTCCGTGGGCCCGTTGCTCCTGGGCTTCGTGGCGCTCATCACGCTGGCCACTCTGGCCCTCATCGCCTGGCGCAGCGACCGGCTTCACGCCCCGGGCACCCTGGAGGGGACGGCCTCGCGTGAGACCGCCTTCATCCTGAACAACCTGCTGTTCGTGGCCCTCACCTTCACGATCCTCCTGGGCACGATCTTCCCGCTGCTCATGGAGGCGACCAAGGGACAGCGCATCAGCGTGGGTCCGCCCTACTTCGACATGGTCGTCGCCCCGATCGGTCTCCTGCTCCTGTTCCTGATGGGCGTGGGACCGCAGCTACCGTGGGGCGCGGTGACCTGGGAGCGAGTCGTGAAGCTCCTGTGGAAGCCGGCGACGGTGGGCGTGGTGGCCGCCGGGCTCATGGTGGCGCTCGGCATGCGGGCCATCTATCCCGTGATCACGGGCGGGCTCGGCGCCTTCACCCTGACGACCATCGTGGACGAATTCCGGAGAGGCATGGCGGCCCGCCGTCACATCTCCGGCGCGCGTGGCCCCGTGGCGCTGTGGGAGCTCCTCTCCAAGAACGGGCGCCGCTATGGCGGCTACGTGGTCCACACCGGGGTGGTGATCGTGATCGTGGCCCTCTCGGTCTCCCAGCACTACCGGACCGAGCGCGAGGTCACCCTCCACCGCGGCGAGCGCGCGAACCTGGGCAAGTACTCGATCGGCTTCGACCGGGTGTTCGCCCGCGAGGAGCCCCAGCGCGTGGTGGTGAGCAGTGAATTCCCCATCTACGTGGGGGACAAGCAGGTCGCCATCATGAGCCCCGCGCTCAAGTTCTACAACAGCTCGCAGCAGCCGGTGACGACGCCGGCCGTGCGCTCGACCCCGGCCGGGGACCTGTACCTGACACTGATGGCGTTCGACCGACAGAACGGCGAGAGCGCCACGGTCCGTGCCATCCTGAACCCCGGGGTCCCGTGGCTGTGGGTCGGTGGCCTCCTCGTCGGGATCGGGGCCATCTTCTCGATCCGATCGCGGCGAAAGCGGGGCCTGGGCGTCCGGCGGGGCGCGGTGGGCGCCGCGGGATCCCCGTCCGACGATGAACAGGAGGTCGTCGGGGCGTGAAGCGCTGGAAGGTCTGGCTCATGCTGGTCCTGGCTGCCGGTTTCCTCGGGTTGCTGGGCTTCGGCCTCACCCGGGATGCCCAGGTGCTCCCTTCGGCGATCATCGGCCAGGAGGCCCCGTCCTTCGACCTCGAGACGCTGACGGGCGACAGCCTCAGCCTGGCCAGCCTCGAGGGGCATGTCGTGATCCTGAACTTCTGGGCGTCGTGGTGCATCCCGTGCCGCGAGGAGCATCCGGTGCTCGAGATGGCCGCCGGCCACTACAAGGACCACGACGTCCGCATGCTGGGCGTCGTCTACCAGGACAACCGGGCCAACGCCAGGCAGTTCCTGGCCCGGAACGGTGGTACCTGGCCCAGCGTCCTGGACCCGAACAGCCAGGTGGCCATCGCCTACGGCGTGTACGGCGTGCCCGAGACCTTCTTCCTGGACCCCCACGGCCGGATCGTGAAGAAGCACGTGGGTCCCGTGCCCTGGGACTACCTGACGAGCACGGTGGACTCGCTGCTGGTGGCCAGCGGCAAGACGCCGGGCGGGGTCGAGGCGGCGGGGGCCGGGTCGCCGGCGGAGAGCGGCTCGCCATGAGCGCGCCGATCCACGCCCCCCGGATGGCCGCGCTGGTCGCGGCAGGAGCCCTGCTCGCGGCCGCTGGGACGCCCCTGACGGCCCAGGCCGTGGACACGGCCGCCGCCGCCCGCGCGGACACGGCCGTCACGGCGAGCGACGCCACGGCGGGCTTCGCCACGCCGCGCACCGCGGCGGACACCGGAGGCGGGGCCGGCCTCTCCGGAGCCGCTCTGGACGCCGAGACGGCGCAGGTGGCCGCCCAGCTCCGCTGCCCGGTGTGCCGGGGCCAGTCGGTGCTGGAGTCGACGGCCACCCTCTCCAAGGAGATCCAGGCCGAGATCAAGCAGCGGCTGGCGTCCGGCCAGAGCCCCGAGGCGGTCAAGTCCTACTTCGTGAGCCGCTACGGGGAATGGATCCTCCTCAAGCCCCCGACGCACGGCTTCAGCCTGCTGGTGTGGGTGCTGCCCGTGGCCCTCCTGGTCGGAGGCCTGGGCGTGGCGTGGCTGTGGATCCGGAGCCGAAGCGGGGAGGCCGACACCGACACCGGGGGAGGCCCGACCCCGGCGGATGGCCCGGCCGGGTCCGCGGAAGCCGGGCTCTCCGACGAGGAGCGCGGCTGGCTCGACCGCGCCATTCGTAACGACTGAGCCGAGGCCGGAAGGGCTCTCCGCCGGGCAGGAACATCGCGGCAGACGGCCTGTATCAAGCCCGCGTCGATAGAGGCCGGGCGGTGTCGCCCCGGAGGGCATAGCCGCCCCGAGGTGCGTTTCCGTTTCGGCAGAAGCCTGAACCCCAGGAGCCGGAGGCTCATGTTCTTCGAGTCGCGCGCTCTCGATTCGTTCGACCAGTATCTGCAGGACGTCGAGCGCTACCCCCTGATCGAAGACCCCATGGACGAGCGCGCCATCGCGCGCCGTGCGCGCAAGGGGGACCGGGCGGCCGCCGAGCGGCTCGTCACGGCCAACCTGCGCTTCGTCATCTCGTACGTGAAGAAGTATCAGGGCCGCGGCCTCAACCTGGCCGAGCTCGTATGCATCGGGAACGAAGGGCTCCTCAAGGCGGTCAAGAAGTTCGATCCCGACAAGGGCGTGAAGTTCATCTCCTACGCCGTGTGGTGGATCCGGCAGACCGTGCTGCAGGCCCTGGCCGAGCAGACCCGGTCCGTCCGCATCCCGCTCAACCAGAATTCCAACCTGGTCAAGCTCTCCCGCACCGAGACGGCGCTCACCCAGAAGCTGGGCCGCACGCCCACCGACCGGGAGATCGCCGAGGAGATGGAGGAGCCGGTGGAGACGGTGCGCGCCCTGCGGCGCGTGGCCTCGGCCGAGCTCAGCCTGGACGCCCCCCTCGACAAGTCCGACCGGGACAGCGCCTCCTTCGGGGAGCGCTTCGCGGGAATGGACGAGGAGGAGATCGAGGAGGACGTCGAGGCCCAGGCGCGGCGCGAGTTCCTGGAGCGGATGTTCGAGGAGTACCTGACCGAGCGTGAGCGGAAGATCCTGGTGCTCTACTACGGGCTGGACGACGGCGAGGAGATGACGCTGGAGCAGATCGGGGAGCTCCTGGGCGTCACGCGCGAGCGCATCCGCCAGATCCGGAACCGCGCGTTCGAGAAGCTGCGGCAGTCTCCCGACGGCCGGGCGCTGGAGGGCTTCTGGAGGGCCAGCGCCTGAGGCGCTGAGCCATAGAGCCAACTCAGCGCCTCACAGCGCGCAGCGGTCACCGCGGTTTAGCCGCCCGCAGTCCTATCACGGTCGGCACGGGATCCTCGAACTCGACGTAAAAGGTCGGACCTCGCGCGGCCGCCATAGCCTTGAACTTCTTCGCGGGAAGCAAATAGCTCTCCAGGTACCGGCAGTCTCGCATCGAATAGGCGTCCAACGTGCGCAGCGCCTTGTCGGTCTCCCCCTTCGCGAGGATGTAGAGGGTCGAATCGACGATCGCCGTGGCCACGGCCCACACAGGGGCCGACTGATCGACGACGGCGGGTGGTGGTCTACCTTCGATGAGCTCACCGCGGCAACGAAGGTGCTTTCCGTCCCATACAAAGAAGGGCCGGGCCCAGGGCAGCAAGACCGCCCAGAGAGTCCCGTTCGCCTGCTTTGACGCCATGGTCTGCCGGTAGAACCAGTTCAAACCACGAAATTCCTTTGGAACTCGTGCCGAATCCGTAACAGCGCCCGATTCGTCGACCTCGATCCAAAACGGCGCGCTGGCACCAATCGGGGTCACGATCGCAGTTCTTCCAAAGGGAACGACGTCCCGGACGGTCCGTCCACCCAGCGGTACCAGCTTCCGACGCGCTCCGTCTGGTGCGACGATCGCGAGTCGGTTCGCCACGGCATCGTTTAGCCACACTGCTCCGTCTGACCCAAAATCTAGATCAAGGACGTTGCCGATCTCGTCGGGCCCCTTCCCATTCCGGCCATACATCCATTGCAGCTTTCCATTACTTCGGTCGAAGGCGAGCAACCTATGATCGAGATAGTCGTAGACGTAAAGTCTGTCCCCGAACACTCCGAGGCGACGGGGCTGGCGAAAGAGCGTGTCCTGGACCTGGCCGCCGAGCACAAGCACGGTATCCCACCGTGACGACGCGACGCGGCGGCGGGCAGGTTCTTGTCGAGCCTTCGCAGCGACCTCCGCGCTGGAGGGAGCAGCGGTCTTAGAGGCCGCGCTCCGCCCCGCTTCGTCATGGCTGCCGCAACCAACGAGAGGGGCACTGGCAACAACCACGGCGGCGAGCGCCGAAGTCAGTCGGCTCACCGAGCCCGACGTGCCGCGACCGCCCGACATTACCGGTAATTCGGGCGGTTGGCAGAGAACCTCGAAGTGTGCCACATCGGGGCTACTGAGCTATCGAGTGGAATTGGAGGCACTCACACATGCACAGGTATTGGCCGGTACTTTCACAGTTTCCCGCGCAGGGATATGGGCAGGTTTCCTGCGCACAGAGCTTCCCCGAAAAAGTTGACCCCAGAGACGCGGAGGGTGCCCCTGGTGCGGCCAGGAGCAGGAGCGAGGTGAGCCCGGCGACAGACGGTAAGGAGCGTGCAGCTCGGTCTGGGGGGGGCAGCGGCAGGCTACCGCCCCACCCTGCTGTGCGCCCCTTCTTCGGCCGGCCGACTCGCGGCACCTTCGCGGCGGCAGGAGAAGCTAATCCATAGCCGGGCCCACCTCGGCGCTCCCGGCGGACTCGTCCTCCCCCCAGCCCCACGCCACCAGCACGAAGATCAGCGTCACGATCACGGCGCTCCCCACGCACCAGCGGCAGATGGCGTGGAGGATGAAGACCTCGGTCGAGGTGAGGTAGAGGCTGAAGGCGAACCCTCCCACGGCCAGGAGGGAGATCACGGTCCCGAGCCAGCGGCGGGCCGCCAGGGCGGGCTGGATCCCCACCAGGGCCGCCGTCAGCGTGAGGGCGTACCAGGCCACCCCCCACCCCGCCACCGGCTGGCCCAGGAAGAACGAGAAGCGCGATGCCTGCACGTACTCGCACGAGCCTCCCACCCCGCACACCAGGGCCCCGTAGAAGCCCATGTGGTAGAGAAGGAGGTACAGGGAGAGGAACAGCCCGATCAGGGCGAGCACGGCGACGGCCATGCGCCGCCGCAGGGCTCCCCGGCTCATCGGCGCCGACGCCGGCCCGCCGGCGCGCGTCGCTCCGACCTCACTTCGAGCTCGCGGCAGAGGGCTCGGCCGCCTGGATCAGCTTCTCCAGGGACCCGTAGCCGTAATCCGACGTCGAGACCCGCTTCCCATCGATGAACAGGGTCGGCGTCGCGTTCACCCCGAGCTGGATCCCGTAGTTCCTCGAGGCCATGATCTGCGGGATGAACTTCCGGTCCTGGTAGCACTTCTTCCACTGGCCCACGTCGGCGCCCGCCTGCCTGGCCAGGTCCTCGAAGTGGTTCTCCGGGTTACGGGAGGCCACCCAGGTGAGCTGGTTGGCGTACAGCAGGTCGTGCATGGCCCAGTAGTGCCCCTGGGCCCCGGCGCAGCGGGCGGCCAGGGCGCCCGGAATGGCATTGGTGTTCTGGCTGAGCGGGAAGTCGTACAGGGTCCAGCGCACCTTGCCGGTCTGCACGTAGTTCTGGCGTAGCGCCCGCCCCGTGAGCCGGGTGAACTCCGCGCAGTGCGGGCAGGTGTAGTCGGCGAACTCCACGAAGTGGACCGCGGCGTCGGCCGGGCCCTCGCTGACGCCGGCGCCCGAGTCGGCCGGGGCGTCGATCTGGGCCATGGAGATCGGAGGCGCCGACCCGCTCTCGGCGCCTCCGCGCCTGAGCGCCAGGAGCGCCACGATCCCCGCGACCACCACGACGGCGAGGCCGATGTAGAAGCCCTTGCCGGGTCCGCTTCCGCCACCCTTGCGACCGCCCTTTCTTCCCACCTTGTTTCCCTTTGCCACGCTCGTTCCTCCTGTCGTGCGTCGTCCGGTCGTCTAGTAGACGAACAGGATCGTGATCACGGCCGCCACCAGGAGGGCCAGCCCCGCGATGAGCACGAGCTGCAACCACTCCGGGATCCGGCGGCGGGGCATCGCCCCCACCTCCGCCAGCGACGGCAGGAGACGCTTACCCCACACCTCGCCGATTTCTCCAAGCGCCTCCCGCCACGCCTCTTCGTACGCGGCGTCGACGCGCCGCAGCATCCGCTTCCAATCCGAGATCGCGGTATCGAGTCCCTCGTCGCCCCCCTCCGGAGGGCCGGCCTCGAGCGTCTCGAGCCTCTCCGACAGCTCCCGCTGGCGTTCCTCGAGCTGCTGCAGGAGCGGCACGAGCCGCTCGAACGGACCCAGGAGCCCGAGCCGGATCTCCTCGCGAGCCTCCTCCGAGATGCGAAATCGGCTCCGCTGGCGCGAGGGGACTCGCTTGCCCTCCAGCTGGGGTGTCAGGGCGCGGTCGTAGGCTTCGGCCAGCCGCGCGGCGGCGTTCGTCACCGCCGCCCGCGTGTCCTCCTGGAGCTCTCCCGCGTCCATGGCGTCCACCGCGCGCCGCAGGGTGCGGGCGCCCGAGGCGGCGGACTTCCTCAGGAGAAGCGGGCCGAGCGCGATCTCTCCCAGCTCCAGATAGTGCGTCTCGAAGAAGGAGCGGCCCAGTCCCGCCCGGTCCATGGTCCGGGCGGGGACCCGGGCGGCCGCCTCCTCCGCCAGGCGCTGCAGCGCGTCCACCGTGAGCCGCAGGACGGGCATTTCAGCCGCCACCGGGGGCGCCACCTCGCGGCGCGCGAACATCTCGAGCTCGGGACCGCGACTCTCCGGCATGCCCCGCGCGGACCGAATGGTGGCCTGCACCTCTTCGGCGAACAGGTACAGGAGGCGAACCCGGTCGCCGCCGCGGCGAACCTCGACCGCGGGGCCGCGCCCGCCCGTGGCCTCCTCCCCGAGCTCCGTGGCCTCCTCCGCCGGCCACGGGATGGCGTGGTGCTCCGCGGCGCTCAGGAGGTGGAGGCCGCGTCGGGTGACCACCGCCAGCCACAGGCCGCGGACCTCGGCCTCCGCTATCCGGCCGACGGCCGCGGTGCCGGCGGTGCACACCACGCCCTCGCCGGTGAGGTCCGGGGGGAGGCGGCGGCGCTGGTCCGCCCGTCCGACGCTGCTCTCCACCGCCCGGGCCACGTCGTCCAGGGCGCGTCCGGCGCCCTGCAGCGCCACGGTCAGGCCACTGGAGAACACCATGAACAGGCCGGCCCGGCGCGAGGTCCAGAAGATGTCGCGGTAGGGGACCCGCAGGTCGCCGAGGACGAGCTCCGACTCACCGATGCCGACCTCCACGCCCCGCCGGGTACCGCCGGCGCGCGACCACAGGTCCAGGCGGAAGGCCGAATCCCTCACGACAGCAGCGTCTCCGCCACCGAGGCCACGTCCGAGAGATCCCCGAACACCACGTCCGCCCCGTGCTCCCGGAGGGAGCCGGCGTCGTGGCGCCCCGTGGCCACCGCCAGGGTGCGGAGCCCGGAGGCCCGGCCGCAGCGGATGTCCGCGGGCGTGTCGCCCACGACCCACACGTCGCGGTGCTCGAAGCGCAGGCCGCGCTCGGCGGCCCGGCGGAGTGCCACGGGGGGGAGCTCGTCCCGGTGCTCGGCGTCCGACCCGTACCCGCCGACCTCGAACGGGGCGTGCACGCCCGCGGCGGCCAGCTTGCGCCGCGCTCCCTCCTCCAGGTTTCCGGTCACCAGGCCCAGGGTCACGCCGGCCTCCCCCGCCAGCCGCTTCAGCAGCTCGATGACGCCCGGGTACGGATGGGCCCGGCCGTTCCGCGCCGCGAGCTCCTCGGCGAGGATCGCCAGGTAGGGACCCCACACCCGGCCCATGCGGGCGTCGATCCACGCGTCCTCCCGCCCCAGGGCGCGCAGCAGTCCCCGGACGATGGACGGGTCGGTGCGCCCGTGGAAGTCACAGCTGTCGATCGGCCCGGCCTCCCCGAACACACGCACCATGGCCCGGCCCAGGGCCGCGCGCCCCGCGCCGCCGGAGTCGACCAGCGTGCCGTCCACATCGAAGAGAACCAGACGTCTCACGTGCGTCTCACCGCCCGGGTGACGGCCTCGGCCAGCGCCTCCTCCGCCCGCAGCGCCAGCGGGAGCAGCTCGTGCAGCGGCCGGGGAGCCAGCCGCTCGCCGACCGCGCCCGTGGAGAGCGCGAACACCATGTCCCCGTCGAAGGGGGTCGCCGCCGGCCGCAGCCGCCGGATGAGCCCGTGCACGGCCTGCCGCGCCACCACCTGGAGGTCGGTGCGCCCCAGGGGGACGTCGGTGGCCACCACGCCGAGCGTGGTGTTCTCGCGCCCCAGTCGCTCCCCGAACCCTCCCGGCGCCGAGCCGTCCCGCAGGGTGCGGGCCGTATCCCTGTAACCCCCGCCCGGGGCGCGGCACCCCGCCACGATGGAGCCGTCCCCGTCGACCACGTCCCCGAAAGCGTTCACGGCCGCCAGGGCCGCCACCGTGCCCTCACGGCCCTCCGCGACCGCGCTCCCCACCCCGGAGGGCTCGGCGAACTCGGGGCCGGCCAGCTTGCCGACCGTGGCCCCGCAGCCGGCGCCGACCGGGCCCTCCTCGACCGGCTCCGGGCCAGCGGTCTCCACCGCCGCCCGGCCCATGGCCGGGCCCGGGCGCACGGAGGCGTCGCCCACGGCCAGGTCGTAGAGGACGGCCGCGGGCACGATCGGCACCCGCGCCGCCGCGGTTCGGAAGCCGCGCCCGTGCTCCTCGAGCCACGCCACGACCCCGTCCGCGGCCGCCAGCCCGAAGGCCGAGCCGCCGGTGAGCAGGAGGGCATCGCAGCACGGGACCACGTGCAGGGGCGAGAGGGCGTCCAGCTCCCGCGAGCCGGTGGCCAGGCCCCGGACCTCGACCACGGCCGTGAACGGCCCGAGGACGACCGTGCACCCCGTGCGAGCCGCGACGTCCTGCGCGTGGCCGACCTGGAGGCCCGCCACGGCGGTCAGGCTCCGGTTCGGGCTCACCCGCTCGCCGCCGCGCCGGCGGCCGCCCGAACCGCCTCCCCGAACCACTCGAACAGCCGCTGGCTGCCCCCCTCGGGGTCGGGCAGGCGGCGCTCCGGGTGCCACTGGACGGCGAGGACGGGCGCCCGGACCGCCGGCCGGTGGAGCTCGACGGCCCCGGCCGCGCGCACGCCCTCGAGGTAGCCGTGCTCCAGCCACACACGGCGACACGGGTGCTCCGCGGGTCCGTCGCTCCACGCGGCGGTGACGGCCACGAGCGGAGCTTCCGCCGGCGACCCGCCCCGGTCCGGGTCTCCCCTCACGCCCCTCCGTCCTCCGGGCCGTCCCCGGCCCGCTCCTCGAGCCAGCCGGCCAGCACCACCGGGTCGACGTTGCCCCCCGACAGCACGCATGCCACGTCGCCGTCCTCGGCCCAGGCGGGGTCGGCCGCGCCGCACAGGAGGGCGGCCACGGAGGCGGCCCCGCTCGGCTCCACGACCAGGTGCCGGTGGAAGCACCACAGGACCGCGTCCACCAGCGCCGCGTCGGGCACGGTCACCACCTCGTCGACCAGCTCCCGGATGTGGGCGAAGGTGAGGTCGCCGGGCCGGGGCGGCCGCAGGCCGTCGGCGATCGTGTCCACCCGCTCCAGGGCCACGGGCCGGCCCGCTTCGAGCGAGCGCCTCGTGTCGTCGGCCCCCTCCGGCTCGACCCCCACGATGCGGCACTCGGGGGCCAGCTCGCGCAGCACGACCGCGCAGCCGGACAGGAGCCCGCCGCCCCCGATCGGGACGAGCACGAGGCCGGGGTCCCCGGCCGCCTCCTCGCCGCGGGCCGCCGCCTCGTCGAGCTGGTCCCAGATCTCGAGCGCCGTGGTGCCCTGGCCGGCGATGATGTTCGGGTGGTCGAAGGGCGGCACCATGGTGGCGCCCTCCTGCTTCTCGATCTCGAGCGCCCGGGCCTCGCGGTCGGGCGCCGTGGTGCCGACCAGTTCGATCTTCGCGCCCAGGCGGCGGACGCCCTCCACCTTCACGCGCGGCGCGTCGACCGGCATGACGATGGTGGCCGGCACGCCGTAGGCGCGAGCCGCGTAGGCGACCCCCTGGGCGTGGTTGCCCGAGGAATACGCGACCAGGCCGGCGCCGCGCTGCTCGGGCGTGAGCAGGCTCACGAAGTTGTAGGCCCCGCGGACCTTGAAGGCTCCCGCGCGCTGCAGGCTCTCGCACTTGAGCCAGGCGGTGGACCCGTCGGGTAGCTCGCCGGGAAGGAGGGGGGTGCGCAGCGCCACCCCCTCGAGACGGGCCGCGGCGTCCTGCACCTGCCGCAGGCCGACGAGCTCCATCGACCGGATTCCGGCTTCCGGGCTCACGAGGGCTCCTCGGTGTCTGCCTCGGCCTCGACCTGCTCGGCCAGCTCGCGCACGGCCTCCGGGCCCTCGGCCACCTCCGTCTCGTCGTCCTCGTCACGCTCGACCACCCGGGCCACGTCGACCAGCTCGTCCCCCTTGTCCAGGCTGACGAGCCGCACCCCCTGGGTGTTGCGCCCGATGACGCGGATCTCGCGGGCGTGCTGACGGTTCACGACCCCGTTGCGGGTGACCAGCATGAGCTCGTCCTGGTCGGTGACCTCCTTGACGGCCACCACGTGCCCGGTCTTCCCGGTGAGGTGGAGGTTGATGAGTCCCTTCCCGCCCCGGTGCTGGGTCCGGTACTCGTCCACGTCCGTGCGCTTGCCCATGCCGCGGTCGGTCACGGTGAGCAGGGTGGCGCCGCGGCGGACGATGACCATGCCGACCACGTGGTCCGCGTCGGCCAGGTCCACGCCCTTCACCCCCTGCGTGGCCCGGCCGGTCTCTCGGATCTCCCTCTCGGCGAAGCGGATGGCCATGCCGTTCCGGGTGGCGAGGACGATGTCGTTGGAGCCGTCGGTCATCTGGACGTCGATGAGCCGGTCGCCCTCGACGATGTTGATGGCGTTGACGCCCGGCGCCCGCACGTTGGAGTAGGCGGCCAGGCTCGTCTTCTTCACCAGGCCGTTCCGGGTGGCGAACACCAGGTACTGGTCCTCGCGGAACTCGCGCACCGGCATCATCGAGGCGACGGTCTCGTCCTTGTCGATCGACAGAAGGTTGACGATCGGCCGGCCGCGCGCGGTGCGGGACGTCTGCGGGATCTCGTACACCTTGAGCCAGTAGGCGTGACCGCGGGCCGTGAAGAACATGAGGTAGTCGTGGGTCGAGGCCAGGAAGAGGTGCTCGACCCAGTCCTCGTCCTTGGTCCCCATGCCGGCCACCCCGCGGCCCCCGCGCCGCTGCTGGCGGTAGACGTCGGGTGCGAGCCGCTTCACGTAGCCCTGACGGCTCACCGTGATGACCATGGGCTCCTCGGCGATGAGGTCTTCCTCGGTGAAGTCGACCGCCACGTCGACCACGCTCGTCCGACGCTCGTCGCCGTACTTGTCGACCAGCGCACCGAGCTCGCCCTTGATGATGCTCATGCGCAGCTCGCGCGAGCCCAGGATGCCCTCCAGGCGCCCGATCTCGGCCCGGACCTCCTCGAGCTCGGCCTCCAGCTTCTCGATCTCGAGGCCCGTGAGGCGGGCGAGCCGCATGTCGAGGATCGCCTTCGACTGGACCTCGGTGAGCTCGAAGCGCTCGCGCAGGCGGACTCCCGCCTCGTCGGCGTCCGGAGCGGCCCGAATGATCTCGATCACCTCGTCGATGTTGTCGACGGCGATCTTGAGCCCCTCGAGGACGTGCTCCCGCGCCTTCGCGTTGCGGAGATCGTACTCGCTCCGGAGCACGACCACCTGGTGGCGATGGTCGATGAAGTGCTGGAGCATCTCCTTGAGGGACATGACCTTTGGAACGCCGTCCGTCAGCGCCAGCATGATCACGCCGAAGGTGGACTGCATCTGCGTCATCTTGAACAGCTTGTTGAGGACGATGCGGGGCGCAGCGTCCCTCTTGAGCTCGATGACCAACCGGATCCCGTCCCGGTCCGACTCGTCCCTCAGGTCGGAGATGTCCTGAACCCGCTTGTCGCGGACGAGCCCGGCGATCTGCTCGATGAGGCGGGTCTTGTTGACCATGAAAGGGATCTCGGAGATGACGATGCGCTCGCCGCCGCGCTCGCGCTCCTCGACTCGAGCCCGGGCGCGCATGACCACCCGGCCGCGGCCCGACTCGTACGCCTCGCGGATCCCGTCGGAGCCATAGATGAAGCCGCCGGTGGGGAAGTCGGGCCCCCGGACGTGCTGCATGAGGTCGTCCAGGCTGGCGTCCGGATCGTCGATCAGCGTTTCCAGCGCCCCCACCACCTCGCGCAGGTTGTGGGGAGGGATGTTGGTGGCCATTCCCACCGCGATCCCCGAGGAGCCGTTCACCAGGAGGTTGGGGAGCCGCGAGGGGAGGACGGTCGGCTCCTGGAGCCGGTCGTCGAAGTTGGGCGCGAAGGTCACCGTCTCCTTGTCGATGTCGGCCAGCATCTCCTGGGCGATGGAGGCCAGCCGCGCTTCGGTGTACCGGTAGGCCGCCGCGCTGTCGCCGTCGATGGAGCCGAAGTTCCCCTGCCCGTCCACGAGCGGGTAGCGGAGCGAGAACTCCTGGACCATCCGCACCAGCGAGTCGTACACGGCCGCGTCGCCGTGGGGGTGGTACTTGCCGAGCACGTCGCCCACCACGGTCGCGCTCTTCTTATAGGGCCGGTTGGGGGCCAGCCCCAGCTCCTGCATCGAGTAGAGGATGCGGCGGTGCACGGGCTTGAGGCCGTCCCGAACGTCCGGGAGGGCCCGCTGCACGATGACGCTCATCGAGTAGTCGATGAACGACTCGCGCATCTCCTCCTCGAGCAGACGGGGCTCGACGCGCTCGATGTTCTCGGGTGTGCTCATGTCACCTCAAGTGGCGTTGCCTGGTGCCGCGGAGTTCGGGCCCCCTCCATGCGCCCCGCCGGCGCGTGCTCTACTTGTACAAGTAGAGCGTGCCGGGGGCGCGGAGCGGCGGTCCGCCGGGGCCCGCTCATAGCCCACTAAATCTACAGGCTCGATACCCCGCAGGCGAACCTCTGAAACGGCTGCGGGGGCCGCCGGCCGAACGGCCGCGACCCCCGCGAAAACCTGCCTCCGGCGGGACTCTCCGCCCCCCGGAGATGCTCCCGGACCGGTCCCGCTCAGTCCTCGAACTCCCTGAGGATCATCTCGAGCTCCTCGCGGTGCCCGGTCTCGTCCACGATGATGTCCTCGAGACTCAGCCGCCGTCCGCGCCGTTGCCGCCCTCTCCGCCCCGATACTCGGGCGGCTGGTCCGCGCGCAGCGTCCGGTAGCGCTCCAGCAGCTCCCGCTGGCGCGAACGGTCCGGCATCACCCGGCCACGAATGATCACGGTCTCGGGCGCCGAGGAGAGCTCGAACGGGTCGCCCGACCACACCACCACGTCGGCCACCTTGCCGGGCTCCAGCGACCCGTAGCGGTCGTCGATCCCGAAGGCGCGGGCCGGCTCCAGCGTCACGGCGCGGAGGGCCGCGTCCCAGGGAAGGCCGAAGCGCACCGCATTGCCGGCGTCGAAAGCCAGGTTGCGGACGTTGTGAGCGTCGAAGGTGCTGATGATCACGGGCACACCGGCCTTCTGGAGGAGCGCCGCGTTGTCGAACCGGGCGCCCAGGTGCGAGAAGTCGGTGGGCGCGTCGGTGAGAGGGTCGAGCACGACCGGCACGTGGGCCCGGGCGAGCTCACCGGCCACTCTCCAGGCCTCCGCCCCGCCCGTGATCACGAGCCGGAGCCCGTAGTCGTTCGCGATACGGAGCACGGCCGAGATGTCGGAGGCCCGGTCCACGCTCACCACCAGCGGCATGGTGCCCGCCAGGACGGGCTGCAGCGCCTCCAGGTCCAGCCTCGATTCCACCAGCGACCGGGACGCCCCCCGGTCGAACGCGCCCTGGTGCTTTTTCCAGAACCTGGCGTCGTCCAGCGCCTCGCGCAGGCGCAGGGAGGCCTCGCCGCGGGCGCCCCCCACCGCGGAGGCCGCGCCGGCTCCGTAGCTGGCCATCATGGCCGCCCGCGGCTCGACCAGCATGGCCTCCACGGTCGCTCCCGCC
Organism: Candidatus Humimonas hydrogenitrophica; assembly: GCA_947581615.1. Lineage (GTDB taxonomy): Bacteria > Gemmatimonadota > Gemmatimonadetes > Palauibacterales > Palauibacteraceae > Humimonas > Humimonas hydrogenitrophica. Next base: position 62,870 of record CANPVD010000105.1, read on the forward strand.
AGATCGATCACGGCTCCCTGGCCCGAGATGAGCCCGCCGCGTGGCGCCGTGAGGGCGGTGGTCACGCCGCCCAGGCGGTTGATGGGTATGAGGGTGGAGGCCGGGTTGATCCCGTCCACCACGTCGAAGGCGGCGGTGACCGGGTCTTCGGACTGCAGGGCGAAGTCGCGCGTGGCGCCCACCGCGCCCACCTCGACCAGGCCCAGGGTGGTGGAGGCGTCCATGAGACCCGGCGTGACGACCTTGCCGGCGGCGTCGATCCGGCGCGCTCTCTCGGGCACGCGCACGTTCGTGCCCACGGCCACGATCTTCCCGTCCCGGATGAGCACCGTGGCGCCCTCCAGCCTGGGACCGGAGACCGGGTAGACGGTGCCGCCCGTGATGGCGATCGTCTGGGCGGCCGCTGGAGCCGGGGCGGCCAGGGCCGCGGCCATCAGGGCCGTGCCGGCCACCAGCGCCGTCGCGAGCCCGATGGCCCTGCCGGGCGTTCTCCTCGTCGTCGTCATCGGACCCCTCCCTTCGCTCCCTCGAACGTCGCCTCCGGCAGGATGCCGACCTCGAAGTCCGAGGTGGGCTGAAGCTCCTTTTGCTTGCGGTCGTAGATCAACGCGCCATCGATGAAGACCTGGTCCGCGCGCGTGTAGACGCTGAACGGGTCGCCCGACCACACCGTCACGTCCGCGTTCTTGCCCTTCTCGAGCGTGCCCACCCGGTCCTGGATGCCCAGAGCCCAGGCCGGCTCGGCGGTGATCCAGCGCAGCGCCTCGTTCCGGCTCACCTCGATGCCGGCCTCACGGCCCGCGTACATGGCGCGAGCGGCGTTCTGGTTCATGAGCTGCACGCCCATGTCGTCGTCGGTGTGCAGGATGGCATGCACTCCGGCCTGGCTGACCAGGGCCAGGTTCTGCTCGATCCCGTCGAACGCCTCCATCTTGAAGCCCCACCAGTTGAACCACAGGGCGGCGCCGATCGAGTCGCGGGCCAGGATGTCGCGGATCTTGTACGCCTCCACGCCGTGGTGGAAGGCGCGGATGTGGAAGCCGAACTCGTGCGAGAGGTTGATCATCTGGACCATCTCGTCGGCCCGGTAGCAGTGGATCTGCGGGAACAGGTGGCCGCGCAGCACCTCGGCCAGCGTCTCCAGGCCCAGGTCGCGGGCGGGCGGGTCGCCCTTCCGGCCCCCCTCGATCCACGCGTCCCATTTCTCCCGGTAGGCCTTCGCCCTGATGAAGGCCTCCCGGTAGCCGGCCACGTTGCCCATGCGGGTGGAGGGGAAGCGGCCGCGGCTGCCGTACACGCGCTTGGGGTTCTCGCCGCACGCCATCTTGAGGGCCATGGGGGCGCCCGGGAACATCATGTCCTGGACGCTCCGCCCGGGCACCAGCTTCAGCGTGATCCCGCGTCCCCCGATCAGGTTGGCGCTGCCCGGCAGCACCTCGACCGTGGTCACGCCGGCCGCGAGGGCGCGCGTGAAGGAGGGGTCCTGGGGCCACACCGAGTGCTCCGCCCACACCTGCGGAGTGGTCGGGCTGGTGGCCTCGTTGCCGTCCGAGTGGGCCTGGACGCCCGGGTCCGGGTAGTCGCCCATGTGGGAGTGGACGTCGATGATCCCCGGGGTCACGTACCGGCCGCTCGCGTCGATCACCATCGCGCCGGCGGGGGCCGTCAGGCCCTTCCCCACGGCGACGATCTCGCCGTTCTCCAGGAGCACGTCGCCGCCCTGGATCGTCTGCCCCGTGGCGGTCATGACCGTGCCGCCCCTGATCAGGGTCGGCTTCGCGGGCAGGGGCCGGTAGGTGGAGCGCCACGCCCCGTTCGGCATCCCGTACAGCAGGTCGCGCGTGTCGGTAGTGTCGGTCCCCTCGGCCGCCACGGGGACCGTTCCCACCGCCGACGTGCCGCCCACGTCCCGCGCCTCGACGCCGACGGCGCCGGAAGGGTTCGCCGCGCCCGCGGTGGCGCACGCGGCCGCCAGCCAGGCGCAGCCCACCAGCAGGGCGGCGCGCGGGACGGCCGGGCTCGATGCTCGATTCCTCATGGGCTCTCCTCTCGAGTGATCGTTCCGGCCGGACCCCGATCGGCGCCGGCCCAAGGTATCGGCGCCCCCCGGGGGCGCCGTGCCGTGAAGGCGGCCTCAGGCGGCCACCCGGTAGTCCCTCAGCTCCTCGCGTCCGGTCGCGTCGAGCTCGGCCCGGATCTCCTGGCGGGCGCCGGGCGCCCCCACGGCCACCAGGACGTACGCGCCGGGCCACCGGCCGAGCTCGTCCGGAGACAGGACCGGGAGCCCGTGGATCTCCTGACCCAGCTTCCTGGGGTCCACGTCGATGAACGCGCACGGGGCGCGTCCCTGTCGGGCCAGCTCCACGGCCAGCGGCTTCCCCACCCGGCCCGCTCCCCACACCAGGAGGGCGCGGCCCTCGGGCAGCTCGCCGCGGACCAGGAAGTGCACCTTGCAGCGGCGGAACGCGTCGGGCGCGTACGCGCCGGAGACCCTGGACAGCCGCCCCGGGCGCACCCTCCAGCGGAGGAGCGTGTCGGGAACCACGTCGGCCCGCATCCCCGCCCGGTACAGCCGGAGCAGGAGGTCGTAGTCCTCCGGCCAGCCCTCGTCACGATAACCGCCCAGGGCCCGCAGCGCGGAGGCCCGGATCATCAGCGTAGGATGGGCGATCGGGCACTCCACGAACAGGTCCCGGAGGAGCGCCGCCGGTCCGGACAGGCCGTTGAGCCACGCCTGGTAACGGTGGTAGCCCATGCCGACCCGGGAGGAAGGGAAGAGCTCGACCCGCGTGCCGCACGCGGCCAGGCCCGGACGGCCCGACAGGAAGTCGGCCTGGCGCTCCAGCCTGGAGGGGAGCGCCACGTCGTCGGCGTCCATGCGCGCCAGCAGGGGGGCGCGGGCCGCGACCGCGGCGCTCCGGAGCGCCGCGACCAACCCCTCGCCGCCCCCGCTCCCGGCGGAGAGGACGCGCACGCGGGCGTCACGCTCCGACCACGCCTCCAGGAGGCCCGCCGTGCCGTCCGAGGAGCCGTCGTCCACGGCCACGACCTCGAAGTCGTCCAGCGTCTGCGCCTCGAGGCTGGCGGCGGCCTCGGGGAGCCAGGCCGCGGCGTCGCGGCAGGGCAGGAGAACCGAGACGCGCGGGCGGGCCGCGCCTCCGTCCCGGCGTGGCCCGCGGCCCTCGCTCAGCTCCCGGCCTTCCCCGCCTCGCCGGCCTTCGTGAGCTCGAGCGTGACCGGCCGGCCCTCGAACTCCTCCTTGACCAGCAGGTGGGGCGCCTCCTTCGTGACGTAGAACAGGATCTTCTGCCCCGCCTGGCCCGTCACTTCCACCGTGTAGACCTGGTAGGTGCCGGCCGGGACGGTCACGCTGTCCGCGCCCGTCACCTTCGCCGAGAGCTGCTGGACCCCCTGCCCCGCGGCGTAGATGGGGACCTGGAGGTCGAAGCCGTCCGCCAGCGGACTGGCGAGCACGATGGCCACCGAGGCGCTCCCGTCCAGCGTCCCGTCCGGAAGGTCGGTGTCGATCTTCTGCTCCCTGGTCTGTCCCTGCGGGGTGGGCAGCGTCGCCGTGCCGGTCACGTGGCCGGACGCGTAGTGGAGGTCCGTGGACGCGGGACCGCCCTGCTCGGCCGCCGAGATCGGGGTGAGGTCGCCCTGGAACACGTAGGTTCCCGTCTGGCTGCCCATGGGGGCCTGGAGCTTCTCCTCCAGTTTCCAGCTCCCGGCCTGGTCGCCCTCGCCGTAGGTCAGGGTGTAGCTCCCGAAGGACTTCCCCTGGACCATGAGCTCGTAGTCGAACGTGCCCGCGCGGGCCCGGGTGGCGTCCAGCTTCACCGCGGAGCGCTTCACCGCCAGGTCGGAGGGCTGCAGCGGCTTGCCCTCCACGTCCTGCAGGCGCACGGGGGCGATGGCCCTCAGCGTCTCGTACAGCTTGGCGGCGTCACCGACCACCACGATGTCCAGGCTGTCGGGGTGAAGGTACTCCCGGGCCACCCGCTGCACGTCGGCCGCAGTCACGGCCGCCACCCTGGAACGGTAGCTCTCCAGGTAGCCGATCCCGAGGCCGCGCAGGAGGACGTCCGCTACCTGCGAGGCCACCTGCTCGGGCGTCTCGATCGCGATCGGGAAGTGCCCGGTGAGGTAGTCCTCGGCCGTCTGGACCTCCGAGTCCGGCACCGTCTGCGTCCGCATGCGCCGGATCTGGTGCAGCATCTCGTTCACCGAGCTGTCTGTGACCGGCGTCCTCACCTCGGCCGTCGCCACGAAGTAGCCCCTGTCGCGGGGGCTCGTGATCTGGCTGTAGGCCCCGTACGTCCAGCCCTTCTGCTCGCGCAGGATGAGGAAGAGCCGGGCGTTGGCCCCGCCGCCCAGGATCCGGTTCATCACGTCGAGCGGGATCGCGTCGGGGTTGTCGGGCCGAATGGCCAGGTTCCCCATCCAGATCTCCGACTGCACCGAGCCGGGCCGGTTGATGAGGGTGATCGAGGTCGGGCCCGGCGCCGGCGGCGACGGCGAGGTGGCCCGGGCGGGCGCCGTGCCGCTCCAGGCGCCGAAGTACTGCTCGGCGGCCCGGCGCGCCGCCGCCAGGTCGATGTCGCCGGCGAACACCAGCAGAGCGCCCGACGGGACGTACCGCTCCGCATGGAACGCCTCGAGGTCCTTGCGCGTGATGGCCTTGACGCTGGCCGGCGTCTCCGCCCGGGCGTAGGGGTGGTCGCCGTACAACTCCTTCGAGAACTGGCGCCCGGCCAGGATCGAGGGCTGCGTGAGCTGGACCTGGAGCCCGGAGAGCTCGCGCTTGCGCATGGTCTCCAGCTGATCCGTCGGGAAGATCGGCTCGCGGACCACGTCCGCGAACACGTCGAGCACGGTGGGCAGGTGCCGCGTGAGCGTCGTGGCGGACACGTAGGTGAAGTCGTCGTCCGCCCCCTCGTTCAAGGAGGCGCCGACCCCCTCCACCGTTGACGCGATCTGGTCCGCGCTGCGCGTCTTCGTCCCCTTGTCGATGAGGGAGGCGGTCATGCTGGCCAGACCGGCCTCGCCCTTCGGATCGACCGTGCCGCCGGCCGGCAGGTAGAGCCGCACCGAGACGACCGGCTGCTCGTGGTTCTCGACGACCACCAGCTGGAGGCCGTTGGCGAGGGTGTCTCGCCCCACGGCCGGGAAGTGCACCGGCCTGGGCTGGAGGGGCGGCGGCGCCTTGGAGGGGAAGCCCTGCTGGGCCATGAGCCCGGCCGGGACCGCCAGGAGACCCGCCATCCCCAGGAGGAGCAGCGAGGCGAGGACCGGGGTTCGACGTGCGGCGTTCATCGGTCACCTCCCTTCGCCGGCAAGTCGAACACGACGCTCAGGTTGGCGCGCACGAAGTACTTGTCGATCACCCGCTTCAGGTCGTCCACCGTCACCGCCTCGTAGCGCGCCAGATCCCCGTTCACCTCCGAGAGGCTCGGCCGGAACAGCGCGTAGTGCTGCAGAGCTTCCGCCTTGCTGAGGTCCGTCTGCCGGCCCTCGACGAAGTCCGCCTCGAACGTGTTCTTGGCCTTCTGAAGCTCCGCCTCGGTGGGCGGGTCGGTCTTCAGACGCTGCACCTGGGCCTCCATGAGCGTCAGCAGGGAGTCGGCGCTCACGCCCTGGTTGGCGAGCGCGAAGCCGAAGAACAGGGAGGGGCCCACGCGCGAGGAGAGCGCGGCGGATGCCTGGAGGGCCGCGCCCGCGTCGTTGACCACGGCCCGGTACATCCGCGAGCTCTGCCCCTGCCCGAACAGCACGGCCAGGAGCGCGAGCGGGAAGTGGTCGGCCGAGGAGTCGGGCGGCACCCGGTAAGCCCAGATCACGGCCGGGACGTTGGCCTTGGTGTCCTGGACCGTGTCCATCCGGAAGCCGGCCGAGTAGTTGACCGTGCAACTCACCGCCGTCGGGGTCGCGGCCCTGGGGATGCCGCCGAAGTACTGCTGGATGAAGCCCTTCACCTGGGCGGGATCGAAGTCCCCGACGACCGTCAGGGTGGCATTGTCGGGCTGGTAGTAGGTGGCGTGGAACGCCTTCACGTCCTGGAGCGTGGCCGCCGTGACGTCGTGGATGGAGCCCGAGGGCGGGTGCGCGTAGCCGGGGCAGCCCATGCCCTCGTAGGGGATCGTGTACTGGGAGGCCAGGAAGGCCTTCGAGTAGGGCTGGTTGTTGATGCGCTGGCGCAGCTCCTCGGAGACCGTCTTCTGCTGGTTCTCCAGGTTGGTCTGGTTCACGGCCAGCGACCGCATGCGGTCCGCCTCCATCCACAGCGCCAGGTTCACCCGGTCGGCGGGGATGATCTCGAAGTAGTTGGTCCGGTCCTCGGTCGTCGAACCGTTGACCGAGCCGCCCACCGCCTCGATGCGGGTGAGGTGCTCGGTCTTCCCCACGTGCGCCGAGCCCTGGAACATCATGTGCTCGAACAGGTGCGCGAATCCGTAGCGCCCCGGGGTCTCGTTGCGCGCCCCCACGTGGTACCAGATGTCCACCGCCACGATGGGCGTGGAGTGGTCCTCGGAGAGGATCACCTGCAGCCCGTTGGGGAGGTCGTAGGTCTGGTACGGGACCGCGCCGGGAGCCGAGCCGCGGTCCGCGCCCTGCGCGCGGAGCGGCCCGGAGAGGGTCGCGGCCGCCAGCGCGGCGAGCGCCAGCGACGCCGATCTCCTCGCGACGTGGAGCTTCATGGTTCCTCCTGACGAGGCAGAGACGATACGTGGGGGCCTGGGCGACCCGTCAATGTAGTCGAACACTCTTTTCGAAACAGCCGGACGCGGCGAGCCGTTGAATCGGAGCGTACGGCCTCAGCCGGCGGCGCGGCTCTCCCGGTCGCGCGCGCCCTCGCCCCGCAGGTAGGCGCCCGTGAGGGAGTCGGGGGCGGCGGCGACCTGCTCGGGGGGGCCCTCGGCCACGATGCGGCCGCCCTCGGCGGCGGCGCCGGGGCCCAGGTCCAGGACCCAGTCCGCGCTCCGGATCACCTCCAGGTCGTGCTCGACGACCAGGACCGTGTGCCCCGCCGACACGAGCTCGTCCAGGACACGAACGAGCTGGCCGACCTCGCCCAGGCCGAGCCCCACCGTGGGCTCGTCCAGGATGTAGAGGCGTCGGCCCGAGCCGGAGGCCATCGCCAGCTCCCGGGCCACCTTGAGGCGCTGCGCCTCGCCGCCCGACAGCGTGGTGGCCGGCTGGCCCAGCCTCAGGTAGCCGAGACCGACGCGCTGCAGCTGCCACAGCGCCTCCCCCACGCGGTCCTGTCGCAGGAAGAAGCGGATGGCCTCATCCACGGTGAGCTGCAGGACGTCGTGGATGCTGAGGCCCCGGTACTCGACCTCGAGGATCTCGTCCCGGTAGCGCTTGCCTCCGCACGCCTCGCACAGCGTGGACACGTCGGCCATGAACACCATGTCGACCTGCTCCTCGCCGGCCCCCTTGCACACCTCGCAGCGCCCGCCCGTCACGTTGAAGCTGAAGTGCCCCGGCGTATAGCCGCGGCTGCGCGACAGCGGCTGCGCGGCGAACAGCTCGCGGATGGGGTCGAACGCCTTGATGTAGGTCACCGGGTTGGAGCGCGGCGTGCGTCCGATGGGGCTCTGGTCGACCAGCACGACGTCGTCCAGCGCCCTCGCCCCGACGAGCTGCTCGTAGCGACCCACCTCCTCGCCCAGGTGCTCCCTGGCGCTGGTCACGCCGTGCAGCTCCCGCTCGAGGGCGTGGAACAGGAGGTCGTGCACGAGGGTGGACTTGCCCGAGCCCGACACGCCGGTGACCACGGTGAGACGGCCGAGCGGGATGCGCGCGTCCAGGCCCTGGATGTTGTGCAGGGCGGCGCCGCGGAGCTCGAGCCAGCGCCCGCCGGGCTTTCGGCGCTTGCGGAGCGCGCGCTCCTCGCGGCCCGCGAGCAGCCGACCGGTGGTGGTGTCGGCCTCCAGCAGCCGGTCCCAGGAGCCCTCGAACACGACCCGGCCGCCGCGTTCCCCCGAGCCCGGCCCCAGCTCCACGATGCGGTCCGAGACGCGCAGGGCCTCGGGCTCGTGCTCGACCATGAGCACCGTGTTACCGCCGTCCCGAAGCCCCACGAGGACGTCCAGGAAGCGGTCCACGTCGTGGGGATGGAGGCCGATGGTGGGCTCGTCGAGCACGTACAGCGTCTCCACCAGCCGGCTCCCGAGGCAGCTGGCCAGCCGGATGCGCTGCATCTCGCCCCCGGACAGCGAGCGGGCCTGGCGGTCCAGGGTCAGGTAGCCGAGCCCCACCTGGTCCAGGAAGCGGAGCCGGTCGGAGAGCTCGGCCAGAATGCGCTCGGCCACGCGGCGCTCGAACGGCTCGAGCTCCAGCTCGGCCAGCCACGCCCGGAGCGCCTGGACCGTCAGGGCGGCGGCCTCCGCGATCGTCTTCCCGCCCACGCGGACGTGCAGGGCCTCGTCCCGGAGCCGGGCCCCGCCGCAGGCGAAGCAGCGCACCGGCCGCTGGTAGCCGCGCAGGAAGACCCGGATGTAGCGCTTGTACTTGTAACGCTCCCGGGAGCGCAGGAAGGGGAGGACGCCCTGGAAGTCCTCGCTCCCCTCGAGGAGCTCGCGCCGCGCCTCCTCCTCCAGCGCCTCGAACGGCACGTCGATCGGAATGCCCCGCTCGCGGGCGAACTCGCGCAGCCGCGACCGCTGGCGGTCGTAGCGCGGCTTGCTCCACGGGTCGAGGGCGCCGTCGGCCAGGGTCCGCGAAGGATCGGGCACGATGAGGTCCTCGTCGTACTCGAGCGTGGCCCCGAACCCGCGGCACTCGGGACACGCCCCGTGCGGGCTGTTGAAGCTGAACAGCGAGGGGCGCGGCTCGGGGAACTCGCGGCCGCACCCGGCGCAGCGGAAGGACTCGCTGAACGGGTGACGGGCCACCTCGCGGGAGGCGCCGGCCTCGTCCCGCTCGACCTCGAGCACCAGGGCGCTCTCCTCCCCCTCGGCGAAGGCGGCGGCCAGCGCGTCGGCCAGCCGCTCGCGGACCTCGGGGTCGACGACCAGCCGGTCCACGACGACCAGGAGCTCGTCGGCGGCGGCGAGGTCGAGGCCGGACGTCCGGTCGGCGGGCTCGGCGGCGTCGCCCACATCTGCGTCCGCCTCGTCGCCTTCCCCCCCTGCCCCCTCCTCCCCCGCTTCGAGATCGGGCAGGTAGAGCTCGACCCCGTCGGCGCGCACCCGCAGGTAGCCCTGGGCCTGGAGGTTGGAGACGGCGACCGCGTGGGTGATCTCCTCGGAGAGGACGAGCGGGAAAGCCACCTCGATGCGGGTGCCGGGCTCCAGGGCGAGGACCGCGTCCACGGCCGAGGCGACCGTGTCCGGGACGACCCGGATGCCGCACGCCGGGCACCAGGTCCGGCCCGAGCGCGCCCACAGGAGGCGCATGTAGTCGTACACCTCGGTCACCGTGCCTACCGTGGAGCGGCTGGTCTGTACCGTGTTGCGCTGGTCGATGGCGACCGAGGGGCTCACGCCCTCGAGCCGGTCCACCGCCGGCTTCTCCATCCGCTCCAGGAACTGCTTGGCGTACGTGGACAGCGACTCGATGTAGCGGCGCTGGCCCTCGGCGTAGATGGTGTCGAAGGCGAGGCTGGACTTCCCCGAGCCCGACGGACCCGTGAGCACGGTCAGGGCCCGGCGCGGGATCTCGAGGTCGATCCCCTTGAGGTTGTGCTGTCGCGCCCCGAGGACGCGGATCACGTCGGTCACGGAACCCTTCTGCGGTGGCGGGAGACGCCGCCCGAAGCGGCGCGCCCGGAGGTCACGGTGGTGGCGCAGTGGATGATACTCCACCGGGCGCCCGGGTTCACGCTCCGGGAACGCGAAATGCATTCCTGGAGGGCGTTGGAAAGCGCCGCGCGCGACAGCGCCGGCGCGCAGAGGAAGGGAGACACTGATGTGGACTCTACGACGAACCACTTGGATGGGGGCCGCGGCGGCCCTCGTGATCGGAACCCTGGGGCTGACGGGCTGCGCGACCGCGAGCGGTGGCGCCACGCCGTCCGTCCGCTCGACCGTGAACATCCCATCGACGCCCACGGTGCAGATCATCAACCATCGCCAGACGCCCATGCAGGTCAGCCTGTTCGGAAACGGGCAGTCGCAGTTCCTCGGGACCGTGCCCGTGGCGGACACGCTGAGGAGCCCGATCCCGGCGACCCTGCTGGCCACCAGCCGCGAGATCCGCCTGGTCACGAGCCCGTTGGGCGGAGGTCCGGCACGGGCCTCCGAGCGGGTGTACGTGGACTCGTCCGACCCGGTGATCCGGTGGACCCTGAACCCGATGGGGGCACCGGCTCCGATCGTGCTGTCCGCCCATTGAGCGCCCCGGTCCGGAGCGCCGCGACCCGCGTGGCCGCGGCGCTCCTGGTCCCGGCGGCCCTCGTCCTGGCCGGCTGCGCCTCGGGAGGCGGCGGAAGCACGGGGGCCACGGCCGACGTGAGCCGGAACGCCGTGGCGGACTCCGCGCCCATGGTCCGGGTGATCAACGATCGGCAGACCCCGATGGACGTCCGCCTGGAGGGCGGGGGACAGACGAAGTTCCTGGGCACGGTGGCCGCCTTCGACACCCTGCGGGCGAACGTCCCCGAAACCCTGCTCGGCACGAGCCGCGAGATCCAGCTGCGGGCCACCCCGCTCGGGGGCGGCCGACCGTCCTATTCCGGACGCGTGTACCTGAGGCCGGGGGACGTCCTGGAGTGGACGATCACGCCGCTGTGAGGCTTTCGGAGGCGGGCGCCGGTCGCGCGGATGTGTCGAGAGCCGGGCGCGCCCACGCCTCCATTTGGAGCCCCGCGATCCGGGAGAGCTTGACAACGTATGTTACAACATGTATTCTCATCGCATGACGATGCGACTCCAGGACGAGATCAAGCAGTCCACGCCTTTCACCCGGCCGGAGGTCGAGGCGCTGCTCAGCGTGCTCCGCACCTCCGCGCTGCTGGACCACGCGCTCGGCCAGGCGCTGAAGCCGTTCGGCCTCACGCACACGCAATACAACGTGCTCCGCATCCTGCGGGGGGCGGGGAAGGACGGGCTGTGCGGCCGCGAGGTGGGCGAGCGGCTGGTGTCGCCGGTTCCGGACGTGTCCCGGCTGCTGGACCGGCTCTCCGAGGTGGGCCTGGTGGAGCGGCACCGGGATCCCGGGGACCGGCGTCACGTGCGCGCGACCCTCACGGCCGAGGGCGAGCGTACCCTGGAGCGGGCGACCCCCGCCCTGGAGGAGCTGCAGACGCGCTGGTTCGGTGACCTGGACCGGGACCGGCTCCGGGCGCTGATCCGGGCGCTGGGCGAGGTCCGCTCGGCGGGCTAGCCCGGGGCGCGGCGCCGGGCCGGACACAGCCGTCCGGGGCCGGCACCGTTTCTTTCAATGGTATGTATGTTGCAACATGCATGTTGTCACACGCAAATCGGGAGGGATAATCCTATGTCAGCACTGCACACACAGGATCCGGCGGTCCTCGCCATCGGGCTGTTCGCGGTCCGGCTCATCCTGGGGCTCGGACTGGCGGCCCATGGAGCCCAGAAGCTGTTCGGCTGGTTCGGCGGCTACGGCCTGGAGGGCACGGGCGGCTTCTTCGAGAGCCTGGGCTTCCGGCCCGGACGGGCGTTCGCGGCCCTCGCGGGCCTGGGCGAGCTGGGCGGCGGGCTGCTGACCGCGGCGGGCCTGCTGGGCCCGATCGGCCCGGCCATCATGATCCTGGTCATGCTCGTGGCCATGCTGGCCGTGCACCGGCCCAACGGCTTCTTCGCCTCCGACAACGGCATCGAGCTGCCGCTGCTGTTCGCCACCGGTGCCCTGGCGGTCGCCGTGGCCGGTCCGGGGGTGATCTCGCTGGACGCCCTGTTCGGGCTCGAGGCGCTGTGGGCGCCGGCGGTCGTGTGGATCTCGCTCGCGGCCGCGGTGGTCCTGGCGCTCGGCAACGTGGCCCTGCGGCGGCCGGACGAGGACGCCGGCCGGACGGCGGAAGCGTGAGCCTCCGGGTCCTGGGGATCCCGGGCAGCCTCCGGGGCGGCTCCTACAACCGCCGCCTGCTGGAGGCCGCCCGGGAGGTGGCCCCGGACGGCATCGTGGTCGAGATCTTCGACCTGGGCGGGATCCCGCTGTACGACGCGGACCTGGACACGGACGGGGTGCGGCCCGAGGCCGTGGAGCGCCTCAAGGCATCGATCGGGGCGGCGGACGCGGTGCTGTTCGCCACGCCCGAGTACAACCACTCCGTCCCGGGCGTGCTCAAGAACGCCATCGACTGGGCGTCGCGCCCCGCGGGGCGCTCGCCGCTCCGCGGGAAGCCGGTGGCCATGATGGGCGCCTCGCCCGGGACGATCGGGACGGCGCGAGCCCAGATGCACCTGGAGTCCGTGCTGCTGGCCACCCTGGCCCGGCCCCTGCCCCACCCGGGCGTGCTGGTGGGCGGGGCCGAGCAGAAGTTCGGCGAGACCGGACGGCTCGTCCACGAGTCGACGCGGCTCTTCCTGCGGAGCTTCCTGGAGGAGCTGTCGGCGTGGACGCGGAAGGTGGCCGCCGGACGGGACGCCACGCCGGAGAGCTCCGGCGACCCGCGCACGCAGGCCCGCGATCGGCAGGCGGTATTCGACGGGCGCATGGCCCACGAGCCCACCGCCGACCACCCCGCCGAGGAGCCGGTCGGCGCCGGCCGCGACTGAGGCCGCGCCGGCCTCTCCCGGGTGTGCGGCCCCGGCCCTAGTTCCCGGGCTTCAGGTGGCGGTCCATCCAGTCGATCCAGCGACGGTACACGTCCGTGGTGCGCACGATGTCGCCCGGGAAGTGCGAGTCGGCCGGGTAGGCCCAGAACTCCGTCTCCACCCCGTTGTCCCGGATGGCGTGGTACCACTCGAAGCTGTTGACCACCGGCACGTTGGGATCACCGATGTCGCCCATGACCAGCGTGGGCGCGGTGACGTTCCTCGCGGACTGGATGGGCGACTGGTCGCGCCAGATCTGCCAGTCCTTCTCCATCCACGGCGAGCCCCCGAAGAAGTACAGGTCGCCCTGCTGGTAGAAGGCGATCGTGTAGTCCATGACCCAGTCGGTGAGCGCGGCGCCGGCCACGGCCGCCTTCCACACCTGGTAGTGGCCGGTGAGCCACGTGGTCATGTAGCCGCCGTAGGACCAGCCCGACACGCCGATGCGGGTCGTGTCGACCACCCCGAGCCTCTCGACCGCCGCCAGCCCCGCCATCACGTCCTTGCCGGGGCCCTCGCCGGTGTCGCGGTAGATGGCGTGCTGGTAGGCGTCGCCCAGGTTGATGCTGCCGCGGTAGTTGGGCTCGAACACCAGGTAGCCGCGGGCGGCCAGGAGCTGGGGGAGAGGGGAGAAGCGCGCCGTCGAGGCGCCCTCCGGACCGCCGTGGACGACCAGGACGAGGGGGAGCTTCGTCCCCTTGTGGAAGTCGGGCGGATAGGTGAGGACCCCGTCCTCGTGGAAGCCGCCGGGTCCCGTCCACGCCACCGTGTCCACCCGCCCCAGGTGCAGGGAGTCGAGGAAGGCGTTGAAGTGGGTGAGCTGCCGGGGCTTCGCGCTCGGGGAGGCCAGGTAGTAGAGCTGGCCCGGCTGGCCGGCCGTGGTGCCGATGAAGGCCACCGCCCCGCCGTTCGAGACGCTGGCCCCGCGCGAGGGCTGCACGTCGCCCAGGTCCAGGACCCGGGCCGGCCCGTCGGCCGGCTTCTCCCACATCACCGAGCGACCGCCGAGCGCGCCGGCCATCAGGAAGGACTTCCCGTCCGGGAGCCACGCGAAGCCGCCGATGTCGCGGGCCATGTCGGCCGTGACGTCGCGCACCTTCCCGTCCCGGAGCACGTACACGGCGTTGCCGTTGTTCATGTCCCCGCCGCGGTTGCGCTGGAAGGCGAGCGCGCCCCCCTTCGGGGCGAACTTCGGCCCCCCGGCGCCCTCGCCCGCCAGCAGCGTGTCACCGGTCGTGCCGATGCGGACGGCGGCCGTGTCGGGCACCCCCACCGCCAGGGAGACCGCTCCGCCCGACGAGTCGGCCACCGCCGTGTCCACCCGGATCAGCGTCGAGCGATACGCGTTCCCGAACCACACGCCGGGATGCCGGACGACCAGGATCGACGCGCCATCCGGGCTCCAGGCGGGCGGGGCCGCCCCGCCCGGCACGGTCTGCAGGCTCCAGTTCCCCGAGGTGAGACGCTTCGCGGTTCCGCCGTCGGCCGGGATCATCCACAGGTGCCAGGGCTGCACGGCCTTGCGAACCTGGTAGTTGTTGAGCGTGACCTGGAAGGCGTCCTCGTGGTGCTTGACCGCCTTGGGGTCGGGCACGGTGTCCTGGGCGATGTAGGCGATCGAGCGGCCGTCGGGGCTCCAGGAGTAGGAGGAGATCCCGGTCTTCGAGTCGGTCAGCCGCATCGGGTCGCCGCCATCCATGTGCAGCACCCACACCTGCGACTCCTTGGTGGCCGAGTCCCGCGCCACGAAGGCCAGGCGGTCCCCGGAGGGCGACCAGCGGGGGGAGGACACGCCGTCGCGCCGGTAGGTGAGCGGCCGCATCGAGCCGGTGGCCGCGTCCACCAGGTCGAGCTCGCGGCGAGACTTGTCCTTCTCCCAGTCCTGCCGGCTCACCGTCACCGCGACCCTCCTCCCGTCGGGGCTGATCTCCGGGCTCCCCACCTGCACGATGCGGCGCACGTCGGTGAGCCGGAAGGTGGTGTGCGGACCCGCCGTGTCGGCCGAGGCGGTCGTGTCGACAAGGACGCGGGCGGCGGTGGGCCGCTCCACGGACCGGGACGCGGGGCCCGCCGCGCCCGGCCCGGCGGTCGCGTGCGGGGGCAGGGCCAGGACGAGGGCGAGCGCGGACAGGCTGACGACGTTCATGCTTCCTCCCGGGTTCCGCGGCCGGCTCCAGACATTCCATCTTCCCGCGGTCGAAGACCGGCCCAACCTCGCGCGCCGGCGGGAGGTCGGTCAAGTCCCCGCAGCGCGACGTGGCTCGTTTCGCGACTCCCGGGTATGTTCGGGGAGCTTCGCCCCCGCGGGGCGCGCCGACCGGCGCCCGTGTCCGGGGCGTCGACGAGAGAAGCACCGGCACCCACTCGATGAGGGCACTCTTCTAAGCGATGCAGACCAGCCCCGACGGCCCGTACCGCGAGGAGGACGCCCTCGGCAAGGCGTACGACGCCCGCCTCATGCGCCGTTTGCTGGCCTACGTGGGCCCCTACCGGAAGCAGGTGGTGGCGGCCGTGGCCATGCTGATCGCGGCCTCGGGGCTGGAGCTGGTGGGCCCGGGGATCACCAAGCTCGCCATCGACAACGCCTTCCCGAACCAGGACACCTCGCTCCTGGCCCTGCTGGCCGGCGCCTACGTGCTGTCGCTCGTCCTGTCCGCGGGGCTCTCCTACGCCAACACGATCCTGACCACGTGGATCGGCCAGTCCGTCATGAAGGACCTCCGGGGCCAGATCTTCTCGCACCTGCAGGGCCTGGACACCGCCTACTTCGACCGGAACCCGGTCGGGCGGCTCATGACCCGGGTGACCAGCGACGTCGAGGTGCTGAACGAGATGTTCACCTCGGGCGTGGTGACCATCTTCGGCGACGTGTTCACGCTCCTGTTCATCATGGCCGCCATGCTGATCATGGACTGGCGGCTGGCCCTGGTCACCTTCACCGTGCTGCCGCTGGTCACCGTGGCCGCGTGGCTGTTCCGGGTACGCGTCCGCCAGGCGTACCGGGACATCCGCGTGCGGCTGGCCCGCATCAACGCCTTCCTGCAGGAGCGGATCAGCGGCATGTCCGTGGTCCAGCTCTTCCGGCAGGAGGAGCCCACCAGGGACCGATTCCGCGACATCAACGACGACTACCTGGAGGCGCACCTCCGGTCGATCACTTACTACGCCCTGTTCTTCCCGGTCATCTCCTTCCTGTCCTCGCTGGCCCTGGCCCTGATCATCTGGTACGGCGGGAGCGCGGCCCTCAGGGGCGCGGTCACGCTGGGGACGATCGCCGCCTTCCTGCAGTACGCGCAGCGCTTCTTCCGGCCCATCCAGGACCTGTCCGAGAAGTACAACGTCCTGCAGGGGGCGATGGCCAGCTCCGAGCGCATCTTCCGCCTCCTGGACGAGGAGCCGACGATCCGCGAACCGCAGGCCCCGGCCGTCCTCCCCACGCCGGTGCGCGGGCGCATCGCGTTCGAGGACGTGTGGTTCCGCTACCTGGAGCCGGACGAGGAGGCGCCGCCCACCCCGGGGGCGCTGGAGGGGGAAGGCCCGCGACGCGAGTGGGTGCTGGAGGGCGTCGACTTCACGGTCGAGCCCGGCCAGCGGGTGGCGATCGTGGGCCCCACCGGGGAGGGGAAGACCACGATCATCAACCTCCTGATGCGCTTCTACGAGCCCCAGAAGGGTCGGATCACGCTGGACGGGGTGGACGTGCGGGAGATCCCGCTGGCGACGCTGCGATCGCAGATGGGGCTCGTGCTCCAGGACATCTACCTGTTCTCGGGCTCGGCCGCGCACAACGTGCGGCTGGACCGCCCCGGGGTGACCGAGGAGCGCCTGGAGGCAGCGGCCCGCCGGGTGGGCGTCGAGCGCCACATCGAACGCCTCGAGGGAGGTTGGGACCGGCCTCTGGGCGAGCGAGGCAGCCACCTGAGCGTGGGGGAGCGCCAGCTCCTGAGCTTCGCGCGCGCCCTGGCCGGCGACCCGCCGATCCTCCTCCTGGACGAAGCGACCAGCTCGGTGGACTCGGAGATCGAGGCCCAGATCGAGGTGGCGCTCGAGGAGCTCATGGAGAACCGGACGAGCGTGGTGGTGGCGCACCGCCTGTCCACGATCCGGAACGCCGACGCCATCCTGGTCCTCCACCACGGCAAGATCCGGGAGGCCGGGACGCACGAGGAGCTGCTGGAGCGCGGCGGCCTGTACGCGCGGCTCCACCGGCTGCAGTTCGCCTCGGCGCAGACCACGGCGGCGTAGGGGGAGGCATGAACCCCGTCACCCTCGCGGCCCGCATCGACACCCGCTGGCTCCTGGTCGTCCTGATCACGGCGCTGGACATGTGGTCGGCCGGCCTCGTGCTGCGCTCCCGCGCCTCCCGGCGCGAGCGGCTCCTGTGGGCCGCGGTCATCGTGTTGTGCCCGATCATCGGGCTGATGATCTGGTTCGTGCTGGGTCCCAAGCCGATGCTGGTGCCCGGTCGGGATGGGGGCGACGGGAGCTGGCCCCGGCGCCAGGACGACGACGCGGACGACTGACGGAGGGGCGGCGGGGCCGACGAGGGGCAGCGGGCCGGCGGCCCGCGCTCAGCCCCCGCCGCGCTCCACGAGCCTCTCGATGAGGTCCGCCGTGCGCTCGGCCGCCCCCCGCCCTTCCTCGACGTAGGACCTCGCGGCGGCGCCCCGCCGCGCGCGCTCCGCCCCGTCCGACAGGAGCCGCGTCAGCACCTCGGCCGCCGTCGAGGGGCCGACCTCCAGCGCCCCGCCCCGCTCCAGGAGGTCGGCCGACTCGCGGCGCGCGTGCCGGCGCCCGAACAGGACCGGGATCCCGGCCGCGGCCGGCTCTACCACCGAGTGGAGCCCGTCCGTCCCGAGCCCGCCTCCCACGTAGGCCAGGTCCGCGAACGCATACAGCCCGGCCAGGAGGCCGACCCGGTCGATGACCAGGGGGGCGCGCCACGGAGCCTCGGTGTCCGGCTCCGCGTCCGCCGCGCCCTCCGCCCGCCCGGCCTCCGACCAGGTCCGCGGCCGCACGCCCAGGATCCGGAGGCTGGCCTCCGACAGGCGCTCCAGAGCGCCCCCGTCCGGTTCGTGCGGGGCCAGGACGAGGGCCACCGGCCGTCCGGCCGCCCGGGCCGCGGCCACCGCCGAGAGGAGGAGGGCCTCGTCGCGCGGCCACGTCGAGCCGCCCAGGAGCACCGGGCCGGGCCCGACGGCCCCGGCCGCCGGGCCCTCGAGCCCCAGCGCGGCCCGCAGGCGCGAGGCCTCCGAGCCGGGCTCGCGGGCCTCGCGCACCCGGGCCGCGGCCCGGTCGAAGGCACCATCCCCCGTGACCACGACCGCCCCGGGCCGGGCGCCGAGGAGGCGGAGGCGCGCGGCATCCTGCTCGGACACGGCGCCGGCCAGGTCGAGGCGGGCGTAGGTGCCGGCCAGGAGCTGGACCGCCGGCCAGTGGAGGCGGGAGCTGCGCGGACCCACGGTCCCGTTGACGAGGCCGAGCGGCACGCCCCGAACCGACGCCGAGGCCACGAGCCCGGGCCACAGGTCGGCCTTGGCGAACACGAGCGCCGAGGGACGCACCGCGTCCAGGGCGCGGCCCGTCTCGCGGAGCGTGTCGAGCGGGAGGGCCTCGGACACGTCTGGCGACAGGGAGGGCAGGGCCGCTTCGGCCGAGGGGGAGAACCAGGTGACGACGAGCTGGAGGTCGAGCCGCTCCCGGAGGCGCTCGACGGCGGGCGCCGCCCCGAGGAGCTCGCCCGCCGACGCGCCGTGCAGCCACACGGCCGGACGGGACGGGTCGCGACCGGCCCCCGCCCACGCCTCGAGCCGGGCCACGGCGCCACGGCGGGCGGCCACGCCCCGGGCCCGCTTGGGCGAGCCGAGGCCGGCCAGGGGGAGGAGGGCCCGCGACGCCTCCACGGCCAGGCTCCAGGCGCGGATCCCGGGGCCGGGCCCCGGGCGGCCGGGCTTCACGCGGCGCCTCCCGCGACCGACGGGTCTGGCTCGCGGCGCCGGACCGTCCCCATCTTGGGGCCATGCGCTTCCTGGGCAACAAGACCCGCCTCCTCCCCTTCCTGCTGGACAGCGTCGAGGCGCTGGGCATCGAGCCCGGCGTGGCCTGCGACCCGTTCGCGGGAACGGCGAGCGTGGGACGCGCCCTCAAGCTGCGCGGCTGGCGCGTGCACGCCGGCGACCTGCTGGCCTGCTCCTACGCGCTCCAGGTGGCGCGCGTGGAGCTGGACCGCACGCCCGGGTTTCGGGTGCCGGCCCGCCTGTCCTACTCGGCCCTCCTCGAGCGGCTCGAGGCCCTGGAGCCCCGGCACGGCTTCGTGACCGAGCACTACACGACGGCCGGGGAGGCCGGGGCGCGGCACGGGCGCATGTACTTCACTCCCGAGAACGCGCGCCGCATCGACGCGGTGCGGGAGAGGGTCGGGGCCTGGGGCGCGGCGGGGTACCTGGACGAGGCTCGCGAGCAGCTCCTGCTGGCCACCCTGATCGAGGCGGCCGACCGGGTGGCCAACACGACGGGCGTGTACGCCTCCTTCGTGAAGACCCTGCAGCCCAACGCCGTGAAGCCCCTGGAGCTCAGGGCGATCCGGTCCACGCCGGCGCGGAACGGCTCGGCCGGGTGCACGGCGTCGCGAGGCGCGGCCGCCGACCTGCTGGCCGAGCGCGGGAGCGTGGACCTGGTCTACCTGGACCCTCCCTACAACGAGCGCCAGTACCCCGCCTACTACCACATTCCCGAGCTGCTGGCGGAGGGGTGGGGGGAGGAGCCCGAGCTGCGCGGCAAGACGGGGCTCATCCCGGACGAGGACCGGCGCTCGGACTGGTGCCGGCGCCGGGAGTGCGAGGACGCGCTGCGGACGCTGCTGGAGGCGGCGGACGCCCGGCATCTCCTCCTCAGCTACAACGACGAGGGGCTCCTGGAGTCGGGGCGCATCGAATCGGCGCTGCGGGCATGGGGGGATCCGGACAGCTACGACTGCCTGGAGCGGCCCTACCGCCGCTACCGGAGCGACGGAGACGGGCCCAACCGGCGCTATGCCCGCGACCGGGTGCGCGAGCGGCTCCACTACGCGCGGGGGCGCTGAGAGCGCACCGCGGCGCTACGCCCCGTCCGGACCCTCCTCCGGGTCGGGGCCCCCGTCGAGCTCCTCGAGACCCGACTCCAGCTCCTCGAACAGCTCACGGTCACGCTCGAGCGCCTCGCGCACGATGCGGCGCGACTCGCGCTCGACCGGGTCCTCGATGGGGAGGAGGCGCTCGGTGAAACGGACCTCGAAATCGAACAGCAGGCGGCGCAGGTCACCCAGCCGCCCCAGGAGGAGGGGGGTGGCCCTGGTGAGCCGCCCCTCACGCTCCAGCCGCTGCACCAGCTCCGAGAAGCCGAGCAGGGCCCGGCGGACCCGGCTCTCCTCCGGCTGCGCTTCGTGCTCGATCTCGTCGTCCCTCACCGTGTCCTCCGGCCCGGGCGCTGGGCCCGGCCTCCCCGTTCTACACTTCCCAGCCCTGCGGAACCAGCATCATGGTCATGTTGCGGCCCTCGAGCCCCGAGCGGGACTGGACCTGGGCGATGTCGCCCAGCTGCTCGGTGATCCGATCGAGGAGCTCGATGCCCAGCTCCGGCCTGCGCAGCTCTCGGTACCGGAACATGATCGTGACCTTGACCTTGTTGCCCTGCTCGATGAACTCGCGGGCGTGGCGTGTCTTGAAGTCGAAGTCGTGGTCCTCGATCTTGGGCCGGAACTTGACCTCCTTGACCTCGACGGTGTGCTGGCGCTTCTTGGCCTCCTTCTCGGCCTTGGCCTGCTCGTACTTGAACCGCCCGTAGTCCATGAGCCGAACCACCGGCGGCCTCGCGTTGGGCGCCACCTCCACCATGTCCAGGTTCCGGTCCGCGGCCAGATCTCTCGCCTCGTCCAGGGAGACCACGCCGACCTGCTCCCCTTCCTCGTCCACCAGCCGCACCGGGCTCACCCGGATATCTTCGTTCACTCTGTGCTCGTTAGTGATGCTCCAACCTCCTTCTCGGGTAAACGGTCACGTCACGATGAGGACGCCCTGGGGCGGAAGGCCCCGGATCAGGCGTCCACGTCCTCCGGCTCCAGGAACGACACGTCCGGCGTCCTCAGCGCCCCGGCCATGAAGCCGAGCGCCAGGATGGCCACGCCGAACACGAGCAGGTTCCAGGGCTGGCGCGCCCAGTCGATGCCGGACGACAGCGCCAGCCACCCGCCGGCCACGATGAGCAACGACGGCCCCCATCCGGCCAGAGTGAGCAAGCCGCAGGCCGCCGCGGCCAGTCCCCCGGCCAGCGGCACCCAGGCGGGCGCGTACGAGTACAGTCCAGCCACCACGAGGGCCGCCCCGATCACGCTCGCGGCGTACCCGAAGCCGTCACGACTCATCCGATGCCTCTCTGCGTCCTGGGGCGGGCGCGGCTTGCCGCGCGCCGCCCTTTCGCTTCACTTGCTCGCCGGAGACTCCAGCGATTCGGATTGAGAAAGATAGATGACAGAGGCCGATCGAATCCAGTGCGTGCGCTGCGGGCGCGAGGACGCGCCCGCCCTTCCCTCGCCCCCGTTCCGGAACGACCTGGGGGAGCGGATCCGGCGGGAAATCTGCCGCACCTGCTGGGAGGAATGGAAGCAGCGCCAGATGCTGCTCATCAACCACTACGGCCTCAACCTGCAGGAGGCCGACGCGCGCCAGTTCCTGCTCGTCAACCTGCGCTCGTTCCTGTTCGGCGAGGGCCCCGACGGCGCTCCGATCGACACCTCGCAAGAGGGCGACGTCTCCTGGTAGCGCCCGGGATCGACAACCTGGCCCCCGGGATCAACCTTCTACCACCAGGTTGAGCAGACGATCCGGCACGTGCACCACGTGCCGGATGGACGCGCCTTCCACGTGCCGGCGCACGTTGTCATCCTCGAGGGCGGCCCGCTGGACCGCCTCCTGGCTGGCGCCCCGCTCCACCCGCACCGTGCCGCGCACCTTGCCGTTCACCTGCACCGGGATCTCGACCTGGGCGGCGTGCAGCTTGTCCGGATCGTAGGCGGGCCACACCTCGCGGGCGAGCTCGCCGCCGTTCGGCCGTGAGGCGAACAGCCGCTCCCCGTCCCCGGCCTTCTCCCACAGCTCCTCGCCCAGGTGGGGCACCACGGGCGCGGCCATGACCAGGAGCGGGCGCACCTCGTCCAGCGTGGGCGTGCGGCCGCCGGCACGCAGCTCGTTCAGGCACTCCATGAGGGCGGCGATGGCCGTGTTGTAGGAGAGGCGCTCGAAGTCGTCGGTCACCTGCCGGATGGTGCGGTGCACCTTGCGCTCGACCGCCGCGTCCGGGAAGCCCTCCGCCCCGGCCTCGATCGCCTCGTGCACGCTGTCCCACAGGCGGGCCAGGAAGCGCTCGATGCCCACGATCCCCTCGTCGCGGAAGTCGCCTCCCTCCTGGTAGGGCCCCAGGAACATGAGGTAGGCGCGGAATACGTCCGCCCCGTGCTGGTCCATGTAGGCGTCGGGCACGACCACGTTGCCGCGCGACTTGGACATCTTGGCCCCCTCCTTGATGAGGAGACCGTGCTTCCGGAAGCGCTCGTACGGCTCCTCGAAGGCCAGGAAGCCCGCGTCGTGGAGCACCATGGTCACGAAGCGCGAGTACAGGAGGTGGAGCACCGCGTGCTCCTCCCCCCCGATATACATGTCCACCGGGAGCCAGCGCTCCGTGCGCGCCTCGTCGAAGGCTCGGTCGGTGAAGTCGGTGCTCGGATAGCGCATGAAGTACCAGGCGCTGTCCAGGAAGGTGTCCGACACGTCCGTCTCGCGGCGCGCCTCCCCTCCGCACCTCGGGCAGCGGGTCCGGTAGAAGGACTCGACCCGCGCCAGGGGGGAGAGGCCCTCGTCGTCGGGGCGGAAGTGCTCCACCCACGGCAGCTCCACCGGCAGGTCCTCCTCCGGAACCGGCACCGTCCCGCAGGCGTCGCAGTAGATGATCGGGATGGGCGGGCCCCAGTAGCGCTGGCGCGAGATGCACCAGTCGTGGAGCCGGTACTGGACCCGGGGCTCGGCCCGGCTCTCGGCCGCCAGCCACTCGATGATGGCCATGGCGCCCTGGCCGGGGCGCAGGCCGCTGAACTTCCCCGAGTTCACCAGGCGGACGTCGCCCGTGTCGGCCAGCGCCTCCTGGCCCGCCTCGATGGCGACGTCGGCCGGGTCGTCCGCCGCCTCGGCCACCTCGCGCGGCGCCACCACCACCGGGATCGGCAGGCCGAACGCGCGCGCGAACTCGAAGTCGCGCTGGTCGTGGGCGGGCACCGCCATGATGGCGCCCGTGCCGTACTCCATGAGCACGTAGTCGGCGATCCACACCGGCACCTCCCGGCCCGTGGCGGGATTGCGGGCGGTGCCTCCCGTGAACACGCCCGTCTTGGCGCGGTCCGTCTTCTGGCGCTGCACGAGGTCGGTGGCCGCCACCTGCCGCCGGTAGGCCTCGACCTCGGCGCGGCGCTCGTCCGTGGTGAGGCGGTCGACGAGCGGGTGCTCGGGGGCCAGCACCATGAAGCTGGCCCCGAACACGGTGTCCGGCCGGGTCGTGAACACCTCGATGGCGGCGTCCTCCACGCCGGCCGGCCGGCCGGCCTCGCCGGCCACCTCGGCGCGGGTGGCCGGGGGCGAGCTCACCGGGAAGCGCAGCAGGGCGCCCTCGGAGCGGCCGATCCAGTTGCGCTGGGCCGTCTTGGTGGTCTCCGACCAGTCGATCCAGTCGAGGTCGTCCAGGAGCCGGCCGGCGTACTC
>CANPVD010000106.1 GCA_947581615.1 Candidatus Humimonas hydrogenitrophica
CCAATCCCTTGGCGTGCTGTACCTCCGTGATCGCCGCCGTCAACGTCGACTTCCCGTGGTCCACGTGCCCGATCGTCCCCACGTTCACGTGCGGCTTCGTCCGCTCGAACTTCTGCTTCGCCATCGGAAGGCTCCTCTATCCCTTTCGTTCTCTTCTCGTGCCGGCGCGTCCGGGAGGCATGACCCTCAGGAACGGCCCCTGCCGTTGCCCGCGATGATCTCCTCCGCCTTCGAGCGCGGGACCTCTTCGTAGTGCGAGAACTGCATCGTGTACACGGCCCGACCCTGGCTCAGCGACCGCAGTGTGGTCGAGTACCCGAACATCTCCGACAGGGGGACCGAAGCCCCGATCACCTGCGCGGAGGACCGCTGCGTCATGCCGCCGATCTTGCCCCGGCGGCTGGAGAGATCGCCCATCACGTCCCCCAGATACTCCTCCGGGGTGACGACCTCCACGTCCATGATCGGCTCGAGCAGGACGGGGCTCGCCCGCCTGACGGCCTCTTTGAGCGCCATGGAACCCGCCACCTTGAACGCCATCTCGCTCGAGTCCACGTCGTGGTACGAGCCGTCGACCAGGGTGGCCTTGATGTCGATGAGGGGGTAGCCGGCGACCACGCCCGAGTCGAGCGCCTCGCGGATGCCTCGCTCCACCGAGGGGATGAACTCTCGAGGGATCGAGCCGCCGTAGATCTCGTCCTCGAACAGGAAACCCGTTCCGGGCTCGGCCGGCTCGAGGTTGATGACCACGTGACCGTACTGGCCCCGCCCACCCGTCTGCTTGATGAACTTGCCCTCGACCTTCTGCACCGCCTTCCGGATGGTCTCCCGGTAGGCCACCTGCGGTCGGCCGACGTTGGCGTCCACCTTGAACTCGCGCTGCAGCCGGTCGACGATGATCTCCAGGTGAAGCTCACCCATGCCGCTGATGATCGTCTGACCCGTCTCGGGGTCGGTATGCACCCGGAAGGTCGGGTCCTCGTCCGCCAGCCGCTGGAGCGCCTCGGAGAGCTTGTCCTGGTCGGCCTTCGTCTTGGGCTCGATGGCCACGCGGATCACGGGCTCGGGGAAGCTCATCGACTCCAGGACGATGGGCGCGTTCTTGTCGCTCAGCGTGTCGCCCGTACGAGTGTTCTTGAGGCCGATGGCCGCGGCGATGTCACCCGCGAACACCTCCTCGCGCTCCTCCCGCTTGTTGGCGTGCATCTGCAGGAGCCGGGAGACGCGCTCCTGGCCGTCCTGCGTGGAGTTCAGCACGTAAGAGCCCGCCTTGAGCGAACCCGAGTACACCCTGAAGTAGGTGAGCCGCCCCACGTACGGGTCCGTCGCGATCTTGAAGGCCAGGGCCGAGAAGGGCGCGTCGTCGGACGGCTCGCGCGACTCCTCGTGCTCGTCCTTGTGCGGGACGTGTCCCTTGACCGGCGGCACGTCGATCGGCGCCGGCAGGTAGTCGACCACGGCGTCCAGGAGCCGCTGGACGCCCTTGTTCTTGAACGATGCTCCGCACAGCACGGGCGTGAACCTGCCCGACAGCGTGGCCTTGCGGATGGCCCGCCGCAGCTCGTCCACGCTGAGCTCCTGGCCCTCCAGGTACTTCTCGAGCAGCTCCTCGTCGTGCTCGACCACGGCCTCGACCAGCTCGTGGCGGAGCTCTTCGATCTTCTCGTTCAGAGAGTCGGGGACCGGCTCCTCGCTCCACCGCATCCCCAGGGACTCCTCGTCGTACACGATCTCCTTCTGCTCGACGATGTCCACCAGCCCGGTGAACAGCTCGCCCGAGCCGAGCGGCCACTGGATCGGGTGGGCGTTGGCGCCCAGCCGATCGTGCATCATCTGGATGACGTTGGCGTAGTCGGCGCCCACCCGGTCCATCTTGTTGACGAACGCGATGCGCGGGACGCCGTACCGATCGGCCTGGCGCCACACGGTCTCGGACTGGGGCTCCACGCCTCCCACCGCGCAGAACAGGGCCACCGCGCCGTCGAGCACACGCAGGCTACGCTCCACCTCCACGGTGAAGTCGACGTGCCCGGGGGTGTCGATGATGTTGATGCGATAGTCCTGGTCGTCCCGCTTCCAGAAGGCCGTCGTCGCCGCGGAGGTGATGGTGATGCCCCGCTCCTGCTCCTGCTCCATCCAGTCCATCGTGGCATCGCCATGATGCACCTCCCCCATCCGATGCAGCCTCCCCGTGTAGTAGAGGATGCGCTCGGTGGTGGTGGTCTTACCGGCATCGATGTGTGCCATGATGCCGATGTTCCGCAGCTTGTCGAGCGGCGTCTTCCTGGGCATGATCTATCCGCGTATCCGTACTTTGTCGTTCGAAGCCTTCATCACATCTCTCACGCAACCGGGGCCGGCCCGTCGGCGCCCTCGCCGAGCGACCGGCCCGAGTACTCGAGCGAGGGCGGGTCGACGGAGCCCTTCCCGTCGCCCCGGCCAGTGGGACCTAGCCCCTACCAGCGATAGTGGGCGAAAGCCTTGTTCGCGTCCGCCATCCGGTGCACTTCCTGTTTCCGGCGGACCGCTCCCCCCTCGCCGTTGCTGGCGTCGACCAACTCGCTCGCCAGCCGGTCCGCCATGGTCCGATCCCCGCGCTGGCGGGAGAAGAACACCACCCACCGCCGGGCCAGCGAATCGCGCCGGGCGGGGTGGACCTCCATGGGCACCTGGTAGGTCGCGCCACCCACCCGGCGGCTGCGCACCTCGACCACGGGCCGCGCGTTGGAGAGGGCCTGTCGAAACACGTTCAGCGCCGGCTGGCCCGTCCGCTCCTCGATCTTGCGCATCGCCTCGTAGAAGATCGACTCGGCGATCGAGCGCTTCCCGTCGATCATCAGCGAGCTGATGAACTTCGTGACATCCTGGCTCCCGTACCGGGGGTCGGGCGCCACGTCTCGCCGATCGGCTCTCTGTCTCCGCGACATCCTCTTCCTCGCGCTCCCTGACGCTCGCTACCGCGGCCGCTTGGCACCGTACTTGGACCGCCCCTGCCGCCGGTCCTGCACGCCCGATGCATCCAGCGTACCGCGCACGATGTGGTAACGGACGCCGGGCAGGTCCTTCACTCGCCCGCCCCGGATGAGCACGATGCTGTGCTCCTGCAGGTTGTGTCCCTCACCCGGAATGTAGGCCGTAACCTCGTAGCCGTTCGTGAGCCGTACGCGAGCCACCTTCCGCAGGGCCGAGTTGGGCTTCTTGGGCGTCGTCGTATACACCCGCGTGCACACGCCTCGCTTCTGGGGACTTCCCTCCAGGGCGGGCGCCTTGCGCTTCTTGTCGGCCTTGCTGCGGCCCTTGCGGACCAGCT
The DNA here is from genome assembly GCA_947581615.1 of Candidatus Humimonas hydrogenitrophica. Classification (GTDB taxonomy): domain Bacteria; phylum Gemmatimonadota; class Gemmatimonadetes; order Palauibacterales; family Palauibacteraceae; genus Humimonas; species Humimonas hydrogenitrophica. The sequence continues at coordinate 3,311 of CANPVD010000106.1, forward strand.
GGTTGATCGTCGGCATTCAGCCAGGAATCCTCGTGTCGGTTCACGACTCGTGCGGTCCGGCGCGCCCGGTCGGCCCCCTGCGGGGCATGGTCGGGCAGGAAAAAAGTGCGGGGACGAGTACCCGTCCCCGCGCCGCACCGCGCCCGTCGACCCGCTGATCGACAGACCACGCAGTCTAGGGGCGTTCGGCGGAGATGTCAAGCAGATGCGGGACTCCGGGAGGCGGCTCCGAGCGGGTCCGACACCGGGGTTTCTCCCCGCCGCTAGGCCTCGACCTCCTCCGGCTCGGACTCCGATCCCGCCGTCTCGTCGGCGGGCAATCCGTCGCCGGTCAGATCCGCGAACAACCCCTCGCCGCGGGAGGAGGCGGCGGGCCGGCGCAGACGGTCCAGCTCCTCCTGCAGCTCCTCGCCCACCAGGAACTCGACGTCCTCGAACCGGTGGATGCCCGTACCGGCCGGGATCTGGTGCCCGATGATGATGTTCTCCTTCAGCCCCCGGAGATCGTCCCGCGCTCCACGGACGGCAGCGTCGGTGAGCACGCGCGTGGTCTCCTGGAACGACGCCGCGCTGATGAAGGACTCGGTGGTCAGGCTGGACTTGGTGATGCCCAGCAGGATCGGCTCGGCCCTCGGAGGCTTCCCGCCGGCCTGCAGCGCCTCGCGCGTCCTCTCCCGGAAATCCATCCGGTCGACGTGCTCGCCCTCGAGGTACTCCGTGTCGCCCGGGTCGGTCACGCGGACCTTCTGGAGCATCTGGCGGACGATGACCCCGATGTGCTTGTCGTTGATCCGAACGCCCTGCAGCCGGTAGACCTCCTGGATCTCGTTGAGGAGGTACTCCTGCACGGCCCGCGGGCCCTTGACCAGCAGGATGTCGTGCGGGTTCACCGGGCCCTCCGACAGGCGGTCGCCCGCCCGCACCATGTCGCCCTCGTGCACCCTGAGGTGCTTCCCGACCGCCACGGCGTACTTGTGCTCGTCGCCCTCCTCGGTGGTCACGATGATCTCGCGCTTGCCGCGCTTGATCCCGCCGAAGGACACCTGGCCGTCGACCTCCGTGATGGTGGCCGGGTCCTTGGGCCTCCGGGCCTCGAACAACTCCGCGACCCGCGGCAGACCGCCCGTGATGTCGCGGGTCTTGTAGGCCTCGCGGCTGATCTTGGCCAGCGTGTCGCCCGGCGTGACTTTCTGGCCCTCCTGGACCAGTAGCTGGGCGCCGACCGGGACGATGAACTCCCGCAGCTTCCCACCCTTCTTGTCCGCGATCTCGAGGCGCGGGTGAAGCTTCTTCTCGCGGTCCTCGATGATGACCAGCTGCCGCCGGCCCGTGGCCTCGTCCAGCTCCTCGCGCACCGTCTCCTCGGAGACGATGTCGGAGAACCGGATGGTGCCGTCGTGGTCGGCCACGATCGGCTCCGAGTAAGGGTCCCAGCTGAACAGGAGGTCGCCCGGCTGCACGTCCTGCCCGTCCGTGACGTGCAGGTTGGCACCGTAGGGCACGGCCAGCCGCGAGCGGATCCGATCTTCCTCGGTGTACATGAGGATCTGGCCCTCCCGGCTGGTGACGACCATCCGGTCGTCCGGGCTCTCCACGTACGTGATGCGCTCGAAGCCCACCTTGCCCTTGAGCTTGGACTTCCGCTGGGTCTGGGCCGCGATGCGGGCCGCGGTCCCACCAATGTGGAAGGTCCGCAAAGTGAGCTGCGTGCCCGGCTCTCCGATGGACTGCGCGGCCAGGATTCCGACCGCCTCCCCGATGTCGACCTCGTCCATGGTGGCCAGGTTGCGCCCGTAGCAGCGCCGGCAGAGGCCGCGCCGCGCCTCGCACGTGAGCACGGACCGGATCTTCACGGTCTGTATGCCGGAGTCCTCGATGGCCTCCGACGCGACCTCGTCGATGACCTCTCCGGCCTCGATGATGAGCTCCTCGTCGATCGGGTCCACCACGTCCTCGAGGGCGACGTTGCCCACCACCCGGTCCTTGAGCGGCTCGATGATGTCCTCGCCCTCCTTGAGGGCCGACACCTCGAGTCCGAGGACCGTGCCGCAGTCTTCCTCGGCGACCGTCACGTCCTGCGCCACGTCCACCAGCCTGCGCGTCAGGTAGCCCGCATCGGCCGTCTTGAGCGCCGTGTCGGCCAGACCCTTGCGGGCTCCGTGCGTGGAGATGAAGTACTCCAGCACGCTGAGCCCCTCGCGGAAGTTCGACCGGATCGGGCTCTCGATGATCTCCCCGATACCCCCGGTGAGCTTCTTCTGCGGCTTGGCCATCAGGCCCCGCATGCCGGCCAACTGGCGGATCTGGTCGCGTGATCCCCGGGCTCCCGAGTCGAACATCATGTACACGGGGTTGAAGCCGCCCCGCGCCTGGGCCAGCCGCCGGACCATGGCGTCGGCCACGTCGTTGTTGGCGTGCGTCCAGGCGTCGATGACCTTGTTGTAGCGCTCCCCGAAGGAAATCACGCCGCGGTGGTAGGCCTTGGTGAACCGGTCCACCTGCTCCTGCGCTTCCGCGAGGATCTCGCGCTTCTCGGCTGGGATCTCCATGTCGATCATGCCGATCGAGATGCCGCCGGCCGTGGCCACCTGGAAGCCGAAGTCCTTGAGCCGGTCCAGGAATTCGGTCGTCTTCTTGAGGCCCGCCTCCTTGAAGGACCGGAAGATCAGGTCTCCCAGCGAACCCTTCGTCATCGTCTGGTCGACGAAGCGCACCTCGTCCGGGAGGATCGCGTTGAACGCGACCCGTCCGAGGGTCGTCGGCATCCAACGGTCGCCGAACCGGAACAGGACCGGCTGCTGCCAGTCCGGGCTCCCGTGCGCCTTCCGGAACTGCCCGTTTTCGAGGCGGATGTCCACTTCCTCGTAGCTGCCCAGACGCGGAAGGTCGGAATCCTCGACCCGGCCCTCGAACTTGGGACCGGGCTTGGTCACGTAGTAGCAGCCCAGGACCATGTCCTGCGTCGGCGCCGCGATCGGCCGACCGTTGGCGGGCTTGAGGATGTTGTTGCTGGAGAGCATGAGGACGCGCGACTCCAGCTGCGCCTCGAAGGACAGCGGCACGTGCACGGCCATCTGGTCCCCGTCGAAGTCGGCGTTGAACGCCGCGCACACGAGCGGGTGGATCCTGATGGCCTTCCCCTCGACCAGGACCGGCTCGAACGCCTGGATGCCCAGTCGGTGCAGGGTGGGCGCACGGTTGAGGAGGACCGGGTGGTCCTTGATGATGTCTTCGAGGACCTCGTAGACCTTCGGGTCGTCCTCCTCGACCAGCTTCTTGGCGCGCTTCACGGTCTCGGCGAGCTCACGCCGCTCGAGCTCGTGGATGATGTAGGGCTTGAACAGCTCGACGGCCATCACCTTGGGCAGGCCGCACTGGTGCAGCTTGAGCTCCGGGCCGACCACGATGACCGAACGGCCCGAGTAGTCGACGCGCTTGCCCAGCAGGTTCTGCCGGAACCGACCCTGCTTCCCCTTGAGCATGTCCGACAGGGACTTGAGCGGCCGCTTGCCGCGCCCCCGGATGGCCTTGCCCCGGCGACCGTTGTCGAACAGGGCGTCGACGGCCTCCTGGAGCATGCGCTTCTCGTTCCGGAGAATGACCTCCGGCGCGCGCATCTCGAGGAGCTTCTTGAGCCGGTTGTTCCGGTTGATGACCCGGCGGTAGAGGTCGTTGAGGTCCGAGGTCGCGAAACGCCCCCCGTCCAGCGGCACCAGAGGACGCAGGTCCGGCGGGATGACCGGAATCACGTCCATGATGAAGTGCTCGGGGTTGTTCCGCTGCTCGGGCGCCTCCCCGCTGCCGCGGATCGCGTCGATCACCTTGAGCCGCTTGAGCTTCTTCTTCTTGCGGTGCTTCGAGGTCTCGTGCGCCACCTCGTAACGCAGCTGCTCGGCCAGCTCGTCAACGTCGAGCTGCCCGAGGAGGCTGCGGACCGCCTCCGCGCCGATCTCGGCCCGGAACTCCGTGTCCCCTTCCTGGCGAGCCTTCTCGGTCAGCTCCCAGTACTCGTCCTCGTCCAGGAGCTGCTTGTAATCGACATCCTGCTGCCCCGGGTGCGTGACCACGTAAGCGGCGTAGTAGGTGACCTGCTCGAGGTTCTTGAGCTTCATGCCGAGCAGGTAGCCCATCTGCGACGGGAGCGTCTTGAAGAACCAGATGTGGGCGACCGGCACGGCCAATTCGATGTGGCCCATGCGCTCGCGACGAACCTTGGAGAGGGTCACCTCCACTCCGCACTTGTCGCACACGTGCCCGCGATAGCGGATGCGCTTGAACTTCCCGCAGTGGCACTCCCAGTCTTTCACCGGGCCGAAGATCCGCTCGCAGAACAGCCCGTCCCGCTCTGGCTTGAAGGAGCGGTAATTGATGGTCTCGGGCTTGGTCACCTCGCCGTAGCTCCACGACCGGATCTCCTCGGGCGAGGCGATCTTGATCTGGATCCAGTCGAAGTCCGACGAGCTGCCGCCCCGATTTCTCGGAAAATCGATCATCTGCTATCCTTATCAGCTGCGGTCGTGGTCGTACCGGTGCTCGTGATGGCCGGGTCCGCCCCGGACCGCCTCAGAACAGGCTCCCGTCGTCGTCGCTACCCAGCGTGACGCTGAGGCCCAGGGACTGGAGCTCCTTGACGAGAACGTTGAAGCTCTCGGGCACTCCGGGGTGCGGGAGATTGTCCCCCTTGACGATGGCCTCGTACACCCGGCTCCTTCCCTGTACGTCGTCCGACTTCACGGTCAGCATCTCCTGCAGCGTGTGCGCCGAGCCGTAGGCCTCCAGCGCCCACACCTCCATCTCGCCGAACCGCTGTCCGCCGAACTGGGCCTTCCCGGCCAGGGGCTGCTGCGTGACCAGGCTGTAGGGCCCGATCGAGCGCGCGTGGATCTTGTCATCCACCAGGTGGGAGAGCTTCATCATGTAGATTTCGCCCACCGTGACGTCGTTGTCGAACTCCTCGCCCGTACGCCCATCCCGAAGCCGCATCTTGCCTCCGGGCCGCTGACCGGCCTTCCCCATGAGCTCCACCACGGCATCATCGAGTCCCTTCTTGATCGGGCTCTGACCCGAAAGGGTCGCCGCGGCGGGCCATCCCTCCTCCTCGAGCTTCGAGGAGACGGTGGCGCCGGAGAGCTCGCGCGCCACCTCGAGCACGTAGCGGCCCAGGTCCTCGAGCAGGTCCTTGACGTCGCGGGCCGAGTCCCCGCTCAGGTACTGGTCCAGCCCCCGGCCCAGACCGGTGGGTGGCCCACCGTTGGACACGGCGGCATCCGCCACGCCGCGGAACCGCTGCACGCCCTTCACGAAGCGCTGCACGCGCTCGGCGTCGATGGCCGGCGGCTGCGTCCGGGCCCCCAGGCAGCGGGCGGCCCACATGGCACCCGCGATGCGCAGCAGCGAGCCGATCTCGTGCTCGGTGGCGCCCTGGAACACGGGTGTCTGCGACCGGAATCCGAGGATGCGGGCCGCCCAACCCAGGTGCGTCTCCAGGATCTGGCCCACGTTCATGCGGCTGGGCACGCCGAGCGGATTGAGGACGATCTCGACCGGGGTCCCGTCCGGGAGGAACGGCATGTCCTCCTCCGGCACGACCCGCGCGATGATCCCCTTGTTCCCGTGGCGCCCGGCCATCTTGTCGCCCACGGCGATCTTGCGCTTCTCGGCCAGGTAGACCTTGACGAGCTGCACCACCCCGGGCTTGAGCTCGTCGGGCTGGAAGACCTTGTCGATACCTTCCTCGGTCCGCTCCCGGATGCGCTCGACCCGGCGCTTGGCTTCGTCCACGATGCCGCGGATCCGCTCGTTCGCCTTGTCGTCGCTGACCTTGAGCGTCGACAGGTCCACCTCGCCGAAGTCCACCTCGGCCAGGCGGGTCTTCGTGAGCTTGATCCCCTCCTCGAAGTAGGACTCGATCGTGCCCCGCTTGAGGAAGAGCGAAGCCGTGCGGCCCTCGAGCACCTCGCGGAGCTCCTCGTCGCGAGCCTCCGTGACGCGCGCGATCTCCTCGCGCTCGGCGGTCCGGAGCTCGGCGATCCTCTCGCCGTGTTCCTTCTCCAGGATCGGGTCGTCGATCCGGCGCGAGAAGATCTTGACGTCGATGACCGTGCCCTCGACCCCGGGCGGCACCCGGAGCGAGCTGTCCTTCACGTCCTTGGCCTTCTCGCCGAAGATGGCGGTGAGCAGCTTCTCCTCGGGGGAGAGCTCGGTCTCGCCCTTCGGCGTGATCTTGCCCGCCAGGATGTCGCCCGACCCGACGCTGGCGCCGACGCGAATGATGCCGCGCTCGTCGAGGTCGACCAGCGATTCCTCGGCCACGTTCGGGAGCTCGCGGGTGATCTCCTCCATGCCGCGCTTGGTGTCGCGGACGTGGAGCTCGAGCTCCTGGATGTGGACGGAGGTGAAGCCGTCGTCCTTGACCAGGCCCTCGCTGATCACGATGGCGTCCTCGAAGTTGTGCCCGTACCAGGGCATGAAGGCCACCAGCGCGTTGGTCCCGAGGGCGAGCGTGCCCCGGTCCGTCCCGGCGCCGTCCGCGATGACCTGGCCCACCGCGACCCGGTCGCCCACCTGGACGATGGGCCGCTGGTTGATGGCCGTGTCCTGGTTGGTGCGCCAGAACTTCCGCAGACGGTACCGGTCGTACTGGGTGAGGCGCGCCAGCGGCACATCCTCGCCCTTCCCGCGCGGCCGGCCGGTGTCGACCACGATCTCGTCGGCCGTGACCTGGGTCACGGTCCCCGCCCGGCGCGCGATGAGCACCGCGCCCGAGTCCGAGGCCACCTTCTCCTCGAGGCCCGTCCCGACGAGGGGAGCCCTGGGGAACAGGAGCGGCACGGCCTGCCGCTGCATGTTGGAGCCCATGAGCGCCCGGTTGGCGTCATCGTGCTCCAGGAACGGAATCAGCGCCGGCGATACGGCCACGAGCTGGTCGGGCGCCACGTCCATGAAGTCGATCTCATCGGGCGGCAGCAGCGGGTAGTCGTCGCGCCGCCGGCAGAGGACCAGGTCCTGCCGGAACGTCCCGTCCTCCTCGAGCGGCGCGTTGGCCTGCGCGACCGCGTATTCCTCCTCCTCGCTGGCGGAGAGCCAGGCGATCTCGTCCGTGACCGTCCCTTCCTCGACCTTCCGGTACGGCGTCTCGAGGAAGCCGAGCTCGTTGAGCCGGGAGTACGTGGTCATGGACGTGATGAGACCGATGTTCGGACCCTCGGGGGTCTCGATCGGGCACATCCGGCCGTAGTGCGAATAGTGCACGTCTCGAACCTCGAACCCGGCTCGCTCGCGGGTGAGGCCCCCCGGCCCCAGCGCCGACAGCCGGCGCTTGTGCGTGAGCTCGGCGAGCGGGTTCGTCTGGTCCATGAACTGGCTGAGCTGCGAGCTGCCGAAGAACGCCTGGATCACCGCGCTCACCGTGCGCGCGTTGACGAGGTCATCGATCGACATCTTCTCGGGGTCGTT
>CANPVD010000107.1 GCA_947581615.1 Candidatus Humimonas hydrogenitrophica
GAGCACGGCACGCTCGGCTCCGTGGGCCACTACAACACCCCCAAGGACACGCACGGCGACTACCGGGGCGGCACGATCGGCGCCTCCCCCGCCTACAGCTCCACCGCCCACGTGGCCGAGGTCGAGGTCGACCCCGACACCGGCTTCGTGGAGGTGAAGACGATCTGGGTGGCGCACGACTGCGGCCACGCCCTCAATCCCACCCTCGTCGAGGGCCAGATCGAGGGCTCCGCCTACATGGGCTTCGCCGAGGCCATCCTCGAGGAGCAGACCTTCAAGGACTCCGGCCACGGCAAGGCCGGCCTCCATGACGCCCCGTCGCTCCTGGACTACCGGATCCCGACCTCTCTGGACTGCCCCGACTTCGTCGCCCTCATTGTCGAGGAGAACGACCCCGAGGGCCCCTACGGCGCCAAGGAGGCCGGCGAGGGCCCCCTCCACCCCTCCCTCCCCGCCATCGCCAACGCCATATACGACGCGGTCGGCGTGCGCATGGACCGGCTCCCGTTCACGCCGCCGCGGGTGTGGCGGGCGATCCGGGAGAAGCGGGCGGCGGAGATGGGCGAGGCGGAGGTGGCGTAGCCTGGAGGGGATCACGAGCGGCTCCCCGGGGCCGGTGGTCCCCGGCCATGGCCGGGGGGCTCGCCACGCAGGTCTCGAGCCACTCTGATTCTGAGCGTCGCAGATGCCGCCCCGGCTCACTCTTCCGTTTGAGCCGGCTGCCCCTTTTTCATGCCCCCAGCCCGCGTTAAAATTTATGGACGATTCTTTTAACGGATGGCGTTGGCGCTAAAGCGTCCTTCGCCGTGCGCGCGTCGCCGGAGGCTAACGCGTGGTGAAACCGGACGATATGGACGGGAACGCCCCCGGCCGCATCGTGCCCGTCACCGGCATGCTCGGCATCGAGTGCGCCTTCGTCCCGGCGCCTCTGCCGCCGTCCTGTACCTGGCCGGACAGGCTCTGGCCTCTCCTGACCACGGCTCGCGAGGACCTGGCTCGGCTGGATGGGACCGGGAAGAGCGTCGTCAACCCGGACCTCGTGCTTCGCCCGCTTCAGAATCGCGAGGCGCAGAAGTCTTCCAGCCTCGAGGGGACGTACACGGACCCCGAGCAGCAGATGCTCTTCGCGCTCGAGCCCACGGAGCCCTCCTCGTCCGCCGATCCGGTCAACGCTCAGCGGGAGGTGTTCAATTATGCCCAGGCGCTCCAGCTTCGACGGAGCCGGGATGAGCTTCCTCTGTCCCTTCGCCTCATTCGAGAGCTACACCGGGTTCTCATGACCGGGGTGCGCAGCTCGGATCGTCAGCCGGGGGAGTTTCGGCGCCTGCAGAACCAGATCGGGCGCCCTCCCCGGTACGTTCCACCACCCGCCAACCTGCTCCCGGAGCTGCTCGACAACTTTGAGAAGTACTTGCACACCCAAAGCGGACTCGATCCTCTCGTTCGGGCCTTCGTGGCGCACTACCAGTTCGAGGCGATTCATCCGTTCATGGACGGGAACGGTCGCGTCGGTCGCCTCCTTCTGGCCCTGTGCATCGCCGACTGGTGCGGATTGTCGAACCAGTGGCTCTACATGAGCGCCTACTTCGACCGCAACAAGGACGAATACATCGACCGGCTGTTCGAGGTCAGCACGTCCGGAGCCTGGGAAGCCTGGATCGAGTTCTGCCTTAGGGGCGTCGCGGAGCAGGCAAGAGACACCACTCGTCGATACGAGCAGCTCATCGAGCTGCATCGGCAGTTTCACGCAAAGGTGAACGAGTCGGGTGGAAGCGTTCGGCTATCGCACCTTGTCGACCAGCTGTTCCTCTCGCCCGTGATTCAGGTGACCACCGCCCGCGACCTCCTGGACGTGACCTATCCGACGGCGCGTACGGACCTGAGGAAACTCGCCGACCTGGAGATCATCCACGAATTGAAGGGGGCCCGTCAGATCGCGTACGGGTGCCGGCCGATCTTCAACGTGATCTACCAGGACTAGGAGGTTCGTATGGCTCTCCGATTCAGGCGCTCGCTCAAGCTGGCGCCCGCGGTGCGCCGGACGATGACCAAGACAGGGATATTCAAGCCTTTGGAGCCGTTTCATCCCGACCAGAGTTGAGCCGCAGTGGACGATCGGGACGGCGCTGACCTTGAACCCCACCCCACCTTTAACGTCGCACCCTACGACCGGATCGCCGATCAGTGGCGCCGGGACCGCCTGGCCACCTCGTTTCGGGAGCGCCGCTTCGTCCAGCGGTTGATCCGCCGTCTCCCGCCCGGAGCCCGCATCCTGGACCTGGGGTGCGGGTGCGGGGAGCCCATCGGGCGCTTCCTGGTCGATGCCGGGCTGGAGCTGACCGGGGTCGACGCCTCGGAGCGCCTCCTCGAGCACGCCCGCCGCGCCCTCCCGGAAGCCACCCTCGTTCTCGGCGACATGCGCACGGTGGAGGTCGAAGGCCCGTTCGGCGCGATCGTCGCCTGGGACTCGGTCTTCCACCTGCCACGGGAGGACCACGCCGCCCTCGTCCGCGCATGGCGTGCCCTTCTTCTACAGCGGGCACGAGCCGGACGAGGCGGTGGCGCTCCTGGAGGCGGCGGGCTTCCGGGTCGAGCACCGGGAGATCGACGACCTCACCTCGCGCGGGCACCTGGCGGTGCTCGCGGTGCGACGGTGTGCCTCGCCCGGTTCGATCTCCGCCGCGACATGACGAAGACAGGGACCTTCAAGGCGATCGAGCCGCTCCACCCGGACGGCGGACCCCGCGTAAGACGGGCAGAGACCTCGCCGCCGACCCCACCGAGGGAGGATCCCGAACCGGGAGAGGCCACGGACGGGCGAGCCTACAGGGCTCGATCCCCAGGCGGCTCATGGCTGTCCGGAAGCGGCCGTCGCTCCACAGCGGGTCGTACCTCGGGTTGCACCCGATGTATCCGCCGTGCTCGAAGAAGCGGCGCTGGCCGTCCCTGGACGTCAGGATCCGGATGAGCCGCTCCCGGTCCCCGAACACCATGTCCGCGAACGCCGCGTCCACCTCGGAGGACCTGTCGGCTCCCGGCCGCCGGAGGTCCGCCCGCACGCGCTCGGCCTCGTCCCACCGGCCCGCCGCGGCGTAGGCCAGGACGAGCAACGAGCCGAGCCGGGAGTCCTCCGGATGGAGCCCTCTCCCGCGCTCCAGCGTACGCACCGCCTCCGCCGGCTTCCCGCCGAAGGCCTCGGCCAGGCCCACGACCTGGAAGCCGAGCTGCGACGTGGAGTCGATCCGCAGGGCCCGCCGGCCCACGGCCTCCGCCCCGGCGAAGTCGCGCCGGCTGAGGAGCCCCTCGGCGAGAAGGGTCGTGGCGGTCACGGCGAAGGGATCGAGGTCGACGGCCCGCCGCAGCTCGGCTACGCCCTCGTCGGTCCTGCCGAAGTTCAGGAGGTCGAAACCCAGGAGGTGGTGCGCGATGGCCGATGAAGGATCCAGGGCGGCGGCCCTCCGCTCGAGCTGGATCGCCTCGCGGAAGCGCATCCGTATGCCGAGGGACATGGCCAGCGCCAGTTGTGCCTCGGGAAGCGTCGAATCGAGCGCCATCGCCCGCCCGGCGGCGGCCGCGGTCCCGGCAGCGGCCGAATCCGACGGACCCGCCTCGAAGACGGGGAGGACGCCGTAGGACAGGGCCAGCCCGGCCCAGGCCCGCGCGAACATCGAGTCGCGGCGGACAGCCCGCCGGAAATCGTCGATCGCCATCCGGACGTCGGCGGCGCCGCGCTTGTGGAAGTGGTAGAGGCCCTGCAGGTAGAGATCGTGCGCCTCGGGATCCGGGGTCTCCTGCCGGGCGAGCGCGCCCTGGACGCGCCCCTCGGCGAGCCGGACCTGCAGCACCCCCACGATCGCGCGGCTGATCTCGTCCTGCACGGCGAAGACGTGGCTCAGCCGGCGGTCGTACGTTTCGCTCCACCGGGTGTATCCGGTCCGCGCGTCCACGAGCTGGGCCGAGATCCGGACGCGCTCGCCCTCCCGCCGAACGCTCCCCTCCAGGAGGTTCTCCACGTGGAGAGCCCGCCCGATGGAGTCCGCCGGCACCGCGCGGTCCCGGAAGGTGAAGGAGGAGGTGCGGCCCGCCACGTGGAGTTCGGGGAGGCGGGCGAGCACGTCCAGGAGCTCCTCGGCCAGCCCGTCCGAGAAGTACGCCTGGTCGTGGGCGGGACTGAGGTCCAGGAAGGGAAGCACGGCGATCGACCCCTGCTCGGCCCGTACCGGGGGTGCGGCCGCCGCCGCCGACCCGGTGGATGCCCTCCAGCCCACCTTCGCCACGACCACGCCCGCCAGCAGCAGGAGGCCTCCCAGGAGCGCGATCTCGACGGATCCGGCCCGCTGCTCGCCCTTCTCCCCGTGGAACCAGGCGAGGACGAGCGCCGCCGGGAAGCCGAGGGCCAGGAGGATCGCCAGAATACGGACGACCCCGGGGGGCCAGGCGAAGGCGCCCACCAGCAGGCTGATAACCTGCAGGCCGATCCAGCCGGCGGCCAGGTAAGCCAGCGCCCACTGAACAATCTTGCGCTCGCGGATGCGTGGGAAGAGAGGAGGCATAAGACAGCCGATGCCCGACGACGGGCGGGCCGAGGGAGTCAGCGTGCCACCCAAAAGATACGCGAGCGTCCCGCCTCTCACCATGCTATCGTCAGGATGGCACGCCCCGGCCGGGGAAGCCCGGCCGGAAGGTGGCCGGGACTCGGAGCCCGCGTTCCATCCACCCATCCGCGGGGAGGAGTCACATGCCCTGTCTATTCGCTCTGCTCGCCCTGGCTGCTCCCCGGCTGGTGGTGGCCGCGCTGTGGCTCTTCACCTCCTGGTTCGCCGGCGTGTTCGGCTCCGCCCTGTGGCCGATCCTCGGCTTCTTCTTCCTGCCGACGACGCTGCTCTGGTACGTGGCCGTGCAGCACTGGTTCGGGGGCGTTTGGTCCTTCTGGCCGATCGTGGGACTCGTGGTGGCGCTGATCATTGACGTGTCGCCGGCGGGCGGCAGGCGGCGGTGAGAGGGGCGGCCAGGCGGGGCTCGCGGAGGGTATGATGCGGGCGCGGCCGCCGGTGGGAGGCTTCGTACGATGCCCATCCTGACCCATGCGCAGGCCCGCGCCTGCTACGACCGCATCGGAGCCTGGCAGGACACGCAGCGCTTCTACGAGGGCCCGGCCGTGCGGGAGGTGGTCCGGTACGGCGGCTTCGAGAGCGCGGGCTCCGTGCTGGAGCTCGGCTGCGGCACGGGTCGCCTGGCGGAGACGCTATTGGACCGCCGCCTGGAACGGGAGGCCCGCTACGTCGGCCTGGACGTGAGCCCGACCATGGTCGGGCTCACGCGTGCCCGGCTGGCGCGGTTCGAGGACCGGGCGCGGGTCCTCCTCACGGACGGCTCGCCCGAGCTGCCGTTCGAGGCGGGGAGCTTTGACCGCTACCTGTCCACCTACGTCCTCGACCTCCTGTCGCCTTCGGACATCCGCACGGTGCTGGCCGAGGCGCACCGGGTCCTGGTCGAAGGGGGCCGCCTGGCGCTCGTGAGCCTCACGCACGGGGCGACGCGGCCGGCCCGGGCGATCGAGACGATCTGGACCCGGATCCACGCGTGGCGGCCCGCACTCGTCGGCGGCTGCCGCCCCCTGGACCTGCGCGCGCTGGTCTCCGGGCAAGGCTGGACCGTCCAGCACCGGGCGGTCGTCACCGCTTTCGGGATCTCGTCGGAGGTGCTGGTGGCCATGCGCGTCGCGGGTACTGCCGCCGGGCCTACCAGGGGTTCGCAGGGATCCGGCGCCGGGGACGGCTGAGCCGAAGTGGACAGCCCGGCGGGTGCCGCGTCCCCGCGAGGACGCGTGCACGGCTCAGCTCTTGGCCCGCCCCAGCGCGCGCGTCTCCTCGTCGTCCAGGACCGGTGTCACCTCGCAGTCCATGATGCTGTTCCAGTTCAGGACCCAACCGGCCACGGCCGAGGCGTCGTCCGACTCGCAGATGGCCACTCCCGTGAAGCTGGCCACGTCGTGCCACCGGCCGATGAGGCGGACCGCGTCGCCCAGGTCGGCCCGATCCTCCTCGGGGGTCATCTGGCTGAACGCTTCGAGCACCTCGTGCCGCTTGTCCTCGTGCACGCGCCAAGTCACCATGAACTTCATGTCCGGCTCCCGGCTTGGGTGATGAGAAAGGAGCCCAAGTCTAGTCGCCGAAGCACGCTTAATCCAGACTGACATTCATTCCGAGAGCCCGCGCTTCTCGAAGCTGTGCTCGACCGCGTCCGCGGGTGGACGCGCTCGCCGGGATTGGCGACCCGCGGCCGCCGGCCGGCTTCCTCTTGAGCTTTGCGGCCTCCCGGCTATGTTGAATATTGACCCCCCGACCGACCCACAGCCCGGGAGCAAAGCCATGATCCGTGTTCGCGATGTCTTTCAGATCGAGCCCGAGCACATGCAGGACGCCAAGGCGCTCGCAAATCGGATGTTCGCCGCGCTGGGGGAGGAAGGTCGAGGGCGCTTCACGCTGATGACCGACCTGGTCGCCGACTTCTTCACCCTGGTCTTCGAGTCGGATCACGAGGACCTCGCGGCCTTCGAGTCCGCCTTCGCCAGCACCATGTCGAATCCGGACGCCCGGGAGGTCTACGCAAAGTTCCGGGCTACGATCGTGAGCGGACGCCGGGAGATCTTCACGATCGTGGAGTGAAGGCGGGCCGGCGCGCGGACGTCGGCGCCTACTCTTCCCTCAGCGCCACCATTGGAGCGATCGTGGCCGCGCGCTGTCGTCCGGGCCGGCGCGCGTTGCCGCCCGGCATTCCCGCTCGCACATTTCCCTCCCGCCGGCCACCGGGCCCGCGGCCTCCCACGCACCGAAAGAGGTACGCGTGAAGCACATCAAGACCGTCGCTCCGGAGCGGGCCACGGGGCTCCGCGCCCTATTCTACCACTGGGTTCGCGGGCAGTACGGCGGCGTCATTCCCGGCGTGTTCCAGGTCCTGGCCGTCGACCTCGGCGTGGCCGGTCCGGCGGGGGCACTCTACCGCCATCTCCAGCTTCGCAAGGCCTCGCCGCTCAGTCGCCTGCAGCGGGAGATGCTGGCCACCGTGGTCAACGGAAAAGTGGGCGGCGCGCCCTGACTGGGCCTGCATACGGCGGCGGTCCGCCGCCTCACGGGCGAT
>CANPVD010000108.1 GCA_947581615.1 Candidatus Humimonas hydrogenitrophica
CCAATCCCTTGGCGTGCTGTACCTCCGTGATCGCCGCCGTCAACGTCGACTTCCCGTGGTCCACGTGCCCGATCGTCCCCACGTTCACGTGCGGCTTCGTCCGCTCGAACTTCTGCTTCGCCATCGGCTGCCGTCTCCTGGCTACGTTTCTGCCGTCGCTGCTGGTCCTGTCGCCGCGCGGAGCCACGAGGCCCTCCCGGACCCGCTGCCGCTCCGCCTCCGGCGCCCCCTGCTCATGGTGGGGGGAGGATTCGAACCTCCGAAGGCATAAGCCGGCAGATTTACAGTCTGCTCCGTTTGGCCGCTTCGGTACCCCACCGCGGGCCCGGCCCGTGCTCCGCTCCACGGTCTCCGGGCGCGTCCGACGGGTCGGACCCGCCGGGGCTCCCACTCCTCGCGAGTGAGCTGACGGTGGGACTCGAACCCACAACCTTCGGATTACAAATCCGATGCTCTACCGATTGAGCTACGTCAGCAACGGGAGATCGGTATCATAGAAGTCACTGCCGGGGCTGTCAATCCATGTCGTCGCGCTCGCCTCCGGCGGCGGGCGACGAGCCGCCGTCGGGGACCGCGACGCCCGCCGCCGAGCCCGCCCCGGACCCGGGCAGCTTCCAGCGGGTCCCCGTGGGCGTGTCCTCCAGCACGAAGCCTCGGGCCGCCACCTCGTCGCGGATCGCATCCGCCCGCTCGAAGTCGCCCTCGGAGCGCGCCCGGCGCCGCTCCGCGATCCGCTGTTCGAGCCACCGCTCGGTCTCCGCGGGAACGGCGATCCGCTCGCCTTCCCGCAGCGAGAGGACGCCGAAAACCGCATCGAAGTCGTCCAGGAATCCCCGGGCCGCCTTCCGAGCCGCAGCGCTGCCGCCGCCCGAATCCAGGACGGCGTTCGCGTCCCGGACGAACTCGAACACCGCCGCCAGGGCACCGCTCACGGCCAGGTCGTCGTCCAGGGCCGCCTCGAACGCGGCGCGCGCCCGCTCCGCCGCTCGCGCGAGCGGGTCGGGGGAGGCGTCCCCGGGCGCTCCGCTCGCTTCCGGGCCGCCGTCCCGATCCGGGGCGACCGCCAGCCTGACGCCCAGCTCGTCGATCCTGTCCAGGGCCCGGTCCGCTTGCTCGAGCCCCTCGACCGTGAAGTTGAGCTGACTGCGGTAGTGGGCGCTGAGCAGCAGGTAGCGGATCGCGGAGGGCCGATGACCGCGCTCCACCAGGTCGGGCACGGTGAAGTAGTTTCCCTCCGACTTGGACATCTTGGCGCCCTCGACGAGCAGGTGGGCAGCGTGGAGCCAGAAGCGCGCGAACGTGCGGCCGGTGGCCGCCTCGGACTGCGCGATCTCGTTGGTGTGATGCGGGAAGATGTTGTCCACCCCGCCCGTGTGGATGTCCAGCGTCGGCCCCAGATACTCCATCGCCAGGACCGAGCACTCCAGGTGCCAGCCCGGACGGCCGGGCCCCCAGGGCGAGTCCCAGGTGGCGACGTCGCCCTCCTCGGCCCGCTCGCCTCCCTTCCACAGCACGAAGTCGCGGGGGTCGTCCTTGGAGTATTCCTCGTCGCCGCTGGCCCGCCCCGCGCTCCGGAGCGATTCCGGGTCGAGCCGCGCCAGCCTGCCGTAGTCCGGGAAGCGGCCGATGGCGAAGTACACCGAACCGTCCGCCTCGTAGCAGTAGCCCTTCTCCTCGAGCGTCTCCACCAGCTCGATCATCTCCGCCACGTGCTCGGTCGCCCGCGGATGGTGCTCGGCCGGCTCGAGTCCCAGCGTCTCCCAGTCCTCGAAGAAGCCCGCGATGACGGGCTCGGTCACCTCCTCGAGCGTCAGCCCCCGCTCCACGGCGGCGTGGATCGTCTTGTCGTCCACGTCGGTGAGGTTCATGACCTGGGTCACGCGCCATCCCTTCCACTCCAGGTAGCGCCGGAGCAGGTCCTCCCAGGTGAACGTCCGGAAGTTGCCGATGTGGGCCCGGTCGTAGACCGTGGGGCCGCACGTGTACATGCGCACGTGGCCGGGGTCCGCCGGCTCGAACGCCCGCGGCGAGCGGCTCAGCGTATCGTACAGGCGCAACGTCATGCGCCCTCTCCGACGGCGCCGGGACCCGGCTCACCGACCGCGGCCGACGGTCCCTGGCCCCGGCCCCAGTACAGCGTGCGGTGCGGGAACGGGATCTCGATGCCTTCCTCGTCGAATCGGTTCTTGATGCGGCGGCGGAGCTCGCGTGCCACGTCCCACTGCTTCAGAGGGAGCGTCTTGGCCATGAAGCGGATCACGACGGCGCTGTCCTCGAACCGCTCCACGCCCGGAACCACGGGCTCCTCCACGAGGAGCGGGCGCCAGTCTCCATCGTTCCACAACCCCCGGCCCAGGTCGGCGAGGACCCTCATGACCCGATCCACGTCCTCGCCGTAGGCCACTCCGATCTCGAGCACCGCCCGCGACCAGCCCTTGGTGAGGTTGCTTACCTGGTGGACCTCGCCGTGGGGGATCGTGTGCAGCACCCCGTGAACGTCCCGCAGCACCACCACCCGCATGGTGACGCGCTCCACCTGGCCCGCGGTGCTCTCGTTGATCCGGATCACGTCGCCGACCTGGTACTGCCCCTCGACCAGCATGAAGAAGCCGCCGATGAGGTCCTTGACCAGCGCCTGGGCTCCGAAGGACAGGGCCAGGCCGAGCACCCCGACCGCCGCCGTGAGCGGACCCGTGGCGTTGGGGACGAACACCGACAGGATGGCGATGCCGGCCACCAGGGTCAGCGCCACCGTGCTGGCGTTGCGCACGATCTGCGCGAGAGTCCTGCCGCGCTGCTCTCGCGCCGAGAGGACCCCCGTGCCGCTGGCGACCACCGAGCGCTCGAGCCGGCGGGTCACGACGACGACGGCCCGGTAGACGATCCAGGCGGCCAGGAGGACCAGCGCGACCTTGAGGAACCGGTCTCCCCAGTTCGACGCGGCGGACGGGAGGACCAGCCTCGCCAGGTCGGGGAGCGTTCGGGCGCCGGGTGCCGGCCTCATCCCCGCGCCTCCCCCGGCCCGGTTCGCGCGGAAGGTCCGCGCGCCGTGTCGGGGGAGGCCGAAGTGTCCATCGGGAGCGGCCGGGGCGCGGCGGCGGCGGCCGAATCCGCCGCCGCCGCGGAGTCCGCCGCCGCCACGGAGTCGGCGGCCAGTCCCGCGAGGGCCGTCCCCCTCCAGCTCCGGTAGGCCTGCAGGCGGTCCGCGTGGGCCTTCGCCCAGCCGTCAGCGCAGCCCACCAGCTCGGCATCCCCGAGGTCCACCAGCATCGCCGGGAGATGACCCTGGGCGCGGGCGAGCACGATCGCGTCCACCGGCGGGAACGGGGGACCTCCGTACAGCGTCCGGGACACGATCCAGCCATCCAGGAACGAGGACGCCCGCGCCACCTCGCGGCTCACCACCTGATCGCAGTCGGTGGCCGGTCCCTCGTGCCGGACCGACTCCATCTTGTTGACCGCGTAGTTCGCGTAGGCTCGGGCCATCTCCCGCAGGTTCGACGGCGTGGCGACGGTGACGGCCGAATCGCTGCGCAGGCGGACCGCGATCCACGGGTAGGCGGGCCCCGGTCGCGCATCCGTCGCGACCGGTCCCGTGCCGGTGTAATAGACGACGTGCGGATCCTTCTCCAACAGGTCCTGGAGACGGCGCGCGTCCGTCATCCACTGCCGGAGGGTGTCGAGCGGGAAGGTCAGCGTGTCACCGGAGGGCACCCCGATGGCGTGCCGCTCCTGGCCCACGACCGGAGCGGCCGCAAGCGCCAGGAGCAGGACCGCGCCCGCGACTTCGAGGACACCTCGCATCCTGGGAGCGCGGGCCGCGCTCGATCCCGCGGCGCTCAAGCCCGGTCGAGGCTCCGGCTCTCGCCGGGCAGATCCTCGTCGTCCGGTCGGTCCAGGAGGCCCGCGAAGCGAAGCACGTCGTCGCCGGCATGCCCCAGGAGCTCCTGCTCGCGGGCCAGCACCCGCTCGGAGATCTCGGCGACGGACGTCTCCCCGGTCCATCCTTCTTCGACGACGTCCCATCCGAGCTCCTCGGCGATCCGGTGTGCCACGTAGGCACAGCAGAAGATGTCGTCGAGATAGCCGTAGGCCCCGACCTTCTCCTCCGGGATCACGTCGTTGGGGCTCACCAGGTAGGCGAGAGCCGCGTCCACCAGCAGCCGATGCTGACGTGTGAGGCGAGGGTCGTTGAGCAAGTGGAACATGAGGATCGCATACGCGGGTGCCAGGAGCACGACATCCCGCAGGGTGCCGGCGTAGCGCGACACCTGGTCCTTCAAGATCTGGAGATAGCCCTGCATCATCATCGTGCTCGGGCCTCCCGACTCCGGGGGTGTGCGGCCCTCGTCCCCCCCACCTTCGTCCCCATGACCCACCGTCCCGTCTCCTGCTTGGATTGAACACCCGAACCGGCCCGACGGTCCCCGGGCTCGGGGGTGTTACTCCACGGTCACGCTCTTCGCCAGATTGCGCGGCTGGTCCACGTCACAGCCCCGCTTCACCGCGATATGGTAGGCCAGAAGCTGCAGCGGCACCACCGTCAGGATGGGCTGGAGCATCTCCACCGTGTGCGGGACCGTGATCAGGTGGTCCACGCGACTCTCGAGCTCCCGGTTGTCCTCCGACGTCACCCCGATGAGGCGGCCGCCTCGCGTCCGGACCTCTTCGACGTTGGACAGGACCTTGGAGTAGACGGAGTCCGTCGGAGCGATCACGATGACGGGCATGTTCCGGTCGATGAGGGCGATCGGGCCGTGCTTCATCTCCGCGGCGGGATACCCCTCGGCGTGGATGTAGCTGATCTCCTTGAGCTTGAGCGCGCCCTCGAGCGCCACGGGGAAGTTGGGGCCCCGGCCCAGGTAGAGCGCGTTGCGCGTGTCGGCGTAGGCCTCGGCCACCTCGCGAATGGCGTCCTCCTGCTCGAGCACGCTGCGGATCTGGTCCGGGAGCGCCCGCAGGGCGGCCACCATCTCGCGGCCCTGGAGGATGGACATGCCCCGCTGGCGCGCCAGCATGAGGGTGAACAGGGCGAGGACCGTGAGCTGGCCGGTGAACGCCTTGGTGGAGGCGACGCCGATCTCCGGTCCGCTGTGCGTGTAGACGCCGCCATCCGTCTCACGGGCGATCGTGGATCCGACCACGTTCACGATCCCCATGGTGGTGGCGCCCCGCCGCCTGGCCTCCCGGATCGCCGCGAGGGTGTCCGCGGTCTCGCCCGACTGGGAGATGGCCACGAACAACGTGTCCTCATCGATCACCGGGTTCCGGTAGCGGAACTCCGACGCGTACTCGACCTCCACGGGGATGCGGGCGTGCTCCTCGAGCATGTACTCGGCGACGAGGGCCGCGTGCCAGCTGGTGCCGCAGGCGGACAGCACGATCCGGTCGGTCCTGTCCAGCGCGTCGGCGATCTGCCGCAGCCCGCCCAGCCGCGCGGTACCCTCCTCCTCCAGGATCCGTCCGCGCATCGCGTCTTCGACCGTGGTCGGCTGCTCGTGGATCTCCTTGAGCATGAAGTGGGCGAAGCCACCCTTCTCGATCCGTTCCAGGTCCCACGAGATGTGGCTCACTTCTTTCTCGATGGGGCGGGGCGGGCTCGCCGGATCCCAGGCGTTCATGTCCAGCGTGGCGTAACCATCCGGCCGGAGGACGGCCAGCTCACCGTCCTCCAGGTAGACGACCTTCCGCGTATGGCCGAGGATCGCGGCGACATCCGAGGCCACCAGCGTCTGACGGTCCCCGTCCTCCGCGATCCCGAGGACGAGCGGAGAGCCCTTGCGCGCCACCACGATCTTGCCCGCGTCCAGCGAGCTGAGGACGGCCAGTCCGTAGGTCCCGTCCACCTGGGTGAGCGCGGCTGCCACCGCCTGCTCGAGGTTGCCCTCGAACGCCTCCTCGATGAGGTGGGCCATCACCTCGGTGTCCGTCTCGCTGCGGAACGTGTGACCCAGCTCCTGCAGTTTGGCGCGGAGCACGTCGGCGTTCTCGATGATGCCGTTGTGGATGAGCGCGAGGGTGCCGTCGCAGTCGGTGTGGGGATGGGCATTCACCTCGTTGGGGGCCCCGTGCGTCGCCCAGCGCGTGTGAGCGATGCCGACCGAGCCCGACACCGGCTGCTCCTCCATGAGACGGCTGAGGCCTCCGATGCGCCCGGCCACCTTGCGGACGCTCAGCCCTTCCGCGTTGGCCACCGCGATGCCGGCGGAGTCGTAGCCCCGGTATTCGAGCCGCTTGAGACCCTCGAGCAGGAACGCCGTGGCGTCACGCGTCCCGATGTAGCCTACGATTCCACACATACCAGTATCAACTCCCGGGGCGGTCGTGGTCGATCGAACCCCGTGGGCGATCGATCGATGGCCATGTCTGCTACCCCGCCGCCGGCGAGGGATCCCCCCGGACCGTCGCCGCGCGCGCGAGGGCCCAGGCGGCCAGGTCATCCGCCTCGCCGGCGGTGGGCGCCTCCGCGATGACCCTGAGGATGGGCTCGGTGCCCGAGGGGCGAACGTGGACCCAGCGGCCCTCCCCCGGCCAGTCGAGGCGAAGCCCGTCCTGCCGGTCCTCGCTCGCACCCGTCGGCGCGTCCGCGAGCAGGGCCCCGTACAGCGCCTCCGGGCTCCCTTCGGGCCGCGCCGTCCGCCGCTTGGCGATCGCGTAGTGGGGGCGGTCGGCCAGCCACCCCTCCAGGGACACCCCTCCGGCGGCCAGGAGCCCCAGCACCAGACACGCCGCGAGAGGCGCGTCCCGCGTGAGATGGAGAGCCGGGAGCATCACCCCGCCGTTGCCCTCGCCGCCGACCACGGCTCCGGTCTCCCGCATCCGCCGCGCCACGTTGGCCTCGCCGACCGGAGCCAGGTGGACGGGCTGGCCCGCCCGCCGCGCGGCGTCCGAGATCACCCGGCTGGATGAGAGGTTCGTGACCACGGGCCCCGGCGTCTTCGAAAGCACGTATTCCACCGCCAGAGCCAGGGTCCAGTCTTCGCCGACCGGCATGCCCTCTCCATCCACAAGGGCGAGGCGGTCGACGTCGGGGTCCACGGCGAGGCCTACGTCCGCGCCCGTCTCCCGAACCCATCGGGAGAGATCTCCGAGGTTCTCGGGAACCGGCTCCGGGGGTCTGCGGAAGCGGCCGTCCGGCTCCAGGTCGAGGCCCTCCACCCGGCATCCGAGCCGGTCGAGCAGGAGCGACATGATCGGTCCTCCCGCCCCCCGCACGCTGTCGAGAGCCACGACGAAGCCCGCCGCCGCAATGGCCTCCCGGTCGACGATGGAGAGCGCCAGGATGCGCTCCACGTGGTGCTCCACGGCGCCTTCGCGCTCCACCCGCCCACCGAGCCCGTCCCACGCCGCGTAGTCGGGCCCCTCGGAGAACAGCGCCTGGACGCGGCGACCGCCCTCTACCGACACGAACTCGCCCGCGGAGCTGGCCAGCTTGAGGCCGTTCCATTGCACCGGATTGTGGGACGCGGTCACGATCACTCCGCCCGCGGCGCGGTCGTCATCCTGGACGGCCAGGAGAGCGGTCGGCGTGGGCGCGAGCCCCACGTCCACCACCGGCCACCCCGCGCTGCGGACCCCGGCCGCCACCGCGTCGACCAGGAGCGGCCCCGAGGTTCGGCTGTCCCGGGCCAGGATCACGTGGCCTCCCGCATCGCCGCGGACGGAGGCGAGGAAGGTCCCGTAGGCCGCGCCGTAGCGCGCGGCGATCTCGGGCGTGAGCCCGTCTCCGACCACCCCGCGTATGCCGGAGGCGGAGACGATGAGAGGCTCGTGCATGGATCGGATTCTGTGTGTGGGGGCCGGAGGCGCCCGATCGACGGGAGGGTCGCCGGGCCGACTGCGCCCACGACAGTAGGGGATTTCTCGCGGCTCCGTCAACCTCCGGCGGCTGACCCGGGAGACCGGCGACGCGGTCGCGTCCTCGCGCCTCCGCCCCCGGGCGGCGGGCGGCCGCCGGAGGCCGCCGTGTCCGATGCGCCATCGTCACGACTCGGCGGTTGCTCGGCCCGGAGACGCCGCACCAGGCGATGCACCTGCGCCGGGCCCACCGTCGAGGCGGCGAAGCCGCGACCCCAGCGCGCCGGGCAACGCCAGCGCCGGAGGGCCACGAGGCTGGCGCGCTTCAGGCGGCGCGCCACATCGGTCAGGGCCTGTGTCGGTCCGAAGCGGACGAGGAGCTGCACGCGATCGGCCGACACGCGTACCTCGACCGGCTCCACGTCCAGCTGGACGCAGAGCGCGATCAGCTCCCGCTCGAGCGCCCGCGCGTGGCGGTCTCCAAGCAGGGGGAGGCCTCCGAGCGTGGGCCAGGCGAGCTGGGCGTAGAGCCTGTGTGCGGCCGGAGTCCGCCTCCCACCGCGCCCACCCCGGCCCCCCGCCCCACCCTCCCCGCCCCGCTTCGGCATGTTCGAGCGTCCGACCGTGCGTCAACGACCGCTCATTCGTACGGTCACCGGCCCGTGGCCGTGGCGGTCCGGGGCCCGGCACGCCAGCCGGGGCCATCAGGCGTGACGGCTCGCGGCCCACCGCGACTCCCTGCTAGCTTGGTCGGGCGCCCGCGCGGGCCGCGGCGCCCGCAGCGCGGCTCTCCGGCCGACCGCCGGTCGAGCACCGTCGCCGCATCCGATCATCATCCTCACGGCACGGGGGACGCATGACCACACGATCCAGCGATGGGTTCGGAACGCGCGCCGTTCACGCCGGACAGGAGCCGGCGCCCGGCTCGGGCGCGATCATGACGCCCATCTACCAGACCTCCACCTACGTCCAGGAAGCCGTGGGCAAGCCCCGCGGCGGGTACGAATACGCGAGGGTCACCAATCCCACGCGCTCGGCTCTGGAGGCGAACCTCGCGTCCCTGGAGGGAGGGTCCTTCGGTGCCGCCTTCGCCTCCGGGCTGGCGGCCATCGAGGCCGTCGTCAAGACGACGCTGAGCGCCGGGGATCACGTGGTGTGCGGAGCCAACGTGTACGGCGGGACCGAGCGCATGTTCAGGACGGTGTGGTCGCGGTTCGGGGTCGAGTTCACCTTCGTGGACAGCTCCGACCTGGACGCGGTGCGCGCGGCGGTCACGCCCGGCACGCGACTCGTCCACGTCGAGACGCCCACCAACCCCACGATGGCGCTGTGCGACCTGGCGGCGTGCGCGGACGTCGCGCACGAGGCGGGAGCCCTCCTCTCCGTGGACAACACGTTCGCCACCCCCTTCCTGCAACGCCCGCTCGAGTCGGGAGCCGACCTCGTCGTCCACTCGACCACCAAGTACCTGAACGGACACAGCGACGTGATCGGGGGCGCCGTGGTGACGGACTCCGAGGAGATCGCCGAAGGGCTCTACTACCAGCAGAAGTCCACCGGCGGCGTGCCGGGACCGATGGATTGCTGGCTCGTGCTCCGCGGGACCAAGACGCTGCACGTGCGCATGAAGGCGCACTGCGCCAACGGGCGTCGGGTGGCGGAGTACCTGGTCGGACACCCGGCCATCTCGACCGTCCACTATCCGGGCCTCGCCAGCCACCCGCAGCACGAGCTGGCGAAGCGCCAGATGCGCGACTTCGGCGGCATGCTGAGCGTGGAGACCGGGTCGGCCGAGCGCGCACGCGCCCTGGTGGGCGCCACGCGTCTGTTCGCTCTGGCCGAGAGCCTGGGCGGAGTGGAGAGTCTGATCAGCGTTCCGGCAGCCATGACCCACGCGTCGGTGCCGGAGGAGCGCCGCCGGCAGATCGGCGTCACGCCGGGCCTCGTGCGTCTGTCGGTCGGCGTCGAGGACTCCGAGGACCTGCTCGCCGACCTCGAGGAGGCGCTCTCCGTCCTGCAGGCGTAGCCGCCCCGAAACCGCGGTCCGGCGGGACCCGTAGGTCTGGACGAGGGCCAGCCGATCCCGATACGGAGATGAACACCATGGACGAGCTCCAGAAGCCGGACCGACGCATCCTGACCGACATCAGTCCGCGTGCCTGGGAGCACCCGGCCGACCGGGCCGCGCTCAACGCGCTGCGCAAGCTCCCCGGGTTCGACCTGGCCCTGAGGAAGGTTTTCGGCCTGTTCGGAGAGCGGCAGCTCCGCCTGGCCTTCCAGGCCAACGCCGTGCGCGTCTCGGAGCGCCAGTACGCCGACCTGCACGAGCAGCTCCTGCGCGTGTGTCGCACCCTCGACGTGGACAGGCCGCCCGAGCTGTACGTGTCCCAGACACCCGTGGTGAACGCGGGCGCTCTCGGGATGAACGAGCCCTTCATCGTGCTGAACTCCTCGATCCTCGAGGTGCTCGCGCCCGACGAGATCGAGACGATCATCGGCCACGAGGTCGGCCACATCGTCAGCGGCCACGTGCTGTATCGGACGCTCCTCGTCCTCCTGCTTCGGCTCTCCCTGTTCCGGTATCCGATCGCCGGCCTGGTGGCCCGTCCCGTCCTCTACGCGCTGCTGGAGTGGTACCGGAAGAGCGAGCTCTCCTCGGATCGCGCCGGCCTCCTGGCGGTCCAGGACCCGGACGCCTCCATGCGGGGGCTCATGCACCTGGCCGGTGGAGCGCGAGGACGCACGCTCGACCTTGACGCCTTCCTGGAGCAGTCGGAGGCCTATCGGAGCGACGGCGGGTTGATGGACTCCGTATACAAGGTGCTCAACATCCTGGGGGCCACCCACCCGTTCGCGGTCGTGCGGGTCGCCGAGCTGCGGGAGTGGATCGACACCGGAGCCTACGAGCGCATCCTGTCGGGCGACTATCCGCACCGGGACGCGGCGGACGAGCGCGCGTATCGGGAGGACCTCGCGGAGGCGATGACGGGCTACAGGGAGTCGGCTCGCGACTTCATGGACCAGGTCGACGCGGCCGTCGACAAGGTCCGCTCCCGGTTCATGGACGCCTGGCGAGGAGAGCCGCCGACGGACGGCGGCTAGGCGCTCCCCGCCCGGTTGCGAGGGCCGCCGGCTAACTCCATCATCGCCGCGGGCGCGTCGCTCCGGGACGGCGCGCCCCGCGTTCGCTTCCCGGCCCCTCTGAATCCGACGCCGGGCGAGGATCCGAGACGATGAAGCTCCTGGTAGTGGGCGGCGGCGGCCGCGAGCACGCGCTGGCCGACAAGCTCCGCCGGGACGCGCCCGACGCCGAGATCCTGGTGGCGCCCGGCAACCCCGGCACGGCGCGGCTGGCGGAGAACGTGCCCGTGCGTGCGAACGACCTGGATGGGCTCGAGAGGCTGGCCCGCGACCGCGACGTGCACCTCACCATCGTGGGGCCGGAGGCCCCTCTGGCGGCCGGCATCGCCGACCGCTTCGCCGCGGCCGGCCTGACTCTGTTCGGACCCACGGCCGCCGCCGCGCGCATCGAGGCCTCCAAGGCGTTCGCCAAGCGGCTCATGCGGAACGCCTCCATCCCCACCGCCTCGTTCCGGACCTTCGAGGACGCCGATGCCGCCCGCGCCTACCTCGACGCGCACGGAGCCCCGGTCGTCGTCAAGGCCTCGGGACTCGCGGGGGGCAAGGGCGCGTTCGTGTGCGCCACCCTGGAGGAGGCGCGCGCCGCCCTGGACCAGATCCTGGTCGACGAGCGATTCGGCGACGCCGGCGAGACCGTGGTGATCGAGGAGTTCATGGAGGGCGAGGAGCTCTCCGTGTTCTTCCTGTGCGACGGTGAGCGCGCGGTCCCCCTGGCGCCATCCCGGGACCACAAGCGTCTCGAGGAGGGCGGACGCGGGCCCAATACCGGCGGGATGGGCGCCTACGCGCCCGTGGCCGATGGCACCCCGGAGCTCGTCGAGGCGGTGCGGCGCACCATCGCCCTCCCGGCGCTGGCCGCCCTTGGCGAAGCCGGAGCTCCGTACCGCGGCTTCCTGTACGCGGGACTCATGCTCACTCGGGAGGGACCGCGGGTGGTCGAGTTCAACTGCCGACTCGGCGACCCCGAGGCGCAGGTGGTCCTCCCTCTCACCCACTCCAGCCTGGTGGAGCCCATGCTGGCCGTGGCCCGGGGCGAGGGGATCGGCGACTGGGCCCCGGCGACCCGCGAGGGCGCGGCGCTGACGACGGTCCTCGCCAGCCGGGGCTATCCGGTGTCGTACTCCACCGGTCTCCCGATCACCCTTCCCGGGGGTCTGGAGAGCGACGACCTCAGGATCTACCACGCCGGCACCGCCACGCGCGAGGGCCGCCTGGTCACCGCCGGCGGGCGCGTGCTGGCCGTGACCGGGCTCGGCGCGACGCTGCGAGAGGCGGCGGAGCGCAGCCGGGAGGCGGCGGAGCGCATCGAGTTCGAGGGCAAGACCTGGCGGCGGGACATCGGGCGGACCGAGTGGAGCGACTGAGCGCGTGCCCGAGCTCCCCGAGGTCGAGACCATCCGCCGGGACCTGGCCGCGGAGCTGTCGGGTCGCGCCATCGAGACGGTCCGCGTCCACCAGCCCGACATCGTGCTCCCCCCGCCCGGCCCGGCGGCCTTCGTGGACCGGGTATCGGGCCGACGCATCGGCTCGTTCGACCGCCGGGCCAAGTACCTGCTCCTGCGGCTCCTCGGCGACGAGCTGGTGCAGGTCCAGCTGCGCATGACCGGCCGCTTCGCGCTGGGGACGTCCTTGCCCGACCCCGAAGAGTTCACGCACCTGGCGGCCGAGTTCGACCTCGACGACGGCCGTACGCTGTTCTACGATGACACGCGACGGTTGGGCGGCTTCCGGCTGCTGTCGAGCGCCGATTGGGCCTCGATCGAGGCGAAGCTCGGCCCGGAGCCGCTCGAGGAGGGCTTCACGGCGGCGGTCCTCGCGGCGGCGCTCGCCGACCGTCGCGCGCCCGTCAAGAACGTGTTGCTGGACCAGCGTCGCGTGGCCGGGCTCGGCAACATCTACGCGGCCGAGGCGCTGTTCGCGTCCCGGCTGGACCCGCGCCGGGCGGCCGGGTCGCTGTCCGCCGAGGAGGTGGAGCGCCTGCACGACGCCATCCGCGCCACGCTGCTGGACGCGCTGGAGCACGCGGGCACCACGTTCAGCGACTATCGGGCGGTCAACGGGAGCTCGGGACGCTTTCAGGACCGCCTGAAGGTCTACGGCCGCGAGGGATCGCCCTGCCTGCGCTGCGCGGAGCCCATCGTACGGATCGTCCAGGCCGGCAGGAGCACCTGCTTCTGCCCGAGCTGCCAGCACTGAAGGGGTTGCCGATCGGCCCCGAAACGTCGGGCCGCCCGGACCCGTAGGGTGATCTGAGCATGCCGACACCCGCTGAGCACGCACGCCCGGTACGCAAGCCGTGATCGACACGGACCGGACCGACCAGGAGTTGGTCCGCCTGTGCCTCAAGGGACAGGAGCGTGCCGCGCACGAGCTGGTGTCGCGCTACCAGCGGCCGGTCTTCTCCTTCATCTTCCGCATGGTCCGGGACCGCGAGCTGGCGGAGGACCTGGCCCAGGACACGTTCGTCCGGGCGTTCGACAGACTGGCCCAGTACGACCCCGGCTACAAATTCTCCTCGTGGCTGTTCAAGGTCGGCCACAACCTCACGGTGGACCACATCCGCCGCCGGGAGCTGGACACGGTCTCGATCCACGGAGCGCCCGACGCCGTGACCAGTGACCAGCAGGAGGCCACCTCCGTCACCCTCGAGTCGGAGTTCGAGCGGCCGGACGAGCTGCTCGAGGCCCGCGAGCTGGGCGCCTCCATCGAGGAGGCCATCGAGCGGCTGCGGCCCGAGTACCGCACCGCCATCCTTCTGCGCCACGTCGAGGGATACAGCTACGACGAGATCTCGGAGGTCATGGAGATACCACTGGGAACGGTGAAGACCTACATCCACAGAGCTCGCGCCGAGTTGCAGGACATGCTGGGACATCTGCGGGAGTGACCCCGCGCGGATGGGAACGGAGGCCCGGGGCCCGCTGAAACCTGCCCGAGCGCCGTTCCGTAAGGGTGAACGAGACAGGAGTGAATGGAACGCCATGACATCGGACACGAACGAACGGCTCGGCAGGCACCTGCGGGAGGAGGAGTGCGAGCTCTTCCTGCCCGGCGAGGCGACGGGGACTCCCCCGGAGCCCCTCCGGCGTCACGTGGAGGCCTGCCAGCACTGCCGTCGGGAGGTGGAGGCTCTGCGCGCCCTGCACGTGGCGCTCTCGTCTCTTCCCCTCCTCGATCCGTCCCCGGGCTTCGCCGAGTCGGTGATGGCCCGGGTGCGGCTCCCGGTGCCGTGGTACCGGCGGGCCTGGGCCGGCCTGCGCGCCCACTGGATGGCGGTCGCGCTGGCCACGACGCTGGTCGCGGCGACGGTCGGCCTCGGGGCCTGGTGGCTGGCGAGCCAGCCCGAGCTGACGCTCGGAGGGCTGCTCGGGTTCACGCTGGACCGGCTGACGGCCCTGTTCTGGGGCGCGGTGGTGGCCGGGGGTCGCCTGCTGTGGGAGTCGGGCCTGCCCGATCTCGTGCGCGGTGCGGCCGGCAAGATCGGAGTGACCGGTGCGCTCGCGGGCATGGCGGGAATCGTCGTCGCCAGCCTGCTGACCGCCGGGGCGATGGTGAAGATGCTGGCCCCGGCCTGGGGCGCCGCTCGGACCACAAGGAGCTGAGGACATGCGACGCACGCCCACCATCCGAGCCCTCGCGGGACCCCGACCCGCCGAACGCCTGCGCGAGTTCCTGACCGCCGGCGCGGTCCTCCTGTCCTGCCTCGCTCTGCTCCCGGCTCCGGCGCTCGCCCAGGAGACGGGTGCTCCGCAGGCCGCTCCCGCCTCCACGTCGGTCACGGTGTCCTATCGCGGCGCCGAGCTCCAGATCGAGGAGGCCGACGGAACGAGCCATCGCGTGGGCCTGCGCGACGGAAGCGTGCAGATCGATGGACGGAACGTCGGCAGCTACCAGAAGGGCAGCGCGCTGGAGAGCTCGTGGCGCGACCTGCTGCAGCGGGGGATGGACCTCCGGCCCGCCGCCTTCGCGGAGCGGCTGCGCTCCTGGAATCCGCCGGCTGACGGTGCGGACGCCTCGACCCTCGACGCCCTCAAGGAGGCACTGTCCCGGTTCGCGGGCGGATCGCCCGTCGCGAAGGAAGCTCCGGCCGCTTCGCCGGGAGCCGCGGCCGGAACCACGGGTACGGCGAGCCAGCCGTCCGCGGCGGCCGGCACCGTGACGGTGAAGGGCCCACAGGGCGGCACCGTGTCCATCGCCCCGGGCCGACTGTCGGTGGACGCGCTGGCGTCACGGCTCGACAAGCTGCGCACGGCGCTCGGACGGCTGGGCAGTCAGGTCCAGGGCGAGGCCGGTGATCTCGCGCTCGTCGTCCACGATGACTACGCGATCCCGCACGGCCAGGTGATCGATGGAAATCTGGCGCTGCTCGACGGAGACCTTCGCCTGGGCGGCGAGGTCAAGGGCGACGTGCTCGTCCTCAACGGCACGCTGTCGGTCGAGCCCACGGCCCTGGTGCACGGAAACGTGGTGCAGGTGGGTGGCACCGTGGCCCGCCACGGCGGCACGGTGGACGGCGAGTTCCTCTCCGTGAAGTCCCTCTCCGGTCAGGCGGCCGCCGCCTCGGCGGGCACGGCTCACGAGGCGCCGGAAGCGCCCGTGGTGCCGCACGTCCGCCACCGGTCCTCGCGCGGCTTCTTCGGCTCGATCTTCCACAACGTGTTCGAGGCCGTGGGGGGCGTGCTCGCGGTTCTGGTGGCGCTGCTGCTTCTGGGCGTGGTCGGGGCCCTGACCGTGTATTTCCTCAAGGACCAGCTCGAGATCGTGGCCGACACGGCGCGCGCCAACTTCGGGCGTTCCTTCGGAGTCGGTCTGGCCGGCGAGTTCCTGTTCTTCCCGGTGCTGCTGATCCTGGTCGCCGGCGTCATCACCTGGCTGGTGATCCCGTTCTACCTCCTGGCCTTCGGCCTGGCCATGCTGGCCGGCTACCTGGCCGTGGCGCACGCCACCGGCGAGGTGCTGGCCCACCAGCGCTACCGCTACGAATGGATCGAGCGGCTGCGCCGGTCGAACTCGTACTACTACATCCTCAGCGGCCTGGCCGTCCTCCTCCTGCCGTTCGCGCTGGCGGCGGCTCTGCACCTGTTCGGTGGGTGGCTGTCCTTCCTGCGCGGCCTGACGATCTTCGTCGCGGTGGTCGGGACATGGGTGGCCATCACGTCCGGTCTGGGCGCGGTGATCCTGGCCCGGGGCGGTCGCGTGACCGAGCACGCCCGGCGAGCCTCGCCCGCGGCGTCGGAGACGACCGAGGGGGCTTCGTGAGGAGGGGGCCTGAGATCGCGAGGCCGCTCTCGGCCCTGGTGCTGCTCGCCGGACTGGTGACCGCGGGCACGCTTCCCCGGGCCGCGTCCGCGCAGGACTGGCTCGAGCTGTCCACGGCCCGTCAGGCCGATGGCCTCAAGTCGGTGACGATGCGGGTCGAGTACGGCGCCGGCATTCTCACGGTGCGAGCGGCCCGGACCGGAGATCTGTACGACGCGCACATGCGCTACGACGCCGCCCGCTTCAGCCCGGTGCGCACCTTCGAGCGCGGCGAAGGGAGCGCCACCGTCCACCTGGGCCTCCGCTCCCTGAGCGGCAAGGACGGCATCCACCTGGACTGGAAGGACCTGAACGATGAGAACGTGGGTCCGGATTCGCGGAACTCCGGTAGCCTCGAGATCGGGGTGAGCCGCGACGTGCCGACGGATCTCCGGGTCGCGGTCGGCGCCGCCCGGAGTCGACTCGACCTCGGGGGCCTGCCCCTCACGAACTTCACCCTGGAGACGGGGGCCAGCGAGACGAAGATCAGCTTCGACCAGCCCAACCCGGGCCGTATGCGGGAGCTGCGCATCAAGGCCGGCGCCGCCTCGCTGAAGGCGGACGACCTGGGCAACGCGCACTTCGACCGGCTGCGCGTCGAGGGCGGCGTGGGGGACGTGACCCTGAACTTCGGCGGAGACTGGACGCAGGATGCGACGGCCTCCATCCACATGGGCCTCGGGTCGCTGTCCCTGCGTTTTCCCACGGACCTGGGCGTCCGCATCGACAAGAGCACCGTGCTCGCATCGTTCAACGCTGCCGGCTTCATCAAGACGGACTCCGGCTACGAGACCCGCAACTGGGGCTCGGCGGCGCACCACCTGGAGCTCGAGATCAACGCCGCGTTCGGGAGCATCGACGTGGAGGTCGGTCCCTAGGAGCCTGTCCGAGTAACAGGGTGCGGCCGCGCGCGGGGGTCTTGCGCGCTCAGACAAGGAAGGACGAGGAGGCGATGTCGTGAGCCATCGGCGACGAGTGATGACGCAGTATGAGCGCGCAACCCCCCCGCGCCCTTCGGGTTGCAGCGGGGCGGGCCCATCTCCTGCGTTGGTCCTCCTCGCCGGTGCCTCCGGCACCGCTTTCGTCGGACCGCCTTGGAGCTGGACCCGCCGCGCTCGCAACGCGGCTCGCCCTGTTACTCGGACAGGCTCCTAGGCGTCGGCGTCCGCCTCGACCACCTGCACCGGGTCCCCCCGTCCCACACCCAGCACCACGTCCGCCCGTCCCTCGCGCACGCACACCTCGAGCGTTCCCGCCGACCCCCGGATCAGCACCGCCTCCCCCGGCGCCACGTCGGCGAAGCTCGTACCGGGGTGACGCACCTCGGAATTGCCGACACGCACGCGGTAGTGGGCCGGAAGCCAGTCGGAGGGGACGTCGGTGATCAGGTTGCCGAACTTGTCGACGTACCCGATGACCCCCCGCGCGCCGTCCGCGGTCCGCCGTGGTCGGTCGAGGGGGTGCCGTACGAGCTCGCCGACGTCGAGCGGCGGACCCAGGTCTTCGGGCGCGCCCGCCGCCGCCAGGTGGGCCGCGGCGGGGGCGAACAGGTCGCGGCCGTGGAAGGTGTCGGACAGCGGCCGGAGTCCGATCCGCGCCGCCTCGACGACCCGGGCCGACCGATCACCCGAGACCGGCTCCACGAGGGGCACGGCTCCCTCCAGCACGCGCGTCAGGAGGCCGTTGTCGGGCCCCACGAACCAGCGGCCCCCGACGAAGACGGCCACCGGGCGGCGGTCGCTCCCCACGCCGGGGTCCACCACCACCAGGTGGACGGTTCCGGGCGGGAACCTGGCCCAGATCCGGGCCAGGACCCAGCTCCCCGTGAGCACGTCCCCCGGCGGCACGTCGTGGGTGACGTCCACGGGCAGCGCGTCGGGCGCCCGCTCGAGAAGGACACCCTTGAGCTCGCCGACGTAGCCGTCCCGGGTCCCGAAGTCCGTGATCAGACTCACGATCATGCCTGTACTCCCTCCGTTCGAGGGCCGGGTCCGGTCCCCTGCCACCGCTCCCTGCACCTCGCCTTCACACCGAACGCTCGCGCCAGCGTCCCAGCCGCCAGATCGAGGCCACCGAGACGCCACGCGCGGCGGCGGTCAGGCTGATCGTCCACCAGATGCCGGCCAGTCCCAGGGGGCCCGCCAGCCACACGGCCAGGGGCAGCCGCGCCACCGTCAAGGTGAGCGAGGCCGCCATGGGCAGCAGCGTGTAGCCGGCTCCGGCCATGGCACTCTCCAGCACGATGTCGAGGGCCATGAACAGCTGAGCGATCGCCACGATCCGAAGATAGCTGGCCCCGGCGTCGAGCACGGCGGGATCGTGCGTAAACAGGCCCACCAGCATCCGCGGCACGAGCACGAAGGCCACACCCGCCGCGGCCGTGGCCACCATCGCGTGCCGCGCGGCCGAAGCCCCCGAGGCCCGCGCCCGCTCGCCCGCG
Organism: Candidatus Humimonas hydrogenitrophica; assembly: GCA_947581615.1. GTDB lineage: Bacteria > Gemmatimonadota > Gemmatimonadetes > Palauibacterales > Palauibacteraceae > Humimonas > Humimonas hydrogenitrophica. Next base: position 18,677 of record CANPVD010000108.1, read on the forward strand.
CCCGCGCCGAGATTCTGTCCCACCGCCGTTGCGGCCGCAAACCCGAAGCCCACGCAGGCCATGTAGCTCAGCGACTCGATCCGGTGTCCGACCCCGAGCGCGGCGAGGGCGGCCGTGCCGAACCGGCTGGTGATCCTCGTGAGCAGGATATACACGAACGCGAACACCGCGCCGCCCGCCGCCGTGGGGAGCCCGATCCTGGCCATGGGGAGCCAGGCGCGCGGGTTGGGTCCTTCGCGGACGACGAGGCCCCGGCGCAGGAGGAGACCATAGCCGACGGCGCAGGCGCCCGCCCGGGTGAGCAGCGTGGCTCCGGCGGCGCCCGCGATCCCGAGCCGAGGCGCCGGTCCGAGCCCGAGGATGAGCACCGGGTCGAGGAGGAGGTTGAGGGCCACCGCGCCACCCAGCAGATAGAAGGGCGTGCGCGTGTCCCCGGCGGCGCGGAAGGCCGCGTCCATTACGAAGTACGTGAACACGATGGGAACGCCGGACAGGTAGGTGGACAGGTAGCCCGCCCCCTGCACGGTGACCGCCGGGGGCGTCTCCATGAGGCTGAACAGGGAGCGGAGACCGGCCAGTCCGCACAGTCCGACGACCACCGACAGGACGAGCGCCATGAGGGTGGCCTGGTAGACGGCGGCCGCCGCGCGGAGCGGACGATCCTGGCCGTGCCGCCGGCTGGCCACGGCGGTGAGCCCCGCCGCGGTGAGCTCGGCCAGCGAGAGCACCATCCACACGGCGAAGCCGCCGGTGGACACGCCGGCCAGAGCGGCCGGACCCAGGCCCCGCCCGACCCAGAAGGTGTCGGTGATGTTGAACAGGGTCTGGAGGAGCGCGGCCGCCACGGCCGGGCGGGCGAGCCGGCGAATGGCCACGCCCACGGGTCCACGCGTCGGGTCGACCCGAGGTCCCGACGGAGCCGTCCCGGGAGAGCGCCCCGGGTCGGTCAGGAGCCTTCTGCTTCTGCCTCCGCCTCCAGCGCCTCCGCCCTCTCCCGCACCGCCACCGCGACGGCCCGCAGGGCCACGGCCTCGGGCGCGTCCGGTCGACCGAGCACGGTGGGCAGCCCCCGGTCCCCCTCCTCGCGCACGGCCACCCCGAGCGGAACGGCCCCCAGGAAGGGCACGTCGATGCTCGCCGCCAGCCTCTCGCCGCCGCCCGCCCCGAACACGTCGTGTCGGGCGCCGCAGTCCGGGCACACGAACCCGCTCATGTTCTCGACCAGGCCCAGCACCGGGATCTCGAGCTTCTCGAACATCCGGATCCCCTTGAGGACGCCGCCGACGGCCACGTCCTGGGGGGTGGTCACGAATACGCCGCCGCGCACCTCGACGAGCTGGACCAGGGAGAGCTGGGCATCGCCGGTGCCGGGAGGAAGGTCCACCACCAGGAAGTCGAGGTCACCCCACCGGACCTGCTGCAGGAACTGGCGGACGATCCCCATGATGATCGGTCCCCGCCAGATGGCCGGCGTCTCTTCCTCGACCAGGAACCCGATGCTCATGAGCTTGACGCCGTGGGCCTCGAGCGGGATGACCTGGTCGTCGGCCATACGGGGACGGTCGTGCACACCGAACATGGTCGGGATGTCGGGACCGTAGACGTCCGCGTCCAGCAGCCCGACCCGGAGTCCCATGTCCGCCCACGCGGCCGCGAGGTTCGTGGCCACGGTCGACTTCCCGACGCCCCCCTTGCCGGAGCTCACCGCCACGACGTGGCGGACTCCGGGGAGCGCGGGCGCGTCCCTGGGATGCCGGGACGCCGCGGCACGGTCGGCATCCACGGGCCGCGATCCCGGCGGCGCGCCGTGCGGATCACCGCTGCGGGCGCCGCTTCCCTGTCCCATCACGGGCAGGGAGCGTCCCTGGCGACCCGATGCGTCGCCCCGATCGGGTCGGTCATCCACCGGAGCCCCCCGATGGCGCGGAGGGGCGCACGAGGACGAGGCTCCGTGTTGCGGGGAAGCTCATAAACGGTAGGGTCGCGGCGGTCGGGAAGACGTGGATGGTCGCCTCAGATGGCCTCGACGGAACGCACCTCCGGCACCTGCATGCGCAGACGCTGTTCGATGCCGGCCCGGAGCGTCATCATCGACATGGGGCACGCGTGGCAGGCGCCGACCATGCGAAGCTGAACGAGGCCCTGGTCCTCGTCGAAGGCCACGAGCTCGATGTCGCCGCCATCGGAACGGACGGCGGGGCGGATGCCCGCCAGCACGTCCTCGATCCGCTCGCGCGGGGTGGCAGCGCCACTCGTTATCGTCTTGGCCATGCTCCCTCGATGCCTCGCGCCCCGTGGTCCGGAGGGTCTCACGGACCCGATCGTCAACCTACCGGGCGTATGAAACCCCGTCAACGCGGTGGAGTTTCGCCCCCTGCGCGGTTTCGGACACCCTGCCCGTCACCCTCCGCGTCGCTCCGGTCGATTCCCGCGCTCCCGACCCGGACCCGGGGTCGGAACGAGGCGCAGGCGATGCACGGTGAGCGCACGCAGCGCCTTGCGATCGAGTGGCATCGGAACGAGGCGCCCGGACCCGTACCAGCGCTTCGCCATGTCTCGGTAGCGCGGACCCAACGGGTTCCCCCCCTCTCCCGTGGGGAGCAGGAACCAGCCCTCCAGGCCGGCGCTGTCCAGCGTCGCCACGAAGCGCTCGGAGGGACCGAAGCCCCCGGTGTGGGGAGGACGCCAGGAAGCGCTGTCGAGCCCCGACCATCCCCCGGGGGCGGAGACCCGGATGGTGTGGGGGCCGCCGGGAGCCGAGAAGGGTCCCACGTCGAACCGGAACAGCCGGTCGAGCCAGTCGATGCGGCCCAGTGGATGGGCCGACCGCTCGAAGTTGAGCTCGCGCCAGGGCCGCAGTCCCGTCGCGGTCACGGCGTCCCTCATGGCGCGACGTTCGAGGCCGACGAGCGTCTCGACCGTGTCCGTGCGCGCGTCGTCCACCCAGGGGCTGGTCGGATCCGAGAGGGCCACCCGGAGGAAGGCCGTCATCGGGAAGTAGCCGCGCCCCCCGACGCCGGCATACTCGTCCCCCGCCACCAGGGCCCGCGTGCGGTACAGCCACGCGTAGAACAGGCCCGCGGCCCGGGAGTCAGGTTCGGCTCGACGATCCCAACGAGTCAGGAGCGTCGCCGCCGTATCCGCTCCGACGGCGCGTGCCGCCCCCACCGCCTGTCCGAGGAGGAAGTCGGCCAGCAGGCTGTGGGTGTCGCGCTGGAGATCCTCCATGTCCGTCACGTCCCAGCCATCGGCCGCGGCCAGTCGCTCCGTGATCAGGCGGGCCCGGTACGGATCGTAGTCCCAGCCCAACCGCCCGAACGCCCCCGGCTCCTGGAGGTTGTTGGCGCTCACCAGGTAGCCGCCGGGAAGCGAGTCATCCCCGCCGGGCGGCCCGAAGGAGGCCGCCGGAAGCGAGTCGGGAGACACGAGCCCCGCCCACGTGTCGCCCATCTCCTCAGAGGAGACGGGGAGGCTCCCGCTCCAACTCGGGCGCCGGGGGACCGCGCCGCCCAGCCGATAGCCCACCCGGCCGTCGGCCGACATCCACAGGACGTTCTGGGCGGGGCCGTCATAGCGCCGCACGGCGCTGTCGAACGCGGCCGCCCCCCCGGCGCGGTCCATGGCCAGGATCCCCGCGAGGCCTCCGGTCGTGTGCGCCGCCGTCCACACGGCCGACAGGGTCTGGCCCACTCCGGGGAGGGCATCGCTGAGCACGGGACCGCGCACCGTGCTCCGAACCCTGAGGATCACGGGCGCCGTGCGGCCCCGGACCCACACCGTCTCCGGCCGGACCGCGAAGTCACGCCATCCCTCCGCGGTCCGGTAGGCGGAACTGTCCGGATCGACCGTCTCCAGCGCGAAATCCATGTCGTCCACCTGGCCGTTGGTGAACCCCCAGGCCACGGAGCGGTCGAAGCCGATCACGACGCCGGGGACACCCGGGAGAGACAGGCCGGCGACGTCCAGGCGTCCGCGCTCGGCGTGCAGCCCCACCAGGTACCAGGTCGACGGCGCGCGCAGGGACAGATGGGTGTCGTTGGCCAGCATTGGACGACCGGAGGCCGTACGGGCGGCGCCCAGGACCCACGCGTTGGAGGCCGTGAGCGCGGCGCCGCGAGCCAGTCCCAGAGGGTCGAGCGCTTCGAGGTCCGGCGCGGCTCCGCCGGCATGGTGTCCCGCCGCGGCCGCCGGGCCCCGAGCCTCGGAGGGAAGCCGTCGGGCGCGGGCCGCCGCCGTGTCCATCCCGCCCTGCCCCGGACGCGCTCGCAGCGTCGTCGGGGCCCACGCGGGCCAGTAGGGCTCGAGCCGCGCGGCCCGGTCCGCCGGTAGCGACCGGATCGCCCGCCACCGGGCCAGTTCCGCCTGCCAGCCCGACAGATCCAGCGCCATGAGCTTCCCCACGGCCACGGAAGCCCGCGCCGTCCATGGCTCGGCCGAAATCCGGAGGAGGACGAACTCCGGGGGCAGGGAACCCTCCCAGCTCTGGATGCGGGCGTTGACCCCCGCCACGTAGGCGTCGAGGTCGCGGCGCGTCGCGGGATCGAGCTCGGACAGCGCCCGGCCGGCGTCGTCCCACACCCCCAGGGTCCTCATCAGACGATCGGTGGGGAACGCGACCGGTCCGAACAGCTCCGCCAGCCGGCCGCGGGCCGTCCGGCGCAGCAGCTCCATCTGCCAGAGCCGTTGCGACGCGTGCATCCACCCCTCCGCCCACAGCGCGTCGCCGTCCGTTCTCGCGGCCACGTGGGGAATCCCGAAGCTGTCGACCCGCACGAGGACCGAGTCGGACAGTCCGGATACTGTCACGGTTCCCGATAGACTCCGAACGGAGCCGCGCACGCCGAGCCACACGGCGGTGACGGCGCCGCCCGCCACGAGCAGCAGCAGGAGGCAGACGGTGAGGAAGATCTCGCGGGTGGCGCGCCGGCTCACCGCTGTCCGCCGCCCGCCGTGGCGCTCGCCGCCGCCCTCAGCGACAGGAACTCGCTGGCGAGACGGAGCAGGAGACGACGGGCGTGCAGCTCCTCGAGCAGACGCCTCGCATCGTCGGTCGTGGCCGCGCAGGAGGGCACCAGCGAGCCGGGCGTCGCCCGCCCGAGACGGCCCACCAGGGCCCAGGGGCGGCGCAGCCGACGGTCGGCCTCCCCGAGCAGGCAGGGCGTGCCGTCGGCGCGCTCGCCCGTTATGGCGAGGGACCGGCGACGGAGCGCGGACTCGACGGGGTCGAGGTGGTGCTCTTCCAGGCCGGTAAACAGGTAGAAGCGGAGCGGCGGGCCGGTACACGACAGCGCGGCGTGGGCGAGCTTGGCGACGATCTCGTCCGCACAGCTGAAGTCGATGATGGCGACGTTGCGGAAATCCACCAGCGTGAGTACGGGGCCGGGCCGGCCGACCAGCCCCTGCTCGATGCCCATCCGGACGGCCCGGCCCGTGGGTCGGGTGATGAGGTGGCTGTACAGACAGGCCTCGGAAATCCTCGGGAGCTCGGCCCCGTCGGAGACGCCGTCCCTCATGCCGGGACCGGTGTTTCGATGCGCGCCGGCATCACGATGAGGATCTGCGCACCCGGGAAGGGCACCAGACCCGTCGAGAGCGGTTCGATGTCGTCCCACTCGGGCACGCGGGCGATCATGGCGTCCCCGCTCCGGATCCGGATCTCGCCGTCCCAGCGGGTCACCTGGCGGCGGATCGCCTGCAGTCCCTGGCCGCGGCCCGGGTCGCGGAAGCGCGACTCACCGTTCAGGAACGCGGCTTCCAGGGCCGTGGCCGACGACCACCGATCCCCGAACCGACGCGCATGCTCGGCCGCCAGGGAGCCCTCGAAGCCCTGGCCCACGTCCATGACGGCCAGCACGAGAACGTCACGACCCAGCCTCTCCTTCCAGAAGTACGTCTGGGCGCACACCCAGCCGTCCCCCTCGGCGTGCTCCAGAATGTTCTGGCACACTTCGGACAGCATCACGCTGAACTGAATCACGGCCGGCTTGGGATAGTGGAGCCGGCGCTCGAGGATCGTCGCCGCGCGCTCCCTGACCCGCTCCACGACGCGGTGGACGTCCTGGTGGGAGCGGATGGGCGTGAGCTCGAGGAGCGCGTCCGATTCGCCGTGCGAGCGAGTGGACAGGGACGGCAGGTCGAACACGGCGGCGGCGTTCTGCCAGAAGTCCATGCGCTCCCAGTAACTCCGGACCTCGGAGGCCTCCGGCTCGGACAGGGAGGGAGCCAGCCCGGTGCGGCCACGAGCCACGTCGCCCACGGCCAGCAAGCCGACGAGGCCATAGGGCGACGTCCAGCGCACGCGGCGGGCGTCGAACAGGATGCGCTCCGGCTCCCGCTCCCCCGACGTCTGCTCGGCGAGATCCGACACCAGACGCTCGAAGCCTCGCTCGTCCAGCACGGACGGGACCTCGATCACCCGGCTCATCGCCGTCTCATGGTTCGCGGCCGTGCAGGATGCCGCGCGGCTCGCGCAGCCGCTCGGCGAGACGCGTCGCTCCACGCAGCTCGGCGTTGCGGCTGGCGACGCGGTTCGCGCGGTCGGCCGCGTCCTCGATCGATGCCCCCTCGAGGAGGGCGCAGAAGCACGTCATCCCCCACACGTCTCCACATCCCGTCGGATCGGGCTCCAGGGCCCTGTCGACCGGGACCCTGCCGCTGCGCACGGCTCCGCGGGTCCGGAGGCTTCCGGGAGGCCCGCGCCGGACCTCCTCCGCCGACACCCAGGCGGCGCCGCGCTCCCCGAGCGTCACGAACAGGGCGCGGACGCCCTCCCCCACCACCTCGGCCGCCAGCCGCCACGGGTCTCCGCCCCAGTCGGCCGCGAGGAGCTTCAGCTCGTCCTCGTTGGCCTGCACGTAGTCGAAGCACCGGAGCCAATCGCGCCAGCGCTCGGGCACGCGCGGGCTGCGGGTCCCGTCCGGTCCGACCCCGAGCGTCAGGGAATGGATGTCGCCGTACAGCGGTCCTTCGAACGTCTCCCGGAGCCGGCGCGCGCACCGCAGGTCGAGCTCCCAGCCCGCGATGAAGTTAACGTACAGGGCGTCACACGAGCGGGCGAGGGGCTCGAGCTCGGACCAGCTCCAGCCCGGCACGCCTCCACGGAGCCTCTCGGTGCGTCGGCTACCGTCCCTGTAGCGCAGCTCCACCCGGTTGTTGGGCTGTGGCACGGTGCGTACGCCGTCCAGCGCGGGCGCCGTACTCAGCCCCGACAGCCATCGGCGGGCGGCAGGCGCCAGGTCCAGGCCGACCTTGAGGATCGGGAAGAGGCTCCAGCCGGATGGACGCAGCGCCTCGAACGTGGACAGCGCGTAGGCGATGCCGCCCCACTCCTCGTGCGGCTCGCTCCGGCCGGCGTCGCGGGCGTGGATCGTGTCCCACACCAGCGTGCCGACCACGCCCAGCCGGTTCACGGGCCCGTGCCCGAACCGCGGCGAACGGTCCACCGGGGGCGCGTCTCGTCCGACGCGACGAGCGCCCGCCGACCCCGCGGGTCAGTCCAGCTCACCGAACCGCTCCACGCGGTAGGTGGCGGCGGCCCCGATCACGCCCGCCATGTCCCCCAGCTCGCTGGCTACGATCCGGCAGGCGTCCGCGGCCTGGCGGAAGGCCCGGCGGCGTACCTCGCCCCGGAGCGGCTCGAACAGGTGGTCGCCGGCCCGCGTCACGCCCCCCGAGATCACTACCATGGCCGGGTTGAGGATGTTGATGAGGTTGGCGACGCCCGTCCCGAGGAAGGCGGCCGTCTCGCGCATGACCTCCTTGGCGTACAGGTCCCCGGCCACGATGGCCTGGTAGACCGTTTCTGCGGTTACGTCCGACAGGTCGCCGTCGGCCAGCTCGGGGAGCGCGCTGGCCACGCCGCTGCGCAGCCCCTCCACGGCCCGGGCCGCGATCGCGGGTCCCGACGCGTACGCCTCCAGGCAGCCGTAGTTGCCGCAGTTGCAGCGCCGACCCGTGGGGTCGATGGTCATGTGGCCGACCTCGCCCGCCACGTCCGAGGCTCCGTGGTAGACCCGACCTCCGAGCACGATGCCGCCGCCGATCCCGGTGCCCAGGGTGAGAGCCAGGAGCGAGTCGACGTCCTTCCCCGCGCCGAGCCAGTACTCCCCCAGCGCGGCGGCGTTGGCGTCGTTGTCCAGGACGGCGTCCAGTCCTATCTCGTTGGCGATGAGGTCACGGAGGGGGAAGTTGCGCCACCCCAGGTTCGGCGTCTCGATGACGGTCCCCGAGGCTCGGTCCAGCGGTCCGGGCGAGCCGATCCCTATTCCCACGAATCCGGATTCCGGGATCGAGGCCTCCCGCCTCGCATCGCGCATCGCATCGCGCATCATCCCGATCATGCGGTCGACGACCGACTTGGCGCCGCGCCCCGGCTCCGTGGGCATGGAGCGCATGCCCAGGATCGGGCCGCCATCGAAGGGCACCACGCCCACGTTGATGGACGTGCCACCCAGGTCCACGCCCACGATGTAGCGGTCATCCGCCATCGTCCACAGCCTCCTCCGGGAATCGAACATCCTCCCTGCGTACCGTCATCAGGGCCTCCTCCACCTCGTCGACGCCCAGGATCCGAAGGCACTCGAGCCGTGCCTCGGGAAGCTCGTAGCCCGCTCCACGCCGCGGGCAGCGGTTCCGGAGGCAGGGCACGCAGGGCAGCGTCCCGCGCACCACCACGGTCGACCGCGGCGACAGGGGACCGGTCTGCCGCGGGTCGCCCGCGCCGAACAGCGCGACCAGCGGCGTGCCCAGGGCGGCGGCCAGGTGCATGGGACCCGTGTCGTTGGCCACCACGGCGTCGCAGGCCGCCAGCCCGCCCGCCAGCGCCTCGAGGCTGGTCCGTCCCGACAGGTCGTGGGCGCCTCCGGTGGCCGCCGCCACCGTCCGGGCCGCGGCCGCGTCGTCACGACCGCCGAACACGAGCACCCGCTCCCCGGCGCCTGCCCGTCGCGCCGCCAGCTCGGCGAAGCGCTCGGCGGGCCAACGTCGCGACGGGGCGGCGCTCCCCGGGACGAGGCCCAGCGTTGGAGCCCCGTCCGACGACGGCAGCCCCCGCGCGATGGACGCCCACGCGTGACGCGCCGCTTCCGTCGGCCGGAGCCGCGGCGCCGGCGCCGGCGCCGTCCAGCCCGGGTCAACCAGGGTCAGATACTCCTTCACGCGGTGGCCGGCGAGCAGCGGTCCGCGCTGCACCCGGTCGGTGAGCAGCCAGCCGCGGCCGTCCGTGGCCGTCCCGCGGCGCTCGGCCACGCCGGCCAGCCGGCAGATGAGCGCGGCCGAGAAGGACGGCGTCAGCAGGACACCCCGGTCGGGGGCGCGCGCCCGGAGCTCCCGCGCCGCCCGCACGACCCCGTGTCGGTCGCGGACGGGGAGCAGCTCCCCGTCGATGCCCGCCATGGCCACCACGGGCGCCAGCCCCTCGACCACCTGCACGACCAGGCCCCCCGAGCCCGCCAGCTCCGCCGCTCGCCGCAGGGCGGGCAGCGCCAGCACGAGCTCGCCCAGGTGGTTCGGCGCCCGGACGACCCGTCTCAGTCGCCCACCTCGAGCACGGCCAGGAACGCCTCCTGGGGGATCTCGACGGTCCCCACCTGCTTCATGCGCCGCTTCCCCGCCTTCTGCTTCTCGAGGAGCTTGCGCTTTCTCGTGATGTCGCCCCCGTAACACTTGGCCGTGACGTTCTTGCGCAGCGGCCGCACGGTCTGGCGTGAGATCACGTCCTTGCCGATGGCGGCCTGAATGGCCACCTCGAACAGCTGCCGGGGGATGAGCTCCTTGAGCCGCTCGGCCACCCTCCGTCCCGTGTCGTAGGCGCGGTCCCTGTGGACCACCATGCTCAGGGCGTCGACCGGGTCGCCGTTCACCAGGATGTCCAGCTTGACCAGGTCCGACTCCCGGTAGGCGGCGCGCTCGTAGTCCAGCGTGGCGTAGCCCCGCGACACCGACTTGAGCCGATCGTAGAAGTCCAGGACGATCTCGGCCAGCGGGATCTCGTACACGATCTCCACCCGCGAGGAGTCGAGGTACTCCAGCGTCACGTACTCGCCGCGCCGGTCGTGGCACAGGCCCTGGATCCCGCCGATGTAGTCGTCCGGGCTGAGGATCCGCACCCGGACCCACGGCTCCTCGATGTGCTCGATCCGGTTCTGGACGGGCATGCGAGCGGGGTTCTCGACGGCGACCTCCTCGCCGTTTGTGAGGCGGACGTGGTACTCCACGTTGGGCACGGTCGTGATGAGGTCGAGGTCGAACTCCCGCTCCAGCCGCTCCTGGACGATCTCCATGTGCAGCAGGCCCAGGAAGCCGCTGCGGAAGCCGAAGCCCAGCGCTTCCGACGTCTCCGGCTCGTAGTGGAGGCTGGCGTCGTTGAGGCGAAGCTTCTCGAGCGCGTCCCGCAGGTCCTCGAACTGGTCGGTGTCCGTGGGATACAGGCCCGCGAACACCATCGGCTTGGCCTCCTGGTAGCCGGGAAGGAGCTCGGAGGCGCGCCGACCAGCGTCCAGCAGCGTGTCTCCCACCTTGGTGTCGGCCACCCGCTTGATCTGCGCCGAGAGCCACCCCACTTCCCCGGCGGAGAGCGACTCGGTCTGCTGGTAGCCGAGCCGCAGGAAGCCCACGCCGTCGACCTCGTACTCCGCGTCGTTGGCCCCGAAGGTGACGCGCATCCCCGGCCCGAGCGTCCCGTCGACCACGCGTACGAAAGGGATGGCCCCGCGGTACTTGTCGTAGAGGGAGTCGAAGATGAGCGCCCGCAGCGGGGCGTCCGGATCTCCCTCCGGGGGCGGCACGCGCGCGACGATCTCCTCCAGAATCCGGTCCACCCCCGTACCCTCCTTCGCCGAAGCGAGCAAGATCTCGTCGGGCTCGATCCCGAGCAGCTCCGCCATCTCGAGTCGGTGCCTGTCGGGCTCCGCCTGCGGGAGGTCGATCTTGTTGAGGATGGGAAGGATCTCGAGGCCCGCATCCAGCGCCAGGAACAGGTTCGAGAGGGTCTGGGCCTCGATCCCCTGGCTCGCGTCGACGACCAGGAGGGCTCCCTCGCACGCCGCCAGGCTGCGACTGACCTCGTAGGTGAAGTCCACGTGACCCGGCGTGTCGATGAGGTTGAGCTGGTAGCTGCGACCGTCGGCGGCCCGGTACGGAAGGCGGATGGCGTTCAGCTTGATCGTGATCCCGCGCTCCCTCTCGAGCTCCATCGAGTCGAGGACCTGCTCCTTCATCTTTCGCCGGTCCACGGCCCCGGTCGCTTCCAGCAGGCGGTCGGCCAGCGTCGACTTGCCGTGGTCGATGTGGGCGATGATGGAGAAGTTGCGAATGTGGTCTATGCGCACGAGATCGCTCTCCGGGGTCGACTTCCGGGTGCCCTCGATCGGATGCCGGACGGCCGAGGCGCACGCTCCGGATTCCGCGACGGCATCGTACTACCGGGAAGCCCGACGCCGGGTCCCCTCAGGCGCGGGAAAATCGCAGGATCAAGGAAGCATCGGACTCATCGCCCGCCACGCCGGCCCGGGCGCCCGCATCGTCCGCGACGCCCTCCCACGCCTCCGGACCGGTCACTGCCACCGGCACCTCGAGGCTGGCCTCGTCGCCGGCGTAACGGACCTCGGCCCGCACGCTCTCCTCTCCCCGTGCGGCCGCCCGCGCCGACTCCAGCGCCCGCCCGAGCAGCACGACGGCCGCGCCCCGTCGGAGCCGCACGCCGCGCTCGTCGTCGGGCGCGTCCACTTCCACCCTGGGCGGCCTCCGGTCGAGCTCCAGGGCCTCCGCCACCTCCCGCGCCAGACCGGCCAGGTCGACGGCGGACTCCTCCTCCGGCCCACGGTGGGCAGCCGCGATCAGCAGGTCCACGCGTCGGCCGAGCCTCCGGACGTTGTCGTCCGCGGCGGCGGCGAAGCGATCGAGCTCGTCAGCGAGCTCGGGAGCGTCCCGCCGGAGGCGCGCGCGGACCACCTCGAGGTTGATGGCGACCGCCTGCAGCGAGTTCCGGAGCCCGTGGGCCATGCCGGACACCAGCCGGGCGACCTCCTCCACCCGGGCCTCCCGGGCGCGCCCCCCGTTCACAGCTCGACCTCGAGGCCGTCGTGGGCCGGCTCCACGCCATCCGGCAACCGGGCGGAGAGCCGCGCATGCTCCAGGCGGTGCGTGAGGTGGGTCAGATAGGCGCGCTCCGGGGCGAGCCGCTCGATCACCTCCAGGGCTTCCTCCACGTTGAAGTGGCTGGGATGAGGATTCCCGAACCAGAGCGCGTTCACGACCAGGACCCGCACACCGCCGAGCAGGTCGGCGGCGTCCTCCGGCAGCTCCTTGGCGTCCACGATCACCGCCAGATCGCCCAGCCTGAACCCATAGCTGCGAAAGGGTCCGTGCGGGAACCCCACCGGCGTCAGGGAGAAGCCCGCCGGCCGCGCCGGCTCGCGGTCCCGAAACGACACCATCTCCAGGTCGGGCACGCTGCTGACCGGCGGGCGGTCGAGGTCCTCCTCCCAGATGTAGGGGAAGCGGCGACGGATCTCCGCGGCATGCTCCTCGGCCACGTACACGGGCAGGGGCCGCTCGGAGCGGAGCGTGAAGATGCGCAGGTCGTCGATGCCGTGGATGTGGTCGGCGTGCGGGTGCGTCAGGTAGACGGCGTCCAGGTGCCGCACTCCGGCCGCGACGAGTTGCAACCGCAGCTCGGGCGGCGTGTCCACCAGGAGACGTCGTCCCTCCTCCTCGATCAGGAGGCCGTGTCGGGTGCGACGGTTGCGTGAATCCGACGAGGTGCACACCTCGCAATCGCACCCCACCACCGGGATCCCGAACGAGGTGCCCGTGCCCAGGAAACGGACCTTCACGAAGCCCCGCCGGGCCGGTTCAGAGCTCCTCGATCCGCATCATGTTGGTGGTTCCGGTGACATGGAAGGGCACGCCGGCCGTGACGATGAACCGGTCCCCTGGCCGGCCGAAGCCGCCGTCGAGTGCCGCGCTCCGCGCCCGGGAGAGCATGGTCCGGTAGTTGACCTCGCCCTCGAACAGCACCGGGTGGACGCCCCAGGCCACGGCGAGCTGCCGGTAGGTCGATGACTGGTCGGTGACGGCCAGGATCGGGACCGGGGGGCGCTGGGCCGACACGACCCGCGCGGTGAAGCCGCTGCGCGTGAAGGTGACCAGGAAGGGGGCCCCGAGGCGCTGCACCGCCTGCATGGCCGCGGCCGCGACCGCCCCCGACGTGGTCTGCTGGACGGCCGCTCGCTCGGTGGCTGGCTGCTCCCGGATGCGGGACGGAAAGGGCGGGCCCTCGCGCTCGATCCTCCGGATGATCCGCTCCATGACGCGCACCGCCTCGATCGGGTGGTGACCCACGGCGGTCTCGGCGGACAACATGACGGCATCGGTCCCGTCCAGCAGGGCCGTGGCCACGTCCGACACCTCGGCCCGGGTGGGGCGGGAGCTCGTCGTCATGGACTCCAGCATCTGCGTGGCCGTGATGCTGGGCCGGGCCAGCTCCTGGCCCTGTGTGATGATGCGCTTCTGGACGAGCGGAACCTCCTCGTACGGCAGCTCGACCCCGAGGTCGCCCCGCGCCACCATGACCCCGTCGCTCTGGCGGATGATCTCGTCCAGGTCCTGGAGCGCCTGGTCCTTCTCGATCTTGCTGATGATCAGACCATGGCCACCGATGCGGTCCCGGAGATCCACGACGTCCTCGGGACGTCGCACGAAGCTGAGCGCCACGTAGTCGACGTCCTGGTCGATGGCGAAAGCGAGGTCATCACGGTCCTTGTCCGTCAGGCTGGGCGCTCCCACGCGCACCCCGGGGAGGTTGATCCCCTTGTGGGACCCGAGCTCTCCGGGAGTCACGGCCTCCACTTCCACGCAGTCGCCGTTCACCTCGAGGACCTGGACCTCGATCTTGCCGTCGTCGAGCAGGATCCGGTCTCCCGCCGCGACGTCCTCGGCCAGCCCGGCGTAGGTCGTGGGAATCAGGCGATCGCGCGAGGCTCCCTCGGGCAGGGCCCCGGCTCCCTTCTCCTCGGGCACGAAGTAGCAGCGGTCCCCCTCGGAGATCCGGAGGGGAGACGGCAGGTCGCCGACCCGGATCTTGGGTCCCTGCAGGTCGGCGATGATGGCGACCGGGCGACCCGTCTCGCGGCCGATCCGTCGGGTAGCCTCGATGATCGCGCGCGCCTCGGCATGCTCGGCGTGCGAGAAGTTGATCCGGATCGCGTCCGCGCCGGCCTCGATCAGGGCCCGGAAGGTGGATGGCTCGGAGCAGGCCGGGCCCACCGTGCACACGATCTTGGCGCGTCGGAACAGTCTCGAAGCCGTCATGGAGTCGGCCGGTGCGAAGGCCCGGGGCGTCGCGTCCCCCGCCCGTGCCGGGGCCTGGTGGACCGCCCGTGGGGCGGAGGACGCCGTCCGTGCGTGGGTGTCGTCGGTGATCCGGACCTCAGGCGCTGGCCACGGTCGAGGCATCCACGGCCAGATCGGGCCGGTGCTCCCAGATCCAGCGATGCAGGAGCTGGAGGCGCTTGAGGGGCAGGTCGGAAAGCACGTTGGCCTGAAGACCGGGAATGATGCAGGCGGCGGCCCGCCGCAGCAGGAACGCCCGCTGCAGTGCCCGCTGTTCCTTGCTCAGGCTCGTCCCCCCCGGAATGTCGGGGATGGGCTCGAGCAACCTGTGATAGCTGTACACTTCCCGAGGTGAGAACTCCCGTGGAATCTGGTAGGCGTGACCCCGAACCTCGAAAGAACCCTCGGGACCAATCGAAAGCAGTTCAGCCATGCCTCGCTCTCCTCCTCGCGCCGAACCGGACCGTTCGCTCCGAGCGGATCCGGCGGGCGGCCGGGTCAGGTCGGAGAGCGACGCGCAGACCGGGGGTGGCGCACGCCGCGACTCGCATCCAGGGCTGTGGCGATCCCGAACATACTCGCCGAAACGGCCGGCAGGCAAGCTTCGAGCGGGCCTCCGGGCCGGCCCCACGCATCGGGGCCCCACCGCGCGACCTTGTTGTAGCGATCACGCGCGGCTACCTTGCGCGCGGCCCGTGGGCCGGGTTTCGGCGCCGACGCCGGACTCCGCCGACGGGCCGTTTCGTGACGGCCTCCGGCCGGCGGCGCATCGATGGGACCCCCAGACAGACGGTCCGGGCCGGAGCGAGGTTCGCGGTACAGCGGAGGACAGGCCAGCATGGCTCGGGAAACCGGCAGCGTGAAGTGGTTTTCGAACGAGAAGGGGTACGGCTTCGTCGAGCGGGACAGCGGCGAGGACGTCTTCGTCCACCACTCCGACATCGAGGGAGACGGCTTCAAGACGCTTCGACAGGGGGAGCGGGTCGAGTTCGAAGTGGAGGCGGCCGACAAGGGACCGAGGGCCCGCCGCGTGGTCCGTGAAGACCAGGAGACGCGCGAGGAAGTGAGCGCTCCGGCGGACCCGAACGGGGGCGGCAACACCGCCGCCCGGACCGCGCAGGCCGAATCGGCCGAGACGTCCACCGGATCCCCGGATGGAGCGGGAAGCGGGCGCAGCCTGGCGGCACAGCTCAAGGACAAACTCGGTCGCCGGTTCTTCGGCGACGAGGGCTGAGCGGGTCCGGCCGGCCGCGACCAGTGGTCATTCGGCGCATCGGAGCGCCGCGGAGACCGGAACAGCGGCCGTACGTTAGTGTGCTACAAAGTGCGAGGCGGACGGCCGGGGCCGTCCGCGCCTCGAGAACCTCAGCCTCCGAAGGGGGGGATTCGCTTGGAGTATCGACTGCGTGAGGGCGAGGACCTGGACCGGGCGCTGAAGAAGTTTCGCCGCAAGGTGCAGCGCGCGGGGATCTTCCGCGACATCAAGAAGAACCGCTTCTACGAGAAGCCCAGCGAGGCCCGTCGGCGGAAGGCGAAGGCCGCCGAGCGCCGGCGTCGCCGTCGGCGGCGCCGCAGGAGCCGCAACAGCTGAGCCCGCCCCACGCACCGCCGCCACGTCGGGCGGCCCGCCAGGCGAGGTAGCGATGCTAAGCCGCCCGGAAGGGACCTCCCGCCGGGCGGCTTCTCGCTTCATCCCGTCCCGTAGCGGCGGTCCACGTAGCCTTCCAGGAGCGCCAGGAACTCCTCCACGATCCCCTCTCCCCGGAGGGTCGTGACCTTCTCCCCGTCCACGAACACGGGCGCGCTGGGCTCCTCGAACGCGCCCGGCAGGGAGATCCCGATGTCGGCGTGGCGCGACTCGCCCGGGCCGTTGACCACGCATCCCATGACGGCCACCCGAAGCTCCTCCACCCCGGGGTATCGGCCCCTCCACTCCGGCATGCGCGCGTCCAGGTGTCCCTGGACGCGCTGCGCCAACTCCTGGAAGAAGGTGCTGGTGGTCCTGCCGCAACCCGGACACGAGGTGACCTGGGGCTGAAAGCTCCTCAAGCCCATCGACTGGAGGATCTGCTGTGCCACCCGCACCTCCTCGGTCCGATCGGCTCCCGGGGCAGGGGTGAGGGAAACACGGATCGTGTCCCCGATCCCCTCGGCGAGGAGGAGGGCGAGCGCGGCCGAGCTCGCCACCGTACCCTTGCGGCCCATGCCGGCCTCGGTGAGCCCGAGATGGAGGGGATAGTCGCATCGGTCCGCGAGCGCTCGGTACACGGTGACCAGGTCCTGCACGCCCGAGACCTTGGCGCTCAGCACGATCCGGTCGTGGGGGAGCCCCACCTCCTCGGCGAACCGGGCCGACGAAAGGGCACTCTCCACCATGGCGGCGAGGGTCACCGCGTGCGCGTCGGCCGGGACCTCGCGGGCCGCGTTCTCGTCCATCATGCGGGTCAGGAGCTCCTGGTCCAGGGAACCCCAGTTCACGCCGATCCGCACGGGGCGTCCATGCTCGACCGCACACCCGATGATCGCGGCGAAGTGCTCGTCCCACCGGCTGCGCCCCACGTTGCCCGGATTGACCCTGTACTTGGCCAGAGACCCGGCGCACCCCGGGTGCCGTGGAAGGAGAATGTGGCCGTTGAAGTGGAAGTCTCCGATCAGCGGGACGTCGACCCCTCGCTCCCGAAGTCGCTCCGCGATGTGCGGCACCGCGGCGGCGGCCTCGGAGGTGTTGACGGTGACCCGGACCAGCTCGCTCCCCGCCGCGGCGAGCGCCGCCACCTGCTCGACCGTGGCCCGCACGTCGGCCGTGTCCGTGTTCGTCATCGACTGCACGACCACCGGGTGCCCGCCGCCGACGGGCACGTCTCCGACGCGGACCGTGACGGACTCGCGTCGGGGCCGATAGGCGGGACGCGATACCGTGGCCGGGTCGAGGATCCCGGGGGCGTCGGGCGTAGGAGTGGTCTCGGTGGACGTCACGGATCTCGCGCGGTTCGGGTGACGGAGCGACCCGAGAGCGGCCGGCGGCCGCACCGGAGCCTCACCGCGTCATTGTACCCGAGGGCGGGATCCCGTTCCAGGGCGCCGGGGGCCGGGGAAGCCCCTAGCGGGTTTCCTGCTCCTTCCAGAAGCGCTCGAACTCGACATCCAGGCTCTTTCGGTCCCGGCGCATCTCGCGCTCGAAGGCATCCCGTCCGGCTTCGATCGCCGTGCGGATCCAGTTGCGCGTGATCCTGGGGTGCCGTGCCTCGGCTTCGTCACCCCGGTCGGCGGGCTGCAGGTTCGCCTCCATCATGGTGCTGACCTCCAAAGTGGGGGGCGGCTCTCCTCCACCGCTGGGACCTCCCTCCCCCCAATATGTTGGGGTATTCGCAGCATAAGCCCCCCACATGTTGCGGTCAAGGCGTCGAGCCGTCCGACCATCCGACGACGACGCGGCCGCCCGCGTCACAGCTCGAAGTGCTCGACGAGCCGCTTCTCCGTCTCGCCCTCGATGTGCGCTTCCACCTGGAGGTACCGCTCGAGGCCCGAGCCTCGCAGCTTCTTGCGGAGGAGCTGGTCCACCTGGAACACGCCGGCCGAGTTGGTCATGTCGATTCGCACGCGCACGGGTGTCGCCTCGCCGGGCTCGATGTGCACCGCTTCGATCGCGGCGGCGGACACCGAGTGGATGCTCATGGACCCCGCCTCGAAGGGGATGCGGGAGCGGCCCTCGGCCATGTCCAGCGCGTCGGCCACCTTGAGGATCCCCGCCTCCAGCGTGCGCGGCTCGCCCCCGGCCCGGTGCGCGATCACCGCGTGCAGGATCTCCGACCGCAGGATGGTGTCCACGGGCGGGTCGTACACGCCGTCCAGGAGCTCCCGCAGCTTGGGCTGGGCCACGAACAGCGAGTAGGCCTCGTGACCGTCGCGGTGGATCGAGATGCCGAGGTCGTGGACCAGGGCGGCCAGCACGACGACCACCTCGGCGTCCTTGTCCGTGAGCCCGTAGTCCCCCACCACGGAGGGCACGACGCCACCGTCCAGCAGGAGCCGCAGGATCCTGAGCGCCGAGTTGGCCACGATCTGAACGTGCACGGGCCCGTGATCGGACATCCGCAGGCGATCCACGGCGTTGATGTTCGCCGCCAACCACAGGGCGTACAGGTCCGTGTCCTCGTTCACCCGCTCGATGATCGTGGCCAGGGCCGGGTTGTGCCGGGCGGGCACCGAAATGAGGACGCGGTCTTCCATGCGCTCGAACAGGTCGGGGGTCGCGCGTCGGGCCCCGGCATGCGGCGTCGGGGTGCCGGCCTCCACCTCCTCCTCGATCATCACGTCCCTCCCTCCGGGTCATGTCCGGATGTTCGGCTCCGGGGAGCCCGGGCGGCAAGATTCGGGCGAGCCCGGGCCGGCGGCATCAACCGGCCGCCCCCGTCAGCCGCCGCACCGCCTCCTCGAGCGTGGGCACGGTCTTGCAGAAGGCGAAGCGCACCCGGTCCCGCCCTCCGTCCGGCTCGCTGAAGAAGCTCGAGCCCGGCACGGGGGCGACGCCGCGCTCGGCCGCCAGCCACCTCGAGAAGGTGTCATCGTCGCGACCATCCAGCGCCGAGAAGTCCGCCAGGATGTAATACGCCCCGGCGGGCGGCTCGCACCGGAACCCGGCCTCCCGCAGTCCGTGATGGAGCACGCCCCGCCGCTCCCGGTACCCCCCGGCCAGCTCCCGGTAGTACTCCGGGCCCAGCCCTTCCAGGGCCGTGGCGACCGCGTCCTGCAGCGGGGCGGGAGCGCCCACTGTCAGGAAGTCGTGCACCTTGCGGATCGCCCCCGTGACTCCGGGCGGAGCCACGATCCAACCCACGCGCCACCCCGTCACGCTGAAGGTCTTGGAGGCCCCCGAGATCGTGATCGTGCATCCGTCCATCCCCTCCAGCGACGCCATGGGAACGTGCTCGCCTTCGTAGAGGATGTGCTCGTAGATCTCATCGGTGATCGCCCACGCCTCGTGGCGACGGCACAGACCGCCAAGGACCTCGAGCTCCTGCCGCGTGAACACCCTTCCGGTCGGATTGTTGGGCGTGTTGAGGATGATCGCGCGGGTGCCATCCGAGAACGCGCCCTCGATCCGTTCCAGGTCGAGGCCGGGCCCCGGGCCCATGGGGACGAACACGGGCCGGGCTCCGCACAGCACCGCGTCGGGACCGTAGTTCTCGTAGAAGGGCTCCAGGACGATGACCTCGTCCCCGGGCTCGGCCACCGCCAGGAGGGCCGACGCCATGGCCTCGGTGGCCCCGCAGGTCACCGTCACCTCCCGGTCCGGGTCCACCGGGGTGCCGTAGTCGCGCTCCCGGGTGGCCGCGATCGCGCGGCGCAGCCGGGGCGCACCCCAGGTGACCGCGTACTGGTTCAGATCCGCGTGTACGGCCCGGATCGCCGCCTCCTTGAGGATGTCCGGCGCGGGGAAGTCCGGGAAGCCCTGGGCCAGGTTGATCGCCCCGTGCTCGCCCGCCACCCGCGTCATCTCGCGGATGACCGACTCCGTGAAGCCTCCGGTCCGCCCGGCGACCGGCGGCGCCGACCGCTGGGGGTCGGACGGTGACCCGTTCACGCCGCCCTTCCCGGCGGGCCGCCAGCCCGGCTCCCGAACCCGGGAATCCGTACCCGGCCGATCCGGCATGATCCGGGAAGAATTCCTCGATCCGGCGTGCGACACCGATGGCGTAGCTGGGTTCGATCCATGAATCGCCTTGAAATACAATGAGTTACAGGATGACAAAGATTTGGAACGACCGTTGCCTTCTGCGACACCGACGCTCGGAGCGCCCCGCTTTCGAAGCACCCCGCGACACTGGAGGGTCCATGAACGCCTACCGGCTGGCCCACGCTCCCTTCACCCTGGCCGACGCCACGCCGAAGCAGCGTCTTCGGGTGCGCCGGGTACGGGGTACGCCCGCCTCGCGACGTTGCCGCGAGCTGGGCCTCGTGCCGGGCGCGATCATCACCTGGCTGCGGTTCGAGGGAGGCAAGATCGTCGTGCGCTTCCCGGAAGGCCACACGACGGCGGTGGAGGTGGGGATCGCACCCCTCATCGAGGTCGACTCCGGTTCGAGCTCGTGGAATCGTGCGCGCTCCGCAGGTCGATCGCCTTGAGCTTGCGGAGCTCGGTCTGGAGCCGCCTGAGGCTGTCCTCCCGCGTCCTGAGGTCGGTCTGTAACCGCTCGTTGAGCGCCTCGAGCGTCTCGAGGTGCGCCCGCCGCTGATCCAGGTCGTCCTCCACGCGGGCCAGCCGCCGATACAGCGTGTCCACCCGGGCGCTTAGTCGTGATACCCGCGCGCGCGCCTCGGAAGTGGCCTCCCGCTGCCTTTGCACCTCCCTCAACAGACTGATGAGCCGACTCGCCTCCGTCCGGTAGCCCGTCTTCGGGTACAGGGTCAGGAGACGCTCCAGCTGCGTGCGCGCCAGGGATGGATCGTACACCGGGCTCCCGGGGAGCGCGTGCATGAGGCCCGCCCGGTACAGGGCCCGCTCCTGGTGGTGCAGAGTCGTGTCGGACCGGTACACCCGAACCGCGTCCTCGTAGCGCCCGGCGTCGTAGAGCGAATCGAAGTGGCTGGTCGCGCACGCCGCGGTCCCGATCATCAGGGCCACGCCGCAGGCCACCATCCACCCGGCCGATCGCCATCGCGTGCGCGGCCGGCTCATGTCGGCCCGCCCGTGGCCGCGACCGGATGGCCGATCGTGCGGCGAACCCCGAGAGGCAAAAGCACGCAGAATACGCTCCCCCGGGGCTCCCGGTCCTCCACCCAGATGGCCCCGCGGTGCGCTCCCACGATCTCGCGACACAGGGCGAGGCCGAGTCCCACCCCCGACCCGTCGTGCGAGCGGGCATTGGGGGCCCGGTGGAAGCGCTCGAAGACCCTGGACTTCTCCTCCTCCGGGATCCCGGGGCCCTCGTCGCTCACGGTAAGAAGGGCGAGCGCCGAACGCGCCGCCGGGACGCCCTCCCCCTCCTGGTGCGGTTCGACCGGGGGAGCCCCGGGCGGAGCCTCCTCGACCCGGGTGAGGCGGACCCCGATGCGACTCCCGGCCGGCGCATACTTGACCGCGTTGTCGAGCAGGTTCTCGATCACCTCCACGATCCGGTCGCCATCGCAGCGGATCGGCATGCCGTCGGCGGGCAGATCCGTGTCGATGCGAATCGAGCGCTCCTCCAGGCGTACGTCGAAGTCGTCGGTCACGAACCGGATGAGCGAGGCCAGATCCCCGGTACGGAAGTCGTACTCCAGGGCTCCCTCCTCCAGACGCGACAGGTCGAGGAGGCGGGAGATCATGGCCGACAGCCGCGCTCCGCTGCGCCGGTTGAGCTCGAGGAACCGCACCTGCTTCTCGTTGAGCTCCCCCGGCAGTCGGGCCAGGAGGAGCTGGGTCGTCTCCTGCATGGAGGCCAGCGGGGTCTTGAGGTCGTGGGAGACCTGGGACAGGAAGCCGCGCTTGGCCCGGTCCAGCTCGCCCAGCCGGCGCGTCATGACGTTGAAGTCGCCCGCGAGGTCGGCGAATTCGTCCTCCTGGTCCAGGTCCAGCCGGTAGGCGAAGTCGCCCTCGGCGACCGCTCGCGTCCCCTCCTTGAGCCGCCGCAGGGACTCGGTGATCGAGCGCACGATGAAGCCCGCGAGCAGCACGCTGAGCAGGAGCGCGACTCCCACCGCCGCCCCTGACACGCGCTCCGCGTTCCGCGCCGCCTCGGTGGTGGCCTGTACGCGCTCCTGCATGGCGGCCTGCGAGGCCTCCGTGAGCGCCCGGGTGCGCCGCCGCAGGTCCCCCAGGCTGGCGTCGAGCCAGCCGAGCACCGCATCCGCCTCGGGAGCGGCGAGGCCGTTGATCATGCCTTCCAGCGTCCGCTCCGGGGGAAACCGATGCCTCCACAGGGTCGTGAGGCGATCGACCGCCTGTCGCTCCCCTCCCGTCAGCGGAAGAGAGTCCAGTCCGACCAGGGCGTCGCCGTAGTCGGCCCGGGCCCGCGCGAACGCGGCCGAGTAGCCCGTGTCGCCCGTGACCGCGTACTTGCTGGCGCTCTCCTGCATCTGGTCGAGCCGCTGGAGCTGCTCGGTGGAGCTCACGGTGACGCGTGTGACCATGGAGGAGAGTCGACGGCTGGTCCGGACCGACTCGCGCAGCGTGGAGACGTGGTACACCATCACGACCACCAGGAGGCCGATCAGGAGGCCGAAGCCCGCGATGAGCTTGGTGGAGACCTTCATGGTCCCTTCACTCCGCCCGGTACGCCTTGAGCTTGTTCCGGATCGTCTTCACATCGAGCTCCAGCTGCCTGGCCGCCTCCGCCTTGTTGTTCCCGACGTGCTCGAGGGTCTTGAGGATGAGCCGCTTCTCGGCCTCCGCCGCCGTCGTGCCCACGGGTATGAGGATGCGCGGGCTCCCTTCGTCTCGCGCGTCGCGCAGGTAGGGCGGCAGGTGGGATGGCTCGATCCAGCCCGACCCCGCCACGATCGTGGCCCGCTCGACCACGTTGCGCAGCTCCCGGACGTTGCCGGGCCACGGGTAGGCGAGCAGCAGCTCACGGGCCGCCGAGCCGAGCCCGCGGACGCCGGTGCCGTGCTTCTCGTTGAAGCGTCGCACGAAGTGCTGGGCGAGGAGGGGGATGTCCCCGCGCCGGTGCTCCAGGGCCGGGACGTTCACGGTGAACACGTTGAGCCGGTAGTAGAGGTCCTCGCGCAGCTGACCCCGCTCCACGGCCGCACCCGGATCCCGGTTCGTGGCCGCCATGACCCGCACGTCGAAGCGGATCTCCCGGCTGCCTCCCAGTCGCCGGGCGGCGCCCTCCTCCAGGATGCGGAGGAGCTTGGGCTGGAGCTCGATCGGCATCTCCGCGATCTCGTCCAGGAACAGGGTCCCGCCATCGGCTTGCTCGAAGCACCCGGGCCGGGAGCGACTGGCGCCGGTGAAGGCACCCTTCTCGTGGCCGAACAGCTCGCTCTCGATGAGTCCCTCGGGGATGGCGGCGGCGTTGACCGCCACGAAGGGGCCCTTCGAGCGGGGGCTGAGCTCGTGGATGGTGCGCGCCACCACCTCCTTGCCGGTACCGCTCGGGCCCGTGATCAGGGCCGACGCGTTGCTGGAGGCCAGCAGCTTGACCAGTCCGAACACCTCGCCCATGCGTTCGCTCTCCCCGATGAGGCCGCCGAGGCCCGCGCCGCCGTCCAGGCGGGCCTCCAGCTCCCGGATCGTGGAGCGAAGCCGTACCTCGTCGGTGGCGGAGTCGAGGATCGCGCGCAGCTTGGCGTAGTCGAGCGGCTTGGTGAGGAAGTCCCGAGCGCCGGTCTTCATGGCCTCGACGGCCTGGTCGATACTGCCGTGGGCCGTGATGAGCAGGATGAGCCGGCCATCCTCGTCGGCGCGCAGCCCCCGGAGCAGGTCGAGACCGGAGCCGTCCGGGAGCACCACGTCGCTGATCACGATGTCCGGGTCACGCTCCGAAACGCGCTGACGAGCCTGGTCGAGGTCGGCCGCGGTGCCCACATCGAACCCCCAGCTCTCGATGCGCATCGAAAGCACCTCCCGGACGGCGGGCTCATCATCGACGACCAGGACGGAAAGACGGCTCTCCTGGGGAATGGGCACACCTCCTTCAGCGTCGCTGCGGGCTACTCTCTCGGCCCCGATCTACCCTCGACGGACAGCGTCGTGCCGGGAGTCCGAAGGCGGCCTACCAGGTCGCACCCATGGCCGCGGCCATCGAGACGATCCCGTCGAACAGATCGTCCAAAAGCAGGTTCTCGTTGGGCGAATGCTGGTTGTCATCCGCGTTGACGACGGGCAAGTCCAGGAAATCGGCCCCGAGGAGCCGCGGGAAGAGGTAGCCCGGAACGCTGCCGCCCATGGTGGGGATGAGAGCCAGGGGCGTCTCTCCCGCCCGGCGCAGGGCCGCGACCACGGCCCGTGCGGAGGGTCGGTCCATGTCGGTTCGCACCGCGGGGTAGCCCATGCCGACCGTCACCCGGGCCAGCCGCGGATGAGCCAGGCGCATGGCGCGGTCGGGCTCCTCCTGGACCACGTGGTAGCCCCGCGAGCGGATCCAGTCCAGGAACCGGCGGAGCTGCTCGTGCGGGTCGATCCCGTCCACCAACCGGAAGTCGAAGTCGGCGGTGGCCCGGTCGGGGATGATCGTTCGCGCCTGGGCTCCCACCCAACCGCTCGCCATCCCGTCCACGTTGAGCGACGGCTCGGTGACGGCCGCCCAGCGACTCCCGGCGTACTCGGGAGCCGGCACCAGGAGAGCGCGCCTCTCGGCCGTGTCAGGGGGCAGCGCCGCCAGCGCGGCTCGCTCCGCCGCCCCGAGCGGGCGGACGTCGTCGTACCAGCCGGGGATAGTCACGCGACCCGTCGAGTCCTGCATGGACGCCACGAGGCGCACCAGCCGTTCGGCCGGGTTCGGAGCCCAGTTGCCATAATGGCCACTGTGGAGCGGGGCGACGGGCCCGTACACGGTCACCCGGGCCGAGGCTATGCCCCGGGCGCCGAAGGTGACGGTCGTCCGGCCGGAGGGATGCCGCGGCCCGTCCACCACGATGGCCAGGTCCGCGCCCAACTCGTCCCGGTGCTCCTCGAGCGCGCGGGCGAGGTGCGGAGAGCCCGCTTCCTCTTCCCCCTCGAACAGGAAGCGCAGGTGCGCGGCGGGCCCGCGGCCCTGGGCCCGGAGAGCGTCGAGCGCGGCGAGGAGCCCGACGATGGGCCCGCGGTCGTCGGCCGCGGCCCGCCCGTACAGCCGGGCGCCAGCGGGCACGGAGTCGCCGGGCCCCGGAAGCGGCAGGCTACGCCAGTTCTCCCCGAGCCGGCCGCTCCGCAGCGTGGGCTGGAAGGGCTTGGAGCCGCTCCACCTGGAGGCATCGACCGGCTGTCCGTCATAGTGGGCGTAGAACAGGATGGTCCGGGTCGCACCGGGCGCCGGGAGGTCTCCGACCAGCAGCGGCGACCCGCCGGTCTCCACCAGTCGGGTCCGGATGCCGCGGTGCTCCATCGCCCGCCGCAGCCAGGTCGCGTTGCGTCGAATGTCGGCGGAGTCGGACGCCACATCCGGAATCGACACGAACGCGGCCAGCTCGCGCACGATCTCGCCGCGGTGTCCGCTCACCCAACGCCGGACCGCTCCGTAGTCGATCTCGCCCCGGCTCGTCGGCCCGGACGCCGCGCGCGTCCCCTGGGCCGCGAGTCCGCCGCCGGCCGCGGGAGCGGCCCCGAACCATACCGCGCACGCGAGGAGCAGAGCTCCCCGACCCCGTAGCCCCGCCATCACACCCCCGTTCGGATCGCCCGGCCGCCGCCCACCGCGCGCGGCCCGTCTCCCCTCATCTGTCCCGGGAGGAGGGCCGGTGTCAACGCTCGGGCCGAGGCAGACCGTGCGCGGGGGTGATCGCGTCGACCCGATAGGAGGGCACCCGATAGACCACCGAGTCGCCCCGCAGGATCGCCCAGAATCCCGAGGGCTCGCGAGCGGAGAAGCTCAGCGCCACGAGCGTGTCGCTCCCGGCGCCCAGCGCGACGACCGACCGCGTCGGCGCCCCCGGGCGCAGCGTGTCGGGTGCGAAGCCGCCGGCCTGCAGCTCGGCCAGTCCATCGAGGAGGCCGCGAACGGTCTTCGGCGACGCGGGGTGTCCGTTCGCCGTCCAGGCCGAGTCCGTGCGGGCCAGAGTCATCGTGGTGTCGCCCCGCGCGACGATGATCGTGCGCACGGCCCCCGTGTCGACCCGGACCACGGTGCGGTCGCGCCACTCCTCGACCGGGCGGGACGCCTGCCGCCGCAGGCCGCCGGAGAGGATCCACACCTCGTCACTCCCCGGCAGACGGGCGTAAGCGCTCGGATAGTAGGGACCCGCGCGACCGAGGAGCACCCGCACGCTGTCCCCGGTGCTCCGCCGGAAAGCCACCTCGATCGTGCCCGCGCCCTTCACCCCCAGGTCCGCCTGGTGCGCCGGGTTGCGGGACGCGAGCTCCGTGACGCGGGCGCTGTCCACGGCAGTCCAGAAGCTCGCCACCGCGTCCGAGTCGGTCGGCCACCCGTCCACCAGCCAGCGGCCTCCCGAGCGCGTGAGCTCCACCGTGTCCTTCCCGTTCAGGACGCGCACCGACGTCACGCCTCCCTCGTGGAGGCCGCCGAGCCTCGCCTGGAGCGCACTCGACGCCGCCGGTCCCCGGCCCCCCCGGCGGCCGAGAAGGGCGCTGGCGGCCCAGGCGCCCACCACCACGACCACGCCGACGAGGATGACCCGCAGCGCCTTCTCGCTCATGCCGCCACCTCCTCCCTGCCCGGCCAGCCGGGGTGGTTCCGACGCCGCAGGATGCGCACGAAGCCGACCGCCACGAACAGCAGCGGGATCCCGACCAGGTCGCCCCACTTGAGGAGTCCCCGCGTCACGGAGGACTCGAACACCAGTTCGGGCGGCGTCCGGTCCTTCGAGCGGATCGAGATCAGGGACTCGTCCTGGGTGAGCCAGTCCACGGCGTTGGCCGCGAACACCAGGTTCTGCGGGTTGTTCCGCACGAAGTCCGGGCGAAGGAACCCGGCGTCCCGGACCACCACCAGACGACCCGGTCCCTGCCTGGACGCCGCGCCTGCGCCGAGGTCCGCTCCCGTCGGCGGGCCTCCGTCCACCACGGCCGCGACGACCTGGACCCCCTGGCTCCCGGGTGCGGGGCGGATGTCCTCCTGCGGCGCCACCGACCCGCCCACCGGCTCGATTCCGCCGGACGCCGTCGTCTGGAGGAGGGGCGAGGCCCGCGTCGTGTCCTGGATCTGCAGGGCTCCGGGCCACGCCAGGCTCAGACCCTGGAGCTGGTGGGTGATGAGGCTGTTCCCTGCCGGTCCCACCACGGGCCAGAACGGGTAGTTCTTCACCACCGAGAAGATGCCCTGCTGTCCCAGGTTCACGCGCTCGTTGGAGCGCAGGTCGTACACCACGCCCTCGAGCAGCTTGACCCCGCGCCCGGCCAGGTAGGGGGCCAGTCCCGTGCTGACGGGCCGTGTGATCGGCATGCGCGGCGAGAGCTGGTTGGAGGGGAGGAGGAGGAGCCCGGATCCGCCGGCGTCCAGGTAGGCCTCCAGCGCGTGCAGGGCGGAATCACCCAGGGTCTCCGTGGGCCCGGCGAGGATGACGGCCGAGAGCGAGTCGGGCGAGAGGACCGGCGCCGCCGCCGAGTCCGTGCCCAGGGCCACCGTGTTCACATCGTACTGTTTGGAGAGCTCCTGCTGGAGCGACCCGTACGAGTCCGGCCCGCGGGCGCCGAAGCCGGTGAGGAAGGCCACGCGGGGCTTCGACCGCCGCGTCAGCGCCGCGATGGCCGAGGTCAGGCGGTACTCCAGGTCCGCCGTGCTCTGGATCACCGGGATGGTCTGGTGCTGGCCGGCGTACATCACCGCCAGCCCCAACCAGCCGCGCTTGACCTGGAACTCGTCGTTCCGGACCACGTTGAACTGGATCGGGCGAACCCCGAGCGACTGGGCCTGATCCGCCTCGGGTCCCTTGTCGCCGGGGTGCACCACCTGCACGTGCACGTGGCCGTCCGAGGCGCTCCGATAGTCGGCCAGCAGGTCCTGGACGTCCCGGCGGGTCAGGTCCACCTCGGACGGAAGCGAGCTGGACACGAAGAACTTGATCGTGACCACGTCATCGAGGCCGCCCAGGATGGAGCGCGTGCCCTTCGAGAGGGTGAACAGGTGGTTGCGGGTGAGGTCCAGGCGGCCGTGGATGTGGCCGCCCAGCAGGTTGAGGGCCACGACCCCCACCACCAGCGCCATCGTCCCGGTGCGTAGCCGGCGGAAGGCTCCGCGACCCCGGCTCAGCCGCTCCCGGGCCACCGCCCAGTAGGCCAGCGCCAGGAACACGCCCGCCGCCGTCACGAAGTAGAGCACGTCGCGCAGGTCGATCACGCCCCGCGTCACCGCCTCGAAGTGCGTGAGGACGGAGAGGTCGCCCACCGCGCCGGCGAGGGGGCCCGGCAGCCCGATCTGCGTGAAGCGGAGCCCGGCCAGGATGAGCGCGAAGTCGATCATGGCGCCGACGATGAACGCCGTGATCTGGTTGGCGGTGATACTGGAGGCGAACAGGCCGATGGCCACCAGCTCCGCCGCGAGCAGCGCGACCCCGATGTACTGACCCACCACGATGCCCGGATCGGCGCTCGAGGCGGCCAGGATCCCGAGCGCCGTGGGCAGCGTCCCGGCCAGGGCCACGAGCACGAACATCCAGTCGCCGAGGAACTTCCCGACCACCAGATCGAGCTCGCTCATCGGCTGGGCCAGCAGCCAGCCCAGCGTGCCGCTGCGGCGCTCCTCCGCCAGTGAGCGCATGGTGATGGCCGGCACGAACACGGCCAGGAGCCACGGCAACAGGTCGAACAGGGGCCGCAGCGTCGCCGCCCCCGACGTGAAGATGGAGCGGAAGGAGAGGAACAGGGCCAGAACCAGGAAGGCGACCACCAGGATGTACGCCGTCGGATGGTCGAAGTAGCTGCGGAACTCGCGCCGGGCCACGCGCCACGTCTGCCTCATGACGCCACCTCCTCTCCGACTCCGGCCTCGTCGGTGAGTTGCTGGAAGAGCTGCTCCAGGGAGGCGCGCTCCCGGTGGAGCTCCCACAGTGTCCAGCCCTTCTCCGCCGCGAGTCTCGAAATGGCGGGCCGGAGCTCTTCGCGGTCCGCGGCCACCAGCTCGACGCGGTCGCGTCCGTCCACCCGGTCCGCCCGCGTCGAGGCGACGCCGGGCATCGTGCCGAGCACGCCGGGGACGTCGTCCCCGTCGGCCTCCACCACGTAGCGCGGAGCGGAGCGCCCCGTCTCCAGGAGCTCCGCCACGCTGCCGTCCGCCACCAGGCGGCCGTGGTGGACGATGAGGAGGCGGCTGCAGGTGGCCTCCACCTCGCCGAGGACGTGCGTGCTGAGCAGGACGGTCCGGTCGCGACCCAGGGCGCTGACCAGGTGGCGGATGCCGACGCGCTGGTTCGGGTCCAGCCCCTCGGTGGGCTCGTCCAGGACCAGGATCTCTGGGCGATGCAGGATGGCGGCGGCCAGGCCGACCCGCTGCCGATAACCCTTGGAGAGCTGCGAGATCGGACGTCCGTACACGTTCTCGATGCCTGTTTCCTCGACCGCATCGGACAGGGCCGCGCGGCGGGCCGCGCCCTCCAGGCCCCGCAGCGTGGCCGCGTAGTCCAGGTACTCCGCGACGAGCATCTCCTGGTACAGCGCGTTGGTCTCGGGCAGGTAGCCCACGCGGGCCTTGGCGGCCCTGAGGTCCTCGCCGATGGGGCGTCCATCGTAGCGGACCTCGCCCGCGTCGGGCTGAAGGGTCCCGGTCAGCATGCGCATCGTGGTGGTCTTGCCGGCTCCGTTCGGCCCCAGGAAGCCCACCACCTCTCCCCGGTCGATCTCGAAGCTTATGCCATCGACCGCCACGACGGGGCCGTAGCGCTTCGAGACTCGCTCCACCGATATCATCCGTCGTCCTCCACCGTTTCTCCGGGCTCGACCTGTCCTGCGCGCACCGCCCCGGGCCACCCGTGCCCGCCCGGACCGGACTCGTTCATCACGATGAACGAAGCGGGCGAAAGGTTGCCTGAACTCACCCCGATCGCGCAACGCCCCCGGGGCCCGCAGCGTCGGGACGACCGCGGCCCGTCCGTCTGGCGCCTCCCCGGCCGGGCCCGTAGGCTACGGCCCCGTCGGCACCGCGCACCCAGCACGCCCGAGCCGGAGGTTTGGATGCCCGCCGGACCGACCCGCGTCCCGATCCGTCACGCCGCCCTCTTCGGCGCCACGGGCTCCCTGGGCCCTCACCTGGCCCGTGAGCTCCTTCGACGCGGAGCGAAGGTGCGTGCCGTCTCCCGGACGCGCGAGAAGCTGGAGAGGGACTTCGTCGGACTCGATGTCGACCTCCATCCGGCCGACCTGTCCCAGCCGGCCGCGGCCGTCCGCGTAGCGGGCGGCTGCGACGTCGTCTTCCACACGGTGGGCCTGCCGCTGTCGGCCTACGAGGAGCACGTGCGCCTGGCCCGAAGTACGGCCGAGGCGATGCGCGTGACCGGCGCGCGGGGGGTGGCGGCCTCGAGCTACTGGAGCTTCGGGCCCGGCGGCTCCACCTCGCTGCGCGAGGACGACCCCCCGGTGCCCGGGTGCCGGGTGTGCGAGATCCGGCGGCGCACGGAGGACGTCCTCCTCGGGGCGGGCGCGGCCGTGGCGATCCTGCCCGACTTCTACGGGCCCATGGCCAGCCTCAGCCTCCTCAACGACGCGCTCGACACCCTGCGGCGAGGCGAGGCGGTGCGATGGCCGGGGGACCCCGACGCGCCCCGGGAGTTCATTTTCCTGCCGGACGCGGCCCGTCACCTGTGCGACCTGGCCGAGCGCAGGGAGGCCGAGGGCCGCCGCTGGAACGTGCCGGGGGGCGGTGCGCGCGCGCCCCGCTCCCTCCTGGAGGACGCCGCCGAGACGCTGGGGTCGAGCGCCAGGGTGACGGCCCTGCACGGGTGGCTGGTGGCCGTGGCCGGCCTGGTGCGTCGCGACGCGCGGGAGTTCCGCGAGATCCTCCCCCTGTACGACGCGCCCATCGGCTTCGACAGCTCCCGCCTGCGGGAGCTCCTGGGCGGGCTCGAGACGACGCCCTACGCCGACGGGATCCGGACCACCCTCGACTGGCTGGGAGAGAGAGCGGCCGAGCGGGACTAGAGGGGTGCGGCCGGGAGGGGTCCAAGCTCCGGAGACCTCCTACTCCGGCGACGATCTTCGCGCGGTGTCCCCGACGGCGGCCGCCGGCGACGCGAGGCGTTCGAGCGCCCGCGTGTCCCACACGGCCCAGGTCTCCGCGATCCGCCCGTTCTCGACGCGGTGGATCGCCGCCACCCGGATCCCCTGGCCGGTGGGTGCCGTGTCTCCCCGGGCGAGGGGACTGCCGCCGCGCTCGAAGGTCCCGAACGAGGCCACCTGGTCGCCGCTCGAGAGAAGTTGCGTCACCGTGATGCGGCCCGCTGGCCAGGCGGTCCGGTGCGAAGCCACACCCTCCAGAAAGGCCCGTCGGCCGCGCACCTCCCCGCCCGGCAGGGCGGCGGCGTGCAGCACGTAGTCCTCCGTCACCAGGCGGTGCAGCACGGCGGTGTCCCGTCCTCCGATCGCCTCCGCGTAGCGCAGCGCCCGCCCCTCCGCCTCCGCGTTGCGGCCGCCCTGCCCTCCCGCGCAGCCCCCGAGCAGGGCCAGGAGCGCGGCCGGGAGCAGGAGGCCGAACCCCGGCCGAATCCGGCGAGCGGCAGCCCGCGCGGACGGGCTCCGTCCCCTTGCGCCGCTCACCGCCACGTGAGGATCTCCGGATGCGGCTTCTTGTCGATGTCCGGGACGCGCGCGCCCTCGGCTGGATAGCCCGTCACCAGGAGCAGGAAGGGTCGCTCGTTGGGCGGACGCCCGAGCAGCTCGTTCAGGAAGCCCATGGGGCTCGGCGTGTGGGTCAGGGACACGAGGCCGGCGTGGTGGAGCGCCGTGATCAGGATCCCCGTCGCGATGCCGACCGACTCCTGGACGTAGTAGTTCTTGACCTTCTCGCCCCCCGGACCCACCTCGTAGCTCTGGGCGAAGATCGCGATGAGCCACGGCGCTTCCTCCAGGAAGGGCTTGTGCTCGTCCGTGCCGAGGGCGGCGAGCGCCTCGAGCCACTCGTCCGGCGCCCGCCCGGAATAGAAGGCCCGTTCCTCCTCCTCGGCCGCCTCCCGGATTCGCCGCTTGAGGGCCCGGTCCCCGATCGCCACGAAGTGCCAGGGCTGGCGGTTGGCCCCGTTCGGCGCCCGGGCCGCCGCGGCGATGCAATCCTCGATCACCCCGCGCGGCACGGACCTCTCCGAGAACTCGCGGACCGTGCGCCGGCGCTCCATCTCGCGTCGGAACTCCGCGGCCCGCCGGCGCATGTCCTCCGGCGCGATCTCCCGGTAGCCCTCGAGCGGAACGTAGGTCGGTCCGGTGTCGCTCACGTCGTCTCCGTCGTGCGGGGTGTCCGAAGCGAAGGTCGCGGACGCACCCGCCGCGGGCAACGGAGAGGGGGGAGGTCCCGCGGCGCGTCGGGCGGAGGCCGCGCCCCGACCCGCCTCAGATCCGGATTCGGACCTGCAGGCGGGTGGTCGACCCCGAGGACCGGAAACGCTGCTCCACCGACACGTCCACGCTGCGGGCCACGGTGAGACGGGCGCGGACCTCGCCCTCGATCTCGCCCTGCAGCACGTCCTTGCGGCCCGCGCCCTCCAGGGTGAGGCTCCCCGTCCTCGAGAGCCGCAGTCCGACCTTCGAGTGCAGGCCGAGCACGAGCCGGTCCCTGGCGCCGTGGTCGAAGGTGAGGGAAGCCTGGGTGGCGTCACCGATGTCGATGATCAGCTCGCCCGTCCCCTTCAGCTCCCCTCCGAAGGGCGCCTCCGCCTCCACGTCCAGTCGACGGCCGGTCGCCGTGCTCGGCTCGCGAGCTCCCTCGGCCATGGATCCCTCCTCGGTGGAAGTCCGGGGTCAGTCCAGCCAGCGGACCGGGTCGCCGAGCCGGATCGGTCCACCCTCCAGGACCCGGCCGTACACCCCGCCCCGCCATTCCGGGCGCAGCGCCTCCTGCAGTCCCCACGCCGCCTCGTCCATCCAGTTGCACGGCCGGGTCTCGCCGCCGACCAGGATCCTGCAGGCCCCGACGACCAGGGTCCGGTCGCGGCTGTCCCGCAGCTCGATCCCCCGGACGAGGAGGTTGGCCCGGCGGGCGGCGGGATCCACCTCCCGTCCGAGCGCTGCCGTGGCGCGCTCCCACGCCTCGACCGAGATCACGGTGACCTGCCGCCGGCCGCCCTGGTTGGCATTGCCGGCGAGGCCCGCGTCGGCCAGGAGCTCGGCGCCCTCGAGCGGGTCCATCGGCCCCCGGCGGGCCCGCTTCCTCCAGATCGCCTCCAGTCGCGCCATGCTCCTCCCCTCCACGTCCTCGTGCCCTGCCGGGCGGTGGCGACGTGTCGACGCCCCCCCGGCGGGCGACTCCCCGACACGATAGGCCGGCGCGGCCGACCGGGCCACGCGGCCGTTCAGCCGCGGGCGGGACGTCCCAGGTAGACCGGCGTGTCGTACTCGAAGCGGACGACTCCGTCCAGCCGGTGCCTGTCGAACAGCTCGCGCAGGGCCTTCAGCATGGGGGAACGCGCCGGGTCGCCCTCGGGCGGGGTGTAGGAGCTGGACAGGAGCCGGCCCCGGAGACCCTCCCAGTCGAAGCGCTGCTCGTGCTCGAAGGTGGCCTCGCGCCAACCCGGCTCGCCGAACAGGGCCCGGAGGGCTTCTTCCGAGGCGTACAGCCGGTGCACGGTGTCGTAGTCACCGGCCCACCGCTCGAGCAGCGCCTCGTAGCCGGCCAGGAAGGGCGAGCTGTCCCGTCGCCGGAGGTTCCACACCAGCGCCACCTGCCCACCGGGCGACAGGATGCGAGCCAGCTCTCGCCGGGTCGGCTCCGGCTCGAACCAGTGGAAGGCCTGCCCGGCCGTGGCCAGGTCGACCGAGGCCTCCGGGAGTCCGGTGGCCTCGGCCCGTCCATCCACGCTCCGGAAGGCGTCGTACGGGGCCAGCTCCCGCTCGCCCGCCACGCGCATGGCCCGGTTGGGCTCGACGCCGACCACGGCCAGGCCCCGAGCGAGGAACGACCGGGCCAGGAGGCCCGTCCCCGAGCCCAGGTCGACCACCGTGGCCCCGGGGCCGAGGCCGGTCTCGGCCAGCACCCAGTCCACCGCCACGTCCGGGTAGTCGGGTCGGGTGCGCACGTAGTCCTCGACCCGGTCCGAGAAGCGCTCGGTGGGTCGGAGCTCCGATCGATCGGGCTCAGCCATTCGCGGCCGGTCCTCAGCAGGTGGAATGGATGAGGGCACCGACCGGGACCCGGCCGGCGAGCTCGTTGTAACGCCGCACGGCATCCCCGGTGGCCAGGACCTCCGTCTCCACACCGGCCTCCTCCAGGAAGGAGAGCGTGGCCTCCTGAACCCGGAGCCGTCCGAGCCGGCCACGCGAGAGCACGACGCGTCGGGCCCCGTGCTCGACGAGCTCGCGCACGTCGGCCGGCTGGACTCCGGGGTCGTGCCGGGTACCCGTCTCCGTCCAGTCCCAGGCGCGGGAGCCCCCCGGCCACAACTTGGCGTCCTTGAACGGCTCGTTCCGGCCCTCGACCTCCACGCGCCCCCAACCGGCGGACCGAATGCGGGGCGAGGGCGGACGGTCCCGATCGGTGAAGTCCGCCCTCGTTCGGTCGGTCATCGTCGCCGTCTCCCGTCTACGTCCACAGGACTCCGAGTCGGCGCGTCCCGAGGCCCTCCGACTCCAGCCACCGCACCGTGCCACCGGGCCACGGCTCCTCCGCTCCGAGCGGCAAGGCGCGGTCAGCGGCGTCCCGGTCGTCGAGTCGGAGGAGGAAGGCCGCCGGTGCCGGCCCGATCGCCTCCAGCCTGGCCTGCAACCGCCGCACCGACTCGCCGGGCACGCCCGGCGCGCGGAGCGCGGCTCCCCGGGTCGGGGAGAGGTCGGCGGGGGGCGGCGACCGGAGCGGCTCGGCCACGCACGCGGGGGTCCCCTCGAACCGGGACACTCGCGCGCCGAAAGCGGGCGCCCCCACCTCGACGGGCGCCCCCCACCCGTAGGCCCGCCGCAGCGTGGCGTCCGCCGCGGCGGCGTCCCGCACGACCAGGACGACCTGTCCTAATCCGGCGACGCCGGTGCGCTCGATCCCCCGGGTCGGGCGGGTCCGCCACCGGCGGGGGGTCCGGTCCTCGATCAGGAACGGCAGCACCGAACCGGGCTCCCCCTCGCCCGGGAAGGCCAGCTCCCACGCCGCCGTCCGGCCCTCCGGAGTCTCCCGCGTCCAGGGCTCGGGGCCACGGACCGGCACGCCGGCCGACCGGAGCCGTTCCACCTCCCGGTCGATTCGGTCGGTGCGTACCGCCCAGGCCGCCGGACCGGCGTCCGTCCGCATGGCCGCCTCCCAGATCGGCGACGCCGTCCCCGGTTCGCGCGGGGCGATGAGCTCCAGGTAGGAGCCGTCGGGGAAGCCGACGACGGCCATGTGGGTGACCCCGTTGGCGTGCGGGCCGCCGTAGTCGCTTCGGAGGCCGGTCGCATCGAACGCCGTGCGCAGCGCCTCCAGGGCCGGGCCCGCCCAGGTGGCGTGGTCCACCTCCAAACGCTCGCCCGCCCCCCCGTTCACGCCGCCTCCGGCGTGGGGCCGCCGATGGCCGCCGCGTCCTCGAGGATGGCGTCGATCTCGGCCAGCGCGTCCACGTCCAGCAGCAGCTCGGCCGCCGCGGCCGTCCCCTCGATGTGCTCCGGCGTCCGGGCTCCGACGATGGCCACGTCCACGTCCGGGTTGGACAGGGCCCACGCCACCCCGAGCTGCGCGACCGTGCACGACAGCCCCTCGGCCACCCGGCCCAGTCGGTCCACCACCTCCACGTTTCGCCGCAGCGCCTCGCCCCGGAAGATCGCGCTGCCGTGACGCCAGTCTCCCTCGGGGAAGCGAGTCTCGGGGCCGTAGCGACCGGTCAGGAGGCCGTGGGCGAGCACGCCGTACGCCAGCACCCCGATACCTCGCGCGCGGCAGTAGGGCAGCACGCGCTCCTCGATCCCGCGTCGCAGCATGCTGTAGGGCGGCTGCAGGGCATCCAGCGGACGGACCTCCTCGAACGCCCGCATCAGATCCTCGTCGAAGTTGGACACGCCGACATAATGGACGAGACCCTCCCGGACGAAGCCGTCCAGGGCCCGGACCGTCTCGGGGATCGGCGTCGCCGGATCGGGCCAGTGGAGCTGGTAGAGGTCCACGTGGTCCGTCCCCAGGCGCTCCAGGCTCTCCTCCAGCCCGCGCCGCAACCACGCCGGGCTCGCGTCCCGGAGAAGGCGCCCGCCCTCGCGGCGGAGTCCCCCCTTGGTGGCCAGCACGATCCCGTCGCGGCCCGTGGCGATCTCCGGCCCCAATGCCTCCGCCAGCAGCGTCTCGGCCGCGCCGAAGCCGTACGCCTGCGCGGTGTCGAAGAAGTCGATCCCGAGCTCCCTGGCTCGCCGCACCGCGGCGATCGCCTGGTCCCGGTCGAGTCCTGACCATTCCCCTCCGAACTGCCAGGTGCCGAAGCAGATCTTCGAGACGTGGAGGTCGGTGGCTCCCAGATGGGTGTAACGCATGAGGTCTCCCGGCGGCGGCTCCGCTCAGCTCCCTCCAGGGCACGCCCGGAACAGCCGAAGCGTGCCGTGGGCGCGGCGGCCGGCCCGTCCGATCGTGAAGCCGGCCTCCCGCACGATGCGCTCGGTGGGACGGTTGGGGTGACAGCCGCCGGTCAGCCGCGTCCAGGCGGGCTGGAGGACGTCCTGCAACCGCCCGCGAACGCGGCCAGGGTGGCGGACGTGCTCCAGCATTCGGAGTTCGCCGCCCTCAGCGAGGACGCGTTTCACCTCGGCCAGTCCCCGGCGCGGGTCGGGCACACTGCAGAAGGCGAGGCTGCTCACCACCGCCCCGAAGGTGCCGTCGGCGAACGGGAGCGCCTCGGCGGAGGCGGCGATCAAGGCCACCGAGGGCGCGCGCTCCCGTGCTCGACGAAGCACGGCCGGATCGGGATCCAGGGCGACGAGACGGACGCCCGAGCCGTACCAGGCCAGGTTGTGGCCGGTGCCGCAGCCGACCTCGAGGACGCGCCCTTCCAGCCCGAGCGTCAGGACGGCCCGCCACTCGGACAGGCCAAAACGCTCGGGCAGGCACATGAGCGCGTCATACAGCCAGGGGATGTGCTCGATCCCTCGCACGCGTCCACCGTCGACGGAAGGGCTCGGGGGGCTACGCGAAGCCGAAGCGAGGCGGCTCCCGGCGGGAAACGCGCGGATCGTCGCACCCGGCCGCCTCGTAGGAGCGTCGACCGGGCACGGCGATCGCGTTCGGACGAGCGGAGCCTACTTCTTCTTTTTCGCGCCCGCCTTCTTCTTGGGAGCCGC
>CANPVD010000109.1 GCA_947581615.1 Candidatus Humimonas hydrogenitrophica
CCATCGTCCCGACGACCCCGCGACTCCCAGGAGACGGAACGAGCCAGATGACGATCTACGCACCTTATGTGATCGAGCGCTCCAGCCGCGGCGAGCGCAGCTACGACATCTTCTCGCGCCTCCTCATGGACCGGATCGTATTCCTGGGGACGCCGATCAACGACAACGTCGCGAACATCATCATTGCCCAGCTCCTCTTCCTGCAGGCCGAGAACCCCGAGAAGCCCATTCACCTGTACATCAACTGCCCGGGCGGCGGGGTATACTCGGGGCTGGCGATCTACGACACCATGCAGTACCTGACCGCTCCGGTGGCCACCACGTGCATGGGGATGGCCGCCTCCATGGGGGCGGTGCTCCTCGCGGCCGGCGAGCACGATCGACGCTCGGCCCTGCCCAACTCGAGGATCATGATCCACCAGCCGTCCAGCGGCGCGCAGGGGACGGCGGCCGACATCGAGATCCAGGCCAAGGAGATCCTGTACGCGCGGGAGCGCCTGAACCACATCCTGGCGGATCACACGGGGCAGCCCCTCGACAAGATCGCGGACGACGTGGACCGGGACCGGTTCATGTCGCCCCAGGAGGCGCTCGACTACGGGATCATCGATCGCGTGACCGAGCGGAAGGACGAAGAGAACGGGACGGGCTCCACGGCAAGCGAGTGACCCCGACCGCCGCGGCGCCCACGACGCCGCGGCGCAGCACGCGAGAGTAGGGAGGCGACCTCATGCCGGGCAACGACAAGCATCTCCGCTGCTCTTTCTGCGGCAAGTCGAAGGACAGCGTCGAGAAGTTCATCTCCGGCCCGAACGTCTACATCTGCAACGAGTGCATCGCGCTCTGCAACGAGATCCTGGCCGAGGAGGAGGAGCGCGACTCCACGGCGGCGTTCACCGAGATCCCCACGCCGGCGGAGATCAAGACGGCCCTGGACGAATACGTCATCGGACAGGAGGACGCCAAGCGGACCCTGTCGGTCGCCGTCTACAACCACTACAAGCGCATCAACAACCAGGGACTGATCGACGACATCGAGATCGAGAAGTCGAACATCCTTCTCCTGGGCCCCACCGGGGTGGGCAAGACCCTCCTGGCCCAGACGCTGGCGCGCATGCTCCAGGTTCCGTTCACGATCGCCGACGCCACGACGCTCACGGAGGCCGGCTACGTCGGAGAAGACGTCGAGAACATCCTCGTGCGACTGCTCCAGGCCGGCGACTACAACGTGGCCGAGTGCGAGCGGGGCATCATCTACATCGACGAGATCGACAAGATCGCGCGGAAGAGCGAGAACCCTTCGATCACGCGGGATGTCTCGGGTGAGGGAGTCCAACAGGCGCTGCTCAAGATCCTCGAGGGAACCGTGGCCTCGGTGCCGCCGCAGGGGGGGCGCAAGCACCCCCAGCAGGAGTACATCCAGATCGACACCCGCAACATTTTGTTCGTCTGCGGCGGAGCGTTCGACGGACTCGAAGACATCATCGAGACTCGACTCGGCAAGCG
The DNA here is from genome assembly GCA_947581615.1 of Candidatus Humimonas hydrogenitrophica. Classification (GTDB taxonomy): domain Bacteria; phylum Gemmatimonadota; class Gemmatimonadetes; order Palauibacterales; family Palauibacteraceae; genus Humimonas; species Humimonas hydrogenitrophica. Next base: position 1,507 of record CANPVD010000109.1, read on the forward strand.
CCAGATCGGTTTCGCCGCGGGCGAGGACACCGACCGCGGGGCGTACGACGACGACACCAATCCCCTCCGGTGGGTCGAGCCGGAGGACCTGCTGCGCTACGGGCTCATCCCCGAGCTGGTGGGCCGCCTCCCGGTCCTGTGCGCCCTGCACGACCTGGACGAGGACGCGCTGGTGGACATCCTTCAGAAGCCGCGCAACGCCCTGGTCAAGCAGTACACGAAGATGGTCGAACTGGAGGGAGTGGGCCTGACCTTCGATCCCGAAGCCCTCCGCGCCATCGCTCGCAAGACCATCGACCGGGGCACCGGGGCGCGCGGTCTGCGCGCCGTCCTCGAGCAGGTCATGCTGGACGTGATGTACGACCTGCCCGACCGGCCCGACGTGCACGAGGTCGTGATCACCCGGGAGACCATCGAGGAGGGTGCCGAGCCGCTCCTCCTCCTGGGCCGGGACGCCGAGCGCAAGGAGGCGTGACCCGGGATCGCATCGAGTTCGTCGGGGCGCAGCGCCGGCCCGGCGATCCGCTTCCGACGCGCCTCCCCCAGGTGGCTGTCGTGGGCCGCTCCAACGTGGGGAAATCCAGCCTCATCAACGCGCTGCTCGGCCGGAAACGACTGGCGCGCGTCTCCAAGACCCCCGGCCGGACGCGGGAGATCCACTTCTACGAGGTGGACGAGCGGTTGTGCCTGGTGGACCTGCCGGGGTACGGCTTCGCCAGCGTCCCAGCCGAGGTCAGACAGCGCTGGACCCCCCTGATCGAGAGCTACCTGTCCACCAGTCCAGGACTCGTCGGGGTCGTGCTCCTCCTGGACGCCCGCCGCGGGCCCTCGCAGGACGACAGGGGCATGATCGATCAGCTGGCCCGGCTCGGCACGCCGACCCTGTTCGCGCTCACGAAGGTCGACAAGCTCTCCAGGAGCGAGCGCCACCGGGCGACGCGGTCCATCCAGGAAACCCTGGAGCTACCGGGGGACCAGGTCGTGGCCACATCGGCCGTCAGCGGGGAGGGCACGGAGACGCTCTGGAAGAGCGTCGTGTCGGCGGTGGAAGAGGCGGCGTCCTAGAGGTCGATGTCGTACTCGCGCAGCTTGCGGTACAGGGTGCGCTCGCCGATCCCCAGCTTCTCCGCCGCCTTGCGCCGGTTCCCATCGACGTCCCGGAGCGTGGCGATGATCGCCTCGCGCTCGAGCTCCGACATGGTCATTCCGGGGCGGAAGCGAATTTCGTCCCCCTCCGGGGGTTCGGCCATCTCGGCTTCCTCGTAAGCGGCCGGGATCTCGATCTCGGCGGCGTGGCGCTCCCCCCCTCGCAGCAGCTCCGGGTGCGAGTCCCGGTAGTGCTCGAACTCCTGTCTGAGATCCTCCACGTCCATCTTGAGGTCGATGAGCGTGTGGAAGATGAACTCCATCTCCGGAATCTGGCCGGGTGACTCGCCCCCTGCCACCAGCGCGGTCTCCCTGGATCCACCGCCGGCCCACACGGGGAGCATGGCGCGACCGCGGCCTTGCCGAATCTCGCTCGGGATGTCCTCGGCCCGGATCGTGGAACCGGGAGCCAGCACGACCATGGACTCGACCAGGTTGCGGAGCTCCCGGACGTTGCCCGGCCAATCGTAGTCGAGCAGGAGCTGCAGCGCCTCCGGCGTGAGCCCCTTGAACTCGCGGTCGTGCGCCTCGGTGAACTCCCGGATGAACTGGCGTACGAGGATGGGGATGTCCGGCCGCCGCTCCCTGAGCGGCGGCATCTCCACGTGCAGGACGTTGAGCCGGTAGTACAGGTCGCGCCGGAAGGACCCCTCCTGCACGGCGCCGGCCAGCTCCCGGTTGGTCGCCGCGATCACCCGGACGTTGACCTCGATCTCCTGGTCTCCACCGACGCGCATGAAGCGGCGCTGCTCGAGGACCCGCAGGAGGCGCGTCTGCGTGGGCGGCGGCATCTCGGCCACCTCGTCCAGGAAGATCGTTCCCCCGTCCGCGAGCTCGAACAGGCCCTGGCGGCGCGAGGTCGCACCCGTGAACGAGCCCTTCTCGTGACCGAAGAGCTCGGATTCCAGCAGGGATTCCGGGAGGGCGGCGCAGTTGACTGCGATGAAGGGCTTTCCGCGCCGGCGCGAGTAGCGGTGGACGGCCCGAGCCACGAGCTCCTTCCCGGTCCCGCTCTCCCCGGTGAGAAGCACGGTCGAGTTCACCGGGGCGATGAGGTGGATGCGCTCGAGAACGTCCCGGACCTCCCGCGTGCGTCCGATGATGCCGGTCTCGAACTGGACCCGAAACCGATCGAGCTCCTGGGCCAGGACGACCTGGACTTCTTCGGCATCGGGCGGGGCCGGCAGACAGGCATCCAGGTCGTTCTCGGCGGCCAGCGTCGAAAGACCATCCTCGGTCGCCACCACGACCGCCAGCAGCGGGGGGCGGGGAATGAGCTCGTCCAGGCACCGGCGCATCGCCCGCGCGCGTTCGCCGCCCGGAGCCGACGTCAGCACGAGGGCGATCTCCTCCTCGCCCTCGCGGCGCCGGTGGTCGAGCTCGCGGGCGGACTCGATCATCTCGATCTCGTGTCCGTCGGCCTGGACCGCCTCGCGAACGGCGATCGCCGTCTCGAGCTCTCCGGTGTCGATGAACACGCGAGCCACGTTTGCCTCGTGCTCTAGGTATCGGTGGAGTGCGACGTGGCGCCGCCCAGGATGTCCAGCGCATGCGCCACCAGTGGATCGAGGGCCTCCAGCCCATCGGCCACGCCGGACGGGCTGCCGGGCAAGTTGACGATCAGGCTGGCGGCACGGAGTCCGGCCACTCCCCGGCTCAGGTCCGCGTACGGGACCTCGCCCCGGCTCGCGGCGCGCATCCGCTCGGCCACGCCGGGCGCGTCGCGCTCGATCACCGCCCGCGTCGCCTCCGGCGTCACGTCCCGCGGGGAGAAGCCGGTGCCCCCCGTCGTCAGCACCAGCGCGCACCTCTTGCGATCCACCAGATCGAGCAGCCCCCTCACGATTTCCGTGCGCTCGTCGGGCACCACTCGTCGGGCCGCCACCCTATAGCCACGCTCCTCGGCCCAGGCGGCGATTCGATCACCGGACCGATCGTCCCGCGTACCGGCGGCGACGCCGTCGGACACGGTGAGGACTCCGACAAGAACCTCCGTCATCGGCGCAGCGAGCCGTCGCGGTAGAAGGGCATCGACTCGACCGTGCCCGGGACTTCCTCGTCGCGGATGACCACGGCCAGCTCGTCACCCGGCGCGGCGTCGGCCGGCAGGTATGCGGTTCCGATCCCGTAGCCAAGGGTGGGGCTCACCGTACCGCTGCGCACCGGCCCCGCCTCCGAACCGGCGTATCGGACGGGGTAGCCGGCCCGCGGAAATCCGCGCTCCGTGAGCCTGAACCCGCGCAGCCGACGCCGGATGCCCTCCTCCTTCTGGCGGCGGAGCGCCTCGCGGCCCACGAAGGGATCCTTGTCGAGCTTGACCAGCCATCCGAGGCCGGCTTCCAGTGGCGTCGTCTTCCGGTCGATGTCGTTGCCATAGAGCGCGTAGCCCATCTCCAGCCTGAGCGTGTCACGGGCGCCCAGGCCCGCGGGAATCAGGCCGGTCGACTCGCCCGCCTCGAGCAGCCGCCGCCACACCCGCCCGGCGTCGGAGGCGGCGACATACAGCTCGAAGCCATCCTCCCCGGTGTACCCCGTGCGACTGATGACCGCCGGAACGTCGTCGACCCGGCCCTCCACGTAGTGGTAGAAGCCGATGGGGTCCAGAGCTTCGGAAGCCAGGGGCTGCAGGATCTCCAGGGCCGCGGGTCCTTGCAGCGCCAGGAGCGCGATCTCTTCGCTCTCGTCGGTGAGCTCGGCGTCCACGTCCCCAGCATGCTCCACGACGTGCGCCCAGTCCGCCGCGATGTTGGCGGCGTTGACCACGAGCCGGAACCGGTCTTCGCCCAGCCTGTAGACCACCAGGTCGTCCTGGATCCCTCCGTCCTCGATGCACATGGCGCTGTACTGCGCCTGACCGATCGAGAGGCGGGCCGGATCGTTCGTGGTGATCCCGGATACGAGCTCGAGGGCACCGGGTCCCTGCACCCGGAACTCTCCCATGTGGGATACATCGAACAGTCCGGCGGCCGTGCGCACGGCCTCGTGCTCCGCCCGGATGCCGGTCGGATACTGCACCGGCATGGCGAACCCGCCGAAGGGAACGAGCTTGGCGCCGAGCCGGACGTGCTCGTCGTACAGCGGCGTCTTGCGGGGCGTCCCGGTCTCCTGATCGTGACTCATCACGTCTCCCGTCGCTTCTTCTCGAATGGGCGCGGCCCTATCTGCCGGTCAGTCCGCCAGCAGTTCCACCAGCAGCGCCTTCTGTGCGTGCAGGCGATTCTCAGCTTCGTCCCACACCCGGGAGCGAGGTCCGTCGATCACGGCCGCCGCCACCTCCTCGCCCCTGTGGGCCGGCAGGCAATGCAGGAAGATCGCGTCGGAAGCCGCCCCGCGCATGAGGGCCTCGTCCACGACGAAGCCCTCGAAGTCCCGCCGCCGCTGCTCCGCCTCCTCCTCCTGGCCCATGGAGGCCCACACGTCGGTGGTGACCACGCGGGCCCCATCCGCGGCTCGAACCGGCTCACGTTCCAGGCGCACGGTGCCGCTCGCGGAGCCGGCCTCGAGCAGCTCCGGATCCGGATCGTATCCCTCCGGGCAGGCCAGGCGAAGGTCCAAACCGAGCTTCATGGCCGCGTGGATCCACGAGTTGGCCATGTTGTTGCCGTCCCCGATCCAGGCCACCGAGGTCCCCTCGAGCTCCTTCCCGAACGCCTCCTGCACGGTCATGAGGTCGGCCATCACCTGACAAGGGTGCAGCAGGTCGGTAAGGCCGTTGAGGACCGGGACGGAGCCGTGCCGGGCCAGGTCCTCGACGTCGGACTGGGCGAAGGTCCGGATCATGATGCCGTCGACGTAGCGGGACAGGACCCGCGCGGTGTCGGCGATCGGCTCGCCCCGGCCCAGCTGGATGTCCCTGGAGGAGAGGAAGAGCGCGTGTCCGCCCAGCTGGTACATCCCCGTTTCGAACGACACCCGCGTGCGGGTGGAGCTCTTGGCGAAGATCATCCCGAGGGTGCGCCCGGCCAGTGGCCGGTAGGCCTCATCCCGGCCGCGGGCCTTGAGGCGCGCGCCCGCCTCCAGCACGTCCAGGAGCCGGCCGTTGGGCCAGTCACCGATGGACAGGAAGTGTCCTTGCCGGTCGAAATCCGTCACGTCGCCTCCCGAAGAGCAGATCCTCGTCTTCGTCGCCGTTCGCCACCCGGCAGGAGCGGCGACCGGCGTGTCGTCACGCGCCGCCCAGCCAGGCTCCCACCAGCAGCATGATCAGGAGGAGGAGGGCTAGCCCCGCCTCCTTCCAGTCACGCTCCCGGGCATACTGGACGGCGGCGACCAGCATGGTCACCGGTGGCGCGACGAGCAACAGGGCCGCCCCGCCCATGCCCACCACCCGCAGGCTGCGGTCCAGCATGTCCACCACGAACGCCGCGCCCGCGATGCGGGTGGCCCACAGGAGGAGAGTCGCCAGATGACGATGCGTCGCCGTGCGATGGCCCCAGCGACGCGCCGTTTCGGCCGGTACGCTCACCGCGCCGCCCCGCCCAGGGCCCGCCACGTCATCTCTCCGGCCACGTACAGCAGCACGGCCACGAGCACGTAGCGGACCCAGCGGTCCGGAACGCGGTCGCTGACGCGCGCTCCGACCGAGCTCCCCACCAGCACGCCGAGCGCCACGGGCGCCGCGTAGGCCAGCACCAGGTCGCCCCTCACCCAGTAGATCCAGGCGCTCGCGGACGCGGTGAGCCCGACCATGAACGTGCTGGTGGCCGCGGCCACGTCGAGCGGGATGTCCATCAGCGCGTGCATGATGGGGACCTTGGCGAACCCTCCCCCGATCCCGAGGAGCCCGGAGGCGACCCCGGCGCCGGCCGAGGCTCCCATCCCGAGGCCCAGGTGCCGTACCTCCCCCGGACCCCGGGCCACCTCCCCTCCGGCCGTCCTGCCGCGCAGGAGCACCACGGCCGCGTACAGCACGGCCGAGGAGAACAGGAGGTAGAGGACGTGGGGCGGGATGAGCGCCGCCGCGAGACCGCCCCCCACGGCCCCGGCCACCGCCATGACTTCCAGACGGAGGGCCAGGGGGAGGTCCACGCGGCCCTCGCCCAGGTACACGGCGGCCGAGCCCGCCGACGTGGCCACGACGCCCAGCAGGCTCGCCGCCACGGCCTGGCGCACGGGGACCCCGAACAGGAGGAGGAGCCCCGGTACGATGAACACGCCTCCGCCTATGCCGACGATGCTGCCCACGAACCCGGCTCCGAGCCCAAGCCCGAGGAGCGCGAGCGGGATCACCCGTCCTCCCTCGGCGCCCGGGTCACGGCGAGCGGCGCCGCGCCGGGTGGTGGACGGCCTCCCGGCTCAGAGGATGTACCGCCGCAGGTCTTCGTCCTCCGCGATACCCTGCAGCCGATCGCGGACGAACGTACCGTCGATCTCGATCACGCTCTCCGCGTCGGGATCGGGAAGATCGAACATGACCTGCTCGAGCACGGTGGTGAGGACCGTGTGCAGCCGCCGGGCGCCGATGTTCTCCATGCGCTCGTTGACCTCGGCCGCGATGCGCGCCAGCTCTCGGATGGCCTCCTCGGTGAAGCGGAGCTCCACGCCCTCCGTGGCGACCAGGGCGGTGTACTGGCTGAGGAGCGCGTTCTTGGGTTCGCGCAGGATGCGGGCGAAGTCGTCGGCATTCAGGCTGCGGAGCTCGACCCGGATCGGAAAGCGCCCCTGCAGCTCCGGTATGAGGTCGGAGGGCGAGGACACGTGGAAGGCGCCGGCCGCGATGAACAGGATGTGGTCGGTGTCCACGAGGCCGTACTTGGTCGGCACGGTGGAGCCTTCCACGATCGGCAGGAGGTCGCGTTGAACGCCCTCCCTGGATACGTCGATGCCACCCGCGGAGCCACGCTCTCCGGCGACCTTGTCGAGCTCGTCGAGGAAGACGATCCCCATGTTCTCGACGCGCTCGAGCGCCTCGTCGATCACCTCGTCCATGTCGACCATGCGGTCCAGCTCCTCCGAGAGCAGGATCCGCCGGGCCTCGGCCACCGTGACCTCCCGCCGACGGGTCTTCTTGGGCAACATGTCCTGGAGGACCTCGCCCACGTTCCAGTCGAGCCCCTCCATGCCCGGAGCGTTCATGTCGAGGAGGGGAACCGAGCTCTCGCTGACCTCGACCTCGACGGTGCGCTCCTCCAGCTTCTCGTCGCGCAAGAGGGCCCGCAGCTTCTCGCGCGTCCGGCGGCGGCGGGACGGCGTCGCCTCGGTCCCGGCGGCGTGCTCCTCGGCGGCCCGTTCCTGCGCCTGCGCCTGCGCCTGCTCCTGCGCCTGCGCCTGCGCCTCGCCGGTCGCCGACACGACGAAGGTGCGGGGCGCCGGACCCCCGGCGGGCCGATCCTGGCTCGGCCCCGGGGGCCCGGCGGGGACCGCCGAGGGCTCGGGCTCCCGGGCGACGGGCGGCAGCAGCATGTCGAGCAGCCGCTCTTCCACGCGCTCCTCGGCTGGCCCGCGCATGGCGTCCTCACGCTCTCCGCGTACCATGTTGACCGAAATGTCCACCAGGTCGCGGACCATCGACTCGACGTCCCGTCCGACGTAGCCCACCTCCGTGAACTTGGAGGCCTCGACCTTGATGAAGGGCGCGCCGGAGAGCCGCGCCAGGCGCCGCGCGATCTCGGTCTTCCCCACGCCGGTGGGTCCGATCATGATGATGTTGTTCGGGAGGATCTCGTCCCGGAGCTCCTCCTCCACCTGCCGGCGACGCCATCGGTTCCGCAGGGCGATGGCCACCGCCTTCTTGGCATCGTCCTGTCCGATGATGTACAGGTCCAGCTCCCGGACGATCTCCCTCGGCGTCCAGTCGGCCGGTCCGCTCCGGTCCTCGGAGGCGGCGGTCTTCTCGCCGCGCACCGTCTCCCGGTCGTCCTGTAGGTCGTTCACGCTGTCTCGCGAGGCTCCCGTGGATGTCTCATTTCGCCTCGAGCTCGAGGACGGTGATCTCCCGGTTGGTGTACACGCAGATGTCGGCGGCGATCTCCAGCGCCCGGCGCACCAGGTCCGGGGCCGCGAGTGCCGAGTCTCCCATCAGGGCCCGGGCCGCGGCGAGCGCGTACGCTCCTCCGGACCCCAGCGCCAGGATGCCGTCGTCGGGCTCGATCACCTCGCCGTTGCCGGACACCAGGAAGCTGTGCTCGCGATCGGCCACGGCCAGCAGGGCCTCCAGCCGTCGCAGGAACTTGTCGCTGCGCCACTCCTTGGCCAGCTCGACCGCGGCGCGGGTCAGGTTGCCCGGATGCCGCTCCAGCTGCGCCTCGAACTTCTCGAACAGGGTGAAAGCGTCGGCCACCCCGCCCGCGAACCCGGCCAGGATGGTGCCGTCCTTCATCCGGCGCACCTTCCGCGCCCGAGCCTTGACCACCGTGTCGTCCATGGTGACCTGCCCATCGCCCCCCATCGCCACCTGGCCGTCGCGGCGCACGCACAGGATCGTGGTCGCTTCGAAGACCGTTCGCCCCGGCCGAATCGTCATGTCCTCCCTCCCTGGAGCACGGTCCCCCTCACTCGGCCCGTGGATGCGCCTGGCGGTACACCCGCTTGAGACGCTCCCGCGACGTGTGCGTGTAGATACGCGTGGTCGAGAGGCTGGCGTGACCCAGGAGCTCCTTGACCGCCACGAGATCCGCCCCCCGGTCCAGCATGTGGGTGGCGAAGGAGTGGCGCAGGGCGTGGGTCGACAGCCGCTCGCCCGCCGCTACTGCATCCAGCGTGCCCGTCACCGCCCGCTGGATCTGACGCCGCGACAGCCGGCCGCCCCGGATCGACACGAACACAGGGAGCCGCGGCAGCTTTCCGCCCGCGCCCCCATCGGTCCCCGCTCGCTCGGAGCGGGCCGGAAGGTAGGTCCGGAGCGCGTCGATCGCCGGCCGGCCCACGGGCACGATGCGCTCCTTGCGGCCCTTCCCGACGACGCGTACCTGTCGTCCGGAGAGGTCCACGTCCTGCAGGTCCAACTGCTGGATCTCGGCCAGCCGCAGGCCGCAGGAGTACAGGAGCTCGATCAGCGCCCGGTTGCGGAGCACCAGGAAGCCGCCGTCCCGCGCCGCCCGCTCCCGGAGCAGGTCGAACAGGTCGGCGGTCTGGTCCGCCGACAGGTAGCCGGGCAGGGTGCGCTCGCGGCCCGGCGATCGCACCAGGCGCGCCGGGCTCGACTCGACTCTCCCCGTTCGATGCAGGAATCGGAACAGGGCGCGGACGGCCGAAAGCTTCCGGGACATGGTGGACCGGGCCAGCCCGCGACGATCCAGCTCCCCCAGGAAGGCGCGGACGGCCTGGCGGTCGATCTCCGGCCACTCCCACAAGCGGGAGCCCAGGTAGCCGTCCAGGAACTCCACGAACAGCCGGAGGTCGCGCCGGTAGCCCGACACCGTGTGCGGAGAGAGCAGGCGCTCCTTCTCCGCGTAGCGCAGGAAGTCCCGGACCGCTTCCCTGCCGTCCATCGGACCTCCTTCGCGCCTCGCTCTCAGTCGCTGCGGGCGCGCCTGGCCTCCAGGAGCTCGACGGCCCGCTCCAGCGTCACGTCGTCGGGCGAGGTGCCCTTGGGCAGCGAGGCGTTGGTGCCGTCGTGCTTGACGTAGGGGCCGTAGCGCCCCGCGAAGAGCTGCACCGGCTTGCCGTCCTCGGGGTGCTCCCCCAGGCTCCGGATCGGACCCGACTTGCCACGGCGACGGCCCTTCTTGGGCTCCGCCAGGAGCTTCAGGGCGCGCTCGAGCGAGATGTCCAGCGGATCGTCGTCCGCCTTGAGGGACCGGTAGTCCCCCTCGTGGACCACGTAGGGACCGTATTTCCCGATGCCCACCTTGATCGGCTTGCCGTCGTCCGGATGCTCGCCGATCGGGTAGGGCATCGCCAGGAGCTTGAGCGCCTGCTCCAGGTCGACATCCTCGTATTCGAGGCCCTCTGGCAGGGAGGTCCGCTTCGGCTTGCCCCCGCCTTCCCCCTTCTCGCCCAGCTGGACGTAGGGCCCGAACCGACCGGTGAGGACGAAAACGGTCTGTCCCGTCTCCTGGTCCTCCCCCAGCTCGCGGGGCCCCTCCGCCTTGCGCTCCAGCAGCTCGAGCGCGTCCTCCTCGCGCAGATCGGCGGGCGCCACGCCCTCCGGGACCGAAGCCGTGAGGCGATCGCCATTTCGCTCCAGCTCCAGGAACGGGCCGTACTTGCCGATCCGAACGCGAGGCTCGAGGCCCTCGAGCACGACCGTCGACGCTTCGCGCGGATCGATCTGGTCCTCGCGCTCCGCGAGCCGAGCATCCAGTCCCTCGGAACCTGAATAGAAGTCGGACAGCCACTCGCGCCAGTCGACGTCGCCCTCGGCGATCCGGTCCAGGGCACTCTCCATCTGCGCCGTGAAGCCCGTGTCCACCAGGTCGGGGAAGTGGTCCTCCAGCAGGTGCGTCACCGCGAAGGCGGTCCACGTGGGGACGAGCTGCTTGCCGTCCTTCTCCGCGTAGCCGCGCTCCTGGATGGTCGAGATGATCGCGGCGTACGTGCTCGGCCGCCCGATCCCCTCGCTCTCGAGCGCCTTCACCAGCGTGGCCTCGGTGTAGCGTGCGGGGGGTCGCGTCTGGTGCGATTGGGCCTCGAGCTCCCGCAGCGTGAGGACGTCGCCTTCCTCTAGATCCGGAAGGAGGACCTCCTGGTCCTCGAGCGCGGCCTCGGGGTCGTCGGAGCCCTCCACGTAGGCCCGGAAGAAGCCCGCGAACTCGAGCACCTTTCCGCTGGCCCGGAACTCCGCGTCGTCGGCCTCGATGCGCACGGTGAGGTGGCGCTGACGCGCGTCGGCCATCTGCGTGGCGACGGTGCGCTTCCAGATGAGGTCGTAGAGGCGCGCCTCCCCGCCCGAGAGCCCCAGCTCCTCGACGGTCCTCATCCGGGTACCGGCCGGCCGGATGGCCTCGTGGGCCTCCTGGGCGGCCTTGGCCTTCGTGCGGTAGCGCCGCGCCGAGGGACTCAGAAACTCTTCGCCGTACAGGCTCTGCACCCGCGAGCGTGCGGCGGAGATGGCCTGTTCGGACAGGTTGACGGAGTCCGTGCGCATGTAGGTGATGTGCCCGGCCTCGTACAGGCTCTGGGCGAATCGCATCGTCTGGCGGGCGGAAAGGTTGAGCTTCCGGTTGGCCTCCTGCTGGAGGCTCGAGGTCGTGAACGGCGGATAGGGGCTTCGGGTGGAGCGCCGCTCCTCGATGCCCGCCACCCGAAACTCGACCTCCGCCAGGCGGTCCCGGAGCGCGGAGGCCTCCTCTTCGTCGAGCAGGAGGACCTCCCGGCCCTCGAACAGGCTCCCCGTGTGCTCGTCGAAGTCCTGCCCGGAGGGCACGCGGACGCCACCGACCTGGGCGAGCCCGGCGTCGAACGCCTTGCCGTGCGAAGCCAGGTGCGCCGCCAGGTCCCACCAACCGGCGGCGTGGAAGGCGCGGCGCTGGCGCTCCCGCACGACCAGGAGACGCACGGCCACCGACTGCACGCGGCCGGCCGAGAGCCCCGGCGAGATCTTCTTCCACAGCAGCGGCGACAGCCGGTAGCCGACGAGCCGGTCCAGGATTCGCCTCGCCTGCTGCGCTTCGACCTGCTTCATGTCGATCGGACCGGGATGCTCGAGCGCCTCCTGGAGGGCCTCGAGCGTGATCTCGTGGAACGTGATGCGGCGGAATCGCTCGCCGTTGTCGCGCTCGAAGCCCAGCTCCCGCGCTACATGGTAGGCGATGGCCTCTCCCTCTCGGTCGGGGTCGGTGGCCAGGAGGACGTCCTCCGCGCCCCGAGCCGCAGACCGCAGCTCTTTGAGCAGCTTGCCCTTACCCCGGATCGTGACGTACTCGGGCTCGAAGCCGGCTTCGACGTCGACGCCGAGATCGCTCTTGGGGAGGTCCTTGACGTGTCCCACCGTGGCCTCGACCCGGTACCCCTTGCCAAGGTATCCGCCCAGGGTCCGGGCCTTGGCCGGCGACTCCACGATGATCAGGTGCGGCGTAGGGCTTCCGCCACGCCGCTTCTTCTTGCCACCCTTCTTCGTGGTGCGTGCCTCAGACATGTCCCTCGTTCGAAATCTGGGGTTCGTGGAGCGCTCCGGTGCCGCCTGCACGTGGTAGCCGCGGGACGGCGCCGTGTTCCGCCCCCGGATCCGTTCCGGGACCCGAGCGTCCCGCGGGCCGCCGTCGGTCCCGGGGCTCGCCGGCCAGCCGGCGACCACGGCGGGTCGCGTCAGCGAACATCGAGGAGCTCGATCACGCGGTCGGCCACCTGCTCGATCGTACGTCCATCCGTGTCCACCGCGAGCTCGGCCCTGGCGTATGCACCCAGCCGCTGGTCCAGGATCCGCTGGACGGATGCCTCGGGCTCCCCCGGTTCCAGCATCGGCCGCGTGCCCAGCTCACCCTCGAGTCGCCGGACCACGACCGGCGGGCTGACTCTCAGCCACACCCGGACGGCGTCCGGCCACCGATCCCGCAGCGACGGACGGGCCATCCAGCCGCCCCCGGTGGCCACGACCAAGGGCCGGAGCTCGTCGAGCGCCTGCGTGGCGCGCGCCTCCAGGTCTCGGAACGCCGCCTCTCCTTCCGCCGCGAAGATGGCGGAGATGGACCGTCCAGCCAGCGCCTCGACCTCCGCGTCCAGGTCCACGAAGCGATATCGGAGCCGGGCGGCCAGGAGCCGACCCACGCTGGACTTCCCCGCCGCCATGAAGCCCACGAGAACGACGCGCTCGGGAAGGCTTCGCCCCGTCATGCCGGGCCGAAGTGTCGATCCGCGATCCGGTCCAGGTACGCCTCGAAGTGGTCCCGCGTCTCCGCCAGGGAGTCCCCGCCGCACTTCTCCAGCAGCGCGTCCGCGAGCACGATGGCCACCATGGCCTCGCCCACGATGCCGGCCGCGGGCACGGCGCACACGTCGCTGCGCTCCCGCACGGCCCGCGCCTTCTCGCCCGTGTGGACATCGACGCTGTCGAGCGGTCGCATGAGCGAGCTCAGGGGCTTCATGGCGACGCGGACGACCACGGGCTCCCCGGTGGTCGTGCCTCCCTCCAGCCCGCCGGCGTTGTTTCGGCGGCGGGCGAATCCGCCGCCGCGGCGCCGAGCGGGATCCCGGTCGATCTCGTCGTGAACTTCCGAGCCGAGCCGCCGCGCGGCCTCGAAGCCCATCCCGATCTCGACCCCTTTCTGGGCCTGGATCGACATGAGGGCCCCGGCGAGCCTCCCGTCCAGACGACGGTCCCACGAGACGTGGCTCCCGAAGCCCACCGGCATGCCCGTGGCCACCACCTCGAACACGCCGCCCAGGGTATCTCCCTCCGAGCCGGCCCGGTCGATGGCCTCCACCATCGCCGTCGACGCCTCCGGGTCCAGGCAACGGACCGGTGACTCCGCCGCGGCGATGTTGACGTCCTCGGGCATGGGGTCGGGCCGTCGCGACTCGATCCCCCCCAGGGAGACCACGTGGCTTCCTACGCGCACCCCGAACTCGGCCAGCAGCCTGCGCGCCACCGCCCCCGCGGCCACCCGGGCGGCGGTCTCGCGCGCGCTGGAGCGCTCGAGCACGTCGCGGGCATCCTCGCGATCGTACTTGAGCAGGCCCACCAGGTCGGCGTGTCCCGGCCGCGGGAGGTACACCCGGCGCAGCGTCTCGTCGTCGGCGTCGGGCACCGGCTTCACGGACATGGGAGTCCGCCAGTGGTCCCAGTCCCGGTTCACGATCCACACGGCCAGGGGAGAGCCCAGGGTCTCGCCCAGGCGCACGCCGCTGAGGATCTCGCCGGCGTCCTCCTCGATGGCCATGCGCCCGCCGCGGCCGTAGCCGCCCTGGCGGCGGGCCAGCTCGCGGGCGATGGCGACCGGCTCCAGCGGCAGCCCCGCCGGCACGCCCTCCACGATGACCAGCATCCCCTTGCCGTGGGACTCGCCGGCCGTCGTGAACCGAAAGTGGGTCAGCATGCTCCGATCACTCCCCGTCTTCGCCTTCCTCGCCATCGCCCTTTCGCACGGCGGCCAATGGTAACCCGGGTCCCGCGGGGGGGAAAGCGCGCGGGCCGGCCGACGCGCTGTGCGCCGGCCGGCCCGTGTGCCGGAGTCGACGGGTCGAGACCCGTGAGCTCACATGTTGGAATTCGACGGTCCGTCCTCGGCCGGCCCGGCCCCGACGATGTGCGGTGTCACGAGGATGATCAGGTCCCGCTTCTCCTCGTTGTGCGACTGGGTCTTGAACAGGTTGCCCAGGATCGGGATGTCCATGAGGAGCGGAATCCCACTCTCGGTCCGGTTCACCTGGCTCTCGGTGAGTCCGCCGATCACGGCTGTCTGGCCATTGTTGAGCAGCACCCGGCTGTCGCCCGTCTGCTCGGAGAAGTTGTAGCCCAGGCCACCGATGTTCGACTTGTCCTGGACCTCCGAGCGCTCCGCGTGCAGGTCCACGAGAATCTGGTTGTTGTTCGTGATGTGCGGCGTCACCTGCAGGATGATACCGGTGTCCTCGAACTGCACGTTCACCGTGGCCTGCTGGAGCTGCGCCTGGGGCTCGAGGATCCGGATCGGCGTGCGCTCGCCCACCTGGATGCGGGCCGTGTGGTTGTCGACGACCTGGATGGCCGGAGCCGCCTGGACGTCGGTGAGGCCGTGCTGCTGCAGCGCCTCGAGGAAGGTGAACAGCGAGAACTGACCGATGGCCGTCTCCGCGAGAATCTGCAGGGCGTTGTCGGTGGTGAAGGCGCCGGCGTTGGCCACCGCCGCCACCGAGCTACCGGCCAGGTTCACGAAGGTCTGCTTGAACTTCGACTGGTTCTGTTGGGTCTGGCCGGTGGTCTGGTTGGCCTGATCGGTCGGCTGGATCGGCTCGGTGAACTGGGCGCCCCGCCGGTCCTTGAGGTCGTAGGCGATCCCGAGGTTCCTGAGGTTCGTCCGGTCCACGAACACGATCTTGGCCTCGATCGACACCTGCGGGATCTTGCGGTCCAGCGCGTGCACGAGACTGTCCATGCGCGCCACCACCGGCGGCGCGTCGGAGACGATGACCGAGTTCGTGCCCTTGTATGCGACCACCTGTCCCTTCGATGTGGCCAGCTGCTTCAGCGTGGCGGCCACCGAGTCAGCGCCCGCGTAGTTGATCCGGAACACCCGCGTCACCGTCTGCAGGGTGTCCTGGCTGTGCAGGTTGGCCAGCTTGTCGACGACGATGATGCCGCTCTGCATTCGCCGCCATCCGAGCCCCTGCGCGGAGAGGATCGCGTCGAGCGCCACGTCCCACGGCTGGTTGCGGATGTCCACGCCGCGCACGGTCATCTTGGCCGCGTCGGCGCTCGGAACGATCGACACGCCCGAGAACTCCGAGAAGCCGGCCAGCACGTCCAGCATCGACGCGCTGTCGTACGTCACGGAGATGCGGGGCTGGCCCGTCGCGGGCTGCGCCACCGGGAGGCGAGCCGAGACCGGGCGGACGGGCGAGCGCTCCGGCGCGCTGTTCGACGCGTGTCCGGCATCCATGGCCGACGGATCGGCGGCCGACTGGACCGGTGCTCCGACCATGGTGTCATCGGCACGGGACGCGTCGGAGGCCAGAGCCGCGCCACCCGTGGTCCATGGCGCGAAGTCGGAGCCGGGGTTGGCGAAGCGGAGCCTCACCTGAGGTCCATCACGCTCCACCTGGTAGCTCTCGTGGCGGCTCAGGTCGAAGACCAGGCGGACCACGTCGTCGCGGAACTGGCTCGTCCGCAGCCGGACCACGCCGCCACGGCCGATGGCCTCGTAGTCGCTCCGAGGAAGCGCGTGCCGCGCTCCCCGCACGTCCACGATGAGGCGGGCCGGGTCGGCGAGCTGGAAGTCCTTTACCTGGACCGGTCCGCTGGTCAGGATCGTGATCTCGGTCTGCTGGCCGGCGGGCGCGATCCGCACCTCGTTCACCGACCCCGCGGGGGTGCCCGGACCACCCGGAGGCATGAAACCCCAGAGCGCGAGCAAAGCGGGGAGTAGGCTCCGAATGATCATCCTGACGTCTCCTTGTCCTGCTTCTTGACCCGGAGGACCTCCGTACGACTCTGGCCGAAGCCCGAGACCACGAAGGAGACCTCACCGGGACGGATTTGCTGGACCCGGGCCTGGCCCAGGCGTTCGCCCTCGTGCACCCTGTAGCGCTTGCCGGTGGTCCTGTCGAGGAGCACGGCCACGCTGCCCAGTGTTTCGTTGTAGATCACACCCGTCAGCCCGAGGTCCTCGAAGCGGGGCCCGAGTGCCTCGCCGGCCCGAACGGGCTCGAAGGGATTGCGGATGCCGCTCGGGAAGTGGAACACCTCCCGTCGGTAGTCCAGCGCCACTGCCTGCGAAGATTGCCCGGAAGCGGCGGCCGTCGTGTCGGCCGTCTGTCCCTGTCCGGACTGCTGGGCCCGGCCCGTGGCGGGCATCACCGCGATGGCCGCCAGCGCGGCGACCATGGCTCCCACGCGTGCCAGCCTGAGGGCCACCGGGAATCGCCTACTTCCCGTCATTGGCGGCCCCCTTTCCGGACGATCCGGGCTTGTTTCCGGCCGTGTCGGGCGGGATCACGAAACTTTCCAGGCCGAAGCTCGCGGTCACCAGCTGCCGGCCCGAGGGTGTCTGCTCGGCCGGCCGGATCTCGGAGACCTCGGGCCGGACGATGCGGTCGAACGACGCGACCCGCGTGAGGAACTGTCCCACCGACTGGTAGTCGCCCTTGACCTGCATTTGCCAGTCCTGGTGCAGGTAGTAGCTGCCCGAGTCCGCCCTGGGCAGAGCGGGCACGACCTGCTGCAACTCCAGCCCCAGGCTCTGGCTCTGCTGGGCGATGGCCTCGTAGATCTGGGGCACCTCGGCCCGGGACGGTACGAGCCTCTGAAGGGCCTGGTACAGCCCCTCGTCGTGGGCGAGCTCCTCGCGGAGCTTGTCCAGGTTGCCGGTGCGGGCCTCCGCCTGCCGGTTCTGGAACTGGATCTGTGCGACGCGGTCCTCGAGCTCGTTCTGCTTCGTTCGGGTCGGCGCATACACGTACATCCAGAACAGCACGAGCACCACGAGCGCGCCCAGGATGCCCAGGAAGCGCTTCTGGTCACGGGGGTCCTGCGGCAGGAGCGCCATGTCAGGCACCTCCCTTGAGCAACGGTGCGGTCGGCACCGAGTCGGACGGCGGCGACCGGTAGCGTACGGTCAGTGTGAAGTTTTGGGCCGTGAGCCCCTTCACCTCCTGCGCCTGCGTCGAGACGATCTGCACATCCGTCAGGTAGGGGGAACGCTCGAGGTTGTGCACGAACTGCGTGACCACGAGCGGATTGGCCGCGGTTCCGAGCAGCTGTACCTGGACGTTGGGCAGGGGGGCCTCCCGCTTGATCGCCGTGAGCCAGGCGAGGTCGGGGAGCGAGCGGCCGATCTCGTCCAGCAAGTGGGGCCACACGAACCGGTTCCCGTCCAGCTGTTCCACCAGTTCGATGCGCTTCTGCACGGCCGCCCGCCGGCTGATCAGGCTGTCGCTGAGCACTCTGAGCTCG
>CANPVD010000110.1 GCA_947581615.1 Candidatus Humimonas hydrogenitrophica
GGCCGAGGGAACCCACGACCCAGCTCCGCTCCTCGCCGACGGCGGTCCCGTCGTAGCGCAGGCTGCGCAGCCAGCCGGAGCAGTAGTCCGAGTAGAAGTAGGTCCCCTGCAGATCCGGCATGGCGCTCCCGCGATACACGAACCCGCCGGTGATCGAGCAGCCGTCGCGGTGGTCGTACTCGAGGATGGGCTGCACCAGCCCCTGCGCATCGCAGGACGAGGACCCGTAGCAGTGACGGCCCTCCATGACGTTCCAGCCGTAGTTGAGCCCCCCCGAGCGGGCCGGTTCGGCGTTGATCTCCTCCCAGTCGTTCTGGCCCACGTCCGCGATGTAGAGGAGCCCGGAAGCCGGATCGAACGAGTAGCGCCACGGATTCCGAAGGCCCCACGCCCAGATCTCTCCGCGGAAGCCGGCCTGGCCCACGAACGGGTTGTCGGGCGGGATCCGGTACGGAGAGCCTCCATCCACGTCGAGCCGGAGAATCGCCCCCAGGAGCGTGCCCCTGTTCTGGCCGTTGCCCCGGGGGTCCCCGCCCGAGCCGCCGTCCCCGAGCCCCACGTACAGCATGCCGTCCGGACCGAAGGTCACCAGGCCGCCGTTGTGGTTCGAATAGGGCTGGTCCACGGCGAGGATCGTGTCCCCGCTGGCCGGGTCGGCGCGGTCGGGGTCGGAGGCGCTCACCCGGTACGCCACCACGCGCGTGTCGCCTTGCGGGTCGGTGTAGTCGACGTAGAAGCGGCCGTTGCTGGCGTAGTCGGGATGGAAGGCGAGGCCGAGGAGTCCGCGCTCCCCGCCGCTGGCCACGGCCGGACGGAGGTCGAGGAAGGGCTCCGGCAGGAGAGAGCCGTCCTTCACGATCCGGATCGTGCCCCGCTGCTCGACCACGAACAGCCGGGGATCGCCCGGCGGCGCCGTGAGCCACACGGGGGACGAGAGCCCCGACACCACGGGCGTGGCCACCAGCCCGCTCGTGCCCATCTCCGCGGGAGGCGAGCTGGAGCCGCACGCCAGGCCGAACGCGACGGCCGCGGCCAGGCTCCAGGCCGCGAGCCGGGCTCTCCGGCGCCGGAGCCCGCTGCGAGCCGGGTTCCGGATTCCGAGGGGCCGGAATGCGACGGACGGCGTCCTGGGCGGGGCGGCCACGGCGTCCTCCGGGGCGGTCAGAGCACGGGCTCGAACAGCCGGCAGAAGTTCTCCAGCAGCTTGCGCGGCAAGGGCCGGGCCGCGTGGGCCTCGCCCGTGACCTCGCGGCTCGCCGCGATCTCGGTCTCCACCTGGCGGGACAGGGCCGATACGAAGCCCGGATCCACGATCTCCACGTTGGTCTCGAAGTTCAGGTGAAGGCTGCGGTAGTCCAGGTTGGCCGACCCCATCATGGCGTAGACGCCATCCACGACCAGCGACTTGGCGTGCATGAAGGGCGGCCGACGCTCGAAGATGCGTACGCCGGCGCCGAGGAGGCGCGAGTACAGGGCCCGGGCCGCGAAGCCCGTGTACCAGTGGTTGTTCTTCCCCGGCACGACGAGCCGGACGCTCACCCCGCGTTGGGCGGCGTAGCGCAGGGCCCGAATGATGGGCTGGTCCGGCACGAAGTAGGGTGTGGTGAGGTCGATGGACTCTTCGGCGGCGACGATGGCGGCGAAGAACGCGTCCGCGAGACCCCGGCCGGCGGACTCCGGCCCTCCGGGGACGACCTGGATCAACGCCTCGCCCGCACGATGGAACTCTGGAACGGAGTCGGGACCGAAGAGCTCCTCCGGGGGCTCCCGCGATGCGAAATACCAGTCCTCCAGGAAGCCGAGCTGAATATCGGCCACGGCCGGTCCCTCGATGCGTACGTGGTAGTCCCGGATGGGCTGACCGTCGGTGAACGCGGCCACGTTGCCATCGGCGATGTTGATGCCGCCCACGAAGGCCACGTGACCGTCCATGACCGCCACCTTCCGGTGGTTGCGCAGGTTGATCTGGAAACGGCCCTTGAGGGGGTTGGCCTGCGAGATCGAGTGCACCCTGACGCCGCAGCGCCGGGCCGGCTCGAAGAATCGCGTGACGTGAGCGGTCGCCGAGCCGAACCGGTCATACAGCAGCCGTACGGTGACCCCCTCCGCGGCACGCCGCGCCAGCAAGTCCCGAAACTCCTGGCCCGTGCGGTCGACGGCGAAGATGAACGTCTGCAAGTGGATGGTGTGGTGTGCCCCCTCGATGGCCTCCCGCAGCGCCGGGTAGAACTCGTCACCGTCCACGAGCAGCCGGGCCTCGTTTCCCACCAGGACGCGGTGGCCCGGCACGGCCGGATCCGTCCCACGCAGGATGTGCCACCCGAGGCGGTCGGGAGCGGCCAACCGGGACTCGATCGGTACCTCGAGCACGTGGCGGGCGAGCCCCGGTCCCAGGTGCGCGGTCCGGGACAGGAGCGTCCGGGCCATCTGCCTCTCCCGCGCCCCGCGCCGGACCCTGTCCATCCCGAAGGCCAGATAGGCCAGGGCGCCCGCGTAGGGCACGATCCACAGGATGCCGAGCCACAGGACGGCGGAGACCGGACGGTCCTTGTGCAGGAGCACGTCCAGGGAGAGCCCGAGGGCCAGGAGAACGTAGCCGAGGCCGAAGAGAGGAATCTGACCCATGCCAATCGAAACGTAGGCTCCCCGCGCCCGGGTCGCGAGGCCGCTGGCTTCGGCCCGGGCAACCCCGCGGCAGGCGTCGTTGACTATCGTGGCATGGCGGCTGGCCCGGCCGGCCGTCCGCCGCGGCGGATCTTGACGCGGGCTGCCCGGAGGATGCAGGCTGCTCGCGTCCCCCGGGGCGAAACCGTCCGCTTCCACGGTCCGTACGGAGACCGGACCGATGGTGCCGTACCGGGTCCCCCAAGCACGTGAGGTCCTTCATGCTGCGATGCCGTGTTCGCTCGCTCGCCTGGCTGTTGCCGGCAGCTCTCCTGTTCCTGCCCTCTACCGCCCGCGCCCAGGTCGACGCGCGCATGCTGCGGCAGCCCGACGTGTCCGCCACCACTATCGCCTTCGTGTATGCGGGTGACATCTGGGTGGTGCCGAAGGACGGGGGGACGGCGCACCGCCTCACCACGCCCCCGGGCGAGGAGTCGTTCCCACGGTTCTCGCCCGACGGGAAGCGGATCGCGTTCACGGGCGACTACGACGGGAACGAGGACGTGTACGTCATCCCGTCCACGGGCGGGGAGCCGGTGCGGGTCACACACCACCCGATGGCGGACCGGCTGGTGGACTGGTACCCGGACGGCGATTCGCTCCTCATCGCCTCCCCCATGCAGAGCGGCAGGCAGCGCTTCGACCAGTTCTTCGCGGTCCTGCCCTCGGGTGGCCTGCCGGACAGGCTCCCGGTGCCGTACGGGGAGTTCGGCGCCATCTCGCCGGACGGGGCGTGGATCGCCTATACGCCCAAGAGCCGCGCGTTCCGGACCTGGAAGCGCTACCGCGGCGGCTGGGCGCCGGACATCTGGCTGTTCAACCTCAAGACCTTCGAGTCGCGCCAGATCACGGATGTACCGGCCAACGACGACATGCCCATGTGGCACGGCCACACCCTCTACTTCCTCTCCGACCGGGGCGAGGCCGAGCGAGAGAACATCTGGGCGTACGACCTGGACAGCGGGAAGACGCGGCAGGTGACCCACTTCACCGACTTCGACATCCACTTCCCGGCCATCGGTCCCCAGGACCTGGTGTTCGAGGCGGGTGGGATCCTGTACCGGATGGACCTCTCGACCGAGAAGACGGCCGAGGTCCCGGTCAAGGTGGTGACCGACAAGCGCGACATGAAGCCGCACCTGGTCAAGGTCGACGACCTCATCCAGAACGCCTGGATCTCGCCCTCCGGCAAGCGGGCCGTGTTCCAGGCCCGCGGGGACCTGTTCAGCGTGCCGGCCGAGCACGGCGCCGTGATGGATCTGACACGCACGTCGGGAGCGGCCGAGCGCGAGCCCACCTGGTCCCCCGACGGGGAGTGGCTGGCCTACTGGACGGACGCCGGCGGCGAGTACCAGCTCGCCGTGCGGCGGGCCGACGGCAGCGGGGAGCCCAGGACGCTCACCTCGTTCAAGTCGGGCTTCCGCTACACGCCCTTCTGGTCGCCCGACTCGAAGAAGCTCGTCTTCATCGACCAGCAGGGGGCGCTCCACCTCCTGGACCGTGACACCGGCAAGGTCTCGACCATCGACCACGGCACGATGTGGATGGGGCAGGGGGCCCTGCAGGGCTTCACGGTGAGCTGGTCCGCGGACAGCCGCTGGATCGCCTACGCCATGGAGCAGGACAACCACCACGACGCGATCGTCCTGTACGACACGAAGGAGGGCCAGCAGCACCGGGTGACGTCGGGCTTCTACGATGCCCGCGACCCGGTGTTCGATCCTGACGGCAAGTACCTCTACCTGCTCACGGACCGCACCTTCCGGCCGGTGTACTCCGACGTCCAGAACACGTGGGTGTACCCGAACGCGACCACGATCGCGGCCGTGCCCCTCCGCAAGGACGTGGCCTCGCCGCTGGCGCCCCGCAATGACGCGGAAGGCGCCGACACGGCCGACGGCGAGGCCGGGAAGAACGGAAACGGGGAGAAGGCGAACGGCGGGGCGAAGCAGGAGGGCAAGGCCGGGGCGGGCAAGGTCGCTTCGAAGGCGCCCGAGCCGGTGGCCATCGACCTGGACGGCTTCGAGAACCGCATGGTGCAGCTGCCGCCCACGCATGGCAACTACGCGGACCTGTCGGCCGCCTCCGGCAAGGTCGTCTACCGGCGCCTGCCCCGTACGGGTTCGGCGGACGAGAAGAGCCCGATCGTCTACTGGGACCTGAAGCAGCGCAAGGAGGAGACGGTCTTCGATGACGCGAACGGCTACCTGCTCTCGGCGGATGGCAAGAAGCTGCTCGTCCTCAGCCACCGGAAGTTCGCGATCGTCGACCTGAAGCCGGGCCAGAAGATGGAGCACCCGCTGGCCACCGACCAGATGACCATGACCGTGGACCCGCCCGAGGAGTGGCGGCAGATCTTCAACGACGTGTGGCGGTTCGACCGGGACTACTTCTACGACCCGGGCATGCACGGCGTCGACTGGAACGCCATGCGCCGGCGCTACGGCAAGATGCTGGACGACGCGGTCACCCGGTCGGACGTGAACTACGTGATCGGCGAGCTCATCGCGGAGCTGAGCTCCTCGCACACCTATCGGGGCGGCGGCGACCTGGAGAACGGCCCGCGCCGCGGCACCGGCGTGCTGGGCGTCGACTGGGCGGTCGACCGCGGGCACTTCCGGATCGCCCGCATCATCCACGGTGCGCCCTGGGACGACGAGGCGCGCTCGCCGCTGGACCAGCCGGGCGTGGACGTGAAGGCGGGCGACTACGTCCTCGCCGTGAACGGGGCTCCGCTCGATACGGCCGAGGATCCGTGGGCGGCCTTCGACGGCCTGGCCGACAAGACGGTCGTGCTCACGGTCAACGACCGCCCGACGATGGAGGGCGCGCGCCAGGTCGTGGTCAAGACGCTGGCCAACGACACCCGCCTGCGGCACCTGGCGTGGATCGAGCACAACCGCCACGTGGTGGATTCGCTCTCCAATGGGAAGATCGGGTACGTCTACGTGCCCGACACGGGGATCGAGGGCCAGAGCGAGCTCGTCCGGCAGTTCACGGCCGAATACCCGAAGCCGGGGCTCATCGTGGACGAGCGCTTCAACTCGGGCGGCCAGATCCCCGACCGCTTCATCGAGCTCCTCCACCGGCCGGCCCTGGCGTTCTGGGCGGTCCGGAACGGGAAGGACTGGCGTTGGCCGCCGATCGGCCACTTCGGTCCGGAGGCCATGCTGATCAACGGATGGAGCGGCTCGGGCGGGGACGCCTTCCCGTACTTCTTCAAGGAGGCGAAGCTCGGACCGCTGGTCGGGATGCGCACCTGGGGCGGGCTGATCGGGATCAGCGGTGTGCCGGGCCTCATCGACGGCGGCGGGGTGACCGTGCCCACCTTCCGCATGTATAGCCCCGAGGGGAAGTGGTTCCCGGAGGGGCACGGCGTGGAGCCGGACGTTCGGGTGGTGGACGATCCGACCGCCCTGGCGAAGGGGCACGACCCGCAGCTCGAACGCGCCGTGCAGGTGGTGGAGGACTCGCTCGGGAAGAACCCGCCGCCCTCCCCGGCGCGGCCTCCCTACCAGGACCGCACGAAGCCCGGGCAGGGCACGCCGCCCCGCACGGGAGGCGGTGGGCGATAGCCGCGGCGAGCCTCCGTCCCGCGCCGACCCGGGTCGGTCCGCCGCCGTGACCCGGATCGAGCACGTCTCGGACACGGCCCTGTGGGTGGCCACCTACCGGGCGATGGAGAGCGAGAGGCCCGACGCGCTGTTCCGCGACCCGTACGCGGGCCAGCTGGCCGGGGAGCGCGGCCGGGCGCTCCTGGAGTCCGTCCCGTGGGCGCGGCAGAGCGCCTGGGCGATGATCGTCCGGACGGCCGTGATGGACGAGATCATCCGTCAGGCCATCGAGCGCGACGGCGTGACCCGGGTCGTGAACCTGGCCGCCGGCCTCGACGCGCGGCCGTGGCGCATGGACCTCCCGGCCGACTTCGCCTGGGTCGACGTCGACCTCCCCGGCATCCTGGACCATAAGGGCGTCGCGATGGAGGGAGAGCGGCCCGCATGCCGCCTGGAGACGGTGCGGATCGACCTCTCCGACCGCGAGGCGCGGCGCGCCCTGTTCGGGCGGCTGGCCGAGGATGGTCGGCCGACCCTCGTCGTGTCCGAGGGCCTCCTCATCTACCTGGAGCCCGCCGACGTGGCGGGCCTGGCCGATGACCTCCGGGCCGTGCCGACGTTCCGGTGGTGGCTGATCGACCTGGCCTCGCCCAGGCTCGTCGACATGATGCGGAAGCGGTACGGGAAGGGCATGGACCCGGGCAAGGTGCCGTTCCGCTTCGCGCCGCCCGAGGGCACGGCCTTCTTCGCGCCCCACGGCTGGAGGGAGGTGGAGGTCCGCTTCAACCTCGAAGAAGCACACCGCCTCGGCCGGGAGATGAAGGGAGCCTGGATCCCCAGGCTGATCGGCCGCCTGTTCCCGAGGAAGGCCGAGGAGTTCCGGCGCATGGGCATGGTCGTGCTGCTGGGGCGGGACTGAGCACCGGGCCGGGAGCGGCTCCACCGCGCCCCGGACGCCGGCCGGTGTCGGACCCGCGCCGGCCCGCTCAGCCCGCGGCCAACACGTCGCGCAGGAAGCGCGTCGCCCGGTCCAGGGCCTCCTCCGGACGGTCTCGGTGCGGAGCGTGACCGCAGCCCGACAGGCGGACGGCGCGCGCCGGACCGTACACCCCCTCCACGACCGCCTCGACCTGCGCCCACGTCCCGTACTCGTCCTCTTCGCCCTGGAGAAGCAGGACGGGTGCGCTGACCGCGGCCAGCTCCCCCCGGATGTCCCAGCTCCGGAACGCGGGGTCGAGCCATGCCCGCGTCCACCCCAGCACCGTGTCGTCGGGCCGGTCGTGCCACCGGGCCAGCCTGGCGCGGAGCCCCGATTCACCGTAGTCGCGCTCCAGATGGGCGATGCTCTCGACCGTGACGTCCTCCACGAAGGCGTGGGGCGCCTCGAGTACGAGGGCGCGCGGGAGATCTGGGAAGCGGGCCGCGAACAGGAGGGCGATCGAAGCCCCGTCGGAGTGGCCGTACAGGAGCGGAGCCTCGACCCCGACCTCGTCCAGGAGGCGGGGCAGGGCGTCCCACGCCTCCCGGTGCATGAAGTCGACCGGCCGCGGGAGCTCGGCGGGGTCGGAGGCGCCGTAGCCCCGCCGGCTGTAGACGAGGCCGCCGGCGTCGACCGCCTCGCACACCCGGTCGGGGTAGTCCCTCCACAGCGCCGCCGAACCCAGCCCCTCGTGCAGGAAGACGATCGTCGGAGCCCGGTCGGGCGGCGGGCCCAGGCGCCGGACCTCCAGCCGGACGCCGTCGACCTCGATGAAGCCGGGGCCTGGGTGCCACGCCGCGGTCACGGCGCGGCGTCGGGCTCCTCGCCGAGCTCCCGGCGGAGCAGAAAGCGGCGGATCTTGCCAGTGGCCGTCTTCGGCAGGGTGTCCCGGAACTCCACGCGTCGTGGGTACTTGTAGGGCGCGAGGCGCTCCTTCACGAACGCCTGGAGCTCAGCGGCCGCGACGTCCGCGGCTCCCTGCTTGAGGACCACGAAGGCGGTCGGCTTCACGAGTCCGTCCACGTCCTCCTCGCCCACCACGGCACACTCCAGGACGGCCTGGTGCGCGAGCAGCGTGGCCTCGACCTCGACCGGAGACACCCAGATGCCGCCGACCTTGAGCATGTCGTCGCTGCGGCCGGCGTGCCGCCAGTGGCCGTCCTCGTCGACGAGGTACTTGTCGCCCGTCCGGATCCACTCGCCGAGCATGGTGGCCCTGGTGGCCTCGTGGCGGTTCCAGTACAGGGCCGCGGTGGAGTCGCCACGCACCAGCAGGTCGCCCGGTCGGCCCGGCGGCACGGGCTCCCCCGTCTCGTCGACGAGACGGAGATCGTAGCCGGGGACGGGGCTCCCGGTCGTCCCCGGGGCGCACTCGCCCGGCCGGTTGGAGAGGAAGATGTGGCAGATCTCCGTCGAGCCGATGCCGTCCAGGATCTCTGTGCCGGTGCGCTCGAGCCAGCGCTCGAACATCGGGGCGGGCAGCGCCTCGCCCGCGCTCACGCACAGCCGCACGCTCGAGACGTCCGGCTTCGCGCCCCGCTCCATGGCCTCCAGCATCTGGGCGTAGGCCGTGGGAACGGCGAAGAACAGCGTGGGCCGGTGCCGCGCGATCTGCTCGAACATGGCCGCGGGCGTGGGCCGGCCCGCGAACAGGACCGACGCGGCGCCGACGTGGGCCGGAAAGTAGCCCGCGTTCCCGAGCCCGTAGGCGAAGAACAGCTTGGCCAGGCTCAGGCAGCGGTCGTCCGGCCGGATCCCGAGCACCCGCTCGCCGTAGGTGGCGCAGCACACCCACGTGTCGTGGTGCAGGTGGACCACGCCCTTGGGCTCGCCGGTGGTCCCGCTCGAGTACAGGAAGAAGGCGAAGGCGTCCCGGTGGGTGGACGCGTAGTGGTCCACCGGCCCGGCGGCCTCGGCGCGCTGCCGCGAAGACCCGGAAGGCCACACCTCCCTCCCCGGGCGCACCAGGTGCGCCGGATCGGCCAGTTCCGGATCGACGACCGCCAGGCGCGGGTCGCAGTCGTCCAGGATGGCGGCGACTTCGTCTGCGTGGAGGAGGGTGTTGAGCGGCACCGCCACGCCGCCCGCCGCCATGACGGCCCAGAACAAGGCCAGGAGCTCCGGTCCGTCGGGCAGGAGCAGCGCCACGCGGTCCCCAGGGTGGAGGCCGGCCTCGAGGAGTGCCGCCGCCCTCCGGCGGACGGCCTCGTCCAGCGCCGCGTAGTCCAGCGTTCCGCTGTCCCACACGATGGCGGTCCGCTCGCCCCGCCCCTCGCGCACGTGCCGGCCCACGAACCACTCGGCGGCGTTGAAGCGCTCGGGCAGGCTGTCGCAGGCGCGCAGGGACACCGTGATCTCCTACCGGCTGGGCAGCGGCGCCCGAGCGCGCACCTTCAGCGAACGCCCCGGCCGGGCGAGCGACCGGACGGGCGCGCCGTCCCGATCGTGGTCGCCCGGCCGCCGGCTCACCCGACCCACAGCTGTTTCACCCCCGACACCACCATCTGGACGCCGACCGCCATCACCAGGAGCCCCAGGATGCGGGTGGCCAGGCGGAGCCCGAAGTCACCCAGGATCCGGTGCCACGCCCGGGCGAAGAACAGCGTGATGAACACGAGGATGCTGACCGCGAGAACGGCGATCAGCGTGGATCCGAGCCCCGCCTCGGGGCCCGCGGCGAGCGTGATCGTGGTGGTGATCGCTCCGGGGCCCGCGATGAGCGGGATCGACAGAGGGACGTAGATCCCGAACTCGGCCTGCTCCCGGGAGGCGGCCACCTGCTGGTCGCCCGAGGAGAACTGGGCCCCGGGTCGCTCGCCCTGGACCATGGAGAAGGCCATCGCGGTCACGATGAGCCCGCCCGCCGCCCGCAGACCGGCCACGCTGACCCCGAATGCGTCCAGGATGCGGGTGCCGATCACCGCGCACAGGGCCAGCGTGATGCCGACCGCCATCGCCGAGCGCCAGGCGTCGGAGCGGTGGGCCCTGGCGTCCTTTGGAGAGCGGAGCGCCAGGTAGACGGGGAGGGCGCCGAGCGGGTTGGCGATGGCCACGAGCGTGGCGATCGCCCCGAGAGCGCCGCCGATCACGCGCTCGCTCCGCTCCCGGCCACGCCGGGCCGGCTCTCGCCCGTGATCTCGGCCGCCAGCTCGAGGGCCGGTCCGGCGCCGGGCTCCCGGCCGCGACCCAGGGCCAGGAAGTTGGCCAGGATCCGGTGTCCCGAGTCGGTGAGCACGGCCTCCGGGTGAAACTGCACCCCCCACACGGGCAGGTCCCGGTGGCGGAGCGCCATGATCTCGCCGTCTTCCGTCCAGGCGGTGACCTCCAGCTCCGGCGGAAGAGTGGCGCGCTCGACCACCAGGGAGTGGTAGCGGGTAGCGGAGAACGGGTCGGACAGTCCCGTGAACAGGCCACGGCCGCCGTGGTGCACCGGCGAGAGCTTACCGTGCATGGGCCGGCGGGCCCGCACGACCCTTCCCCCGAACGCGGCCCCGATGCACTGGTGCCCGAGGCATACGCCGAGGACCGCGACCTCCGGGGCCAGGGCCTCGACGAGCTCGCAGGAGGCTCCCGCCTCGGCCGGCGTGCACGGCCCGGGCGACACCACCAGGTGGCTGGGCGCCAGCGACCTTGCCTCGGCGACGTCGACCGCGTCGTTCCGGCGCACCACGACCTCCTCGCCCAGCTCCCTCAGGTAGCGGGCCAGGTTGTGCACGAAGGAGTCGTAGTTGTCCACCAGGAGGATCACGCCGACAGCATAGTGGACCTCCGGCGCCTCTGCGACCGTCCGCGGCGGTGGCGGTCAGGCCCGCGGGCGCACCCGACAGCGACCCGTGAGCCCCGGGGACTCCTCGACCTCGACCACGATCTCGCTCGGAGCGCCGCCCGATGTGTCGCCCAGCCGCTCCAGAAGCTCTCCGGCCAGGTAGGCGGCCATCAGCTCGGCGCTCGTGTTCGAGATGGGAAGGACCACGACGTCCTCGAGCGGAAAGGTCATGCGCCGCTCCGGCGTGATCGCCGTCACCGTTCCGACTTCCTCGGCGAGCCGGAGATGCGCGCTGCGTCCCGCCAGGAGCGTGCGGTGATCGAGGGGGGCGAGCAGGGCCTCGATGGCGTCGCGCAGCACCAGGAAGTCGAGCACGAGCCCGTGCTCGTCGAGCTCGCCGCGGACCGTGACGGCGACCCTGTAGTTGTGACCGTGCAGCGCCTCGCACTGTCCTCCGCCGTAGGTTAGGAAGTGGCCGGCGGCGAAGGAGAGCCGGTCCCCACGGACCGTGATCTCGAACGTTTCCTGTGGCTCCATGGGACGTCGGGCTCCGCTGCTCGGGGCGTCGGTCTCCGGGTGACGGTGGACGATAGGGGGGGCGGAGGAGGCGGGCCAGCCGTACCGCTCTTGCCGCCCGCGGCCCGGCATCAGAAGCTGGAGGCGCGCCGGGTTTGAAACGCGGGCGGCTTCCCGGCGTATCTTCTAGCGATGAGTCCACCTTGTCGGCACGGAGGCGACGATCGGCTGCAGCGGGCGGGTCGAGAAACACCAGGGGCGGCGAGAGCCAGAGCGCGAGACGCTGGCCCGGGTCCTGCGCTCGCTCGGCAGCGTCCTGGTCGCCTACAGCGGCGGCGTCGACTCGGTGTTCCTCGCCCACGAGGCGGTACGCGTCCTGGGGCCGGCCCGGACGCTGGCCGTCACGGGCATCAGTCCCTCCGTGGCCACGGAGCAGCGCCACACGGCCGCCACCGTGGCCCGACGCTTCGGCATTCCATGGCGACGGCTGTGGACGCGGGAGATGGAGGATCCGCGCTACGTGGCCAACGACGGCCGGCGCTGTTACCACTGCAAGACCGAGCTGTACGGCCGCCTGGTGCGGCTCGCCCCGACCTGGGGCTACGCGGCCGTGCTGGACGGGGCCAACGCCGACGATGCCGAGGACTATCGTCCCGGCGCGCGGGCGGCGGTCGAGCACGGGGTGCGCTCGCCGCTCCGGGAGGCGGGCCTCGGAAAGGGCGACGTGCGGTCGCTGTCGAGGCGGAGCGGACTGCCCACGTGGGACGCCCCGGCCTCGCCCTGTCTGGCCAGTCGGCTGGCCTACGGGCTCGAGGTCACGGAAGAGCGGCTGTCGCAGGTGGAACGCGCCGAGCGCGTCCTGCGGGAGATGGGCGAGCGGGGGGACCTCCGCGTGCGTCATCACGGCGCGGCGGCGCGCATCGAGCTCGCTCCGGGCGAGCTGGCCCGCTGGGGCGATGTGCGGCGCTGTCGTCGGGCCTTCCGCGACCTCCGATCGCTCGGCTTCGAGAGGGTCCTGCTGGACCTGGAGGGATACCGCCGGGGATCCCTGAACCGTGCGCTGGTGTCCATCGACTCGTGAGACGCGCGGACCGGGCGACCGAAGACCGGAGTCCGGTCCTGGCCGATCTGGAGCGCCGCCTCGGCGAGCGCCTCGGGCTCGGGACCGGCCAGCTGGTGGTCGAGGCCGACGGGCCGGGGCGCGAGATCGCGGTCGTGCGCGTCCCGGCGGCCGCCCTCGATGTGTTGCTGGATCCCGAGGTCCGAGCGGAGATCGTCGAGCGAGCCCGGGCCGCGGGCTTCCGGCACGCGGCTGTGGACCTTGACATGGCGGGCGCGGAGCCGGCCACCCCCGAGGCCTGAAAGGCGGTTCGATGCGTCTGTTCATCGCGATCAACCCGCCCGCGGCGGTCCGCCAGCTGATCCACGACGGCACCGCGTCCATCCGGGAATCCGGCCTGCCGGCGCGGTGGGTGGACACGGATCATCTCCACCTCACGCTCAAGTTCCTGGGTGAGGTTCGGGAGCAGCGGCTGCAGGCCGTCAAGGATGCGCTCCTCGAGGCGGCCGCGGGATGTCCGCCCTTCGAGCTGCGACTGGAGGGGGTCGGCGCGTTCCCGTCCCTGCGTCGGCCGCGGGTGATCTGGCTGGGCGTGGAGGCCACGCTGCCTCTGCGCGCCCTCAAGCACGACGTCGAACACGCCTTCGCGCGTCTGGGGATCGATCGCGCATCGCGCGCGTTCCACCCGCATCTGACGCTCGGTCGCGCGCGTGACCAGGCGCAGGCGGGCGAGTTCCGAGAGCTGGAGCGGCTGGCCGCTCGCGTGGAGGTGCGGGGCGGTTTCGAGGTCCAGTCGGTGGACCTCATGCGTAGCCGTCTGGGTCCAGGCGGAACCCGCTACTCAGTCGAGGCATCGGCGCGCTTCGAGGCCGACGAGTGACGGCGCCCATCTGCGCCGCGGAGGAGGACGATGCGATTCGTTCGTAGCTGCCTGGCCCGGATCGGCTGCCTGACGGTGGTCGTCGTGCTGGCGGCGGCCGCCTGGATCTGGCGGGGTCCCCTCCTGGCCTGGTGGCACGACCACGACCGGACGGCCGTGGTCGGGGCGCCTTCGGCCCAACTGGCGCGGAGGAGCGCGAAGAAGCTGGACGATTTCCTCGACGGTCGGGGACCATCGCGCGTCAGCTTCGACCAGGCCGAGCTCCAGAGCCTGGTGAGCTACCGGTACCTGGACTCGCTGCCGCCCGGGCTCTCGGACCCCAGGGTCACGCTCGGGGATTCCACCCTGGAGGCGAGCGCCGGGCTCCAGGTCCAGCGGCTCATGCACGGCAAGGCCCCCGACGCGCTCCGCAGCCTCCTGGGCGATTCGGCCCGGGCGAGCGCCGAGCTGCAGCCCTCCGTCGAGCGTCCGGGCGTGCTGGTGCTGGGAGTCCACCACGTGTCGGCCGGCGGTCTGCCGATCCCGGATCTGATGGTCCCGTGGCTGCTTCGGCAGACCGGGTTGTCGAGCGGACACGGCCGGGCTCGGGCGGTTGCCCTCCCCGTGCCCCGGGAGGTGGCGGCAGTCAGGGTGGTGAGCGGTAGATTGCAGCTCGAGCGAGGTCCGCCGCAGTGACGAGGCTCCCGGGCGCGGCCCGGGACGAGACACGAGAATCCACGAAAGAGAGACAGAATGCCCGATACGTTCCTGAACCACATCGACGGCGAATGGGTGGCGGCCGCGAGCGGCGAGACGTTCGAGAACCGCAATCCGGCGCGCACCTCGGATCTCATCGGCCTGTTCCCGCGCTCGGCGGCCGAGGACGTCGAGCGAGCCGTCGCGTCCGCCCGGAACGGCTTCGAAAGCTGGCGGCGCGTGCCGGCTCCCGAGCGGGGGCTCGTCCTCCAGCGCGCGGGCGAGCTCATGGTGGAGCGCAAGGAGGAGCTGGCCCGAGCCCAGACCCGCGAGATGGGCAAGGTGGTCGAAGAGACGCGGGGAGACGTACAGGAGGCCATCGACACCGCGTTCTATGCTGCCAGCGAGGGCCGGCGGCTGTTCGGCCGGACCGTTCCGTCCGAGCTGCGTGACAAGTGGGCCATGAGCTTCCGCCGTCCGATCGGAGTGTTCGGGATCATCACACCCTTCAACTTCCCGACCGCGATCCCGAGCTGGAAGATCCTGCCGGCCCTCCTGTGCGGGAACGCCGTCGTGTTCAAGCCGGCCGAGGACGTGCCGCACTCGGCGCACCTGTTCGTCGAGGTGCTGCTCGAGGCCGGCGTGCCGCCCGAATGCTTGCAGCTCGTGAACGGGCCGGGCTCGAGGGTCGGGAAGGCGATCGTCGAGCATCCCGATGTCGACGGCATCTCCTTCACCGGCTCGACGGCCACGGGATCGATCATCGCCTCGGCCGCGGGCCGCATGCACAAGCGAGTGTCGCTGGAGATGGGCGGCAAGAACGCCCAGATCGTCCTCCCCGACGCCGACCTCGACCTGGCGCTGGATGGTGTGCTGTGGGGCGCGTTCGGGACCACCGGCCAGCGCTGCACGGCCACGAGCCGACTCCTCCTCCACCGGGACGTGCACGACGAATTCATCGAGCGTCTCCTCGAGGAGGTCGACGGACTCACGCTCGGCGATGGGCTGCAGGAGGGGACCGACGTGGGACCGCTGATCAACGCGGAAGCGCTCGAGAAGGTCGAGTCGTACGTGGAGATCGCGCGTGGCGAGGGCGCGGAGGTGAGATGTGGAGGCGTCCGGGCCACGGACGCCGGGCTGGGGGAGGGCTACTTCTTCCAGCCCACGGTTCTCACGGGCGTGAAGCCGGGCATGCGGGTCGAGCGGGAGGAGATCTTCGGGCCCGTGCTCTCGGTGCTGTCGTTCGATGAGCTCGACGAGGCCATCGCCATCAACAACGACGTGGAGTACGGGCTTTCCTCCTCGCTGTATACGCGCGACGTGCTGGCCGCCTTCCGGGCCATCGAACGGCTCGACAACGGCATCACCTATATCAACGCTCCCACCATCGGGGCCGAGGCCCATCTCCCGTTCGGCGGCGTGAAGGGCACGGGGAACGGGCACCGCGAGGGCGGCTGGGAAGTGTACGAGTTCTACAGCGAGACGAAGGTGGCGTACGTGGACTACAGCGGCCGGCTGCAGCGGGCCCAGATCGACGTGTCCTGGTAGGGGCGCGCAACGGCCATGGCAGGGGGTCGAGGGGAGGGCGATGAGGATCGCGTGAGGGACGGGGCGGAGCTTCAGGAGGAGGCTCCGGGAACGGGTTCCGACGAGGAGGGTACGGCGGGCATGTCTCGTGACGAAGCGACCGGACGCGCGCGGGATCCGTCCCCCTCGCTCCTGCGGTGGATCTGGGACTGGACCAAGACCATCGCCACCGCGATCCTTATCTTCATGTTCATCCGGGCGTTCGTGGTCGAAGCCTTCCAGATTCCCACCGGCTCGATGGAGAACACGCTGCTGGTGGGGGATTTCCTCCTCGTGAACAAGGCGGCGTACGGCGCCGAGCTCCCGGGCACCAGCCTGCGGCTGCCGGCCTTGGAGCAACCGCACCGGGGCGACGTGGTCGTGTTCCAACCGCCCCCGGCGGCCGGGCAGTCGCCCTCCACCCGTTACGTGAAGCGCATCGTCGGCGTGCCGGGCGACACCCTATCCATGCACGAGGGTAAGCTCTTCCTGGACGGAAGCCGGGTGAGCGAATCCTACGTGAAGCACATCCGACCCTACCGGGACCCGAGCAATCCCAGCTTCCGGTGGCAGCGTCACTACCTCGTGCGGCCCGCCCGTGCCGCCGGCCGCTACCGTCCCACCCGGGACAACTGGGGGCCCATCGTGGTGCCGCCGGGGCGCTACTTCGTGATGGGGGACAACCGGGACAACTCGGAAGACTCGCGGTATTGGGGCTTCGTGCCCCGCGACGCCATCCGGGGCAAGCCGCTCATCGTGTACTATTCTTACCGGGAACGCACCTCCGCCGTGGTCCCGTGGCTCACGCAGATCCGCTGGGGACGCTTCCTGACGCCGATCCACTGACGCCGTCCCGCCGGGCGGCAGCTCGAGGCCCCTGCATGACCGCAGATTCTGCCAGCTCTCGGGACGGGAGCCTGGACCTCTACTTGCGCGACATCGCCGGCTCGGACCCGCTGCCGCGTGCCCGGGAAGCGGAGCTGGCGCATCGATGGAGGCAGGCCGGCGACCGGCAGGCGCTCGAGGCGCTCGTCCGCGCCAACCTCCGGTTCGTCGTCTCGGTGGCCAAGCGCTACCGAAACCGGGGGCTGCCGCTGGAGGACCTCGTCAACGAGGGCAACCTCGGTCTGTTGCGGGCGGCGGAGCGCTTCGAGCCGGACCGCGGCGTGCGTTTCATTAGCTACGCCGTGTGGTGGATCCGGCAGGCCATCCTCCGGGCCCTGTCCCGATCGGAGGCCCCCTTGCTGCCCGAGGTCGGCCGGCCCCGGACCCGGAGCGGCCGGGACGACCGGTCGACCCGTCGGCTCCGGATCGTGTCGCTCGACGATCCCGCGGGCGACAGGGCCGGGGAGCGGCTGCGGGACCTGGTGGCCGACGAGAGGGTGCCGCCTCCCGACGCGGAGCTCGAGCGTCGGCGAAGGCGCGACCGCATGGATGCACGCCTGGCCACGCTTCCCGAGCGGGAGGAGCGAGTACTGCGGATGTATTTCGGCCTGGATGACGGCACGCAGGCCGGGCTGGCCGAGATCGGCACGACCCTGGGCGTGAGCCGGGAGAGGGCCCGCCAGATCAAGGCCAGGGCCCTGGCTCGCCTGGCGTCCGCGCCGCCTCCACCAGCTTGACACACTCCATTCCCGTTCCTAGCTTACCGGGCTCCGAGTGGAGTGAGTCGACCGCCCTGGACCGCGGGGCGGTTCGTTTTTGTCCTCGGCCAACGAGCGCCGGGCCACGCCCGGCGAGCCGCGACCGGGGCTCTGTGGCAACGACCGCGATGAGATGAAGACGTACAGCGTCAAGAAGGGCGAGATCGAGCGTGTCTGGTACGTGGTCGACGCCCGGGACCAGGTCCTGGGACGGCTGGCGACCCGCGTGGCCAGGGTGCTGAGAGGAAAGCACAAGCCCACCTATTCCCCGCACCTGGACGTGGGTGACTACGTGATCGTGGTCAACGCCCGGGACGTGAGGCTGACGGGCAAGAAGGCCGACACGAAGCGATATTTCCGGCACAGCGGCTTCATGGGCGGCGAGAAGCTCGTTCCATTCAAGCGAATGATCAGCCGGAAACCGGAATGGGTCATCGAGCGGGCGGTGAAGGGCATGCTGCCCAAGAACACCCTCGGACGCGAGATGGCCAAGAAGTTGCGGGTTTACGCAGGCCCGGACCACCCGCACGAGGCGCAGTTGCCCCGGCCGTTCGAGTTCTGAGGTGCGCGGGATGCGTCCGTCGGTGAGAGCGAACAGGGTCCACACACGGAGGAACCTTGGCGGAGACGAGTAGCGGTCTCTCGAAGACCCACCCGGTGCAGACGGTGGGGCGGCGTAAGGAAGCCGTGGCGCGGGTCACCCTGCGACCCGGGTCGGGCCGCTGGGCCATCAACGGCCGGGATACCTCCGTCTACTTCGAGATCCTGCGACATCGTCAGGCCATCGAGGCTCCACTCAAGGCCACCGACTCGGAGGGCATCTACGACATCCTCGTCCGGGTGCGGGGCGGAGGGCTCACGGGCCAGGCGGACGCCGTGCAGCTCGCCGTGGCCCGGGCCCTGGTCGAGGTGGACGAGGAGCACAGACCCGTGCTTCGGGCCCGGGGCTTTCTGACGCGGGACGCCCGGGTGGTGGAGCGCAAGAAGCCGGGTCGCCCCAAGGCGCGCAAGCGCTTCCAGTTCTCCAAGCGCTGATCCAAGCACTGGACGAGAATCGATGGCCGACGTGGCACTGACGGATCTCCTGCAGGCGGGGGTGCATTTCGGGCACCAGACCAGCCGCTGGAACCCCAAGATGCGCAAGTACATCTTCGCCGAGCGGGGCGGAATCTACCTGCTCGATCTCAAGAAGACGCAGAACAAGCTCTCCGAGGCCCGCGAGCTCGTGCGCGGGGTCGTGACGGACGGCGGTTCGGTCCTGTTCGTGTGCACCAAGCCGCAGCTGGCGCCGCTGGTGCGGGAGGAGGCGGAGCGCTGCGGAGCCTTCTACGTGACCGAGCGCTGGCTCGGGGGCATGCTCACGAACTTCCAGACCATCAAGAAGAACATCCGCCGGCTGAAGGAGTTGGAGCGTGGGGCGGAGGAGGGCTCCTTCGAGTTCTACACGAAGAAGGAGCAGCTTCTCCTGGACCGGGAGCGCCAGAAGCTGGATCGCTACCTGTCGGGCATCAAGGACATGAGCCGGCTTCCCGGCGTCATCTTCGTAGTCGACGCCAAGAAGGAAGAGATCGCGGTCAAGGAGGCCCATCGCCTCGAGATCCCGGTGGTGGCGATCGCGGACACGAACGCCGATCCGGACATGCTCACGGTGCCCATCCCGGGCAACGACGACGCCATCCGGTCGGTGGCCCTGATCACGCGGGCCATCGCCGATTCGGTGGACGCTGCCCGACGGGAGGCCCCGGAGGCGGCGGGCGAGCAGGCCGAGGACGTGTTCACCTACTCCTCCGATGTCGGCGAGACCTCCGAGACCGAGTCGTCGCGGCGCCGCAAGCGACCGCGGCGCCGCAAGCCGCGCCCGGAAGTGATCGCCCAGCGCCGCCAGACCAAGGGTGGTGCCACGGACGAGGATGCGGCCGGGGAGGACGAGGCCCCGGAGGCCGGGGGAGCCGAGGCCGCGGCGGAGCCGTCGGCGGAGGCGGATCGGCCGAAGGGCGCCGGGGCGGAGGAGCCCGAAGACGAGGTGCCCGTGTCGGCCGGAGCGGGCGGCGGCGAGGAGGAGGACGAGGAGGGCGAATCCTCCTGACGCCCGCCGGGAAAAGGCCACTTCGGTGGCCTTTTTTTTTGGATGGATCGGCGCGGGTGTCGCGCCCGGCCCGGCCGTTGCAGGATGGTTGCGGGACCGCCGGCCGACCGGCGGTCGGTCCCGGGGAATCCACGAACGATGTGCGACACATAGGGGGAGACCGAGCATGGCGGAGATCAGCGCGGCGGCGGTGAAGTCGCTCAGGGACAGGACCGGGGCGGGCATGATGGACTGCAAGCGTGCCCTCGAGGAGGCGGCCGGCGACGAGGAGAAGGCCATCGACCTCCTGCGCCAGCGTGGGGCCGCCAGGGCGGCCAAGCGGGCCGCCCGGGAGACGAGTGAAGGAGCCGTGGTGATCGAGGGCGACGACGAGGGCCCGGTCGCCATGGTCGAGGTGACCTGCGAGACGGACTTCGTGGCCAGGAACGACGAGTTCCTGGAGTTCGCCGGCCGAGCCGCCCGGATCGCGGCGGACGCCGGAGTGGGCGAAGGCGAGGTCCGGGAGGGAGGCGATCTCCTGGATTTGCCCGAGGCCGAGGCGCTGGGCACCGAGCTCGACGGCCTGCGCGCCAGGATCGGGGAGAACGTCGACGTCGGCCGCTTCGTCCGGTGGGTTCCGGGTGCCGGGTCCGTGATCGGCCGCTACATTCACTTCGGCAACAAGATCGGAGTGCTCGTGGAGCTGGCCGGTGGTCACGAGCCTACGGCCGCGACCGAGATGGCGCGTGATGTGGCGATGCACATCGCGGCCACCGACCCGGCCGGAATCTCCCCCGAGGACATCCCGGAGGAGGCCAGGGAGCGCGAGCGGGCGGTGCTCGGCGAGCAGGCCCGACAGGAGGGCAAGCCTCCCCAGATCGTGGAGAAGATCGTCGAGGGTCGCATGCGGAAGTTCTACGAGCAGAACGCGCTCCTCTACCAGGCGTTCGTCAAGGATCCCGACATGACGATCGGCGAGCTCCTCGAGAGCGCTCCGGGCTCGCTCCAGGTGGTCCGGTTCGTCCGGTTCGAGGTGGGCGTCTAGCCCCGTGGCCGCGCGAGCGGATGATGGCGCGAGCGCGCCGCCGGATCTGAAGTATCCCCGCGCCCTGGTCAAGCTCTCCGGGGAGTCCCTGGCGGGTGACCGCGGTTTCGGCATCGAGCCGCCGATCATCGAAGAGCTGACCCTCGAGATCAAGTCGGTCCACGAGGCCGGCGTGAGGCTGGGCCTGGTGGTCGGCGGGGGCAACATCGTGCGGGGCACGGTGGCCAGCGAGAGAGGCATGGATCGCGTCTCGGCCGACTACATGGGCATGCTGGCCACGGTGATCAACGCGCTCGCCCTGCAGGACATGCTGGAGCGTCACGGGATCGAGACTCGGGTGATGACCGCCATCCGCATGGAAGAGCTGGCGGAGCCGTACATCCGTCGCAGGGCGCTGCGGCACCTGGAGAAGGGACGGGTGGTGATCTTCGCCGGTGGGACCGGAAACCCCTACTTTTCGACGGATACGGCGGCCGTCCTGCGCGCGATCGAGATGGAGGCCGACGTCATCCTCAAAGCCACGAAGGTCGACGGGGTGTACACGGCCGATCCGGAGAAGGACCCGGAAGCGGAGTTCATCCCGGAGATCTCGTACCTCGAGGTCATGACCCGGGAGCTCAAGGTCATGGACGCGGCGGCGATCTCGCTGTGCAAGGAGAACGACCTCCCGGTCATCGTCCTCAACATCCGCCGTCCGGGCTCCATTCTGTCGGCGCTGCGCGGGAGCCGGGTCGGCACCATGGTCGCCTGAGGCAGGGAGGCGCGTGGAGCGCCGCAACACCAGGAGGGCTGCATGCCGAAGAAGAGGCTCCAGGAGGCGCGTGAAGCCATGGACCGTGCGGTCGACGCCGTGCGGCGCGAGTTCAACACGGTGCGGACCGGGAAGGCCACGCCGGCGCTGCTGGACACGGTGAGGGTGGACGCCTACGGCTCGACCATGGCCCTGAACCAGGTGGCCAACGTGAGCGCCCCGGAGCCCGGTCTCCTGCTCATCCAGCCCTACGACCAGAACATCTCCCCCGAGATCGCGCAGGGCATCCAGAAGGCCGACCTCGGCTTCAATCCGTCCGTCGACGGTGCGGTGATCCGCGTGCCCGTGCCGCCGCTCAGCGAGGAGCGCCGCAAGGAGATGGTCAAGCTCCTGCACCGGCTGGCCGAGGAGGGCCGCATCTCCGTCCGGCACGTACGCCAGGAGACCAAGAACGAGCTGCAGCGCATGCAGAAGGACGGTGAGGCGGGCGAGGACGAGATCCATCGACGCCTGGAGGAGCTGCAGGGCATCACCGACGAGCACGTCGCCACGATCGACGAGCTGCTGAAGAAGAAGGAAGCCGAGGTCATGGAGGTCTGAGGCGTGGACGAGCCAGACGCACCGGAGAGGACGGAGCAGGATCCGATGGCGGCGGAGGACTGGCCGCGCACCATGGGCCGCCCGGGCGTCGTGCCGGGGGGCGGTGACTGGCGCGTGGCGCTGCAGGCCTACGTGACCGGGCACGACCTCGGCCGGGACCTCGAGCACAAGATGTCCGACGCGATCCGGGTCACGGGCCGGATCCCGCATGCGGCTCGCGGCGAGGAGGGGGAAGGGACCGGCGTGCAGCCGAAGGCCCCGGCGAAGACACGCCCGGAAACGCGGCGCGTTCCGGCGCCGGAGCGGCTCGACTTCCACAGGAGCGCCGGGACCTGGAGGCGGCACCTCCCGCTCGGGAGGCGTGGCGGCCGGGACGCCCGGGACGACGACACGGCCCGCTAGTCCGCCCGGAGACCTCCGGGGGCGCTTCGCGCGCCACCTGGAGCGCCGGCCCGGCCTCCTCCCACGCGGGTCGCGAGTCCTGGTGGCCGTCTCCGGGGGGCCGGACTCGATGGCCCTCCTCCACTTGCTGCTCGGCGTGGCGGACTCCCTGGACCTCCGGCTGGTGGCCGCCCACTTCGATCACGGCCTCCGGGCCGCGAGCGCCGCGGAAGCCGACCGTGTCTGCGGTTGGATCGACGCCGCGGGCGTCGAGTGCCGCTCGGGTCGGCCGGCCGAGCCCCTCTCACCCCGCCAGGAGGAACTCAGGCGCGCCCGCTACGCGTTCCTCCACCGGATCGCGCGGGAGGAGGACGCTTCGCGCATCGCGACCGGCCACCAGGCCGACGACCAGGCCGAGACCATCCTGTTTCGGATCCTGCGAGGCACGGGTGTCCGGGGACTGGGAGGCATCCCCGCCCGACGGGGAGCCATCGTCCGGCCGCTCCTGCCGTTCCGACGCCGCTCACTCGAGGCATACCTGCGCGAACGGCGGATCGCCTTCCTGGTCGACCCCTCCAACCTCGATCCCCGCTGGGAGCGGGCCCGGCTGCGCACTCGCGTGCTCCCGGCCCTGGAGGCGAGCTGGGAGGGGCCGGTGCGGGAGCGGCTGCTGGAGCTGGGGCGCGCGGCGCGCCGGGCGGATCGGGCGCTCGAGGCACGGGCGCGCTTCCTGCTCGAGAGATGCCGGTTGGAGGGGGTGGCGCCCGACCGATGGAAGTCGGGGGCCGAGGCGCTCGACCTGGATCGGCTTCGCGGTCTCGACCGGGAGGGGCTCGCCCGGGTCGTCCGCCGGGTGGCGCGGACGGCCGGGGTCCGCCTCACGAAGGGCGGAACCCGGGCCGCGGT
Source organism: Candidatus Humimonas hydrogenitrophica (assembly GCA_947581615.1). Taxonomy (GTDB): domain Bacteria; phylum Gemmatimonadota; class Gemmatimonadetes; order Palauibacterales; family Palauibacteraceae; genus Humimonas; species Humimonas hydrogenitrophica. The sequence continues at coordinate 23,052 of CANPVD010000110.1, forward strand.
GGAGTTTATCAGCGGAGGCCGGAGCGGGGGCAAAGTGGACCTCGGCGGCGGCCTGGTCGCCGCGCGCGAGTTCCGGGTCGTGTGGATCGGCCGACCGGCCGAGGCGGCGCCGGACACCACGCTGACGATCGACGGCCCCGAGCCCGGTCGCGGACGGATCTCCCTGGGGGGACGGCCCGTCATCGTGGCCTGGGAGCCCGGCCGCGAGCCGATCGCCCTCCGCGCACGGGTCGAGCTCGCGCTGGAGCGCATCGCTTTCCCGCTCGTCGTCCGGGGCTGGCGTGCGGGAGACCGCATCCGGACGGATGCGGGGACCCGCAAGCTCAAGAAACTGTTCGGCGAGCGCAGGGTCCCGAGGAGCGCCCGTCGGCAGGTGCCCGTGGTGGCGTCCGCGGACGGCCGGGTGGTGGCCGTCGATGGGCTGGCCGTGGACCCCGGGTTGTGGCCCGATGCCGCGGAGGAGCGGTTGGTGCTTAGGATCGAGGATGCCTGATGTGGCGTCCGGGACGGGCGCGGAGCGCTCCCGGGCCGGGGGACACCGCCCCTGGCACGTGGTCTACGCGGCCGACCGGATCTCGGGCCGCGTACGGGCCCTGGGGGCCCAGATCACGTCGGAGTACCCGGCGGGCACGACGCTGCTGATGCTGGGTCTGCTCAAGGGGTCCTTCATCTTCATGGCAGATTTAGTGCGTTGCATCGGTCTCCCCGTACACGTCGATTTCCTGGTGGTGTCGAGTTACGGTGGTGGGACCACGTCGTCGGGCAGGGTGGACACCCTGTACGAGGCGAACACATTGATCGAAGGTCGTCACGTGGTGCTGGTCGAGGACATCGTGGACAGCGGACATACGATCAACGAGCTCGTTCCCTCGCTTCGGGCGCGCGAGCCCGCCTCGCTGGAGGTGTGCGCGCTCCTGCACAAGCGCAAGGCCGAGCGCCTGGCTCTCGAGCCACGCTGGGTCGGCTTCGAGGCGCCCGACGAGTTCCTGGTCGGCTACGGCCTGGACCGCGCCGAGGACTTTCGCCACCTCCCGTTCATCGCGAGCCTCTGAGGCCTTCGCATGCCTGCATCGAGTCCGGGTCCGGAGCGAGGGGGCGGAAACCGCAACGGCGGAAAGGCCAGCCGGTTCTTCCGCGCGGCCTCCTTCTGGGTGCTCATCCTCCTCGTGCCCCTGTTCATCTACCAGCTCATGCAGGGGAACAAGACATCGCGCCAGGACCTCACGTACACGGAGTTCCAGTCGCAGCTCAAGGCCGACAATGTCCAGTCCGTGACGATCCGGAACGGGCACGAGGTCCAGGGTGCGCTGAAGAACGCCATCCAGCGCGATGGCGCGCAGGTCAAGCAGTTCCATACCCTGCTCCCGTTCGAGTCCAGCATGGAGTTCGTGGCCCAGCTCCAGAAGGCCGGCGTGGACATCAGCCGGCAGGAGGCGGGGAGCAACTGGATGAACATCCTCGTCTCCGTGCTCCCATGGGTCCTGATCATCGGGCTGTGGTTCTTCCTGTTCCGACAGATGCAGGGCGGGAGCTCGCGGGCGTTCAGCTTCGGGAAGTCCAAGGCCAAGCTCCTCACGGGCGACACGCCCAAGGTCACCTTCGCCGACGTGGCCGGGTGTGACGAGGCCAAGGAGGAGCTCGAGGAGATCATCGAGTTCCTCAAGGACCCCGACCGGTTCAGCCGGCTGGGCGGCCGCCTGCCCAAGGGCGCCCTCCTGGTCGGGCCTCCGGGGACGGGGAAGACGCTCCTGGCGCGGGCCGTGGCCGGGGAGGCCGGCCGTCCCTTCTTCTCGATGTCGGGCTCGGACTTCGTCGAGATGTTCGTGGGAGTGGGTGCCTCGAGGGTGCGCGACCTGTTCGAGCAAGGCAAGGCCCACGCTCCGTGCATCATCTTCATCGACGAGATCGACGCCGTCGGCCGCCACCGGGGCGCCGGTCTCGGGGGCGGCCACGACGAGCGCGAGCAGACCCTGAACCAGCTCCTGGTGGAGATGGACGGGTTCGAGGCCAACACGGGCGTGATCTTGCTGGCGGCCACGAACCGGCCCGACGTGCTGGACCCGGCGCTCCTGCGCCCGGGACGTTTCGACCGCCAGATCGTGGTCGACAGCCCCGACGTGAAGGGGCGCGAGGGCATCCTGCGGGTACACACGCGGAAGATCCCGCTCGCCGACGACGTGGAGCTCGCCACCCTGGCCAAGGGGACGCCCGGGCTCTCGGGTGCGGAACTCGAGAACATCGTGAACGAGGCCGCGCTCCTGGCCGCCCGCAAGGGCAAGAACCGGGTGTTCATGGACGACCTCGAGGCGGCCAAGGACAAGGTCATGCTCGGCGCCGAGCGCAAGAGCATGGTGATCTCGGACGAGGAGCGCCGGGTCACGGCCTACCACGAGGCGGGGCACGCGGTGATCGCGCTGCGGGTTCCCGGGCTGGATCCCCTCCACAAGGTCACCATCGTGCCTCGCGGGCGAGCCCTCGGGATCACGGCGTCGATCCCGGAGGAGGACCGGCACAACTACACGAGGTCCTGGCTCGAGGGCCGGCTCAAGATGCTGTTCGGCGGCCGCGTGGCCGAGGAGATGATCTTCGGGGCGGAGAAGATCACCACCGGGGCCGGAAACGACATCGAGCGCGCCACCGAGATGGCCCGACGGATGGTGACCCAGTTCGGGATGTCCGATGCGATCGGACCCATGTCGGTCGGGGACCAGGACCACGAGATCTTCCTGGGCCGGGAGCTGAGCCAGCGCCGGTCGGTGAGCGAGAAGACGGCGCAACTGGTCGACTCCGAGATCAAGCGGATCCTGGACGCGGCGTACCGGTCCGCCCGGACGGCCCTCGAGGAATACCGGGATCTGCTGGAGCGCATCGCGCAGGCGCTCCTGGAGCGGGAGACGCTGGACGCCGACGAGATCGAGGCACTCGAGGCCGGACAGCCGCTGCCGCCGCTCCCGGCGACCGATTCAGCGGAGACCGCCGGCACGGCCGGGCAGGAGGCTGCGGCCCGTCAGCGCCGGTCCAGCGACAAGGGTCGAGCGGTGGAGGGGACCGGGGGGGGCGAGCCGTCGCCCGTCCCGGCTTGACGGCCGGAAGGAGCCCGGTGTCGCCCCCGGGCTGGCGGATCCGCGCCGGAATACTGCCGCTGGATCGACCGATCCTCCTGGGCGTGCTCAACGTCACGCCCGATTCCTTCTCGGATGGGGGGCGGCATCTGGAGCCGGGCGCGGCGGTCGACCACGCGTGGCGCCTGGTGGAGGAGGGAGCCGACCTCATCGATGTGGGCGGGGAGTCGTCGCGACCGGGCGCGGCCCCCGTCACCGCCCGCGAGGAGTGGCGCCGGATCGGTCCCGTGGTGGAGAGGGCGTCGGAGCTGCCGGTTCCCCTGTCGATCGACACGACCAAGCACGAAGTGGCTGCCCTGGCGCTCGAGGCGGGCGCGGCGGTGCTCAACGACATCTCTGCCCTCCAATTCGATCCCCGTCTCGCCGATCTCGCGGCCGATTCGGGTGCGGGGCTCATTCTCATGCACATGCGTGGGGAGCCGCGCACGATGCAGGAGGATGTCGCGTACGACGACCTCATGGGAGAGGTGAAGGCCGATCTGGCCGCGGCCGTCGCGACGGCGACGGCACGAGGCTGCGGCCGGGATCAGCTCGTCGTCGACCCCGGCATCGGCTTCGGCAAGTCGCCGCGAGGCAACGTCGCCCTCCTCGCCCGCCTTCCCGAGCTGGCCACGCTCGGGTTGCCGGTGCTGGTGGGGCCGTCCCGTAAGTCCTTCATCGGCCAACTCCTGGGCGTGCCCGTGGAGGAGCGGCTCGAGGGCACCCTGGCCGCCTGCGTCGCGGCGCTGGACCGGGGGGCGCGGCTGTTTCGCGTACACGACGTGGCGCCGGCTCGCAGGGCCCTGGACCTGGCGGAGGCCGTGCGGAGGGAGGGGGCCGGACGCCTGTCGGCCGCCTCCGCACCCGTGGGGACCGGGCAGGGCTGAGCCGTCATGCAGACTCTCCTCGACTACGTCCGCTACCTCCAGATCGGCCCGAAGGACGTCATCGAGGTCCTCCTGGTCGGCTACGCCTTCTACCGCATCCTCCTGCTGTGGACCGGGACGAGGGCACTCCAGATCCTGTTCGGCCTCGTGCTGCTCGTCGCGGTGCACGCGCTGGCCCGCCTCCTCGACCTCAGCCTCATAAGCTACCTGCTCTCGCAGGCGTTCACCTACGGGGCGTTCGCCCTGATCGTGGTGTTCCAGCCGGAGCTTCGGAACGCGCTCGCCCAGCTCGGACGGAGCCGCGTGTGGCGCTTCTTCGCCCGCATGGAGGAGAGCGAGGTGGCCGGTGAGATCGCCGAAGCGGCGGGACGGCTGTCGCGTGCCAGGATCGGGGGGCTCATCGCCATCGAGCGGGAAGTGGGGCTGGGGGAGTACGCCGACACCGGCACCCGGGTCGGGGCCGAAGTCTCGGCGGAGCTCCTGACCACGATCTTCACCCCGTACTCGCCCCTGCACGACGGAGCGGTCATCGTGCGCGGCGACCAGATCGTGGCGGCCGGGTGCATCCTGCCGCTCACCCAGTTTCCCGTGGAGGACCGGTCGCTGGGCACGCGCCACCGTGCCGCCCTGGGGCTGTCGGAGGAGACCGACGCGTACGTGGTGGTGATCTCGGAGGAGACGAGCCAGATCTCCCTGGCCCACCGCGGACAGTTGACCCGCGACCTCAGTCCCGAAGCGCTGCGAGGTCGGCTGGCATCGAGCGAACCGGGACGCCTTGCCTCGCGCCCGGGCTCCATGGCCGGGGAGAGCTCCGCGGCCGAAGGGGATGCGTCCGGCGACCCGCGTCCCGTGCCGGCCGGCGAGAATTGACATTCTCGGGATGTTCGTTGACGAGGCCTTAGACGGCCCATAGAATGAGGCGGCTCGCACGGGGCCCGAGCCGGGAGTATCGTGCGCTCACCCAGGACGGGAGGCGGCATTGCAGCCAGGTGGACCGACCTTCAAGCTGCTCACGCTGTTCAAGGACGGGGGTTTCATGATGTATCCCCTCATCCTCTGCTCGCTCGTGGCCCTCGGCGTCATCATCGCCAAGGCCTGGACCCTGTTCGTGGCGCACCGGGAGTCTCGGAGGCTGCTGACCGAGATCGAGGAGATGGGCGTGGCCGGTCGCCTGGACGACGCGATCGAGAAGGCGGCCGAGACGCCCGGACCCGTGGCGGCGATCCTCCTGGCCGGCCTGCGCCGGGTCCGCGAGGAGCATACCGAGGCCGACGTCGAAGCGGCCATCAGCACCACCGGCAACACCGAGGTCGACTTCCTGGAGCGCGGTCTCGTCGTGCTGGCGACGATCGCGAACGTGGCTCCGATGCTCGGCTTCCTGGGGACCGTGATCGGGATGATCCTGGCCTTCGCGGCCATCGAGCAGGCCGGGCAGGTGGAGCCGACCCTGGTGGCCGGGGGTATCAAGGTCGCACTGATCACGACCGCGGCCGGGTTGACGATCGCGATCCCCGTGAACGTGGCGTACAACTTCTTCGTGACGCGGATCGACAAGCTGATCGCCGACATGGAGGAGGGCTCCCAGACGGTGCTCGACCTCATTTGGAAGATCGAGACGGGCCGCCGCCGGGGCACCGCCAACCCCCGCGGCTGATCCACTCGCAGACGACGCCGACCGGAGAGGACCATGCCCCTTCTGCAGCGTAGAGAGCGGGTCTCCGACGAGATCCCGACGGCCTCACTGGCCGACATCGCGTTCCTGCTCCTCATCTTCTTCCTGACCACGACGGTCTTCAACGAGGAGCGGGGCCTGCCGATCGTCCTGCCGGAGAAGTCCAAGGAGCAGGCCGTCGCCGCCAAGAACATCATCTTCTTCCTGGTCCAGCCGGACGGCCGGGTGGTGGTGAAACGCGGCCAGAGCGAAGAGACGCAGACCGTTACGGCGGAGCAGGTGTCGGGCATCATGCGCCAGGAGCTGGCGGCCAACCCGAACATCATCGCGGCCATCAAGACGGACCCCAAGGCGCCCTACCGGGATATGATACACGTGCTGGACGGGGTGAAAGACGCCGGAGCGGACAGGATCTCCCTCCAGATGCTGGGTGAGGACTAGGTTATGGGGCTCAGGGGCGGGCAAGGCGGCTTCAGCCGGAAGTCGAGGGCCAGCAGCGAGATTCCGACCTCCTCGCTGGCTGACATCGCGTTCCTCCTGCTCATCTTCTTCATGGTGACGACGACGTTCCGGAAGGAGAAGAAGCGGGAGATCGACTGGCCCAAGGCCCAGGCGACCAAGAAGGTCGATACGAAGCGCAAGAACATCCTGCACATCTGGCTGACCAGGGCGGGCAACGTCTGGATCAACGACCAGGACGTGCCGTTCGACCAGATCGCCGATATGGTGCGGCCGATCTACGCGGAGAACCGGCAGCTGGTGATCGAGGTCCGGGCCGACCGCGACGTGCCCTACAGCATGGTGAACACGATCACGAAGCAGCTTCAGGCTGCGGGCGCCGTCCGGGTGGTGTTCGGCACCCGACTGGCCCAGCGAGTCAACAGGCCGAGGAGGTAACCATGGCGGCCGACAAGCGGAACGACCGGGGGGGCGTGGGCACGATGCGCACCGCCAACGACGACTTCAAGCGCAGCTACGCCACGTGGGTCTACATCGGCCTGATCGCCGCGGTGGCCTTCCACTTCGGTCTGGTGGAGTTCTTCCCCCAGCTCCATGCCGAGAACATGGGTACGGAGAACAAGTCGCTGAAGGCGGTCCAGCTCCCGCCCGAGGTGAAGATCCCGCCCCCGCCCAAACAGATCGCACGGCCGGCGACTCCCAAGGTGGCGGCTGCGAATGTCAAGGAGGACGTAACCATCGCCCCCACGACGTTCGAGCAGAATCCGGTGGAGCAGCTTCCGCCGCCGCCCAAGGCGGGGAGCCCCTCGGACCGCCCGTCGTTCATTCCGCGCGACGTGGACCCGAAGCTCGAGAACTCGGGGGAGATCCAGCGACTGCTCCAGCGGCTGTATCCACCCTCCCTCAAGGACGTCGGGATCGGCGGCCGGGTCGTGCTGTGGCTGTGGGTGGACGAGAAGGGACAGGTCGGCAAGACCGTGGTCCAGGAATCCAGCGGCTACGACGCGCTGGACCAGGCCGCGGCCAAGGTGGCGGTGAACATGAAGTTCAAGCCGGCCATCAACCGCGACAAGCCGATCGGCGTGTGGATCGCCCAGCCCATCACCTTCGAGGTGAAGCGGTAGCGGCACGCCGGGTGCTCGGCCGACGGTCAGGGAGAGCCGCCCGGGTGGACCGGGCGGCTCTCGCGTTTCGGGGCCCATGATCGCCTGGGCGGAGTCCATCGCCGACCGTCTCGAAGCGCTACGCGAACGGATCGCTGCCGCCGCGGACCGGGCCGGACGCCCGGCCCACGGGGTCGAGGTCGTGGCGGTGACCAAGGGGCATCCCGGAGAGGCTTTGAGCGCCGTGGCGGCGGCGGGCCTGACCTGCGTGGGCGAGAACCGCGTCGGCGAGGCGGAGGCCAAAGAGGAGCGTCTGGGCCACCTGGGGCTGTGCTGGCACATGATCGGCCACCTGCAGCGTAACAAGGTGGAGCGCGCCCTGGCGGTCTTCGACGAGCTCGAGTCACTGGACTCGGAGCGACTCGCGGAGAAGCTCCAGCGCGAGTTGGTGGCGGTGGGACGCGACGGGTTTCCGGTGCTCGTCCAGGTCAACACATCCGGCGAGGCATCCAAGGGCGGTTTCGAAGCCAGCGAGTCGGCCGAGGCCGTGCGGACGATCGAGGCCGTCCGACGAGTCTGCGAGCTCCCGGCACTCCGCGTGCGGGGGCTGATGACCATGGCACCGCTCACCGGGGACGCCTCGGTCGTGCGGGCCACCTTCCGGCGAGCCCGGGAACTGTTCGAGCGCTGCGGGCGGGAGGTGGACGGGTTCGAGCCGGAGGTCCTGTCGATGGGGATGAGCAACGATTTCGAGATCGCCGTGGAGGAGGGCAGCACCCGGCTCCGGCTGGGTACGGCCCTGGTCGGAGAGAGGCCATGATCGAACTGTCGCCGCTGGACGTACGGAAGAAGAAGGAAGACTTTCGCCGCGCCATGCGGGGCTACGATCCCGAGCAGGTGGACGCCTTCCTGGAGCTGGCCGCCGAGCGACTGGGAGCCCTGCTGGCCGAGGAGCGGAGCTTGCGCGAGCGGATCGGCGTCCTGGAGGAGAAGCTCGGTCGGTTCGAGGAGCGGGAGAAGGCCCTCAACGACGCCCTGCTGGCGGCCCAGGAGCTGCGGGAGGAGGCTCGCTCCCAGGCCGAGCGCGAAGCGGACCTTCGCATTCAGGAGGCGGAGGCGCGAGCGGAGCAGATTGTCCAGGAGGCACGCGAGGAGGAGCGGTCCGCCGAGCGCCGGCTGGAGGACCTGAGGATCCGCCGCGAGCGCTTTCTGCGCTCCTTCCGGGACACGCTGGAGCGCTTCCTCGAGGAGCTCGAGGCCGAGCAGGCCCGCCTGCGGGCTGACCCGGACCGCGAGCCGCCCGCGCGCTCCCTGCGCGAGCATCGGGATCCGCCCGCCATCCGGCTGGAGGGATCGGGCGCCCCACCGGCCGGCGAGGGGTCGTGACGAGGGAGGTCCCCGACTACCGCGACGTCCGGGTCGCGACCGAAACGGTGCGTCCGCTCCTGGGGGAGGCGCCCGAGGTCGCGGTCATCCTGGGGACGGGTCTCGGGGGGCTCGGCGCGGCCATCGAAGACGCGGGCTCCATCCCCTACTCGGAGATCCCCGGCTTCCCGGAGTCGACCGTGGCGTCCCACGCCGGACGGCTCCTGCACGGCCTGCTCGAGGGGCACCCCGTCGTGGCCATGGATGGCCGCTTCCACATGTACGAGGGCTACACGCCGCAGCAGATCGGGCTGCCGGTGCGGGTGATGGCCGAGCTGGGCGCCCGCACGCTGGTCGTGTCCAACGCGTGCGGGGGCATGAACCCCCTGTGGCGTCCCGGCGAGCTGATGCTCCTGGCCGACCATATCAACCTCATGTGGGGGAACCCCCTGGTCGGGCCCAACCTCGATGAGCAGGGCCCGCGCTTTCCCGACATGTCCCGGGTGTACGACGAGGAGCTGCGTGTCCTGGCGCGCGAGGAAGCCCTGCGCATGGGCCTCGTCCTGCGCGAGGGCGTGTACGTGGCCGTCACGGGCCCCAACCTCGAGACCGCTGCCGAGTACCGCATGCTCCGCCTCCTGGGCGCCGACGTGGTGGGCATGTCGACCGTCCCGGAGGTCATCGTCGCCCGGCAGGTAGGCGTGCGGGTCCTCGGCGTGTCCATCATCACCGACGCGTGCCTGCCCGACGCCCTCGAGCCGGCGGACGTGGAGACGATCATCGCCACGGCCAGCGCGGCCGAGCCCGACCTCACGCGCCTCCTGCGCGCGGTCCTGCGCAGGATCTGATCGTGGGCTATCCGGAGCTTCCCGGGAGCGTGACCGAGCTGGAGGAGGGCGTCCTCACCCGGTGGGAAGAGGAAGACCTCTTCCACCGTAGCCTCGAGGCCCGCCGGGGCAGTCCCGAGTACGTGTTCTTCGAAGGTCCTCCCACGGCCAACGGACGTCCGGGTGTCCACCACATCCTGGCGCGCACGATCAAGGACCTCGCGGGGCGCCACCGGACCATGACCGGTCACCACGTGCTCCGGAAGGCCGGGTGGGACACGCACGGGCTCCCCGTCGAGATCGAGGCGGAGCGCCAGCTGGGCATCTCGGGCAAGCCCGAGATCGAGGAGCTCGGCATCGCCGAGTTCAACCGGGTGTGCCGGGAGAACCTGTTCACCTACAAGGAAGAGTGGGAACGCCTCTCCCGGCGGATCGGCTACTGGCTGGACTACGACGATCCCTACATCACCTGCTCGCCGGAGTACATCGAGTCGGCGTGGTGGGCCCTGTCCGAGATCGACCGGAAGGGGCTCCTGTACAAGGGCTACAAGGTGCTGCCCTACTGCCCGCGCTGCGGCACCGGACTGTCCAGTCACGAGGTGGCCCAGGGCTACGAGGAGGTCCAAGACACGGCCGTGTTCGTGGCTTTCCCCCTGGTGGACGACCCCGACAGGGCCGCAGTGCTGGGGTGGACGACCACGCCGTGGACGCTGCCGGGCAACGTGGCTCTGGCCATCCATCCCGATGTGGAGTACGTCCGCGTCCGGGTGACCGGGCGCTCGGACGGCGCGCTCGCCCAGGAGGGCGATGTCCTCATCCTGGCGCGCGATCGCATGGAGGCGGTCCTGCGGAACGAGGTCCGCGTGCTGGACGCCTTCCCCGGCTCGGCGCTGGTCGGACGGCGGTACGAGCCGCCCTTCCGGGGCGCCGTCGACGCCGGGGACAGCGAGGCCGCCTGGACCGTGCTGCCGGCCGACTTCGTCACGGTGGACGAGGGAACCGGGGTCGTGCACACGGCCGTCATGTACGGCGAGGACGACTTCGACCTCGGCACGCGGGCAGGGCTCCCCCGGCAGCACACGGTCGGGCCGGACGGACGCTTCCTGGCCTCCGTGCCCGCCGGCCTGGCGGGGCTCGGGGTCAACGAGCCCGACACCGAAGCCCGCATCCTGGACCACCTGCGGGAGGTGGGCGCCCTCTACAGGGCCGAGCGCTACCGTCACAGCTACCCCCACTGCTGGCGCTGCGACAGCAAGCTGCTCTACATGGCGCGCGACTCGTGGTACATCCGTACCACGGCGCTGACCGACCGGCTGCTGGAGAACAACGCCTCGGTGGACTGGCACCCGCCCGAGATGGGTACGGGTCGTATGGGCGAGTGGCTCAGGGGCAACGTGGACTGGGCCCTGTCTCGCGACCGGTACTGGGGTACGCCGCTCCCGGTGTGGGAGTGCGACGCGGAACCGGAGCACCGAGAGGTGATCGGCTCGTTCGAGCAGCTCGCGGAGCGTGCCGGAGGCCTGCCCGAGGACTTCGATCCGCATCGCCCCCAGATCGACGAGCCGTGCTGGGGGTGCGGGGAGCCGGGCTGTCCGGGCACCATGCGGCGCGTCCCGCAGGTGCTGGACGCGTGGTTCGACTCGGGATCCATGCCCTACGCACAGTGGCACTGGCCGTTCGAGAACGACGAGGCCTTCCGGCGGCACTTCCCGGCCGATTTCATCGCCGAGGGGGTGGACCAGACGCGTGGCTGGTTCTACTCGCTGCTGGCCCTGTCCACCATCCTGTTCGACCGGCCGGCCTACCGGGCGGTGGTGGTCAACGACCTCGTGCTCGACGCCGAGGGGCAGAAGATGTCCAAGTCGCGGGGAAACGCGGTGGATCCGTGGGAGGCCATCTCGCGCCACGGGGCCGACGCGATCCGCTGGTACCTGCTCTCCTCGAGCAATCCGTGGCTCCCCAAGCGGTGGGACCCTGGCGGGATCGACGAGGTGGGGCGGAAGTTCTTCGACACCCTGCGCAACACGTATCGTTTCTTCGCCCTGTACGCGAACCTGGAGGGCTGGAGCCACGGGACCGGCGAGGCGCGCCCGGCCGCCGGGCGGACGGCCATCGACCGCTGGCTGCTGTCCCGGCTGGACGGTCTCGTGGAGGCCGTGGGCCGCGACCTGGAGGCGTACGATCCCACGCCCGCGGCCCGGCGGCTGTCCGAGTTCGTGGTGGACGAGCTGTCCAACTGGTACGTGCGGCGCACGCGCCCCCGCTTCTGGGCCACCCGGCGCACCCGGGAATCGGACGCCAGCGCCCGAGACGCCTACGCCACCCTGCACGAGGCCCTGGCCACCAGCGCCCGGCTGCTGGCGCCGATCTCCCCTTTTCTGTCGGACTGGCTGCACCGGGGGCTGAACGGGGATTCCGTCCACCTGGCGGAATTCCCGCGCTCGCTGGGCCGGAGGGACGTGGAGCTGGAGCGGGGAATGCACGACGTGCGGGAGCTGGCCGCCCTGGGCCGTGCGGCGCGCGAGAAGGCGGGCATCCGCGTGCGGCAACCGCTTCGCTCGGTCCGGGTCGTCGTTCCCGACGGGAGGCGGATCCCCGCCGAGCTCCTGCGGCACCTCCAGGAGGAGCTCAACGTCAAACGCGTTGACTTCATTGACGATCAGGACGATATTATAAGGCTAATCGTCAAACCGGACTACGCGGCGCTCGGGCCGCGCTTCGGCTCCAGCACGCCGGCGGTGGCCGGGGCGATCGAGGCGCTGGGGGCGCCCGACGCGCGGCGGCTGCGGGCCGGAGAGGCCGTCTCCGTCCAGGCCGGCGGAGAGCGGGTCGAGGTCGCGCCCTCCGAGGTCCGGATCCTGGAACAGACCGGGGACGATCTGACCGTCGGGAACGCGGCGGGGTATTTGACGGCCCTCGATCCGTCCCTGGACGACGAGCTTCGTCGGGAGGGACTGGCCCGAGAGCTGGTGAGCCGCGTTCAGCGGCTGCGACGGGATGCGGGACTCGCCGTGGAGGACCGGATCGCTCTCGCTCTGGCGGGCGATGCGGCGGTCCTGGAGGCGGCGTCGTCCCACGAGGGGGAGATCGCCGGCGAGACGCTGGCCGTCGAGCTCCGGGTGGGTGACGCGGCGACGGACGTACTGGAGCATCGAAGGGAGCTGGACGTGGACGGCCACCGGGTCCTGATCGGACTCGAGCGAGCCGGCGACCGGGACCTGGCATCGGAAGCGGGACACGCCTAGAGCGTGCAGGAGCGATGAAGAAGAAGGAAATCAAGCACTTCGAGGAGCGACTGCTCGAAGAGAGGGCCCGGGTGCTCAAGCAGCTGGGCTTCTACGACAAGTCGTTCTCCGACACTCCGCAGGGGTCGGACGGGGACCTGTCGGCCTACAGCTTCCACATGGCCGACCAGGGCACCGACGCGATGGAGAGGGAGAAGGCGTTCCTGTTCGCGAGCAAGGAGGGCCGCTTCCTGTACCACATCGACCAGGCGCTCAGGCGACTCTACCAGACGCCCGAGCAGTACGGCGTGTGCCAGGAGTGCGGCGAGCCCATCTCCTTCGAGCGCCTGGACGCGCTGCCGCACACGCGGCTGTGCGTTCGCTGCAAGGAGGAGGAAGAGAGCGGTGCCGCCCGCTGAGGGGGCGTCGTCCCTGACGGTCCCCATGAGCGAGACTCGGCTCAACAAGACGTGGCTCCTCGCGACCACCATGACGCTGGTGGTCGCGGCGGACCTGGTCACCAAGGCCTGGATCCGCTCCCACATGACCCTGTACCAGTCGATCCCCGTGCTGGGGAATTTCTTTCGCCTCACGTACACGCAGAATCCGGGAGCCGCGTTCGGGATCCACGTCGGCTCCCACTCGAGGTTCGTGTTCCTCGGGCTCTCCCTCGGCGCCCTCCTCGTGCTCGCGTACCTGTACGTCGTGACACCCGTGCGGGATCGGCTGCGGCTGTGCGCGGTGGCGCTCGTGTCGTCCGGCGCCGTCGGCAACATCATCGACCGGGTCCGCTTCTCTCGCGGCGTGGTCGACTTCCTGGACGTCGGACTCGGGTCCCACCGCTGGCCCGTGTTCAACGTGGCCGACATGGCCGTGAGCACAGGGGCGGTCCTCCTCCTCCTCTCCTTCTACCTGGAGGAGCGACGTGAGCCCGGGGACGGAGGAAACGGGCAGGCCTGATCGGGCCGAGCCGCCGGCTCTCCGCCGCGAGCGCCTCGTCGTGGAGGCCTCATCGGACGAGCGGCTGGACCGGTGGCTCGCCGACCGGCTCGGCTTGAGCCGGACGCAGGCCGCCACCCTGATCGTCGAGGGGGACGTGCGCGTCGACGGGGCGCCGGTCGCCAAGAGCCATCGACCGCGGGCGGGCGAGGTGGTCGAGGCGGAGATCTCCGCTCCCGAGCCGATCACCCTCGAGCCCGAGGATCTCCCGGTCCGCATCGTCCACGAGGACGAGCACCTCGTCGTGGTGGACAAGCCCGCGGGCATGGTGGTCCACCCGGCTCCGGGGCATCCCCGCGGGACGCTGGTGAACGCGCTGCTGGCCCGCCTGGGGTCCCTCTCCTCGGTGGGGCTACCTCACCGGCCCGGCATCGTCCACCGGCTCGACAAGGATACGAGCGGCCTCCTGGTCGTGGCGCGGACCGAGGAGTCGCACCGGGTGCTGGCCCGCGACCTGGCGCGGCGCAGGGTGAAACGCGGCTACCTGGCGGCCGCGTGGGGGCATCTCGACGCGGAGGAGCGCACCATCGATCTTCCCCTGGGACGCGATCCGCGGGAGCGCAAGCGGCGGGCGGTCGTGGAGGGCGGACGACATGCCCTCACGCACGTGCGCAGGCTCGAGCGCTGGACCTCGGCCGACCTGGTGGCTGTCAAGCTCGAGACCGGAAGGACCCACCAGATCCGGGTACACTTCAAGGCGGTGGGCCACCCCATCGTCGGAGATCCCCTGTACGCGCCCGACTGGGAGCGCGGCTTCGTGGGCGCGGGCGGGCGGTGGGCCGAAGAGCTGGCCGAAAGGGCGGGCCGCATGTTCCTGCACGCGGCCCGGCTCGCCTTCCGGCATCCGATCAGCGGGGAGGCGCTCTCCTTCACCTCGACCCTGCCGGAGCCTCTCCTGTCGACCTGTCGATGGGCCCGCGAGACGAGTTGAGCCGGTGCTCCTACACTCTTCGGCCGGTCAGGAGTCGGATCACCACCACGATGATGGCCAGCACCAGCAGCAGGTGGATGAAGCCACCGAAGATATAGCCGCTGATGAGTCCCAGCAGCCACAAGACCAGCAGGATGACGAAGATCGTCCAGAGCATCGGGTCGTCCTCTCGTAGGCGCAGCCCTTGATCGGGCATCCGGTGTCCTGCTTCCGTGTGTGTGGACGATGCCGCGGTGGCCGTCGTCACATTCAGGCCGGGTCCGGGAGCCGGGCCGTGGGCCTCGTGTTCCTCCTGACGGCGGCGCTCCTCGGCCCACGCCCGTGTGCGGGGCAGGGGACGGGCTCACTGGCCGTGCGCGCCGGGCCGGGCCTGGAGCGTGTGGCACGCGCGCTGGCCCGCGATTCATCGGTCCTCGCCCCTATGCCGGGGATCGGCGCCCCGCTGGCCGTCCTCACCGACACGGCGACGCTGTGGGTGGTGCGGGACTTCGGCCGGGTGCCGGGCGCTCCGGGGGCGGAGCCCGACTGGGTCGCGGGGCTGGCGCTCCCGGACCGGCACGTCCTGGCGGTGCGGGCCTCCGGCGCCGGCGCCGGGCGGCTGAGCTCGCTGCGCAGCACGGCCCGCCACGAGCTGGCCCACCTGGCCCTGGACGCCGTGACCGACGGGCGCGCACCGCGCTGGCTGCAGGAAGGGTACGCCCAGCTGGCGGCCGGCGACTGGGACTGGGGACAGGCCTGGCGCCTGCGGCTCGCCATTCTGCGCCAGGGGACCGACGCGCTCTCCGACCTGGACGCACACCTGAGGGGCTCCGAGGACGAGGCGCGGCTGGCGTATCTCCTGTCCTACACGGCCGTCCACCGTCTCGCCGACCTGGGCGGCCCGGCCGCACTCCAGGCGCTGTTCATCCGTCTCCGGTCGGGTGACTCCATGGACGGGGCGCTGCGCTCCGTGTACGGCGTCACCGAGTCGCAGTTCGTCCGCCGCTGGGAGGCGGGGGTTCGAGACCGCTACGGCTGGCTCTTCCTGCTCTCCCGCGCCTCCCTGTTCTGGATCGCGATCGCCCTGCTCCTCCTCCTGGTGGGTTGGCGCAGACGGCGCTACGATCGCCGGCGGATGGAGCGGCTCCGCAGGGAGGAGGCCGCACACGACGAGGCCGAGCGCCGGGACCGGATCGAGGCGGAGTGGCTGAGCTCGGGACCGGAGACGCGTTGACGGGAGGGGGCGCGCCGGCCAAGTTGGAGCGATCATGGCCACGGACGAGAGCAAGGGCGGGAACGGCGAAGGAGGGCGGGCCGGCGGGCGCGGGCCCGCCGGCATGGGGCTCGTGAACGCGCTTCTTTTGGGAGGGGCGGCCGTGGTCATCGTGATCGGCTACGTTCTCCTGGATCACGGCTCGATCACCGCCGCCCCCATCCTGCTCGCGCTCGGCTACGCGGTCCTCATCCCCGCCGGCCTCCTGGTCGGCTACGGGCGCGCCGGGGGCGACGACTCCTAGCCCCGGAGCCGCCGGCCGACCGCCCGCCCCGGCTCTCTCGAGTCTGTGCGACGGCCGGGCTTCGCAGGACCTCCCACGCGCGGGCGCTTAGCTCAGTTGGTTCAGAGCGCTGCCCTTACAAGGCAGAGGTCGGAGGTTCGAATCCTCCAGCGCCCATGTGCCCCCGGGTCGGGAGCGGTGACACGGGGGACCCCGGACTCGTCTCCTGGATGGAGCGGCAGGCGTCCCGGGTTGAGCGGAGGGACGCCCGCGCATACTGTATACTCTTCGCCGCGGCCGCGATCGTACGCACGGGTTCGAGCGGCCCGGGAGAACGAAACTGGATCCGCTGGGTATGGACGTCTGGATGCCGTCCCGCGCCGGTAGCCGTCGGCGCGACCGTGTGGACTCGACCGCCGAGAGAGTGAGCACGATGGAACTGAAGCACGATCGCACGTTCGTCGCCCTGCTGGCCGCCGTCGTCGGCCTCGTCGGGGCGCGCGCCCAACTGGTGGCCCAGGACGGCGGAGGGTCGGGGCGGGCGCGCGTCATCGTCGCGCCGCTGCAGACGTCGGGCGGGGTGGACCAGGGCTTCGGCAAGGACGTCGCCAAGAAGGTGCGCAAGCAGCTCGAGAGTTTCGACCTGCTCGCCCCGGTCAAGGAAGACGACGTCAACAAGGCGCTGGACCGCTTCAAGCTCGATCCGGAGCAGATGGACCTCGTGTCCTGGCGCCAGCTGGCCACGCGTCTCGATGCCAACCTGATCATCTACGGCACGGCGGTAGGCTCGAGCGGCTCCAAGAGCATCAAGCTCGCCGTCGAGTTCGTGGACGCCCAGCGGGGCGAGCAGATGAAGGTCCCGGAGTTCACCATCCAGGGCACGAACTCCGACGAGGCCGCGCAGCAGATCATCACGGCCCTCGACAAGCAGGTCAAGTTCCTGCGCGCTCTGGCCAACTGCAACGACTACCTGTCGGGTAACCAGTACGCCGACGCCGCCCGCAACTGCGACGCGGCGCTCGAGATCAACCCGCAGAGCAGCCGGGCCGGCTACCTGCGGGGCCGGGTGGCCATGAAGCAGGAGAAGTGGCAGGACGCCGAGAAGTACCTGCAGCCGGTGGTCAAGGCGGAGCCGTCCAACGAGGACGCGCTGCAGTCACTGGCCTACACGGAGGCGGAGCTCGGGAATCAGCAGCAGGCGCTGACGCTGTACCAGCAGTACCTGCAGTTCAATCCCGACAACCAGCAGATCCGGCTGAGCGTGGCCTACAACCTGGCCAGCGCGGGGGCGTACGACCAGGCGGTGCAGGTGCTGAAGGCGGGCCTCCAGCGCGACTCGACCAGCGCGCCGCTGTGGAAGTACCTGGGCGACGTGTCCCTCAAGAAGGGAACGACCGCCGACAGCTCGGAGGTGTCGGCCAGCTCGTCGATCTCCGACACGGCCGCCATCCAGACGGCCATCGACGCGTACCATCACTACGTCCAGCTTCAGCCGGACAGCGCCACCGCCAGCATCTTCCGCAACATCGTGGCGGCGGACCTGCAGCTGGACCACCTGCAGGAGGCCGACCAGGAGTCGATGGCGGCGATCCACCAGTTCCCGGGCAAGAACGCCGGGCTGTGGTCGCTGCGGGCGGACGTGCTGGCGCGGCAGGACCACCTCGAGGAGGCGGTCGCCGCCATGGACTCGGCGCTGGCCGCCGATCCCGGCTACGCCAACGCCTACTTCAAGCGCGGCCTTTACAAGCTCCGCAGCGGGGACAGCGAGGGCGCCATCGCGGACTTCCACACGTCCGTCGACAAGAACAACCAGAACCCGAACAACATCGCGAACGCGCTGTACGGGACCGGGTTCCAGGACTACTTCAAGAAGGACCGGTTCGACGAGGCGGCCGGCATGTTCGAGGCCGCCCTGCGGTTCGCCAGCGATCCGAATCTGACCAACCAGCTGAACTTCTGGACGGGCTACTCCCTGTTCAAGGCGGCGTCCGCCATCGACGACTCCAACCAGCAGGAGGCCTGCGAGCCGGCCAGGAAGGCTCTGTCCCGGTTCCAGAAGGTGCCGGCGTTGATCAAGAAGTCCGGCAGCTACCAGCAGAGCAGCCAGAAGTCGATCCTGGATGGAACGGACACCTACGTGTTCCGCCAGAACCAGATCATCAAGAAGGCGTGCAAGGGCGGCGGATGATCTCTCCGCCCTGAGGGCGCGGCCCCCCTGGGGGTCGCGCGCCCGGCTCCCACGGGACGCCGGGTCGACCGACACCAACGGCGGCCCGGCCGGGAAGCGATTCCCGGCCGGGCCGTTTCGCATCTCCCGGAAGGCTGTCGAGGAAGGGGTTGACGGGAGCGGAGGGCTACCCGTAGAATGGGGCGGTGTGGGGGAAAGTGGGGTGAAGTGGGGAATCATTCACATGGCCGTCGGCAGGGTGAGCGTTGGACGGGTTTCTCGGCAGCTACCGTCATTCGCTGGACGCGAAGGGGCGCGTCAGCCTCCCGGCGCCGTTCCGCCACGGGTCGGACTCGGAGTCGTTCGTCCTCATCCGGGCCCACGATGATGCCCTCACGCTGTATCCCGACGACGCCTGGCGTGAGGTCGCGAACCGACTGCGGGAGATGCGGGAGCGCAGGCCCGACGTGCGGCACCTGCTCCTGCGCCTGACCGGGAACGCACACCGCATCGTCCCGGACGGCCAGGGCCGGATCCTCATCCCCGAGCGGCTTCGCGAGGAGGCGCACCTGGACGACGAGGTCCTGATCGTCGGTGCGCTCGACAAGATCGAGATCTGGAACCCGGAGTGGTTCGAGCAGCGGACGGCCGTCGGACCGGAAGAGTTCGACGAGCTCGCCGCCTCGATCTTCGCCTGAGCCCCGATGAAGGGGCGCGGCGTGCGGGACCTCGGACCGGCGCCGACCGGCTTCGAGCACGAGCCGGTGATGATCGACGAGGTCCTGGCGTCGCTGGAGCCCGAACGGGGCGGCGGGTACCTGGACGGCACCGTGGGCGGCGGAGGCCACGCGGCGGCCCTCCTGGAGCGGGGACCCTCGGCGAGGCTGTGGGGCGTAGATCGCGACACGGAGGCGGTCGCGGCGGCGCGGGAGCGGCTGGCCCGGTTCGGTGATCGGGCCCAGGTGCGGCGGGCGGACTTTCGCGACCTGCCCGAGGCGCTCGGCGACGAGGCGAACGAGTTACACGATCTGACGGGGGTACTGCTCGATCTGGGCGTCTCCTCTCATCAGATCGACACGACGGCGCGCGGGTTCTCCTTCCGTCCGGCCACACCGTTAGACATGCGGATGGGCGGGACAACGGGCGGGAGGAGGCCCGCAGCCGACCTTCTCAACGAAGCGACCGAACAGGAGCTGGGGGAGATCTTCCGGACCTACGGCGAAGTGCGACGCTGGAGGCGGCTGGCGCGAGAAGTGGCGCGCCGGAGGAGGGAGCGTCCGTTCCGCACCAGCGACGACCTGGTCGACGCGAGCCGCAGAGCGCTGGGGGCCAGCGTCGCCCCCGGCACCCTAGCCCAGGTCTTCCAGGCCGTCCGCATCGCGGTCAACGAGGAGCTCGAGGCGCTGGAGCGGGCCCTGCCGCGGCTCAGGGACATGCTGGCATCGGGCGGCCGCTACGTCGTCATCGCCTACCACTCGCTGGAGGACCGACGCGTGAAGCATGCCTTCCGGGAGTGGAGCCGTGAGTGCGTTTGCCCACCGGAGCTCCCGGTGTGCCGGTGTCGCGGAAAGGCCCTCGGGCACGAGATCACCCGACGGCCGCTAAGGCCGTCGGAGGACGAGGTGCGACGGAACCCGCGGTCCCGCAGCGCGCGACTGCGCGCCTGGGAGAAGGCATGAGTCGCCGCAGGCGGCCGGCGCCCCGGCGCCTGGGCTTCCGCGTGGGTCTGGCGATGGGCCTGGTGGTGCTGGCCGGCGGCATGTTGCTGTCGGTCGAACGGGGCTCGAGGGCGCGGAGGGTGTCCGATCGACTCTCGGCCCTGGACCGGCAGACCGTCGAAGCCAGGGCCCGTCTCGGTGACGCCATGCGCCGCCTCGACTCCCTCTCCTCCCGGGAGAGGATCGTGGTGGCCGCGGCGCGTCTGGGCCTGCACCCCGCGAACGATGCGGACATCACCTTCCTGCGCGCGGACTCGCTCGCGCCCGACGACGCGGCTCCGAGCTCCTCCACCGCCGGTCGGAGGCGACCGTGAAGAAGCTGCCGCTGGGCCCCGGCGCCCGAAACACCCGCCGCTCGCCCCGCCCCGGTGCTCCCGAGCCCGCGGTCCATCGCCGCCGCACCCGGGCTCTCGCCGTCGTGTGGATGTTCTTCGGGCTGGTGTACGTGGCTCGGGCGGCCGACCTGCAGGTGGTGCAGGGGGCGCGTTGGGAGAAGCTGGCGGAGGCCCAGAACGCCGAGAAAGTGCAGATCCCCGCGCAGCGGGGCTCCCTGCTCGACCGCGACGGAGGGCCCCTGGCCATCGGGTCGCAGGAATTCCGGGCCTACCTGGCGCCCGTCGAGGCCGGCGACCCGCGTCACGCCGCGGCGGCGATCGCACGGGTGCTCGGACTGTCGCGCACCGACCAGCATCACCTGGCTTCCGCCGACGGTGGCTGGGTGGCGATCCCCAGGAAGGTGACGACGGCCGAGCGCCAGCGGCTGCAGGCGGCGGTCCACCAGGGGCTCCACTTCGAGCCGCTGGAGACACGCGTCTATCCCGAGGGCTCGCTGGCCCGCACGCTCCTCGGCTCGGTCAACGACAGGGGGCGGGGCCGCTCGGGCCTCGAGCTGGTCCTCGACTCGCTCCTGCAGGGCGCGCCGGGCGCCGCGCTGACCCGCCGGGATGCCCGGGGACAGACCTACCGCATTCCCGACGGGGAAGTCAGGCAGCCGCAGCCGGGCGATGATGTCGAGCTCACGATCGACGCGGAGCTGCAGCGCATCGCCGAGGATGCCCTCGACCGGGCCCTCAAGGAGACCGGCGCCTCCGGTGGCGACGTCATCATGGAGGACCCCGCCACCGGGGAGCTCCTGGCCGTCGCCAGCCGGCGGGTGGGCGACCCCCTGAGCATTCCGGCCTTCACGGATCCGTACGAGCCCGGCTCCACCCTCAAGCCGTTCCTCCTGGCCAGCCTGCTCTCCGAGGGCCGCGTGCGGCTCGGTGAGAAGATCGATACCGAGGACGGCGTATGGCACACGGCTGGGCGGACGATCCGGGACGTGCACGGAGAGGACAGCCTGAGCGTGGCCGACGTCATCCGCTTCTCCAGCAACATCGGGGCGGCCAAGCTTTCCGCCCGGCTGTCGCCCGGCATGCAGTACCATTTCCTCCGGGACTTCGGCTTCGGCGTACCGACGGGCGTGGAGTACCCGGCGGAATCCTCGGGCCTCCTGCGGAAGCCCGACGACTGGTCGGGCTTCAGCCAGGCGTCCCTGGCCATGGGCTACGAGGTCTCGGTCACCTCCCTCCAGCTCGTCATGGCCTACGGCGCCCTGGCCAACGGCGGCGTCCTCATGCGCCCCTACCTGGTGCGGGAGGTACGGTCGCCGGAGGGAGGGGTGCTGTACCGGAGGCGGCCCCAGCCCATCCGGCGCGTCATCGATGCGAAGATCGCGCACGAGGTGACGCGCGTGCTGGCGACGGTGGTCGAGAGCGGCACCGGCAGCCGGGCCCGTATGGCCACCCTGCCCATCGCGGGCAAGACGGGAACGGCGAGGGTCGCGCTCGGCGACGGTTACGAGCGCGGCCGTTACTCGGCCTCCTTCGTGGGGTACACTCCGGCCGACGACCCGAAGCTGGTCGTGCTCACCAAGCTCGACGATCCGCAGGGCTCCTATTTCGGTGGCTCCACGGCGGCGCCGGTCAGCCGCGCGATGCTGCAGGCCGCCCTCGCCACGC
The DNA here is from genome assembly GCA_947581615.1 of Candidatus Humimonas hydrogenitrophica. GTDB lineage: Bacteria > Gemmatimonadota > Gemmatimonadetes > Palauibacterales > Palauibacteraceae > Humimonas > Humimonas hydrogenitrophica. The sequence goes on from CANPVD010000110.1 coordinate 44,980, forward strand.
GGGGCGTCACGCTGCCGGGCGGCCGCCTGGCGCAGGCCGCTCCGACCTCACAGCGCCCGATGTGGGGCGGCGACCCGACCTCGGAGCGGGCCCGCGCGGCCACCCAGGCGTCCGCCAGGGGACCCTTCGTGTTCGCGGTGAACGGCTCGCCCGATCCGTGGCCGTCCGAGCGGGAGGGAGAGGACGGCCGGCGGGTGCTGCCGGATCTGCGCGGTCTGCCGGTGCGCTCGGCGGTGGCTCGCCTGCACGAGCTCGGTCTGCGCGTGGCGCTCGCGGCCACGGGAACGGTCGAAACGCAGTCGCCCGGTCCGGGCGCCAGGGTATCGGCCGGTGCGACCATCCGCCTGCACTGACCCGGCACTCGCCGGCGTGACGCGATCCGGGGTCTTCCGGAGCTCCCGGACGGAGATGCCGGCGAGCTGGTTCGGGGGACGTGGGATGGCCGGTGGCTCGGCCGCCGAAGGGACGAGAATCGAACAGGAGGACGTCGGGGAGCCCGTGATCGACACAAAAGCGATCGAGCGACGCCTGGCCTGCTGCGGCCTCACGGGCCGCTGGGAGGGGGTGGCGCCCCCGGCGACCTTCGCGGGCATCGCCGACGACTCGCGCCGGGTCGAGTCAGGCTCCCTGTTCTGCGCCATCCCGGGGACGCGCTTCGATGGCCGGGACTTCCTGGAGGAGGCGCAGGCTGCTGGGGCCGCAGGCGCCCTGCTCGAGCGTCCCGATCCCGCCCGTCGTCTGCCCCAGCTGGTGGTCCCCGACGCCCGTGCCGCCGCGTCGCAGCTCGCCGCGCTCTTCCATGGCGATCCCGGCGACACGCTCGACGCCGTGGGTGTCACCGGCACCAACGGGAAGACCACGACGGTGTGGCTGCTCCGGCAGCTGCTCGAAGCGCGGGGTCCCGCGGCCTCGATCGGGACCCTGGGCGTCCTCGGCACGGGGGGCGAGCGGGAGGCGGGCACCCTGACCACGCCGGGCCCGGTGGAGCTCATGGAGCGGCTCGCCGCCCTTCGCGACGCCGGCGCGCGGTTCGTGGCGCTGGAGGTTTCCTCGCACGCCCTCGACCAGCACCGGACGGACGGCCTGCCACTGGCCGCGGCCGTGTTCACCAACCTCACGCGCGAGCACCTGGACTACCACGCCGACATGGAGAGTTACCGGCGCGCAAAGCTGCGTCTGGCCGACCGGGTTCGGCCCGGCGGCACGTGCGTGGTGAACGCGGACGAGCCGGCATGGTCTGGCCTGCGAGCGGGCCCGGCCCGCCGCCTGTCGTTCGGTCTCGACCCTGAGGCGGACGTGCGGGCGGTGAACGTGGTGGTCGAGTCCGGTGGGAGCCGCTGGAGCCTGGCCTTCGAAGGACGGTCGGCCTCCGTGCGGCTGCCGCTCCCCGGGGCGTTCAACGTGCACAACGCGCTCGGTGCGGCCGCGGCCGCGGTCGCCCTGGGGGTGACGGTCGACGAGGCCGCCGCCGCCCTCACCGGCGCGGCCCAGGTGCCCGGGCGCATGGAGGTCCTCCTGCGCTCACCCGCCCTGGTGCTGCGCGACTACGCCCATACGCCCGACGCGTTCGAGCGCGCGCTGGCGGCGGTTCGTCCGGAGGCGGGACGGCTCCTCCTCCTGTTCGGGTGCGGCGGCGACCGGGACCGGGGCAAGCGGGCGCTCATGGGGCAGGTCGCGGCGCGACGCGCCGACCTCACCTTCCTGACCACGGACAACCCGCGATCGGAGGATCCCGCGGAGATCGTCCGACAGATCGAGGAGGGGATGGGCGGGGCGCCCTACCGGGTGGTCCTGGACCGCAGGGAAGCCATCGCGGACGCCCTCGAAGAGGCCCGCCCCGGGGACGTGGTCCTCCTGGCCGGCAAGGGTCACGAGGACTACCAGATCTTCGGCGACCGGAAGGAGCCCTTCGACGAGGCGCGCATCGTGGCCGAGCTGGCGGCGGCCCGCGGCGCGCGGGCGGGGGATCCCGCCGGCCCGGGGAGCCGCGGGTGAGCGGGGCCCGGCTGGACTCGGAGTTCGTGCGCCGGGCGCTCGGCCTGACCCGGTCGGGGGGGAGCGGCCGCGCGTACGCCTCCGTGTGCGCCGACAGCCGCCAGGCCGCGCCCGGGGCGCTGTTCGCGGCCCTGCCCGGCGAGCGCACCCACGGCGTCGAGCACCTCGCCGATGCCGCCGCCCGAGGTGCGGTGGGCGCCATCGTCCCGATCGGACACGAGATCCCGGCGCTCGATCTCGAGTGGTTCGCCGTCCAGGATCCGGTGCGCGCGCTCGGAGATCTGGCCGCGGCGTGGCGCGCCGCGGCCCGAGCACGCGTGGTCGGCATCACCGGCAGCTCCGGCAAGACCACCGTCAAGGAGATGCTGGCGGCCGCCCTGTCCGTCGGCCGGAGCGTGCACGCCACCCGAGGCAACCTCAACAGCCTCGTGGGCCTGCCGCTCACCATCCTGGAGGCCCCGCCGGAGGCCGACGTCTGGGTGCTCGAGCTGGGCGCCAACGCCCCCGGAGAGATCGCCCGTCTCGCCGAGATCGCGGCCCCGCGTGACGCGGTGGTGACGACGGTGAGCCGGGCGCACCTGGAGCGGTTCGGGAGCGTGGAGAACGTCCTGCGCGAGAAGCTGGACCTGATTCGCGGCGCGGACCCCTCCGGCGTGGTGGTCGTCGGGGAGCGGCCGTCGGACCTGGTCCGGGCGGCCCGCGAGATCCGCCCGGACACGGTCGTGGCGGGGATCGAGGAGGAGGCCGACTATCGGCCCGAGCGCGCCTCCTGGGACGCGGACCGGGCCGAGTTCGAGCGGGGCGGAGTCGAGTACGCGGTGTCCGTCGGCGGCGAGCACCACCTGCGCGACGCCCTCATCGCCGCCGCGGTGGCGGAGGGCATCGGCCTGCCACCCCGGGAGATCGCCGGGGGACTGGCCACCTTCAAGCCGCTCGGATGGCGCGGCGCGCTCCGGCGGATGAACGGGCTCACCGTGGTGGCGGACTGCTACAACGCCAACCCGGAGTCGTTCGAGGCCGCGATCGCCTACTGCGTGAGCGCCTTCCCGGACCGGCGGCTGGCGGCCGCGGTAGGGACGATGCTGGAGCTCGGGTCCGCCTCCGACGAGGCCCACCGCGAGGTGGCGGGCCGCCTGCTCGAAACCGGGTTCGGGCCGATCGTGGCGACGGGGGAGTTCGTGGGGGCGTTCGAGCGCCTGGCCTCCGCGGGGGTGACCGGGCCGAATTTCGCGGGCGGAGCCAGCGCGCCCGCGGGCCCGGTCGTCGCCGCCGCCGACGCGGACGAGGCGGGCCGCATCCTGAGCGACCTTCTGCGCGGGGACGAGGTCGTGTTGGTCAAGGGCTCGCGTGGGGTCCACATGGAGCAGGCCGTGGATCGACTGGCGGGCGTGTTCGACGGTGAACCGCTGGCCGCCGTCGCCGGTGGCCGCGGGGCCGGAGCCGGGCCCGACGAGCCCGCCGAGGGTCCCCTGCGGGCGTTCGGCGGGGAGCGGCGCTGATGCTCTACCATCTCCTCTTTCCGCTCTCGGACCGGAACATCCTGTTCAACCTGTTCCAGTACATTTCCTTCCGGGCCGCTGGCGCCATGGTGACGGCCCTTCTGACGACGTTCCTGGTCGGTCCGCCCGTGATCGCGTGGCTCCGCCGCCGGGGATGGGGCCAGGTCGTGCGCCTGGAGGGACCCAAGACCCACCTGGAGAAGGCGGGCACGCCCACGATGGGCGGACTGGTGATCTTGGCCGCGACCCTGGTGCCCACCCTGCTTTGGGCGCGGCTCGACGAGAGCTACGTGCAGATCGCCTTCGTGGTCACGGCGTGGATGGGGGCGATCGGGTTCCTGGACGACTACCTCAAGGTGGTCCGGCACGAGCCAAGAGGGCTCATCGCCCGCCAGAAGCTCGCGTGGCAGATGCTCCTCGGGCTGGCGCTGGGCGCGTTCCTGCTGCTGCACCCGCTGTCGGCCAACACGCCGACCAGCACCTCGCTGCCGTTCTTCAAGAACCTGCACATCGCCTTCTGGGCGCCGGCCTTCCCCCTGTTCGTGGCCCTGGTCGTGACCGGCAGCTCCAACGCGGTGAACCTCACGGACGGCCTGGACGGGCTGGCGGCGGGCCTGGCCGCGATCGCGGCCCTGGCGTTCGGGGCCTTCGCCTACGTCATGGGCCGCGTCGACACCTCGACATACCTCCAGATCCTCTACCTGCCGGGGGCCGGCGAGCTCACCGTGTTCTGTGCCGCGCTCACCGGAGCGGCCATCGGGTTCCTGTGGTTCAACGCGCCTCCGGCGGAGGTGTTCATGGGCGACACGGGGTCGCTCGCCCTCGGTGGCGCCATCGGCGCCGTGGCGGTGCTGCTCAAGTCCGAGTTCCTCCTTCTGCTCGTGGGCGGCGTGTTCGTGGCCGAGGCCGTCTCCGTCATGGTGCAGACGGGCTGGTTCAAGCTCACCCGGTGGCGCACGGGCACCGGGCGCCGGGTGTTCCGCATGGCGCCGCTCCACCACCACTTCGAGAAGCTCGGATGGCCGGAGACGCGGGTCGTGGTGCGCTTCTACATCCTGGCGATCCTGTGCGCGCTGGTCGGACTGGCCACCCTGAAGGTGCGCTGATGGGATCCGGGCGGGAGGGCACGGGTGGCCGGGTGGAGCGAGGCGGTGCGCCGTTCGAGCCGGAGGCTCGGGTGGCGGTGCTCGGCCTGGGACGCTCGGGCGTGGCGGCGGCGCGTCTGGTGCATGCCCGCGGCGGGCGGGTCTACGCCTCCGATCGGGTGGACGGTCCCACGCAGCGAGAGGCGGCCGAGGCGCTGCGGGCCGAGGGAATCGACGCCGAGGCCGGGCGCCACGAGCTCGACCGGGTTCTGGCCGCCGACCTGGTGGTCACGAGCCCCGGCATCGCGCCGGCCACCGAGATCCGCCGGGCAGTCCGGGACGCCGGAGTGCGAACCCTGGCGGAGATCGAGCTGGCGTGGCGCTTCCTCGGCTCGCACGTGGTGGCGATCACGGGCACGAACGGCAAGACGACCACGACGGCGCTGTGCGGGCACGTCCTGCGCAGGGGTGGCCTGGACGCCGTCACGGCCGGCAACATCGGCCGGCCGCTGTCCGATGTCGCCCGACAGGACGAGCAGCCCGAGTGGGTCGTCGTGGAGGTGAGCTCCTTCCAGCTGGCGGACATCGACCGCTTCCGCCCGGACGTCGGAGTGCTCCTCAACCTGGCGCCGGACCACCTGGACCGGTACCGAAACGTGGACGGCTACTACGCCGACAAGGCGAGGCTGTTCGAGAACGCATCGGCCGAAAGCCGCTGGGTGCTGAATGCCGATGACGAGGAGGTCCTCGGGCTCGCGCGGGGGGCCGCGGGCGAGCACTTCCTCTTTTCGACCGCGCGCCCGCAGGAGCGGGGCGCCTTCGTGGACGAGGGCGGGGGACTGAGGCTGGAGATCCCGGGCCGGTCCGAGCGCTGGTGCGGCGTGGGCGAGCTGCGGCTGGTCGGCGCCCACAACGTGTCCAACGCGCTCGCTGCCGGGCTGGCGGCCGCCCTGGCCGGTTGCGCCGGCCAGGACATCGGCCTCGGACTCGCGTCGTTCAAGGCGCTTCCGCACCGTCTGCAGCCGGTCGCCGGGGATGACGACGGAATCCTGTGGGTCAACGACTCGAAGGCGACCAACGTATCCGCCACCTCGGTCGCCCTGCGGGCGTTCGGGCGTCCCCTGGTGCTCATCATGGGGGGACGCGGGAAGGGAGAGTCGTACGGCACCCTCAGCCTCCTGCTCCGGGAGCGCGTGCGCGCCCTCGTTGCCTTCGGCGAGTCGGCTCCCCAGATCGTGGCGGAGCTCGGCGAGGTGGTGCCCGAGGTGCGCGTCGAGACCGGCATGGAGGCGGTGGTGCGGGCGGCCGACGAGCTGGCCCGTCCGGGCGATGTGGTGCTGTTCTCCCCGGCGTGCGCGAGCTTCGACATGTTCCGGAACTACGAGGCACGCGGTGACGCGTTCGTGGAGGCCGTCCGGCGGTGCCGTTCGAGCGTCGCCTCGCCGGAAGCCGGAGCATGAGCGTGTTCGCGCGCGCCCTGGACGTGCAGCAGGAGACGCGGGCCGCCCCGTGGGCGGGCCGCGCCCTGTTCGCGCTCACGATCCTCCTCCTCGGTCTCGGCCTCCTGTGGCTGTACAGCGCCAGCTCCTTCGTGGCCACCTCGGAAGGCCTGCCGGGCACCTACTACCTGGTACAGCAGGCCACGCACGCGGGCGTGGGTCTCGTGGCCCTGGCGGCCGCCCGTTTCATCGACTACCGGATCTGGCGCCGGCTCGCCTGGCCCCTGCTGATCGTCTCCATCATCCTCCTGGTCATCGTGATCCTGCCGGGCACGGAAGCCATCGCGCCGCGCGTGAACGGGGCACGGCGCTGGCTCCGGCTGGGCATGACGGTGCAGCCGTCCGAGCTGGCCAAGTACGCGCTGGTCCTGTGGGTCGCGGCCGTGGCCGTCAAGAAGCAGGACCGCCTCCACAGCCTGCGCTACGGGCTCGGCCCCTTCCTGGTGGTGGCCGGAGGCATCTGCGGCCTGCTCCTGCTGGAGCCGCACTTCTCGGCCGCCCTCCTGACGGCCGTCGTGACGACCGTGGTGCTGTTCGCCGCGGGAGCCCGGCTGGGACACTTCGCTCTCATGGCGGGGTTCGGCCTTCCGCTGGCCTGGGTCGTGGTCACCCACGCGGGCTATCGCTCCAGCCGCATCTCGGCCTTCCTCCATCCGACCCCGGGTGCGCAGGGGGTCGGCTACCAGCTGCGGCAATCGCTGATCGCGGTCGGCTCGGGCGGCATGTTCGGGGTCGGCTACGGCGCCAGCCGCCAGAAGCTCTACTACCTGCCCGAGCCCCAGAACGACTTCATCTTCCCGATCATCGCGGAGGAGTGGGGACTGGTGGGCTCCGTCCTGGTCATCGGGGTGTTCCTGGCCTGGACGCTGGTCGCGTTGCGGATCGCCGCCTCGGCTCCCGACCTGTTCGGACGCCTGCTCGCCATCGGCATCACCGCCCTCATCGCGGTGACCGCGTTCGGGCACATCGGGGTGACCCTCGGCGTGCTGCCCACGACCGGGATCAACCTGCCGTTCGTGAGCGCCGGCGGCACGCACCTCGTCATGGCCCTGTTCGGAACGGGCGTCCTTCTCAACATCGCGGCGCAGCGGAGATGCTGACCGGTGGGCACGCGCGTCCTGATCGCAGGGGGTGGGACGGGGGGACACCTCTATCCGGCCCTGAACCTGGCCGATGCGCTGAGTCGCGTCGATCCGATGACGAACGTGCTCTACCTGGGAGCGCGGCGCGGGCTGGAGGCCGGCGTGCTTCCGGGGAGAGGCCTCCCCTATCGGCTGCTCCCGATGCAGCCGCTGTTCCGGAGGCGCCCATGGCGGAACTGGAAGCTGGTGGCGACGGCTCCCGCGGTGGCGTGGGGCACGCTGGCGGCGTTCAGGAGCTTCCGGCCGGACGTGGTGGTGGGAACGGGTGGCTACGCGGCCGGACCGGCCCTGGCGTGGGCGATGCTGACCGGCCGGCCGACGGTGCTGCAGGAGCAGAACGCCCGGCCCGGCAGGGTGACGAGACTGTTCGCCCCGCGAGTCGACCAGCTGCACCTGGGATTCCCGGAGGCGCGAAAGCACCTGGAGCCGGGGCCGGCCACGGAAGTGTTCACCTTCGGGAACCCGATCGCGAGACCGGAGCGGACGGCTCCGGGGAGGAGCTTTCCATGGCCGCGGGGCAGGGTGGTGCTGGTGGCGGGAGGGAGCCAGGGAGCCCGGGGGATCAACGAGCGACTCCTGGCGGATCTGGGGGAGGGGCCGGCGTGGCCGGAGGGGACCAGTCTGGTGTGGATCGCGGGCCGGGGTCACGCCGAGGCGGTGAGGCGGTCGGCGGAAGCCCTGCCGAGCTTCGGGCACGTACGCGTCGTGCCCTACATCGAGGATCTCGGCGCCCAGCTCTCGGCCGTCTCCCTGGCCATCGGGAGGGCCGGGGCGATGTTCGTCTCCGAGCTGGCGGCGGCCGGAGTCCCTGGCGTGCTCGTCCCGTTCCCGGACGCCGCGGATGCGCACCAGAGCGAGAACGCTCGCGTGCTGGAGGACGCGGGAGCGGCCGTGGTCCGCGAGGAAGCGGAGCTCCGGCCCGGCGAGCTGTGGGGCCTGGCGGCGGAGATCGTGGCCGACGAGCCCCGGCGCGCCCGGATGGCAGCGGCAGCGCGAGCGCGGGGCGCTCCGGACGCGGCCGACCGGATTGCCCGGGCGTTGCTGCGTCTGGCGCGGGTCGGCGGGGCGAACGCGCGGGCTGCCCCCGGCCCGCCGGAGTCCCCGGCCCGGAGGAGAGGGGATGAGCGCTGAGGCCGCCGTGCAGGCGTTCGATGGCTGGGGGAGAGAGGCGCGCGGGTCCGGCCGGAGCTGGGCTCCCCATCGCCTGCCGCGAAGCGCCGACCTTCCGGCCCCGGGGTCCGAGGTCCACCTGATGGGCGCGGCGGGCGCTGGCATGCGCGCCCTCGCCGTGCTCCTGGCCGGTGCCGGCTATCGGGTCAGCGGTTGCGATCGGAGCGGCGGCCCCGTGGAGGAGATGACCGGGACGGGCGGCCGACTGGACGATGGACACGACGCCACGCACGCGGAAGGTCCGGCGCTCCTGGTACGAAGCAGTGCGGTGCCGGAGGATCATCCGGAGGTCCTGGCCGCGCGCCGGCTGGGCGTGCCGGTGTGGCGCCGGGCCCGTGCCCTGGCCGCGCTCGTCAACGACCGCACCCTGGCGGCCGTGAGCGGCACGCACGGAAAGACCACCATCACGGCCATGACCGCCCTGGCGGCGGAGGCCGCGGGCCTCGATCCGGCCGCGGCCGTGGGGGGGCGGCTTCCGACCTGGGGCAGCCATGCCCGCAGCGGCGGAGGTCGTGTGGCCATCGTCGAGGCGGACGAGTTCGATCGATCCTTCCTGGAGCTGGACCCCGACCTCGCGGTGGTGAGCGCGGTGGAGGAGGAACACCTGGAGAGCTACGGCAGCGTGGAGGCGCTCGAGGCGGCCTACCGGACCTTCGCCGGCCGGGCGTCGTCCCGCCTGGGCGTGCTGTGGTGTGCGGATGAGCCGGGGGCCCGGGCCCTGGGCGCCGCGCTCCGGGGGACGGCGTCCTACGGCTTCGCGGCCGGAGCCGACTACCGCGTAGAGCCGGTGGGGGGAGAGCCCGAGGATGGGGGCGCCGCGCCGCGTCGGGCGCGTTTGCACGCTCCGGAGGGCGAGGTCCCGTTCAGGCTGGGCGCGCCGGGCGCCCACAACCTCCAGAACGCCGGCGCGGCTCTGGCGGCGGCCCTGCGGCTGGGGGCCGACGCCGCGGACCTGGAGGACGCTCTGTCCGAATTCACGGGGGTGGCGCGGCGTCTCCAGCGACTGGCCGCCTCCGACCGCGTCCTCGTGGTGGACGACTACGCCCATCACCCCACCGAGGTGGCCGCCTCCCTGGCCGCCGCCCGGCATCTGGCGCCCGGCGCGCGGTTGGTGGCCGTCTTCCAGCCGCACCTCTACACGCGCACCCGCCGCTTCGCCGCCGAGTTCGCCGCGGCGTTGGCCGGGGGGGCGGATCTGGCTTTCGTCCTGCCGGTCTACGGCGCGCGAGAGGTTCCGATCGAGGGGGTCGACGCGAGCCTGGTCCTCCGCGCGGCTTCCGTGGCCCCGGTGACCGACGCGGCGCCGGTGGAGGAGACCTCCGCCGAGGAGGTGCTCGACCTCGTGCGCGCGGCGGCGGCGGGCCAGAGTCCGAGGACGCTGTTCCTGTTCATGGGCGCCGGCGACATCACCGAGCTCGCGCACGCCTGCGCCGGGGCCGTGAGCGGCCGGGACGTCCCGTGACGCGCCGCACGCGTCGCCGGGTCTACGTGGCCACCATGGCGGCCGCGGTGGGGGCCGGGGCTCCACTCTGGGCCCCGGCGGTGCTGGCCCGGCTGCCCGGGTTCCGCGTCGAGGAAGTGCGCGTGGTCGGCACCCACTACGTGCCGCCCGACCGCGTCGCGTCCCTGGCCTCGGTCGAGCCGGACGCCTCCGTGTGGGACGACCCGGCGCGCTGGGAGGCGCGGGTGCGGTCGGACCCGATGATCGCGGACGCGCGCGTGCGCCGGACGGGCGCGCACCGGATCGAGATCCATGTGACCGAGATCGAGCCTGTGGCCCTGGTCCCGACGCCGGACCTCGTCCCGGTCGATTCGGCGGGGCACCTCCTGCCCCTGGATCCGGCGCAGGCGGACCTGGACCTGCCCATCCTGGGATCCGGCGCCACGGTGGAGGGCGGGCACCTGTCGGATCCGGGGAGCCGGCGGCTGCTCGATGTCCTGGACCGGCTCCGGTCGGCCGAGCCGGGATTCGTTCGGAGTGCGTCCCAGTTCCTGCGCGTGCCGGGGGGCGTCGAGGTGTTCATGACCGGGGGGGGCGACGCGCGCCGGGTGTATCTGCCGGACTCGGATCCGGAGGCGGGGCTGCGGCGCGTGGAGGCGGCGCTGGCCGCCCGTGGTGGCGGGTCCTCGGCCGCGCGCGTCGACGCCCGATTCGATGGGCAGGTGGTCGTGGCGGGCAAGGGGGAGTCGTGATCGGCGGGCCGCGCGTGGCGGTGGGGTTGGACGTGGGCTCGACCAAGACCTGTGCCGTGATCCTCGAGTCGGGTCCCGACGGCGAGGGACCGGACAGGGTCCTGGGCGTGGGGATCGCCCGCACCGAGGGTCTGCGCAGCGAGGCCGTCACCGACCTCGAGGCCACCACGCGCTCCATCCGGGAATCCGTCCGCGAAGCCGAGATCATGGCGGGCCTCGAGGTGGAGAGCACCTACGTGGGCCTCACCGGCGCCCACGTGGAGGTGGGGTCGAGCTCGGGCGTGGTGGCCGTGTCCGGCCACGAGATCACCGACCAGGACATGGCCCGCGTCCACGAAGTGGGGCGCGCCGTGGTCGTGCCGCCCGACCGGGAGCTGGTGCACGCGATACCCCAGGAGTACGCCGTCGATGGCCGGGGGGGGATCCACGCGCCGATCGGGATGAGCGGCACCCGGCTCGAGGCGGAGCTGTGCATCGTGACCGCCGACTCGGCCGCGTGCCGCGACCTGCGGCGGGCGGTGGACCGCGCCGGCTACGGCGTGGAGGAGCTGGTGCTGGAGCCCCTGGCCAGCAGCCTCGCGGTCCTCCGCGACAGCGAGCGGGAGGCGGGTGTGGCCCTGCTGGAGGTCGGCGGAGCCCGCACGGAGGTGGCCGTCTTCCACAGCGGCAAGATCCGCCGGCTGACGTCCCTGCGCTGGGGGGGGCAGTCGGTGACGAACGACATCATCAAGGGGCTCGGCGTCCCGGTCGAGGAGGCCGAGCGGCTCAAGCGCGAGTTCGGCGCCGCGCGCGCCGCCCTGGTGGACCGCGAGGAGCGGCTCGAGGTGCCGGGCCCGGCGCCCGGCGTCACCCGCAAGGTCTCGAGGGAGCTGCTGGCTCACATCATCGAGCAGCGCCTCGACGAGATCTTCGGCCTGGTCTACGACGATCTCGAGGAGGCGGGCCTCCGCGAAGGCCTGGCCACGGGAATCGTCCTGACGGGAGGTACGGTGTCCCTGCCCGGCGCGGTGGAGCTGGCGCAGGGCGTGTTCAACCTGCCGGTGCGGCTCGGCGAGCCCGGCGCGGACCTGACGGGACTCGCCGACGCCGTGCGGCGGCCCAAGTTCGCCACGGCCGTGGGCCTGGCGCTGTACGGGAAGATGCGGGAGGGACGAAGAGGAGGCGGCGTAGCGGGCCGGACACTGGCCCGGGTCACGGAGTGGCTGAGGGACTTCTTCTAGAGGAGGACAGCATGGTCTTCGAGTTCGATGACAGCATGGCACGGAACGCCAAGATGAAGGTGGTCGGCGTCGGCGGCGCGGGTGGCAACGCCATCAACCGCATGATCGCCGAGCAGCTCGAGGGCGTGGAGTTCATCGCGATCAACACGGACGTCCAGTCGCTGAAGCGCTGCGAGTCCCACCTCACCATACAGATCGGGAAGAAGCTGACGCGTGGACTCGGGGCCGGCGCCCGGCCGGAGATCGGTCGGCAGGCCGTCGCCGAGTCCGAGGACGAGGTGCGCAGGGCGCTGGATGGAGCGGACCTCGTGTTCGTCACCGCGGGTATGGGAGGAGGCACCGGCACGGGGGCCGCGCCCACCGTGGGACGTATCGCCCGCGAGATGGGTGCCCTGGTCATCGCGATCGTGACGCGTCCGTTCCACTTCGAGGGACGCAAGCGGATGCGCCACGCCGAGATCGGGCTGCGCGAGCTCCGGCGCACCGTGGACACGATGATCGTGGTGCCCAACGAACGGCTCCTGTCGGTCGTTGGGAAGGGGACGACCTTCCGGGACGCGCTCAAGAAGGCGGACGAGGTCCTGCTCCACGCCACGCAGGGGATCTCCGACCTCATCAGCGTCACCGGCGAGGTCAACGTGGACTTCGCCGACGTGCGCACCGTGATGTCCAACCGGGGCGATGCGCTCATGGGAACGGGCAAGGCCACCGGGGAGAACCGGGCCGTCGAATCGGCCCAGCAGGCCATTTGCTCTCCCCTGCTCGACAGCGTATCGATCAACGGGGCCACGGGCGTCCTCGTGAACATCTCCGGTGGTCCGGACCTGACGATCGACGAGGTCACGACCATCAACTCGATCGTCCAGGAGGCGGCGGGCGAGGAGGCCGAGATGATCTTCGGCGCCGTGCAGGACGGAGGCCTCGAGGGCCAGGTGCGCGTGACCGTGATCGCCACCGGCTTCGGCGCGGTCGTCGAGGAGGAAGAGGAGGAGCGCGTCGAGAGGGCTCCGGTCAGGCGCGTTCCCACGCGGCAGCGCGAGCCGGTCGCGGCCTTCGTCGGTCCGAAGCTGGTGAAGGACGAGGGCGAGGTCGGCGAGCCCGCCCCCGAGCGAGAGAAGGCGCCGGAGCGGCGGGAAGAGGAGGAGCACTCGCGTCCCACGCGCCGCGAGGACCTCGAAGACCTCGAGATCCCGACCTTCATCCGGCGGCAGATGGACTGAGTCCGCGAAACAGGCACCCGGAGAGCGCATGCCATCGACGCCCCACGAGCTCGAGCCACCGCCGGACCCCGCCGCGCACGGGGATCCCGGTTCCGGGGGACCGCGGTTTCGCGTCCTCGGTATCGCCGCGGGGGTCGTGCTCGCGTCGGTTCTGCTCGTGAGCCTGATCGCCCGGAGCAGCGGGTCCCAGGCGCCCCGTCCCCCCGACCCGCCCGACTCTCACCCCGCCCTCACTCCCGTGCCCACGCCGGCGGCGGCTCCGCCGGTGGTGCGGGACGCGGACACCCTTCGAGCGGGCCGCAGCCTGGGGCAGGTTCTCGCCGCGGCCGGTCTGGGCGGAGACGGCTACGCCCAGGTCCTGACCGCGATCCGTGCCCACGTGAACCCGCGAAAGCTGCCGCGCGGGCTCGTGGTCCGGATGGCGGCACGGGTCCCCGAGACCACGGACCGTGTGGCGCTGGCCCTCGACCAGGATCGGACCCTGGTCCTGGACCACCGGCGCGAGGGATGGAGAGCCAGGATCGACTCCGTGTCGGTCTCGATCGACACCCTCTACGTGGGGGGCGTCATCGAGTCCAACCTGTGGACCTCCGAGCTGTTCGGGGACACCGCGCGCCTGGCTCCCAACGAGAACGTCGAGATCTTCCTCAAGCTGGCGCGGATCTACGCGTGGCAGGTGGACTTCTTCCGCGACATCCGCCCCGGTGACGCCTTCCGGGTGATGGTCCGGCGCGAGGTGCGCCCGGACGGGAGCGTGCGCCGGGCCGACGTGCTCGCGGCGGAGTTCTTGAACCAGGGACGACGGCTCCCGGCCGTGCGGTTCGTCACGGCGGATGGCCCGGAGGAGTACTACGACGAGAACGGCAACGCCACCCGAAAGGCGTTCCTGCGGGCCCCGCTGAAGTTCAGCCCGATCACCTCGGGCTTCAGCCGCCGCCGCTACCACCCCATCCTCCATCGATGGCGGGCGCACCGGGGCATCGACTACGGCGCCGCCCGCGGCACGAACGTGCACGCCACGGGGGCGGGCGTGGTGACCCGGGCGGGGTGGTGGGACGGTTACGGCCGCATGATCGAGATTCGCCACAACTCGCTGTACCGCACCCGCTACGCGCACCTGAGCGGGCTGGCCAGGGGCATCCACCCCGGAGTCCGGGTCCAGCAGAATCAGGTCATCGGCTACGTGGGGATGACGGGCCTGGCCACGGCCCCGCATCTCCACTACGAGTTCCTGGTGAACGGCGTCCAGCGCGATCCGAGAAGGGTGAAGCTCCCTCCCGGCAAGCCCGTGCCCCAGAGCCAGCTCGCCAGCTTCGAGCGCCGCCGCGATCGGCGGCTGGAACGGCTCGACGGCCTGGGCTTCCCGCCGGCCGCGCATCTGGCCGCGGCACCGGGCGACACGGATCGCGGCCGGGAGCCCTCCGAGTAGCGGGACGCGAACGAGCCGGCGCCGGATCCGCTCCGGCCCCGGTCGGTATATTCTCCCGAGACGACGCCGCGCCCCGGCCGCGCGGCTCCCGCCGTGACTTCGACACCGGGGCCCCGTGAGCGACACCAGGCTGGACGTGGGGAGGAAGGCCTCCCTCTGGCAGCGCATCAAGGACATCGCCCTCACCGACGTGGGGACGCTGGTCCGAGGCATCGACGAGGCGTCGATCGCGGAGCTCGAGCGCCTTCTCCTGGAGTCGGACTTCGGGCTCGATGCGGCACTCGACCTGGTGGACGACCTGGAGCGCGCCGCGCAGCGCGGCGAGGTGAAGACCGAGCCCCAGCTCCGGGAGCGGCTGGCCGACCGGGTGCGGGAGATCCTGTTGGAGCCCCGCGGAGAAGGGGACGCGCGGCCCGGCCAGGATCTCCGCTGGCCGGCGGAGGGACCCTGCGTCGTTCTTCTGCTGGGGGTGAACGGCAGCGGCAAGACGACCACGGCGGCCAAGCTCGCGCACCGGGCCCGGGTGGCGGGGAAGAGCGTGGTCCTGGCGGCCGGAGACACGTTCCGGGCGGCGGCCCGCGAGCAGCTAGAGACCTGGGCCCGCCGCACGGGTGCCCGCTTCGTGGGCGGCCAGCAGGGCGGGGATCCCGCGGCCGTGGCCTACGACGCGGTCGAGTCCGCGGTGGAGGGAGGCGAGGACCTGGTGATCCTGGACACGGCCGGGCGTCTCCACACCCACAGGGGCCTGCTGGACGAGCTCGCCAAGGTGGACCGGGTCGTCGGACGCCTGGTGGAGGGCGCCCCCCACGAGAGGCTCCTGGTCGTGGACGCGACCTCGGGACAGAACGTCCTGGTCCAGGCACGGGAGTTCGGACACAGGGTCCCGCTCAGCGGCCTCGTCCTCGCCAAGCTCGACTCGACGGCCCGCGGCGGGGCGGTGGTGGCCGTGGCGCGGGAGACGGGCCTTCCGGTGCGCCTGGTGGGAACGGGGGAGACGCCGGACGACCTGGAGCCCTTCGACCCCTCGCGCTTCGTGGAGGGGATCCTGGGTCCCGCGTGAGGCCCGCGCCTTGAGCGGCCGCTCCCTCCTCTCCAGCTCCGTCCAGTACCTCAAGGGCGTGGGTCCCCGGCGGGCCGAACGCTTCGCGCGCCTCGAGGTGCGCACCGGCCGGGATCTCCTCTTCCACCTGCCTCACCGCTACGAGGACGCCACCACGGTAACGCCGATCGCGTCCCTGGAGCCGGGGGACGAGGCGACCGTGATCGGCCGGATCGTGTCGCAGGGCGTGCTGCCCACCCGAAAGCGGCTGCGGATCTTCCGGGCCGTGCTCCGGGACGACACGGGGCTCATCGAGGCCGCGTGGCCCGGCCAGCCGTGGCTCGACCGCAGCCTGCGGAAGGGAGATCTTCTCCTGGCCTCGGGCCCGGTGCGCTTCTTCCACGGCCGCCAGCTCCAGCCGCGTGAGTTCACCGTCCTGGCGTCGGGAGAGGAGGACGGTGACGGGGAAGGGGACGACGCGGCCGGGGAGCGGGGCGGACGGGTGTTCCCCGTGTACCCCGCCACCGAAGGGCTCAGCCACCGGCAGATCCGCGGGATCGTCCGGGAGAACCTGACCGATCTCCTCCGAGAAGCCGACGAGCGGGATCCGGTGCCGCCGGAGTGGCGGGAGGCGATGGCGCTGCCGGGCCTGGGCGTGGCCCTGCGGGCCCTGCACGTGCCCCGGTCGATGCACGAGGTGGAGCCCGCCCGGCGGCGGGTGGCGTTCGACGAGCTCCTGTTCCTCCAGCTCCTGCACGCCCGGGCCCGGCACCGGCTCAAGCGCGAGAGCCGCGGGATCGCCCACGAGGCCGCGGCCGACCTCACCGGGCTTTTCCTGGAGGGACTCCCCTTCCGCCTCACGGGGGCCCAGGCGCGGGCCTGGGCCGAGATCCGGTCCGACATGGAGCGGCCCGAGCGCATGTACCGGCTGCTGCAGGGGGACGTGGGGTGTGGGAAGACCGTGGTGGCGGCCGCGGCGCTGCTGCGCTCCGTCGAGTCGGGCCACCAGGCCGCGCTCATGGCCCCGACCGAGCTGCTGGCCGAGCAGCACCTGCGCACCCTGTCGGAGCTCACCGCGGACCTGGGCGTCGAGCCCGTGCTGGTCACGGGCCGACTCACGCCGGCGCAGCGCAGGGATCGGCTCGAGAGCCTGGCGGCGGGGGAGATCCGCCTCGTGGTCGGGACGCACGCGCTCATCCAGGAGGACGTGGCCTGGCACGACCTCGGCCTCGCCGTCGTGGACGAGCAGCACCGCTTCGGGGTCGAGCAGCGTCGCCTGCTGCGGGACGCCTCGGGTGCCGCGGACATGCTCGTGATGTCGGCCACACCGATTCCGCGCTCGCTGGCGCTGACCCTGTACGGCGACCTGGACCTGTCCGTCATCGACGAGATGCCGCCCGGGCGGCGTCCCGTGGTGACGGGGGTGCGCGGCCCGGCGGCGCGCGAGGCCGCGTTCGCGTTCCTCCGGGAGAAGATCGCCGAGGGACGGCAAGCGTACGTGGTCTACCCCCTGATCGAGGAGTCCGAGGCGGTGGATGCCCGTTCGGCCACGCGGATGCGGGACCGGCTTGCCGACCGCTTCCCCGAGCTGCGCGTCGAGCTGTTGCACGGACGCCTCTCCTCGGAGGAGAAGGACGCCGTCATGCGCCGCTTTCTGGCCGGGGAGGCCGAGATCCTGGTGGCCACGACGGTCATCGAGGTGGGCATCGACGTGCCCAACGCGACCCTCATGGTCATCGAGGACGCCGAGCGCTTCGGGCTGGCCCAGCTCCACCAGCTCCGGGGCCGGGTGGGGCGGGGCGCCGAGCAGAGCTACTGCGTGGCCTTCCACTCCGGGAGCGGCGAGCCGCCCGAGCGTCTGGCGGTGTTCGCGTCCACCACCAACGGGTTCGAGCTCGCGCGGGCGGACCTCCGGCTGCGGGGGCAGGGGGACCTGTTCGGTCCCGAGCAGCATGGCGTGCCGGCGCTGCGTCACGCCGACCTGGAGCGGGACGCCGACCTGGCGGCCCAGGCCCGACGCCGGGCGCGGGAGCTGGTGGCGGAGGATCCGGGCCTCGGCCGACCGGAGCACCGCGGCCTGGCCCGGGAGCTGGCCGAGCGCCATGGGGACCGCGAGGGACTGTACGGCGTCGGCTGAGAGGACCGCTCCCCGAGGCACCGCGCTCCTCTTTGACAGCGCGCGGATGCGCTCCTAGGCTCCGTCCATGGTCACCCGAGGCTATCTACCCGGATCGCCGCTCCGCGACCGTCGTGTGCTGGTCACGGGAGCCACCGGCTTCATCGGGGCCCGGCTCGCGGCGCGGCTCGTGGGGGGTGAGGGCGCCCGCGTGACCGGAGTGGGCCGCAGCCTGGACAGGGTCCGGCGGCTCGAGGATGTCGGCGTGGAGCTGGTCGCCGCCGACCTCCTGGAGGTGGACCGCTTCGGCGAGCTCGTGGAGGGGCAGGACGTGGTGTTCCACGCCGCCGCCTCCCTCTCGCAGGACGTCGAGGAGGCCGCCGAGCTCAACGTGGCGGCGACGGGTGAGCTGGTCCGGGTCGCGGGGTCGGCCGGCGTGAGTCGCTTCGTCCTGGTGAGCTCCGTGTCGGCGTACGGGGAGCCCGATCGGCGGGTCGTCGACGAGTCCATGCCGCTCGGGATCGACGCGGAAGCCGCCTATCCTCGCACGAAGGCGCGCTCCGAGGTGGCGGTCCGGGAGGCGGGCCGCGAGGCCGGGGTGGAGGTATCGATCGTGCGCCCGGCGTGCGTGTTCGGCCCGCGGTCGGCAATCTGGACGGTGTCGATGTGGGCCTGCATCCGGGAGGGCATCCCGGTGCTGGTGGGGGACGGATCGAGCCCCTTCGGCGGCGTGTACGTGGACGACCTCGTGGACCTGCTCCTCCTGGCCGCCGTCGAGGACGCGGCCGTCGGCCAGGCCTTCAACGCCTGCGACGCCCCGGTGCCCTGGGCCGAGTACGCGGGCGGCTACGGGGACGCCGCCGGCATCGAGCCCCGCTCCATCGCGCCCGAGGAAGCCGCCGCCCTGCTCGGGGCGGGGCCGGCGGCCGACGGCCCGCCCGACCCGGCCTATCCCATCATCCTGTTCGTCGGGCTCGCGGCCCTCGAAGGGTTCGTGTTCCCGGCCGAGCGCGCCCGCCGGGAGCTGGGCTGGACGCCGCGGGCCGGAGTCGCGGGCGGGCTCGAGCGCACGGTGGCCTGGATGCGCCGCGAGGGCCTGGTCTGACGGGAGAGAGGCGGCCTCGTGATGCCGCTCCCGGGGCCGGCGCGCCGGCCGTGCGCGAGCCGGGTCACGGGGCGCTCCTCTACTGGAGCGTGTTCGCGGCGGTCAGCCTCGCCTACCTGATCGAGCCGCGGCTCGACCTTCGGGTCTCCGGGCTGTTCTACTCGGCCTCGCGCGGCTTCTACCTGGGCGGCGAACCGTGGGCGCATCGGCTCGCCGTGTACGTGATCCCCGGCCTGTCCTGGATCCTGGGCATCGGTCTGGTGGCGGCGCTGGCCCGGGTGTGGGGTCGCCGGGGCACGTCCGGGCGGCGGCGACGGGTGGTGAGCTACCTGGCCGCCGCTTACGCTCTCGGGCCCGGACTCCTCACCAACGTGCTCCTCAAGGACCACTGGGGGCGGGCACGTCCGCTCCACGTGACGGCTTTCGGCGGAGACCGAGTGTTCACGACGCCGCTCCTCCCCGCTCACCAGTGTTCGACCAATTGCTCCTTCGTTTCGGGCCACGTCTCCGTGCCCTTCTTCCTGATGGCGTTCGTCTTCCTGATCCCGGACCGCCACCGGCGGCGGTGGGCCTCCGTGGGGGTCGTGGCCTTCGGACTGCTGGTGGGGTTCGAGCGCATCGTCCAGGGGAAGCACTTCCTCTCCGACGTGCTGTACTCGGCCCTGTTCAACACCGGACTCGCCTGGGTCCTGTACCGACTCATCGTGCGGCGGCGCGGGGTCGGCCCGGCGGTTCCCCCCGGGGTGGCGTCACCGTAGCTTGGCCGCGGTCCAGCGGCCGATCCGCTCCATGGGGAGGGAAGCGCGGCGGCTCGCGCGGGGCCAGCGGGTGGAGCATGGACGGATCTCCCCGAGGAAGAGGCCACTCATGATGCGCGCGTTCTCGTTCGGGTCCGGACGGAGTCCCATCCTCGCCGTGCTGACGGGGATCTCGTTCGCGGCGCTGGCGTCGGCCGCGCCCCGGGGCCTGCGAGCGCAGCAGGGCGGGGCCGAAGCGGACACCATGCCGACCCGGCCCGAGGTCACCCGGGCCGACCTGGAGGCGGCCCTCGAGGTCATGGGGCTCTCCTACACGGGGTCCGAGCTGGACACGTTGCTGGCCCGGCGCGGGCGCTTCGGGAACGACTTCTCCGGTCGGGGAGACCGGCGGAACGCCTACGAGGCCATCCGCTCGGTGCCCCTCTCCAACGCCGACCGACCGGCCCTCTTCTTCCACCCGTTGCCGCCCGCCGAGCCGATCGCCGACCGACCTCCGGAGCTCGCGCCCGTGCCCGGCGAAGTGAAGCGGCCGGCGAAGCTGGAGGAAGTGGCGTTCTGGCCGATCCCGAAGCTGGCCGCCCTTCTTCGCTCCGGGCAGGTGACCTCGGTGGAGCTCACGCGGATGTACCTGGCCCGGCTGCGGCGCTTCGACCCGGAGCTGCACGCCGTGGTCACGCTCACCGACAGCCTCGCCCTCCGGCAGGCGAGCCGGGCCGACAGCGACTTCGCCGCCGGGAAGGTGAAGAGCCTCGTGCAGGGCATTCCGTTCGGCGTGAAGGACCTGTACGCCGTGCCCGGCTACCCGACCACCTGGGGGGCGAAGCCCTACGAGCACCAGGTGATCGACGAGACGGCCACGCCGGTCGGGAAGCTCGAGGACGCGGGCGCCGTGCTGGTCGCCAAGCTCACCTCGGGGGCCCTGGCCATGGGCGACGTGTGGTTCGGCGGCATGACGCGAAACCCGTGGAACACGGAGGAGGGCTCCAGCGGCTCCTCGGCCGGGCCGGCCGCGGCGGTCTCGGCCGGGCTGGTGCCCTTCGCGCTCGGCACCGAGACGCTGGGCTCGATCGTGTCGCCTTCGACCCGCACCGGGATCACGGGGCTGAGGCCGAGCTTCGGCCGGGTGAGCAAGCACGGCGTGATGGCGCTGTCCTGGACGATGGACAAGGCCGGGCCGCTGTGCCGCGACGCCTCCGACTGCGCCATCGTGTTCGACGTGATCCGGGGCCCCGATCCGGCCGACCCGTCCGCCGTGGGCGGGCCCTTCCCCTATCGCGCCGGGACCGGGCTCGCCGGCCTGAGGGTCGGCTACCTGAAGTCGGCGTTCGACGGGGAACGGCAGGGTGGGGAGCTGGACCGCGCCGTCCTGGACGTGCTCCGGGCCCGGGGCGCGCGGCTGGTCCCGCTGGAGCTGCCCGATCTTCCGGTCAACGCGCTGCGCATCATCCTGGACGCCGAAGCCGCCGCGGCCTTCGACACCCTGACGCGCTCCAACCGGGACTCGCTCCTCGTGCGGCAGACCTCGAACGCGTGGCCGAACATCTTCCGGTCCGCGCGCTTCATCCCGGCGGTCGAGTACATCGAGGCCAACCGCGTCCGCCGGCTGCTGCAGGAGAGGATGCGCGACCTGCTGAAGGGCGTGGATGTGTACGTGTCGCCGGCGTTCGCCGGGGGGAACCTGCTGGTCACCAACCTGACCGGCCATCCCTGCGTGGCGGTGCCGGACGGATTCCGGAAGAACGGCGATCCGGCCAGCATCACGTTCTGCGGCCGCATGTACGGGGAGGCGGCCGCGCTGGAGGCCGCGGCCGCCTACCAGGCCGCGACCCCCTGGGACGAGGCGCACCCGGAGGCCTTCGGAGGCCACGGCCGGCCGGAGGCGTCGTCGGGGGGCGGCGGCTGATCGGAGCGGCGCACGGGCGCGTGCGGGGGCCGCGGACGATTCGCACGGGAGAAGGCCGATGACGTCCCGATCGACGGACACCATGCTGACCACCGCCCGGGTCGTGGCGCTGGCCATGGCGCTGGGCGCCGTGCTCCTGTGGGTCGTGGCCTGGTTCATCGTGGGCCGCGAGGGAAGCGGCATGGCCCGAACCGCCTTCCTGGGTCCGCGTGCGGCCCTGGAGCTGTACGGGCTTGCGGCGGCGGGCGGCCTCCTCGGAGCGCTGGCCCTGCGGGGCCGCGCCGTTCGGGCGGGTCGCGAGGCGCGCCGGTCCGGCGAGGAAGGTCCGTGGGCGGCGGCGGCGCGCGTCCAGGGAGGCCTGCTCGTCGCCTGGGCCCTCCTCGAGGGGCCGGGGGTGCTGGCCGGCGTGTTCTACTTGCTGTTCGGCTACCGACGCATCGTGCTCCTGGCCGTCCCGGTGCTGGCGATCGGCTTCGTCCTCACCTTCCCCAGGAGGGAGTGGTTCGAGGGCCGCTGACCCCGGAGGACCGGTCGCCGACCCGGCCCGAGCCCCTGCCGCGCCCGTCGCCCGTCACGCGCGGCGCCGGAGCGGCGTGGCCCGCGCTCCGCCCGCCTGCCTCCGCCTCCGATTCCCTTCTGCGTTGTCGCGCCGCCTGGGCCCGAGTGTGGGCCTCCCCGGCGCCCCCCGGACGGTTCCGCGATGTGAAACCTTTACGTCTACAGGTGTATTAGTTCTGGACTTCTCGAGCCGGATTGCCTGACAAGTCTTTGTGACGCAGCGCCTTCCGGCCGGGCGTGGCCCTTGCTGGAGCGCGGCCGTGTGATGAAGAAGCTGGGTCGGCACCTGCTGGTGCTCGTGTGGATCGCGGTCGCGGCCGTCCCCCTGGTCTGGGGGCTGCCCTACTACCGTCTTTCTCCCGTGCAGCGCGCCTACTCCCCCCTCAACGACCTGTTCTCCTCGACCGGCCTGGTCGGCCACGGTCTCGGGATCCTGGGAACCCTGATGCTGATCGTGGGGGTGGGGACCTACTCGATTCGCAAGCGCGTGAAGCGCTTCAGCCACGCGGGCAATCTCGGTGGGTGGCTGGACTTCCACATCTTCCTGTGCACGCTGGGGCCCTTCCTGGTGGTGCTGCACACCGGCTTCAAGGTCGATGGCATCGTGGCGATCGCCTTCTGGAGCATGGTGATCGTGGTGGCCAGCGGCGTGTTCGGCCGCTACGTGTACGTGCGCATTCCGAAGACGCTCAACGGGCAGTTCCTCTCCCTGCAGGCCCTCGAGGAGCGCCAGCGCGGGCTTCTGGAACAGATCCGGGGGGACGTGGGAGAGGAGGTCGCGGCCCTCGTCGCGCCCGAGCCGCTCGCCATGCCGGAGCGGACCGGTTTCGTGCGGGCCGCGATCGAGGCGGTGCGCTTCGACCTCCGCTCGCGAGGCCAGCGACGCAGGATG
The DNA here is from genome assembly GCA_947581615.1 of Candidatus Humimonas hydrogenitrophica. Lineage (GTDB taxonomy): Bacteria > Gemmatimonadota > Gemmatimonadetes > Palauibacterales > Palauibacteraceae > Humimonas > Humimonas hydrogenitrophica. The sequence goes on from CANPVD010000110.1 coordinate 67,803, forward strand.
CGGCGCTCGCTGGAGGGTCGAGGCCTGCCCGAGTCGGTCCGGAGCCACGCCCTCGCTCTGGCACAGGAGAGGGCGCGGCTCCGGCAGCAGATCCTCCTCCTCACCCCCTTCCAGCGCGCGTTCCGCTACTGGCACGCCTTCCACCTCCCGCTCGCCTACGTGGTGCTGGTGGTGGTGGCCGTGCACGTCACGGTGGCCTTCCTGTTCGGCTACAGGTGGATCTTCTGAGCGGCCGGGCGGGGGGGCGCCGGGCGCTGGCGGGACTGCCGCTGGCGCTTCTCCTCCTGCTCGGCGGCGCGCACGGAGCGGCGGCCCAGCTCATCTCCCCGGGCAAGCTGGCGGCCGCCCACTCGGACCTCGAGGGGATCCGGCGCTGCACGTCGTGTCACGAGCTCGGCAAGCGTGGGGTCCTGGACGCCAGGTGCCTCGCCTGCCACACGCCGCTCGAAGCACGCATCCAAGCGAAGAAGGGCTACCACTCCACCCTGGTCGGGCAGCCGTGCGCCTCCTGCCACAAGGACCACCTGGGGCCGGACGCGGCGCTGGTCCGCTTCGACACGACCGCGTTCGACCACGCGAAGACCGGGTACCGCCTGGACGGGAAGCACGCCGGGGCCGCCTGCCACTCGTGCCACAAGCCCGACTTCATCACGGACTCCGCCGTCCGTGCCTTCAAGAGCCGCCACGGCGCCCTGGCCGGCACCTACCTGGGCCTGGGGTCGGCCTGCGTGGACTGCCACAGGACCGACGATCCGCACCACGGGCAGTTCGAGAGCCGGGCCTGTTCGAGCTGCCACACGACCGAGACCTGGAAGAAGGCGCCCGGCTTCGACCACGACCGGGCACGGTACCGGCTGACGGGCGCGCACCGTACGGTGGCCTGCGAGAAGTGCCACCGCACGGAGAGGAGCTCCTCCGGACACTGGGTGCGCTATACCGGTCTCTCCTTCGGGGCGTGCACTTCCTGCCACGAGGATCCCCACGGCGGCGGCATGGGGCCCGAGTGCACGTCGTGCCACACGACATCCGGTTGGAAGAAGCTCGACCGCGGCACCTTCGAGCGGCGCTTCGACCACGCGAAGACCGGCTTCAAGCTGGTGGGCCGCCACGCCTCCATCTCGTGCGCCACCTGCCACGTGGCCGGCACGGCGCCCGACAGCTCGATTCACATGGCGTTCGAGCCCGGCACTTCGAGCCGGCCCTATCCGCCGCCCCTGGCGAAGAGCTGCAGGTCCTGCCACCTGGACTACCACCACGGCGCCTTCGACGCGCTCGCCGACAGCGGAACGTGCGGGTCGTGCCATGGCCAGGATGCCTGGAAGCCGTCCACCTTCGACCTGTTCCGGCACGACCGGGAGACGACCTACAAGCTGGTGGGGGCGCACCGGGCCGTCCCGTGCGCGGGGTGCCACGAGAACCCGAAGCTCGGGCAGACGTACCTCACCTTCCGCTTCGACCACGTGACCTGCCGGACCTGTCACGAGCGCACGGACGATCCGCACCACGGGCAGTTCGGCGACGCGGCGTGCGAGAGCTGCCACACGGACGCGTCCTTCGCCACGGCGCCCCGGTTCGACCACGGGCGCACGCGCTTCCCGCTCACGGGCGCCCACGCCGACGTCCCCTGCGCCTCGTGCCATGAGAAGGAGCGCTTCCCGGACGGCTCGATGGTCGTCCGCTATCGGCCCGTCGGCATCGAGTGCCGGGACTGCCACGCCAACCGCGGAGCTTCATGATGCGCCACCGTACGATCGCGCTGGCCGGCGTCCTGGTCCTCGCCGTCGTGGCGGGGCCCGTGAGCGCCCAGCAGAGTGCCCCGAACCCGCACGGGCCGCTTCCGCGCGGACTGGACTGCTCCGATTGCCACACGGCCGCGAGCTGGAAGCCGGCGCACCTTCCGCCCGACTTCGACCACCGCAAGTGGTCCGGCTTCGCGCTCGACGGCCGGCACGCGAGCGTGTCCTGCCGGGGCTGCCACCTGGACCTGAAGTTCGACGCCCCGAGGATCGCGCAGGACGATTGCGCCTCCTGCCACGCCGATTTCCACCACGGACAGTTCGCGCAGGCATGCGGGGAATGCCACAACGCGACGTCCTTCGCGGACGTCCCGGCGATCCGGATCCACGCGCAGTCGGGCTTCCCGCTCACCGGGGCTCACCTCCAGGTGAGCTGCCAGAGCTGCCACTACGACGCTCGCGGCGGGAACTACCAGAACCTGGATCGGCAGTGCATCGCCTGCCATCGGAAGGAGTTCGAGACCGTCAAATCCATCGACCACGTGGCTCAGGGCTTCCCCACGACCTGTCTGCAGTGCCACGACACCCGGGCGTGGGCGGACGCTCCAGCGTTCGACCACGCCATGACGGGCTTTCCGCTCGTCGGCGCGCACGTACGGCTGAGGTGCGGGAGCTGCCACATCCAGCCGGGCAACGCGCTCAAGTTCGCCCCCAGCGGTCCCAACGACTGCATCGCCTGCCACCAGGCCGACTTCGAACGGGCCCACGACAACCGCGGCTTCCCGACGACGTGTCTGGACTGCCACACGATCGACTCCTTCCATGGAGCGAGCTTCGACCACGACGGGAAATTCTTCCCGATCTTCTCGGGAGCCCACCAGGGACGCTGGAACGCCTGTACCGATTGTCACCAGGCCGCGCCCAGTGACTACAGTTCCTTCACCTGCACGTCGGGAGGATGTCATGCGCGGGGCGAGACCGACGCCAGGCACCAGGAGGTGCGGAACTACGTCTACGACAGCCAGGCCTGCTACGCCTGCCACGCGTCGGGGCGTGGCGGTGATTGAGTCCAGGCGGTCGACGGTGAGCGCGAAGGGGACGGGCTCCGACGACAGCCGGCCGCTCCGGCTTCTGGTGGCGGGAGCGGCCGTCGCCGCCGCGTGGATGGCGGCGGGACCCGCGCCGGCCGCCGCCGTGCCACGTCTGGCCGCGACCGTGCCTGCCGACACGGTCGCACCGGCCGTCGCCGACACCGGGGCCCGTCACGCCACCGTGCCGGCCCTGGTGGACCAGATCGCCGGAACCACCCTGTATCTTCAGGCGGGCATGGAAGCCGGGCTCGCGGCCGGCGACACGATCGCGGTCTCCCGCGACAGCACCGGCGCCGTGGTCGGGCGGCTCACCGTGATCGCGGCCACGGCGGCGCGTTCGGTCGTCACCTTCGCCGGGGCGACCTTCCCCGTCACGAGGGGCCAGATCCTCTACCTGCGTCGCGGCGCCGGGCCGCCCGCCGTAGCCGGGCGGGCCGCCGGCGCCGCGGCGGTCGGTGAGCCGAGGTCCGGAGAGGCGGCTGCCGGCGCAGCGGCGGGACCGGGGCGCCGGGGCGCCGGCGAGGAGGGCGGTCTCACCGCGGGGCCCACGGCCACCGGTCGGGTGTCCCTCGACCTCGACCTGCGCCGCTCGGTGACCACGTACGGTGGCGGCGACCCGGTGAGCGCGACCCGCACGTTCGCCACTCCGTCGCTGTGGCTCCAGACCGCCGTCCGTAACCTGCCGGGCGGACTGAGCCTGGATGCTAGCGCCCGGATCACCCAGCGCATCAGCAGCCCGTCCATCGTGGATCCGCGAACGGCGCCCGAGATCTACGAGGCCTCGCTCGACAGGCGATTCACCGACGTGCCCCTGGACCTGCGTCTCGGCCGCTTCTACAGCCCGTACGATCCCTTCGGCGGATACTGGGACGGCCTCATGCTTCACTACGGGAACACCTTCGGGGGCGGGGTCATGGCCGGGTTCGAGCCCAAGCGCAGCAACCAGGCGCCCCAGGGAGAGCTCCCCAAGGCCAGTGCCTTCCTGGACTATCGGTCGGCGCCGGGCGCCGCCGTGGGCTACGACGGCACACTCTCCTTCACGGCCATGCGTCCCACGGCGAGCAGCGGCCTGTCCGACCACACCTTCGCGAGCATGTCCCAGAGGCTTCGGGTGGGCCGCTGGTATCTGACCCAGGACGCTCAGGTGGACCGGGGGGCGACGGGCACGGGCTGGACCCTGACGCGGGCGCGGCTGTGGGCCTCGGGCCCGGTGACGAAGGAGCTGTCCCTGCGCGGTGGCGTGTCGCGCTACAGGCCGTACCTGTACTGGATGTCGGACAGCGTGCTCATTTCCTACCGGCGCGATGAGGCGCGAGGAGGCTTCACCCTGCGGCTGCCGGGGGCCTGGCTGGGAGCGGATGCGGCGGTCGACCACGACCAGGGGGTCGGGACCGGTCACACCTTCTCGGGCTACCTGGGGCTGAGCCGAATCACGCCGCTCCAGCTGGGCTTCGACGGCTCGGCGAGCTGGTTCACCAACGGCACCACGCGGGTGCTGACCGCCTCCGCGCACTTCTCGAAGGCCCTCGGCCGGGTGAACGCGCGCCTGGGGTACGACCTGTACCGCTCCGAGGCTCCGCAGGGCTTCTGGATCATGAGCCACGCGGCCGATCTGGGGCTCGACGTTCCGCTCGCGGGCGGATTCCACTACTCGATCCTGGGACAGTTCCGGATCGGCGGCGGCCTGGGCGAGACGCGCCTCTACACCAGCCTCTCCAAGTCCTTCGGACCGTGAGCGACGGCGCCATCATCCTGGCCGCGGGCCTCCTCCTGGCCCTCCTGTTCATGGTGCCGTTCATCGTGCGGCTCCGTCGCCGGGAGGCCGCCACGCGCGAGGCCGAGCTCCAGGCCCTGCGCTACGGGCTGCACGAGCCGGTGACGCTCCATCCCGTGGTGGATCCCGACGTGTGCATCGGATCGGGCGCCTGCGTCCGCGCGTGCCCGGAGGTGGACGTGCTCGGTCTCATCAATGGGCAGGCGAGGGCGGTGGCCCCCGGACGCTGCGTGGGCCACGGCCTGTGTGAGCGCTCCTGCCCGGTGGAGGCCATACAGCTGGTTTTCGGCACCGAGAAGCGAGGCGTGGACCTCCCCCGCATGCAGGGCAACTTCGAGACGAACGTGCCCGGGCTCTACGTGGTGGGCGAGCTGGGGGGCATGGGACTGATCCGGAACGCGTTCGCGCAGGGCCGCCAGTGCGTGGAGGGCATCGACCGGGACCTGCGCCGCAACGGGCACGCGCGGCCGCGGGGCCACGTGTCCCGGCGGGAGACTTCCGGGGAGGGGGAGAGCGAATCCGCGCTCCTGGACGTGGTAGTGGTGGGCTGCGGTCCGGCGGGCCTGTCCGCCTCGCTCGAGTGCCTGCAGCGGGGGCTCCGCTTCCAGACGATCGAGCGCGAGCCGGACCTGGGTGGCACAGTGCGCCACTATCCTCGCAAGAAGCTCGTGATGACCTCCTCCTTCCACGTCCCGGGGCACGGGAAGGTGAAGGCCGGCGAGATCCAGAAGGACGGCCTCATCAGCCTGTGGCGCGAGGTGCTCGAGGAGAGTGGACTCGAGGTCCACCGCGGTGAGACAGTACTCGAAGTAAATAGGTCGAATGGCAAGGGATTCAATGTAGTTACGGACATGAACAATTACCAGGCGCGTCGAGTGGTCCTCGCCATCGGGCGACGCGGGGTGCCGCGCAAGCTGGGCGTCCCCGGGGAGGAGCTGCCCAACGTGGCGTATTCGCTCCGCGAGCCCGAGGCCTACCGGGGCGACCGCGTCCTCGTCGTCGGGGGCGGCGACTCGGCCGTCGAGGCCGCCCTGGCCCTGTCGTCCGAGGCCGGCAACACGGTGCGCCTCTCCTACCGCGGCGAGAGGTTCACGCGGATCAAGCCGGCCAACCACGACCGCATCGAGGCCGCGGTGGCCGGGGGAGAGCTGGAGGTGCTGTTCGGCACGAACGTGGTCGAGATCACGCCCGACCACGTCGTGCTGGAAGACGGGGAGGGACGGCACCGCAGGCTCCCCAACGACCAGGTGCTGGTCTTCATCGGCGGCACGCTCCCGACGCCGTTCCTGGAAGCGTGCGGCATCGCCGTCGACACCAAGTTCGGCACGCCCTGAGGCGCCTCTCCCCGCGCGCGGGTCACGGCCCACGTGCGACGCCCGTCATCGGGCGTCCCTGAACACGATGCAGCGCGTCGACGCGTGGACTGGCGACGTGCGGAGCTACGTGTACGACAGCCAGGCGTGCTACGCGTGCCATCCACGAGGGCAGCCCGGAGACTGATGACCGCCCCGTCGTCTGCAACCCGGGCGGCCCGGGTCTCGTAGGGTGGAGGGACGGTCCGCGGGGGGAGGCCCCGCGGACCACGACCTCCGTCCTGGTGGGAGTCCGCCATGAGCGACCCGCGCAATCCCGGCACGGCCGCCGTCCTGAGCGCCGTCATCCCCGGCGTGGGGCAGATCTACAACGGCACCTTCCTGCGAGGGATCTTCTGGCTCATCGTCACGCCGGGGCTGTGGATCGGCTCGGGGGGCACGCTGGGCTGGATCTGCCACGTGATCGCGGCGGTGACGGCCTACCATTACGCTTCGGAGCACCGCTTCCGGTGAGGTCGGCGGCCGCGGAAGCGGCCGCCGGCGTGGTCCTCCGAGCGCTCGTAGAGGGAGCCTCGGAGCGCCCCACGACGGGGGGAGCGGAGTCGCCGTCCCCCCCCGCGCCAACCGCAGAGGAGGCAGCATGAGGAAGCTCGCCCTGGTCATCCTGCTCGAGCTGGGCCGGAGACTGTTCAAACTGCGGCGGTGCTGAACGCCCGCCAGCCGGCCGGCCGCGCACGGACTCGGCGCCTCCGCAGGTCGTAGCCGGCTCAGCCCCCGGCTGGCGCCGAGTCGCTCCGCGCCGAGTCCGCGCCCGTCGTCCCGTTCCCCGCCAGGGTGCGGGTCCACAGCATGAGGACGCCGCAGCCGCCGATGCCGGAGCCCCCGTACTGGGGCGGCACGTTGGAGGCCTCGTGCACCTCCACGCCCTCCGTCGCCTCGGGGGGCAGGCTCATCATGATGTCCACGAAGGCGTCCGTGGACACGCGGTGGCCGTCCGCGTAGAAGGTGGGCGAGCAGCGGGCCCCCCCGAACGGCAGGCTCTGCTGCCCGGCGGCCCGTCCCAGGCTCACCCTGTAGCAGCCGACGATGATCATGCCCGTCTTTCCCTGGTGGCACATGGTGATGTGCACGCTGGGCATGCGTTCCAGCGCTCCCCGCAGCCCGTAGCGCTCGATCGTCGGCCGGCCCGCGAAGTGGCCGCCCGCCGCCTCCTGCATGCGCTCGTAGAAGCCCTTGACCTGGGCGTTGCGGATGGAGCGCTCCACCTGGACCGAGAGCTCGCGGAGCGGGATGGCCTGCGTGGCCAGCCGGAAGTCGGCCACGGTGAGGGCGCTCCGCCGCAGCGACAGGCGCGCCGTGTCGGAGGCGTAGCCCAGGTAGCGGGCCGTCACCCGGACGGCGCCTCCCGGAAGCCCATCCAGCCGGAAGTGGCCCGACGCGCTGCTCGTGGCGGTCCGATCGGTGCCGGCGACCTGGAGGACGGCGCCCTCGAGAGGCTTCCCGGAGTCGGCGGCGCGCACGGTGCCGATCAGGGTGCCGCCGCTCGAGGAGGATGCCGGGGCGCCGGCCGAATCGCGGACGCTCACCCCGGACGCCGCCCGGAGTCGGCGGGCCAGGGCTTCGGCCGCCTGGCTGGACGCCGGGGAGCGCGCCGCGGCGGGGGCGCCGCTCCTCGATCCGGCGTCGGCGGCCCCGGCATCGGTCGCCCCGGCCAGCTCGACCACCTGGACGCCGTCAGGCGCGACCTCCACCGTGGCCTCCGCGTCCGCCGTGTCGGCGCCGATGTCGTCCGCGACCACGCGGTAGCGGCCCGGCGTGACGCTCGGGAACAGGAACCGGCCCCGGACGTCCGTGCGCGTGACCAGCTCCGTGCCCCCGATGCGGACCGTCGCGCCCGGCACCGGGGTCCCGCCGGCGCTGTCGAGCACGGTGCCCCCGATCTGCCCCTGGTGCGGCGCCACCGCGACGTGCTCGTGCGTCAGGGCGCGGACGAGCTCGCCGCCGAACTCCTGCCACGTGGCCACCTCGAACGCGACCTTCGTCCCGTACAGGAGGTCCGCGCTCGGAGACCGGCCCGCCAGCTCCCGCCGCTCGACGACCGAAGGCAGCCGGATCCACCAGCGGTCCACCACCCACTCCCCGCCGGGCAGCGCCCGGTAGTCCAGCCGGCCGTGGGCCAGGGAGTCGGGGTAGGGCTCGCCCAGGTGCACGTAGCGGAAGGTCAGCGACCGGAGATGGGCGGTGGCGGTGTCCACCCACAGGGTGCCCTCGACCTCGGGGACCCTCCGGTCCCGCGTGGGGGAGAAAGCCAGCCCGACCTGCCCGCGAGCCGGGTCGGCGCCGGGCACCAGCCGGAAGCAGTGGGTGGCGCCGAAGGCGTCCGACAGGAGGACGGGGGCATCGGGCGCGTGGACGTCGAGGCCGCCTCCGGGCACGACGGATGCGAACCCGCGCTCCACGAGCGTGTCCACCGGCACGCTCCGGTAGGTGGCGCGCCCCACCTTGGAACCCGAGATCACGTCCTCCTTCACCACGCGCAGGTCGCGGTCCAGGAACCGGTCGTAGCGCCGTAGCTGGAAGCGGTCACCCTCCACCTGCTCCGTGCGCCGCGTGCGGTCCAGTGCCTTGCGCACCTCCGTCCACACCGCCGCCAGGGCCGGCCCCTCCTCGGAGCGCGTCCGACACTCGCCGCGGGAGCTGCCCTCGACGCGGATGGTCCCGAGCTCGACGGGCCGGACGGGGACCCGGAAGGTGCGACGCACGACACCGGCCGCCGGGACCTCCACCACCCCGGAGCGCCACGTCTCGAACCCGATGCGCTCCACCTCGATCCGGTAGCGCCCCGGAGGGACCGAATCCACGTGGAAGCCGCCGTCGGCCCCCGACAGGGACCAGGCGCGCTCCACCTCGCCCGGATCGAGCAGGCGGACCATGGCGCCGGGGATGGGCGCGCGGTCGCCGGCCGCCACCAGCCTTCCGACGAGGCCCTGCGCTCGGGCTCCCCCGGGAAGGGAGAGCGCCACCAGCAGCAGGCTGAGCGCGAGCCCGAAGCGGGGTCGGCGCGCGGCGGCTCGATCCGTCATCTCGCTGAGGTCCTTGCGGAAGGGGCAGCGGACCGGCTTCCGGGCCGGTCCATCCCTCGAATTCAGAGTACTTGGATGGCCCCCCTCCTGCCACCGCTCCGCTGTTGACGGGGCCCGCCGAAGTCCCGACTCTCAGGCCGGGGGAGCACCCGAGAGCACGCGAACGCGGGAGGGGACATGGTCTCGGCGCGCGGGGTCACGATCCGGCCGGCCGGACCGGCGGATGCCGGCGAGCTGGCGAAGCTCAGGCACGCCTTCCGGATCGCCATCGACCCGGCCACCGAGGACGACGACGCCTTCCTGCGGCGGTGCGGGCCGTGGATGGAGGAGCGCCTCGCAGATCCCTCCACGGGCTGGCGGGCGTGGGTCGCGGAGACCGGGGCCGTGGCCGGCGCAGAGGCGTCGACGGCCCGCCTCGTGGGCCACGTGTGGCTCCGCCGGCTCGAAAAGATCCCGAACCCCGTGGGCGAGGTCGAGGCGCATGCCTACCTGACCAACATGTACGTGGAGCCCGGGCTGCGGGGCGCGGGCGTCGGCTCGAGGCTGCTGGAGGCGGCCCTCGCCTGGTGCCGGGAGCAGCGTTTCGGCTCGGTGGTGCTGTGGCCCACCGAACGGAGCCGCACGCTGTACGGGCGGGCCGGCTTCCGCGACACGGGGGATGTGCTGGAGCTTCCGCTGAACCCCGCCCACTGCGGCCGGGCAGGCGTCCGATGAATCGCGGCCCGTGGCCGCCGGCGAGCGCGCTGGCCCTGATGCTCGTCGCCGCCTGCGGCTCGGCCGATGGCTCGAGCCATCCGCCACCCGACACGTTCTCGTCGACCGCCACCGCGGACACGAGACCCAGCACGGCGGTCACGAGGCTCGCGCCCGCCGACACGGGGGAAGCCGTGGCCGCCAGGGACTCCGCCCTCATGCCGGTCGGAATCCCCGCGGACTCGCTTCCCGACCCGGCCTCCCCGGGGGCACGGCTCGTGGCGACCTACTGCTCCTCGTGTCACGGGATCCCGTCGCCGGGGCGTCACGCGGCGGCGGACTGGCCGGCCACGGTCCGGCGCATGGTGCTGCGCATGGACATGATGGGGCGCATGGGAGAAGGCATGATGGGAGGACGGGGCATGCGGGGCCGGCGGATGCGGGGCGGCATGATGGGAATCCGCACACCGAGCACCGCCGAGACGGCGGGCATCCTGTCCTACCTCGAGTCCCACGCCATGGTCGCCGCCGACACGACCCGGCTCCCGGCCGCGTCCGGCCGGGCGCTGTTCTCGCAGACGTGCTCGAAGTGCCACGCGCTCCCGGCGCCATCCCAGCACACCGCGGCCCGGTGGCCGGGCGTGGTGGAGCGCATGCGTCAGCACATGGAGCAGATGGGCGTGGGCTCGATCACCAATCGACAGGCGGCCGACATCGTGGCCTACCTGCGCCGGGCGGGGAGCTGAGTGGCGGCGGGCGTGCTGTCGTCGACCGGGAACGGCCGCGCCCGCACCTGGGCGCGGATCGGGATCGTGGTCCAGTTCCTCGCTCTCCTCCGGATCCTGGCCCAGTACCTGTGGCTCGAGGCTCACAGCGCCGCCGCGTTCACGGCGGCCTCCGGGCACCCGTGGGTCGTGGGGGCGCTCCTCACCGCGACGCTCGCCCTCGCGACCGTGCTGCTCTACTTCGGGGGGCGGTTCCGGGCCGCCGCGGCCGTGGCCGGGCTCACGGTCGCGGTCCTGCTCGTCTACCGCTTCGTGGTGCCCGGCGTCGCCTCCGCCGCGCCGGTCGGGCCCGAAGCGCCCCGGGGCGCCGCGACCGCCGACACGACGCCCGCGAGCCGGAGCGTGGCCCTCACCTTCGACGACCTCCCGTGGGCGGATGCCGAGGTGCCGTTGGACAGCGTGGCCGAGCGCACGCGCCGCATGCTCGCCGTCCTCCGGGCGCACGGCGCTCCCGGCGTGGCGTTCGTGATCGGGCGTCGGGTGCTGGCCGACGGGGATGCGGGTCGCCGGCTCGACCTCCTGCGCGCCTGGCGGGATGCCGGCGTGGAGCTCGGGAACCATACCTGGTCCCACCTCTCCTTCCAGAATACGCCGCTGGACCGCTACGAGGACGACGTGCTGCGGGGCGACGCGGTCCCGAGGCTGCTCATGGGGGAGGTGGGGAAGACGCCGCACTTCTTCCGTCCGCCCTTCAACCAGACGGGGCGGACGCGGGTGGCCCGGGACGCGTTCGCGGCCTTTCTGGCCGAGCGTGGCTACGCGCTGGCGCCGTTCACGGTCGAGGACGTGGACTACGCCTTCGACGACCTGTACCGGGCCGCCGGGGGCGACACGGCGAGCCAGGCGCGCATCGGGCGGACGTACCTCGCCCACTTCGACACGGCCATGGCCTTCGGGGAGCGGCTGTCGCGGGAAACGTTCGGCCGCGAGATCCCGCAGGTCCTGCTTCTCCACGCCGACGACCTCAACGCGCTCTATCTCGGTCGCCTCCTGGCTCACCTCGAGGCACGCGGCTACCGGTTCGTCTCCCTGAAGACCGCCCTGGCCGATTCGGCCTACGCCACGCCCGACGGCTACGTGGGGCGCTACGGCATCTCGTGGCTCCACCGCTGGAGGAAGGGGCTCGGCCTCCCGAGCCGGCTGCGCGAGGAGCCCGATCCTCCCGCCTGGGTCCTGCAGGACTATCAGGCGCTGCACCGGAAGTAGCGAGGACTCGCGCCATCGACGGCCGGGGCCGCGCCGCGGGCTCACGTTGACAGAAATCCCCGTGTCTCCGTAGGATCCAGTCCGCTTTCGGCCGCTCCTCCGGATGTTCCGGAACGGGTCGCGGCCGCCCAGGACCACCACCGTCATCACGGGAGGCCCGAATGCCGAAGTTCGTGATCGAGCGTGAGATTCCGGGCGCCGGGAAGCTGTCCCCGGAGGAGCTCCAGGGCATCTCGCAGACCTCCTGCAACGTGCTCCGGTCGATGGGGCCCGAGATCCAGTGGGTCCAGAGCTACGTTACAGGAGACAAGATCTACTGCGTGTACATCTCCCCGGACGAAGAGACGATTCGGGAGCACGCTCGACAGGGGGGATTTCCCGCCAACTGCGTGTCGAAGGTGGCCACGATCATCGATCCGACGACCGCGGAGGGCTGAGCCGGGGGAGTGCGGCGGCCGGACTCAGTGGGAGGAGGACGCCGCGTCCATCTTCCACGGCGACGGCCGGTCCCGCCACAGCTCGGGGAAATCGCGGCGCAGCGCCCTGACCTTGGGAAGGTCGTTGATCGCGATGTAGGGCTGGTCGGGGTGGTGCAGAAGGTAGTCCTGGTGGTACGTCTCGGCCGGGTAGAAGCCGGGAAGCCGCTGGACCTCGGTCACGATGGGGCGGGAGAAGGCGTGGGCCCGGGTGAGCCGGGCGATGTAGGAGCGCGCCTCGCCCGCCTGTCGGTCGCTGGTGGTCCAGATGGCCGAGCGGTACTGGGGTCCCACATCGGGCCCCTGCCGGTTCTTCTCGGTGGGATCGTGCACGACCGAGAAGAACAGCCGCAGGAGCGTCCCGTAGGAGACACGTGACGGGTCGTAGATGACCCGCACCGATTCGGCCTGCTTCGTACGCCCCGTGCTGGTGAGGGCGTAGTGGGCCGTGGCGGCCGAGCCTCCCGCGTAGCCCGCCGTCGCGACCTCGACCCCCTTCAC
>CANPVD010000111.1 GCA_947581615.1 Candidatus Humimonas hydrogenitrophica
TGGAGCTCAGCCTGAGCTGCGCTTCTAGAGGCAGCGGCTCGGGACCTCGCCTCCGAATCGGAACCCGGCACATCCCGTTTCGGGGACCTGGCGCCTAACTCGTTCGTTGGCGTGACGCGCTCTCTGGGATGATGGCGTGGTGGGCTGGCTTGCGATGCCTTTGAGGGATGCTCCCTATCTCAAGCTTGCGACTCCTCGGCCTCTCCCAGCCGCTCCCTCAGCTCAGGCACATCTCGCGTGACCGTCTCCCACACCGCCTCGAGATCCACGCCCATGTAGTCGTGCACCAACTTCTCTCGCATCCCCGTGATGTCCGACCACGGGATATCCGATGTGCATGTCCGGTAGTCGGACGACAGCCGTTTCGCGGCCTCTCCGATGATCTGCAGCTGTCGAATGACGGCGTCCTGCACGAGAGGCGTCTCGAGAAACGCTTCCTTCGTCAGCCCGTGGATGTACGACTGGACGCGATGGATGGCTTCCCGGATGTGCGCCACATAGACGGAGTCGTCACGCGGCGCGCTCATACACGACCTGTGCGTCCCGGACGATCCGCTCCCGAAGATGCGGGCTGAGCGATCGCTCGGTGAGGAGGTCGACATCGCGACCCAAGACCTCCGAGAATTCCCGCTGGATGCGCACGAGCTCGAGCAGGCTCTTAGGACGCAGGAAATCGGCGATGAGGTCCACGTCGCTGCCGTCGTCCGCCTCGCCGCGGGCGAACGACCCGAACAGTCTCAGCCGCGCGATGTCGTTGCGCCGGCAGATAGCGGCCATGGCCTCGCGATCGATCTTCATGTTTGAAAGCTCGTGTGTCCCCCTGCGGGGGTCAAACCCTGCCGGTGAGGCGCTCGTCCGTACGTGCCTGGCGACTCACGGCCAGGTCGTAGGCATTCTGGAGCCGGATCCAGAACTCCGGGCTCGTCCCGAACGCGCCAGCCAGAAGCCAGGCCATGTCGGCCTCGACGGCGCTGGTTCCGCTCACGATCTCCCTCACCTTGCTCCGCGGTACACCCAGGTGCCGAGCCAGCTTCGCCGGAGAGATCCCCACGGTCTCGAGAAACTCCCTCAGCAGGATCACGCCGGGATGGGTCGGGATTCTCGTCCGCGGCACCATCGTCACTCTCCTCCCGCCCGCCGCGCGCAGAAGAACCCCGACGGCAGCGGCGGCCTCCAGAACGCGGTGTGCCAGGTGCCGCGGAAGCCGTCCGCGCTCGTGTCCAGGACCCGCAGGGCGACGCCGCGCTGGACGCGGGTCGTGTCGTCGCCCGGGTCGCGCGTGCGGAGGAGCGCGATCGAGCGCTCGTTGGGGTCCCAGAAGCCGACCACGTGGCGCGGGGCGACGGAGTCCGAGGTGAGGAGGGCGCCCGAGGGGTCGTCCGTGGCGAGGGACGCGGAGGTGATGGCCAGGGTCGTCCGGCCCTCCACGATCCACGGCAGGTCGTTCGGGAGGCTGTCGCCGCGCCCGCTCGGCCGGAGCCACAGGCGCGCCTCGACCACGGAGTCCGGCCGCCGGCCGGCGGTCACGTGCATGGAGAGGGAGAAGACGCCGCGGAGATGCGAGGGGTCGACGTGCGCCGTCGCCGTGGTATCGGGGGCGGCGCAGGCGGCGGCCCCGGGCGCGGCTCCGCGCTCTCCGGCGCAGGCCAGGGCGCTCGTCGCGGCCAGCAGCAGGACGGGGAGGGCGGCCTTCGCTACTCGGCGCCCTCGTCCCGCATGAGATCGTCCAGGGGGCTCTGTATCCGTGCCAGGTCTCCTTCGGCGACGCGTGTGTAGACCTGGGTGGTCTTGGGGCTCTTGTGGCCCAGAAGCTCCTGAATGTACCGGAGATTGACGCCCTTTTCCAGAAGATGGGTGGCGAAGGAGTGCCGCAGCGTGTGCACGGTGGCGTGCTTCCGGATCCCGGCCTTGCGGCAGGCGCGGGCGAACAGGTGCTGCACCGAGCGCTCGTGCAGGTGGCGGCGCGGGCGCGCCCCGGGGAAGAGCCACCGGGTGGGCTCGTAGAAGCGCACGTACTCCTCGACGGCCTCCACGGCCACGGCCGACAGCATCACGTAGCGGTCCTTCCGGCCCTTTCCCTGCCGCACGTGCAGGAGCCCGCGTTCGGTGTCCAGGTCGTCGGGCCGGAGGCGCACGACCTCCCCCACCCGGAGGCCCGAGGAGTAGACGAGCATGAGGAGGGCGCGGTGCTTCCGGTTGGGGACGGCCCGGAAGATCCGCTTCACCTCCTCGCGCGAGAGCACGACGGGGAGCTTGCGCTCGATCTTGGGCCGCGGCAGGCGGAGCCTTCCGATGGGACGCTCGAGCACGTGCTCGTACAGGAACTTGAGGGCGCTCACGCACTGGTTGGCGTAGGAGTGGGACACGCCCTTCCGCTCCAGGAGGCGGGCCACGTGCCGGCGGAGGTCGTCCTGGCGCGGGTCGCCGGCGTCGCGGCCGTCCGTCGCCATCCACTCCAGGAAGCGGCGCACGTGGCCGGCGTACGCCCGCCGGGTCTTGGGGCTGTAGCCCCGCAGCCTCAGCTCCTCGCGCGTCCGCTCCAGGAGCGCGCCGGCGGGGCCCGGCGGGTCGGCGGCCCGACGCGAGCGGTAGGGGCGGCGCTCGGGGCGGGGCTTCGAGCCGGAAGTCGGCCGGCCCGGTGTGGGCCGTTCGTCGGCGGGGGGCGGCCGAGGTGGCGCGGGTCGAGCGGGCGAGGGGGCGGTGGGTTCTTCGTCGCGGCCCCCGGCCGGCATGGCCGCCACCGGGCCCGCGCCGCCCAGCCCGGGGTCGAGCACCACGGCCTCGCCCTCGAACAGCTCCAGGAGCCGCCCCACCGTCCCGGGCGCCCGCGGCACCGTCCAGTGCTTCTCGGAGGGATGCCAGCGGCGTCCGGCGATCCCCCGAACCCGGCGCACGAGCTCGGGATCGTAGGGGAGCCTCACGACCAGGCGGCCCTCCGGTCCCGGCCCGATCTCTATGGGCGCGCGGCGCCCCGCGTCCGCATCCGCCATGGCGGCCTCCGAGCTTCGCGACATGCGTCGTCCCGGATGCCGCCCGGGACGCGTTCCCGAAGCCATCTCGGGCGGCGCGTCATCGGGGCGTCATGGTTGCGGCCTCGGCGGTGGAGCGTGGAGAGGCGGGCGGCGGCCCCGAGGCGATTCAGCCGGTGGGCGGCTCGCCGGCCTCCAGACTCGCCATCAGGTCCAGGAGACCGTCGGCCTCCCAGGAGCGGTTTCGGCGCGACTTCGAGAGGGGGAGGAGCACGCTGGCGTCCTGGAGCTCGGTGACGGCCTGGCTCACGGCCGATTTGGCCCGGCCGGTGGCGGCGGCGGCTAGCGGCGCGGTGATGATGGGGTGCGCCGGAAGCACGTCGATCACGGCCCAGGCGGCCGCGTCCGAGCGGGGGTTCGCGCCCGCCGCGAGCTTCTCGCGCCAGCGCTCCATGAGCCGCTCGACGGCCTCGAGGTAGGCGCCGGCGAGCCGCGCCGACCGCGCCGCCGCCACGACGAAGCGCTCCAGCCACGCCTCCAGCTCGTCCTCCCGGTACTGCTCCAGTCCCTCGATGTAGCGGTCCTTCTGGGAGGCGAGGACCACGCTGATCGGCGGGACGTAGTCGGGCGAGATCCCCCGGCGACGGAGCACGACGTGGATGAGCGCGCGGCCCGTCCGCCCGTTGCCGTCGCCGAAGGGATGGATGGTCTCGAACTGGGCGTGAACGAGCGCCGCCTGGACCAGCGGCGGCAAGGCCTCGTCGTCGATGGCGCGGCACAGGTCGACCAGGAGAGGCTCGACTTCCTCGGGAGGGGGCGGGACGTAGTCGGCGCCGCACGGGTTGTAGTCGTTGCCCCCGATCCAGTTCTGAGTCGTCCGGAGGCGGCCCGCGATGTGCGAGTGCGGCGCGTGCTCCATGAGCCGGGCGTGGATCTCCAGGATGCGGTCGACCGAGAAGCGCTCGGCGACCGCCGCTCCGTGGATGGCCAGCTCCATCGCGTCGATGTTGCCGAGGATCTCGAGGGCGGTCGCTGATGCCCGACCGCCGGCTTCCGCTTTCGCTTCGGCGCGAGCGAGCTGCCGCACGTCGATCTGCATCCCCTCGACCCTGGAGGAAGCGATGGACTCGGTCCGGAGGAGGAGCCGGGCGAGGGGGGCCAGCGCCGGCGCGGCGGCCTCGTTCAGGTCCCGGAGGGCGTTCTCGGCGTCCGACACGACGCCCGCGAGACGTGCGTCCATTCGGAAGTCGAGTCCCGAGATAGGATCCGGCACGAACGCGCGGTATCGGCATGCCCGGCGGTATCGGGCGGGCGCGTACAGGGTGGGGTCGAACTGCCAGACCCGGTCCACGTAGCGTCCCCGCATCCTGAACCCGCCGGTCAGAGTTAGTTCAGCTTAGCGCTTATCCTGAACCAAGGATGGGCGCTCCGGTCGGGAACGTCAAGAGGTCGCTCCTCCCCTTGCTCCAGCCCCACGCTCCGGGCCATTCTGAACGGGCAGGGCGGGCGATGGGAGCGACGCATCGCCGCCCCCTCCCCGCAAGCACGCCGGCTACCAGCGCTGGAGGCCTCATGGCCCGCTTCACGCTTCGCGTCAACGGATCCTCCCACCAGGTCGACGCGCCCCCCGACATGCCGCTCCTCTGGGTGCTGCGCGACCTCCTCGGCCTCACGGGCACCAAGTACGGCTGCGGGGTGTCGCAATGCGGCGCATGCACCGTCCACATGGGCGGGAACGCGGTGCGCTCCTGCGTGACGCCGGTGTCGGCGGTGGGCCGCGCCGAGGTGGTCACGATCGAGGGGCTGTCGGCCGACGGCTCCCACTCGGTCCAGAAGGCCTGGGTGGAGGAGGAAGTCCCCCAGTGCGGCTACTGCCAGCCGGGCCAGATCATGTCGGCGGCCGCGCTCCTGGCGCGCACGTCGTCCCCCACCGATGACGACATCGACCAGGCCATGTCCGGCAACCTGTGCCGCTGCGGGACCTACGACCGGATCCGCAAGGCGATCCACCGGGCGGCCGGCGGCGCCGCGAGGGAGGGCTAGGGCCATGGAGCGCGAACCGGAGGTCCGACCCCTCGTTCCCGACATCGATCGCCAGGTCGTGGCGGATGCCACCCGCGTCTTCAAGCTCGAGCGGCGCGACTTCGTCAAGCTGGGCGCCATGGCGGGCGGCGGACTCGTGCTCGGCGTCGCCTTCCCGCGCGGGCTGAGGGCCTGGGAGAGGGGCGCGGACGGGGACGGTGCCGGCCGGGACGGCGCCGACGCGGACGCCCCCGCCCTCAACGCCTTCGTGCAGGTGGCCACCGACGGCGGCGTCACCATCTGGATGGCGCGGGCCGAGATGGGGCAGGGGGTGCTCACG
Organism: Candidatus Humimonas hydrogenitrophica; assembly: GCA_947581615.1. GTDB lineage: Bacteria > Gemmatimonadota > Gemmatimonadetes > Palauibacterales > Palauibacteraceae > Humimonas > Humimonas hydrogenitrophica. The sequence goes on from CANPVD010000111.1 coordinate 5,332, forward strand.
GCGCTTCCCATGCTGGTGGCCGAGGAACTGGACGCGGACTGGGACTCGGTGCGCATCCAGCAGGCGGGGGCCGACCCCCACAAGTACGGCCGCCAGACGACGGTCGGCAGCTCCAGCGTCCGGAACGGGGCGTGGCTCCACCTCCGGAAGGCCGGGGCGGCGGCCCGCGCCATGCTGGTCGCGGCGGCCGCGAAGCGCTGGGGCGTCCCGGCCGGCGAGTGCGCCGCCTCGAAGGGCCGCGTCACCCACGCCGGCTCGGGCCGCTCGGCGGGCTACGGCGAGCTGGCCGAGGAGGCGGCCCGCCTCGCCGTGCCGGCCGACCCGAAGCTCAAGAGTCCCTCCGCGTTCACCCTCATCGGCACGAGCCCGGCCCGCCGCGACACGCCCGCCAAGGTGCGGGGGACGGCGGACTACGGGGCGGACGTGCGCGTGGAGGGGATGCTGCAGGCCACGGTCGTGCATCCGCCCCGCTTCGGCGACTCGGTGGGGAGCTTCGACGCGTCGAAGGCGATGGCGGTGCCGGGCGTCCGCAAGGTGGTGCCGATCTCGGCGGGGCTCGCCGTGGTCGCCGACCACACGTGGGCCGCCTTCCGGGGCGCGGAGGCGCTCCGGGTCACCTGGAAGGACGGCGGCTTCGGGAAGGACTCGAAGGCGATCGCCGCCGAGCTGGACGGGCTCCTCGAGGGCCCGGAGGCCGCGGTGGCGCGGAACGACGGCGACGTGGCCGGCGCGCTCTCCTCGGGCGCGCACCGGGCCGGGGGCCGCTACGTGACGCCCTACCTGGCGCACGCCACCATGGAGCCGATGGTGACCACGGCCCGGGTCGAGAAGGGGCGCTGCGAGGTGTGGGCCTCCACCCAGAACCCGCAGGGCGCCCAGCGCGTGGCGGCCGACGTCACCGGCCTCGACGTGTCGAACGTGGACGTGCACGTGACCTTCGTCGGCTGCGGCTGGGGCCGGCGCGGCAGCGTCGACTACGTGAGGGACGCGGTCGAGACCGCCAAGGCGGTCGGCGCGCCGGTGCAGCTCGTGTGGACGCGCGAGGAGGACATGCGCCACGACGAGTACCGGCCCATCAGCCACTACCGCATGCAGGGCGCGGTCGATGCGAAGGGGCGCCTGTCGGCCCTCGACGCGCGCGTGGCCGCCCCGCCCATCGGGGTGCAGGACGGCCGCGGCCGCGCGGGCGAGGTGAACCGGAGCGCGGTGGACGGCATCGCGAACAGCGCCTACTCGATCCCCAACCTCCGGGTCGACTACCGCTACTCGGGCATCCCGGTGCCGACCGGCTACTGGCGCTCGGTGGGCCCCTCCCAGAACACGTGGGTCATGGAGAGCTTCGTCGACGAGCTCGCCCACGCCGCCGGGCGCGACCCGGTCGAGTTCCGGCTCGCGCTCCTGGACGGCGAGCCGCGCGTGAAGCGCGTGCTGGAGATGGCCGCCGAGCGGGCGGGCTGGGGGAAGCCGCTCCCGGCCGGCCGGGCCCGCGGCGTCGCCCTCGTGCGCGACAAGGGCGGCCGGGTGGCGGAGATCGCCGAGGTCTCCAGCGAGAACGGCCAGCCGCGCGTGCACCGGGTGACCGTGGTGGCCGACTGCGGCATCGTCGTCCACCCCAACATCGTCGAGTCGCAATACGCCGGCTCGGTGATCGCGGGGCTCGCCGCCGCCCTGTACGGGAAGATCACGCTCCGGGAGGGAAGCGTGGTGCAGGGGAACTTCGGCGGCTACCCGCTCCTCCGCATGGACGAGGCGCCCGCGGTCGACGTCCACATCGTGGACAGCCGCGAGGACCCGGGCGGGGTGGGCGAGCCGGCCCTCCCGCCCGCGGCCCCGGCGCTCACCAACGCCTGGTTCGCGCTCACCGGGACCCGGGTCCGCGAGCTGCCGATGGTGCCGCAGGCCTGAGGGCGGCGCCGCGGCTCGCCGGGGCGTCCAGCCGCGCCGGGCCGGCCGCGCATCGCGTCCCCGCGGGGACGCGCCGCCGCCGCCGCCCGTGAGCCGGAGCCTCCGTTCTTGGACCGCCGGCCGCGGCGCCGGGTAAGCTCCTCCGATGCGCATCACCGAGATCTTCCTGTCCATCCAGGGCGAGTCCAGCTACGCGGGCCGGCCCTGCGTCTTCGTCCGCACCACCGGCTGCAACCTCCGGTGCGTGTGGTGCGACACGGCCTACGCCT
>CANPVD010000112.1 GCA_947581615.1 Candidatus Humimonas hydrogenitrophica
TTGTGGGAGAGCTCGTGCCCGGTGACGTCGATCGCGTTGTTGAACGCGAACGTCTCGGAGATCGTGTCACCGTCCGCCCCGGCCGGGTCGGGCGCCAGCAGGTAGACCAGCTCCGCCTCGTTGCTGGTCGCGCACCCGTTCGTGCCCGCCGAGTCCGCCAGGTCGATCGGCACGAAGAAGCCGCCCTCGAAGGTGGAGGAGCCCTTCGGGGTGAGCAGGTTGACCTGCCGGGTGAACAGCACGATGACGTGCCCGTTTCCGTCCAGGTCGGCGGGCGCGCCGAAATAGGCGCTGTCGACGGGGATGATGTACTGGTCGGCATCGTCGCTCAGCGTCTGGAACTGCGAGCCGGTGAAGTCTCCGGAGTCCCCCGTGTCCGAGACGAAGATGGCGCGCTGGCCGACCTGCCGGACGACCGCCGTGATCCCGCTCGGAACCGCCGAGCTGTCGACCTGGCAGGTCAGGGTCCCCGAGCTCCGGTCGGAGATCGCGAACCTGAAATGCAGCGTGTCTCCCACGGCCGGAGCCCCCCCACCCAGGAGCGCCGCGCGGGCGTGGAGCCCTTCCCCGGGGCGTCGGGCGGGTCGCGCGCCCGACCGCAGCAGGAGCTCGCGGACCCGCTGCCGGAAGCCCGTCTCCCACCGGTCCCGCCGTGCCCATCGCGGTGGGGTGCCGGCCCAACCGGACCAGGCCGAGGACACGCCCTCGGACATGGAGGGCGACATCGACGCCGTCGCTCCGGGCACCGACGCGCTCAGCTCCATCGAGGTCATGGCCCCCGCCGTCCGGCTGGCGCTCTGCAGGGCGAGCCGGTACTCGGCCCCTCCGGTCGGAGCTCCGGGGATGTCCAGCTCGAGCACCTTTCCAGCCGGCGACGCCACCTGGCTCTGCCCAGCCTTCAGCGAGACCTTCACGACGTTGGTCGTGCTGCTGACGGAAGTCGGACCGCCGCCGGAGCCGCACGCGGCCGCCAGGACTCCCGCGCCCACGGCCGCCGCCCGGATCACGGCCGTCCTGAGGCGCGTCGCGCTCCAGGACCCCGAACAGCTACTCACCGGGCCTCCTCTCCGGACTCCGTCATCAGTACGCGACATTGAGACGTACCTCCACGCTGCGCGGGCGCCCCACCGACGCACCGCTGAAGAAGGCGCCCTTGAGCAGGTAGTGGGTGCCCAGGACGTTGTTCACGTAGAGCTGCGGGCTGACGACGGCCGGTCCCATCCCGAACGAGTAGCCGGCCGCGCCGTTGAGGATGAAGTTCGGGTCGACGTGGATGCCCGGGTTGAAGTCGAACAGTCCACGCCCGATCGGCTCCTGGAGGTCCGCCCCGTTGGCGAGACCGGAGCCGTAGATGCCCGTGGCGCTCAGGAAGAAGCGATTGGCCGAATAGGTGGCCGACCCCACGGCCGAGACGCGCTGGTCGTGGTCCAGGTCGAACCAGCCTCCGGGCACCGCCGCCACGTCGGTCGGGAAGAAGCCGCCGGTCACGGGACCGCGGCCGTACGCGTGGCTGAGGGCCAGGTTCAGGTAGCCCGACACGGGCCCCGGCGGCCGGACCTCGATGGCCGCCTCGATCCCGCGCACGCGCACCTCCGCCAGGTTGACCGGGGTCACGATCGCGGTGCCCTGGACCGTGTTGTCGTCCACACCCGGGCTCGCGTTCTTGATGTAGCCCGACAGCTTGGCCACGATTCCGAGCGGGAACCGGTGGATCAGGTCGGCCTCGAAGAAATCGTCACGCTCCGGGAGGGTCGGTGACGTCGATGTAGTGTCTCCCTGGAGCGAGACCGTGGTGATGGCCCGAAGGTCCTCGATGTGGGTCGGCATGAACAGCCGCCCGTAGTACAGGGAGAAGGTCGTCCCCTGGCCGGCGAACAAGCTGAGCTTGACCCGGGGGCTCACCTGCCGGCGCGTTCCCGCGAAGGGCGCGGCGTGCTCGTCGTAGCGCACCCCGGTCCGCAGCTCGAGCCATTCGGCCGGCGTGAGAGCCGTTTGCGCGTAGACCCCGAAGTCGTGGCCGTCGAGGCCCGAATTGGAGGCGGGCCCCGGGCTCCCGGTCGCGTCGACCGTCGAGAAGTCCTCGCGGCCACTCGTCGTCGACGCCTCCGTTCCGAGCTTGAACTCCGCCGCGTGGCTGACGCGCACGTGGTAGTCGGCCCGCACGCCGTACGTGTCGAAGGAGCGATTCTCCCTCACGATGAGCGGCGTGGTGTCCGGGTAGAACACGAAGGTCGGCTGGTCGAGCGCGCCGGGCGTGTACGCGAGGCTCCCATGCCGGGCGTACAGCCCCACGAACAGGTCGGAGCCCTCCTCCGAGGCGGACAGGCTGTCGGCCGATCCGAAGCGGTGCCGCCAGCCCGCGGTCAGAAAGCTGTTGATGTCCCGTTGCCGGTCGTCGAGCAGGCCCTCGACGGAGTCGAACGGAACCTGGAATCGCGTGCGCGACCAGTTCACGTCCACGTTCAACCGGTCCCGATTGGAGGGCACGAACTCCACCTTCCCGAAGGTGAAATAGTCCGTGCCGTGATTGTGGTAGTTGAAGGGCGCGTCGGTCAGGGTATCGAATGCCACCGGATTCTGGCGCATGTTCGAGCCCTGGCGCGTCCCGGACAGGAACCAGCCCCAGCGGCCCGTGTGTCCGCTCAGACTCAGCGTCTGGCCGTTCTCGCCGTACGAGCCTCCGTAGCCGCCCAGGTCGGCGTGGAAGCCGCCGGCCGGCACCTTCGTCTGCACGTTGATGATGGCCGCGTTGTCGTTCCCGTACTCCGCGTCCCAGCCGCCCGTCTGGAAGGTGATCCGGTTCACGATCGCCGGCTGGAAGAGCTCGTTGAGGCTCCCCGAGATGCCCGGAGGGACGGGGACGCCGTCCACGTAGTACGTGTACTCGGCGTGTTGACCGCGGATGTGGACCTCCCCGGTCGGGGCGCGAGCGGCGCCCGCGATGGACTGCTGGAGGATCTGGGAGGTGGTGTTGGAGGGCGCCCCGTGGTAGGCGTGCTGCTGGTAGACCTGGTCACCGGTCCGCGTGTCGACCGCCAGGGGGGCCTGGACCGTGACCGCGAGCCCGGCCAGGCCCAGGGGCGCGGCGCCCAGCCGGATCGCCACGGTCACTCCGCCGCCTCCCTCCGGAATCGTCGTGACCACAGAGTCGGCGCTGTAACCCAGGAGCCGGGCGCGGACGGTGTAGCTTCCGGGCTGGAGGTCGTGCGCGATGAACCGGCCGAACGCGTCGGTGACCAGATCGGCGACCACGTGCCCCCGGGTCGCGACCGTGACCTCGGCGCCCACGAGGGGCTCGGCGCTGGCGGCGTCCGATACGGTCCCCGTGAGGTCTCCGGTGGGGAGTGCGGTCCGGGGCGTGCCCGGGGCCAGCGCGGGCCTCGCGGCGAGGACCGGCGTGGCCGCGGGGATGCCGCCGAGCAGGGCGAACAGGATCGGCGGGCACCACCGTGCCCACCAACCGGAAGGTCGATGTACGTGCATGGCTCTCTCCTGAACGAGATGTGCGCGGATGCGCCCCGACGCCCCGAAGGACGTTCGCGGGAGGCATCATCGGATGGCGCACCGCACCGCGAAGGCGCGGTCGTTCAGGCGAGTGGAGGAGCCCTGGAGCGAGGAAGGTCCCAGGCCACGAACGTGCGCGGCCGGCCCTGCGGAACGATCGTGCGGTCGGCCAGCTCCGCCGCCGCGGGTGTCCGGATGGCCAGGTCGTTGGAGACCGCGACGTGGCTGAGGAAGGTGCACAGCGGGCACTCGTGCGACCCGGCCGCGTGACCGGGATTCCGGTCGGGCCGGGCGACATGCGTGCCGTGGACGATGCCGGCGACGTGGTGGACCTGCGCGTCCGCGTAGGCCGCGACCGGGGGAAGCCCGGCCTGGACGAGGCCGAAGAAGGCGAGGGCGAGGCGGATCGCCCGCGATCGGCGCGTCACGTATGTCCGCCCGGCCATTGCATCGGCCCTTCCCTTCCGGTGATGGAGGGTGCCACGACTGCCGTGGAATCGGCCGTCGGCCGATCCCGGCGATCGGATGAGCTTACCGCTCGGCGCCGTGCCGGTTCCCGCATCGGCACGACCCTCGGGGTCCCCCCCACGCTCCGCCCCCTCGATTCGCGCGGCCCGACCTTGCACATTCGTGACCCCTGTTCCCACGAACCCCTGCGAGCGAGGCCCATGGACGTCTTCGAAGCGATCGCCGCCCGCCGTTCCATCAAGCAGTTCACCGACCGCCCCATCGAGCGCGAGGAGCTCGACCGCCTCCTGCAGGCCGTGGTCGAGGCGCCGAACCACCGCATGACCGAGCCATGGCGCTTCTACGTGCTGGGCCCCGAGGCGCGGCGCGCCTGGGGCGAGGCGCTGGGCGCGCGCAAGGCGAAGCGCGTCGAGGACCCGGAGGCCGCCCGCGCCGTGGTCGAGAAGGTCGGCTCCACGCACGAGGCGCTGCCCGCCATGATCGCGGTGGCCACGACGCTCGACGACAACCCGGAGATCCGCGAGGAGGACTACGCCGCGGCGATGATGGGCGTCCAGAACCTCATGCTGGCCGCCCTCGACCTGGGCCTCGGCACCCATCTCAAGACGGGCGCGGTCATGGACGATCCGCGCGCCCGGGCGGCGGTCGGCGTGCCCGAGGGCGAGCGCATCGTGGCGATCGTCCACCTGGGGGAGCCGGCGGCCGTGCCGGACGCCAGGGCGCGCCGCCCGGCCACCGAGGTCACGACCCGGGTGGCGTAGCCGGTCGAAGCTCCCGGTCCACCGCCCGCCCCAGCCGCGCCACGATCTCCGGCAGCGCGTCCACGTCGTCGGCCTTCGTGTTGAAGTTCACGATGCAGGCCCGGAGCAGGTAGCGCCCCTCCACCACGGCGTTGGACACGAAGGCCTCGCCGGAGGCCTGGATCCGGTCGAGGAGCGCCTGGTTGAGCTCGTTCAGGTACGCCTCGGCCGCCTCCGAGCCCACGTCGGGCCGGAGGTCCGGGGGAACGTAGCGGAAGGTCGAGATGCTGAGCGCCTGCGTGAACGGTTCGAGCTCCGGGTGCTCCTCGACCCGCGCGTGCATGCGCCGGCTGAGCTCGATGTCGTCGCCGATGCACCGGGCGTAGCCCTCGCGGCCGACCTGGCGCAGGGCGAGCCACACCTTGAGGGCGCGGAAGCCGCGGGAGTTCTGGGGTCCGAAGTCGACGTAGTTGGTCGCCTCCTGCCCGAAGTGGTAGTAGGGCGGGTGGTAGGAGAAGGCGCGGCGCAGGGTCTCCCGGTCGCGGACCAGCGTGCACCCCGCCTCGAGCGGCGCGTACAGCCACTTGTGGGGATCGACCGCCAGGGAGTCGGCCAGGTGCAGGGCGCCCAGGTCCGGCGCCGCCTCCGGCGCGGCGGCCGCGAGCCCGCCGTACGCCCCGTCCACGTGGAACCACACGCCGAACTCCCGACAGACGTCGGCGATGTCGAACAGGGGATCCACGACCCCGGTGCTCACCGATCCGGCCGTGCCCACGACCATCATCGGCCGCTCGCCCGCCGCGCGGTCCCGCTCGAGCGCCTCGCGCAGCGCGGCCACGTTCATGCGCAGCCCGTCGTCGGTGGGGATCCAGCGGATGGCGTCGGTGCCGAGACCGGCCAGGTCCGTCGCCTTGTGGATCCACGTGTGCGTCTCGCCGGAGGCGTAGACGCGCAGCGGCCGCGCCCCGGGCGCTGCGACGCCCGCCTCGCGCACGTCCCAGTCGGCCATGGCGGCCCGGGCCGCCCACAGGCCGACCGTGTTCGCCATGTTGCCGCCGCTCACCAGCAGCCCTCCTCCATCCACGGGATACCCGATCAGCTCCGCGATCCAGCGCACCGTCTGGGCCTCGATCTCCGTGGCCATCGGGGACAGGGTCCACAAACCGCCGTTGGCGTTGACCGCCGCCGCCAGCAGGTCGCCCAGCATGCCGATCGGCGCGGGCGATGAGGTGATGTAGCCGAAAAAGCGCGGGTGCCCGTTGAAGAGCGAGTGGTCGAACAGGATCTCGGCGGCGGAGCCGAGCAGCTCCGCCGGGTCGGAGGCGTGCTCCGGGAGGCCGGCGGTCGCGTCCAGCGCCGAGCGCACGACCTCCGGCGACTCGGCCGGCGTGAGCGGCCGGTCCGGCAGCGAGTCCAGGAACTCCGCGATTTGGTCCACCAGGTCGTGGCCCAGGGCGCGGAACCGTTCGGCGTCCATCGCGAGCGCCGCCGGGCCGCGGCGGCCGTCCGCGGCGGTCACCGGCGGCCGTCCTTCGAACCGCGGGCCGCGCGGAGCACTACGGGGATGCGGAGCTCGGTCCGCTCCCAGCGCACGACCAGGTCGGCGGCGTCGGGCGCGGTCTTCTCGAACGTCAGCGTGAGCTGCTCGACCATGGAGTCCGTGTGCGCGGACTCGACGCTGCCGGCACCGAGGTCCTTCGCCCGGACCGCGTCGCTGATGGGAATCCCCCACCGGTGCGCCGTGCCGTTCGCGACCACCTGCCACGCTTCCGGGCCCGGAATGGCGTACAGGGAGTACCGGCCGCCGTCGACCGCCACGCCGGCGATGCTGCCCGCGGCCGGCATGCGGATCGAGGTCGCCTCGTTGGCCCCCAGCCTCCACGGCGACCCGTACGGAACCAGCCCACCCATGACCGTGCGCCCGCGTCGGCTCGGCCGCCCGTAGCACACCGCCACGGTCCCGCTCCGCAGGGTGACCGAGGTCGAGTCGAGCGGGCTGGACCGGCTGCCGAGGTCCGCCCGCGACCCCCGCACCCAGCACCCGTCGCTCGCGGTCTGTGCGGCGTCCCGGGACGTCGCCTGGCCGACCGCCGGCGCCGCGGACGCCAGCACGAGCGTCAGGGCCAAGGCCGTGGCCGCTCCGATCCTCTCATTCCGCGGGTGTCGTCGGCTCGTACGCATTGCTGTGTCTCCTCTTGGGCCGAGGACGTGCCTTCACGTCGTGTGTCCGCTCCCCGCCAAGGTAACGGGGTGACTCTTCCCCGCGCTCGCCGGCGCCGCATCCAGGCTCTATCTTCCGCGCCCGGACTCACCCCTGCGCGGAGTCGTTATGAGACAGCGCCACATCCTCCTGGCGGCCCTCGGGGCCCTCATGTGCCTCGCTGCGGCGCCCCTGGCCGCCCAGCAGCTCCCCGGCTACACGCCGGCGGCCTCCGCCCGCGAGCGCGCGATCGAGGCGGACGCCGTGACGCGGCCCGACACGGCCGACGCCAGGAAGCACTCCCTCGCCCTGGGGA
>CANPVD010000113.1 GCA_947581615.1 Candidatus Humimonas hydrogenitrophica
GAGCGGGCGCGGGCGACGCGTCTCTGCACCGCCTGCTCGAGCCCCTCGTGGACGTGTACGTCGAGGTGATCGGCCGGCTGGTCGAGTCCGGCGCCGATTGGATCCAGCTCGACGAACCCTGCTTCGTCCAGGATCGGGACCCGGCCGAGCGCGAGGCGCTGGAGCGTGCCTACGGACGGCTCGTGGCCACAGGCTCCGGCGCCCGCCTGCTGATCCAGACCTACTTCGAGCACGTCGGCGATGCGTACCGCACCCTGACCGGCCTGCCGGTGGACGGGATCGGACTGGACTTCGTGCGCGGCCGCCGCCACCACCTGGAGCTCCTGGACGAGCACGGCTTCCCCGGCGACAAGGTGCTCCGCGTGGGGATCGTCGACGGCCGTAACGTGTGGATCAACGACCTCGAGCGCTCCCTGGAGCTGCTCGAGCGAGTGTCGGCTATCGTCGACCCGAGCCGGGTGCAGGTGTCGCCCTCCTGCTCCCTCATGCACGTGCCGCTGGACGCCTCCCGCGAGACGGACCTCGACTCCGAGCTGCGTTCCTGGCTCGCCTTCGCCCACCAGAAGCTCGCCGAGGTCGAGATCCTCACCCGCGGCCTGAACGAGGGTCGACAGGCCATCGCCGAGGAACTGGAGTCCAACCACAGGGCGCTCGACTCGCGTGACGGCTCGACGCGCACGCGCAAGCCGGAGGTGCGACGCCGCATGGAGGGGCTCGATCCCGACAGGGCGAGCCGGCCGGTAGGCTACGACGAGCGCAAGCCGGTCCAGCGGCGCCGCCTGGGACTCTCGGATCTCCCGACGACCGTGATCGGCTCCTTCCCGCAGACCGCGGAGGTGCGCAAGCAGCGGCGAGCCTTCCGGGCGGGGGAGACCGACCGGGACGACTACGAGAGCTTCCTGGAGAAGGAGATCGACCGCTGCGTGAGCACGCAGGAGCAGGTGGGCCTCGACGTGCTGGTGCACGGCGAATTCGAGCGGAACGACATGGTCGAGTACTTCGGAGAGCTGATGGAGGGCTACGCCTTCACCCGCTACGGGTGGGTGCAGTCCTACGGCAGTCGCTACGTGAAGCCGCCCATCCTGTACGGCGACATCCACCGGCCGGGCCCGATCACGGTGCGCTGGTGGAGCTACGCCGCCTCGTGCTCCGAACGACCGGTCAAGGGCATGCTCACCGGTCCGGTGACCATGCTGCAGTGGTCCTTCGTGCGGGACGACCAGCCTCGCTCGGCGACCTGCTACCAGCTGGCCCTGGCGGTGCAGGACGAGGTGGAAGACCTGCAGGACGCGGGCGCGCCGGTGATCCAGGTAGACGAGCCCGCGCTCCGGGAGGGGCTCCCGCTGCGCGAGGAAGACCGGGACGATTACCTCCGCTGGGCGGTGAACGCCTTCCGCGTGGCGACCGGCACGGCGCGCCCGGAGACGCAGGTCCACACGCACATGTGCTACTCGAACTTCAACGACATCATCGAGCACATCGCGCGCATGGACGCCGACGTCCTCCTCATCGAGAACGCACGCTCCGATGAGAAGCTGCTCGAGGTGTTCCGAGACTTCGACTACGATCGCGACATCGGCCCCGGGGTGTACGACATCCACTCCCCGCGCGTGCCCCGGGCCGAGGAGATGGCCGACCACATCCGGGACTCCCTCACCGTGCTCCCGGCCGACCGGGTGTGGGTGAACCCCGACTGCGGCCTCAAGACCCGCAGGTGGGAGGAGGTCGTCCCGGCGCTGGCGAACATGGTGGAGGCCGCGCGCACCGTGCGGACCGAGCTCGCCGGAGGCGCGGAGCGCGCCTCGTGAGGCCCGGGAATGGGACCCGCGCGCGGGGGGCGCCGGTCCGTTGAGCGACGACCCGGACGGCACGGGCGAGAGCGCCGGACCCTCTCCAGGAGGGGAGCAGCGCACGTCGGCTCCCCCGTCCCGCCGTTCGCCCACGACCATGCAGCTGTCCGTCCGGTTGCTCCTCCTCGCCATCCTGCTCGGCGCCGCGGCCGGTCTGGGGGCCGTGGCGTTCCGGGCGCTGATCGCCCTCGTACACAATCTCGCCTTCCTGGGCACGTGGTCGTTCAGCTACGACGCCAACAGCCACACGCCCGCGAGTCCCTTCGGCCCCTTGATCATCCTGGCACCCGTGCTGGGCGCGATCGCGGTCGTCTACCTGGTCAAGAACTACGCGCCCGAGGCGAAGGGTCACGGCGTCCCGGAGGTGATGGAGGCGGTCTACTACGTGAAGGGGCACGTGCGCCCCATCGTCGGCGTGATCAAGTCGGTCGCCTCGGCCATCTCGATCGGCACGGGCGGCTCGATCGGTCGCGAGGGCCCCTTCATCCAGATCGGCGGATCCCTCGGCTCCAGCCTCGGCCAGATCTTCGACGTTCCGGTGTGGGAGCGCATCACGCTGGTGGCGGCCGGCGCCGGCGGCGGCATCGCGGCGGCCTTCAACACGCCGATCGGGGGGATCCTGTTCGCCATCGAGATCCTCATGCACGAGGTGAGCGTCAGGACGCTCGTCCCGGTGGGGCTGGCGACCGTGACCGCCACCTATGTGGCGCGGCTGTTCTTCGGGCCCAACCCGTCCTTCGTCATCCCGAGCCTGGTGAGCTCGTCCTTCCACCTCACCGCCCCCGTGTCGATCCTGGCGTTCGTGGGTCTGGGGATCGTGACGGGCGGCGTGTCGGCCGCCTACATCAAGACGCTGTATGGGTTCGAGGACTTCTTCGAGAACCACATCAAGTCCAGCTACTACCTGCGGCACACGCTCGGCATGCTGGGCGTGGGACTCACCATGTACCTCTCCTACAGGTTCCTGGGCCACTACTACGTGGAGGGCGTCGGCTACGCGACGATCCAGGACATTCTCCAGGGTTCGCTGGGGCCGATCCTCATCCTCCTCCTGCTGGGGGCCCTCAAGCTCCTGGTCACCGACCTCACGCTGGGCTCCGGCGCGTCGGGCGGGGTGTTCTCGCCGGGCCTGTTCATGGGCGCCACGGTCGGGGCGTCGTACGGCATCGGGCTCCAGTGGCTCTTCCCGTCGCTGGCGGTCGGACCGCCCGCCTTCGCGGTGGCGGGCATGGCGGGCGTGATCGGCGGTTCCACGGGAGCCGCCATGACCGCCGTGGTGATGATCTTCGAGATGACCCGCGACTACGAGGTCATTATCCCCATGGCCATCACGGTGACCCTGAGCTACGCGGTGCGCTGGGCGATGCAGCCCGAGAGCATCTACACGCTCAAGGTGGCCCGCCGCGGAAAGCCGGTGCCGCAGGCCCTGCAGGCCAACTTCTTCTATATCCGTCACGCCCGGGACATCATGTCGACCGACCTGGGCACCGTGTCGCCCTCGACCTCCTTCGCACGCTTCCTGCACTCCGTTCGGGAGCACGGGAACGGACGCCACTTCCTGGTCGGCGATCCGGATCGTGTGTTCGGGCTCATCGCTCCCGACGCGGTGCGCGACGCGCTCGCCGGGACCATCCCCGCCCGCAGCGTGCACGACCTGGCGATGCGCGACTACGTGACCGTCACCGAGGACACGACCGTGTTCGAAGTGCTCACCCGCATGCGCAGGGCGCACGTCTCGGTGGCCCTGGTCAAGACGAATTGCCAGGAGCCGGACCGGGGCGTGGTGATCGGACTGATCACCAGGGAGCAGCTGGCCGACACGGTGCAGGCGGGCGTCGAGCTCTTCGCCGACTGACCTCAGGAGGACGAGATGAAGGACGTGAGCTACGGGGCACGCAAGGAGCTCCCGGGCGTGGACTTCGAGGAGGCCGTGTCCCGCGTCGAGGAGGCGCTGGGCGAGGAGGGTTTCGGGGTGCTGACCCGCATCGACGTGAAGGACACCCTCAAGAAGAAGCTCGACGTGGACTTCAAGCGCTACGTGATCCTCGGCGCATGCAATCCGCCGCTCGCGCACCGGGCGCTGGCGGCCGACGACGACATCGGGCTCCTTTTGCCCTGCAACGTGGTCGTGGCCGAGACGCCGGAGGGATCCGAGGCCTCCTACGCGAGGCCCGAGGCCATGCTGGCCATGGCCGGCGTGCCGGAGATGGAGCCGGTGGCCCGGGAGGCCGAGGAGAAGCTGGCGAGGGCGTTCGAGCGGCTCTGACCGACCGGCTCAGACGAGCGGACGCCGGGTCTGGAGGGCGAGCACGTTGTCGTCCGGATCCCGGAAGAAGGCCATCCACAGCTCGTGGTTCTCGGCCCGGTGGACCCGATGCGGCTCGCCCAGGAACACGACGCCCCGCTCGGCCAGCACGCGGTAGGCCGTGTCGATGTCGTCGACCTCGAAGTAGAGCACCGAGCAGGGGTGGTCGAACTCGGGGCTCTCGGGCGCCGACAGCATCAGCTGGAGGTCCCCGCAGCGGAGGAAGGCGAGGCCGGGCGGCGCGCGGAACAGGAGCTGGAGTCCGAGGGCGTCCCGGTAGAAGTCCACCGAGGCGTCCACATCGCGCGCTCGCACCGCCACCTGTGCGATCCGCCGAATCCCGAAATTGGCCCCCGGCTGGTCCATTCTTCGCTCCTGGCGTCCCCGCCGGCGGGTCCGACGCCGCCCTGGCGCCGACCGGTCCCGGGCTTGAACTGTTTAGTTGCTCTAACTAAATTAGTCGACGGCATGGACGCGTCAAGGGGAGCCGTGACAGCCACGAGGGCGGACAAGGCACACGAGGTGTCGGGAGAACGGGCCCGGGTGGCCATCCGGCTTCACGCGGCGGCCCTCCACCTCCTCCGCCGCCTGCGCACGGAGGATGCGACCAGCGGTCTCAGCGCCCCCCGCCTCTCCGCCCTCTCGGTGCTCGTGTTCGGCGGACCCCGCGGCGTGGGAGAGCTGGCCGACGTCGAACAGGTGACGGCTCCCACCATGAGCCGGTTGGCCAGGGCCCTCGAGGAGGCGGGGCTCGTCCGTCGCGAGGCCGACCCCGGGGACGGGCGTCGCGTGCTGCTGTGGGCCACTCGCGCGGGCGAGCGCCTCCTGCTCGAGGGTCGTCAGCGGCGCGTCGAGGAGCTGGTGGAGATCCTGGATTCCCTGGGTGAGATGGAGTGGCGCGCGCTCGGTCGCGCCGCCGAGATCCTGGAAGGGGTCCTCCGGGAGGAGGGTTCCCGGAGGGGCGAGGCTGGGACCGGAAGCCCGGAAGCCTGACGGGAGCAGGCCTCTCCGGACCCGCCGGACCCTGCGCTCCGCGGTCGCGCGGTGCGCAGGGTCCGGCGCCCTCCCCGGTGCGCGGCGTCGCTCAGCCGGCCACGGCACGCCCCGGACGGGATCCGTTCAGGTCGGAGGGCAGCTCCGCCCGACCGATCGAATCCGCGACCCCGTCGCCCTGGAGCGCCCGGTAGCCGGGTGGCTCGTACGGGCAGAACGGGTCCTCGCCGAGAGGGTCGCCGGACACCGCGAAGGCCCGCGCCCGACTGCCGCCGCAGGCCATGCGGAAGGGGCAGATCCCGCACTTTCCGTGGAGCGCCTCGGGGTCGCGCAGGGACTGGAACAGGGTGCTGTCCCGGTAGAGCTCGACCAGGGAGCGTTCGCGCACGTTGCCGGCCGACAGGGGCAGGAAGCCGGACGGGAACACCTCCCCCGTGTGGCTGATGAACACGAAGCCGTTCCCGTCGCCCGTCGACCCCAGCTCGCCGGGGCTTCCATCGGCGGGCGAGGCGAGCCCGGACCTGCGGTCCTCGGTCTCGATCTGGCGGCCGATCCTCCGGTAGAAGGGCGCCTCCACGGTCACGACCTTGAAGGCGGCGCGGCGCTGACGGCGATACAGCCACCGGAGCAGCGCCTCGGTCTCGCGCGGGCCGAGCGGCTCGAGCACCGAACCCCGGCCGACCGGCACCAGGAAGAAGAGCTCCCACGCCACGGCGCCCAGCGACTCCACCAGGTCGGCGATGTAGCCCATGTCGCCGGCGTTGGCGCGCGTCACGGTCGTGTTGATCTGGATCGGGAGCCCCACCCGGCGCGCGGCCTCGGCGGCCCGCAGGACCACGTCGTAGGAGCCCGACTGGCCCCGGAAGGTGTCGTGCGCCACGCTCCGGGAACCATCCAGAGAGAGGGCCATGCGGACCACGCCCGCATCCTTGAGCTGCGCGATGACCTCGTCGGTGAGGTCCGACGACGGGGCGGGCGTCACCGCCACGTGGAGCCCGAGGTCCCCGCCGTACGCGATCAGCTCGAACACGTCGTCGCGGGCCAGGGGATCCCCGCCCGAGAGGACGACCACCGGTGGCCTCGGCGTGAACGCCCGGATCTGCCGGAGCACGTCCTTCGCTTCCTCGGTGGTGAGCTCGTTCGGGTGTGGCAACGGCTGAGCCTCGGCCCGGCAGTGCACGCACTTGAGCGGGCACGCCTGCGTCAGCTCCCAGGTAAGGACGACCGGCGCCTGGGCGTAGTACCTCCGCATGGCCTTGGGTCCGGCGGTGGCGCGCTCGGGATGTGCCAGATCTTGTCCGGTGGGCCTCTCCATCGCCTCG
This sequence comes from Candidatus Humimonas hydrogenitrophica, assembly GCA_947581615.1. GTDB lineage: Bacteria > Gemmatimonadota > Gemmatimonadetes > Palauibacterales > Palauibacteraceae > Humimonas > Humimonas hydrogenitrophica. Next base: position 6,471 of record CANPVD010000113.1, read on the forward strand.
CTCCCCTTGCTGCTCGTGACGGTCCGCCAGTCTACGCCCTCATAGATGCCGTCGAGGCCCCGCAGCCGGTATCGGCATCAAGCCAACAGGACCCGTGGGGAGAAAGCCCGACACCCTGTGGTGGGGATCCCCCGCTCCCGGTAGGGCGGAGCCCTACGCCAGGGGCTGGAGAGACGCCTTCGTCCTCCCCGAGAGCCGGCCCCGTGAGGCGTCGGACTTGCGTGGTCCACAACCGTCGTAGATTGATGCCTGCGCCGGCTGGCCGTCGATTCACTCCCGGAGGACGAGGATGCGCTCGTACGACTACCTGATCGTCGGAGGAGGCATGACCGCGGATGCCGCCGTGGGAGGCATTCGGGAGGTCGACCCGGACGGGTCCGTGGGTCTGATATCGAGCGAGGAGGAGCCGCCCTACGACCGTCCCCCGCTAAGCAAAGGGTTGTGGAAGGGGGGCGCCGAGGAGGACATCTGGCGCACGGCGGCGACCGAAGGGGCGGAGCTGCACCTGGGTCGGCGGGTGGTGACCCTGGACCCGGAGAGCCACACGGTCGGAGACGACGGGGGCGAGACGTACGGCTACCGGCGGCTGCTCCTGGCCACCGGGGGGAGCCCCCGACATCTCCCCGGCGCCCCGGAGGGCGTGATCCACTACCGGACGATAGGCGACTACCGGCGCCTGCGGCAGCTGGCCGAGGAGGACCGCCGCTTCGTGGTGATCGGGGGTGGCTTCATCGGGAGCGAGGTGGCCGCGGCCCTGACGATGGCCGACCGGGACGTCACGGTGGTCTTCCCGGAGAAGGCGCTGTGCGCCCGGTTGTTCCCCGCCGGGCTCGCCCGCTTCGTCACCGACCACTTCCGGGAGAGGGGCGTGACCACGCGCTCCGGCGAATCGGTCACCGGCGTGACCCGGGCGGGAGACGCCTACGAAGTCGCGCTCGGCTCGGGCGAGTCGCTGCACGCCGACGGAGTGGTAGTCGGTATCGGCATCGTCCCCGAGATGGGCCTGGCCCGCGATGCCGGGCTCGAGGTCGGCGACGGCATCGTGGTGGACGCCCACCTGCGCACCTCCGACCCGGACGTGTTCGCGGCCGGCGATGTGGCGTCCTTCCCGCACCCCGCGCTGCGGCGCCACATGCGCGTCGAGCACGAGGACGCGGCCAACACCATGGGCCGCCAGGCGGGTCGCAACATGGCGGGGGCCGACGAGCCCTACGAGCACGTCCCCCTGTTCTACTCGGACCTGTTCGACCTGGGGTACGAGGCGGTCGGCCGGGCCGACAGCCGGCTGGACGTGATCGAAGACTGGCGTGAGAAGTACGACCAGGGCGTGGTCTACTACCTGGCCGAAGACCGCGTCGAGGGAGTCCTTCTGTGGAACAGCTGGGGCCAGGACGAGGCCGCCCGGGGCCTCCTGCGCGACCGCTCGAAAGTGCTGCCCGGCGACCTGGCGGGTCGGCTTCCGGAGTAGGCTCCCGGCGGGCCGGGCCGAGCGGCCTCGATCCCGCCTCTTGCATTATTATGCAGCGATGTGCATACTCATGCCTCGCCGGTTCCGGGCGGGCCGAGGGGCCCGTCCGCCCGGGTCTCGAGGACACGAGGAGGAGAGCGGTGATGGAGCGGAGCGTGCGACGGGTGGCCCTCGCCTACTCCGGGGGACTGGACACCTCGGTGATGATCCCCTGGCTGCGGGAGACCTACGGTTGCGAGGTCCTGGCCGTGGTGGCGGACGTGGGACAGGAGGAAGACTTCGGCGCCGTGCGCGACAAGGCCCTGGCTACGGGCGCGAGCGAGTGCGTGGTCCTGGACCTGGTGGACGCGCTGGCGGAGGAGTGCCTGTTCCCGGCCCTGCGCGCCGGGGCCGTCTACGAGGGACGCTACCTGCTGGGCACGGCCCTCGCCCGCCCGGTGATCGCGCGGGGGCAGGTCGAGGTCGCCCGGCGCACCGGCTGCGACGCGCTCGCCCACGGGTGCACCGGCAAGGGCAACGACCAGGTCCGCTTCGAGCTGGTGTACGGCGCCCTGGCGCCGGACCTGACCGTGGTGGCCCCGTGGCGGGAGTGGAGCCTGCGCTCGCGCGAAGACGCGATGACCTACGCCGCGGCCCGGGGGATTCCGGTCGAGGCCACAGCCGCCAGGCCCTACAGCGTCGACCGGAACCTGTGGCACTGCTCCTTCGAGGGAGGCCTCCTGGAAGACCCGGCGCGCACCCCGCCGGCCGGCATGTTCCGCCTGACCCGGGATCCCCTGCACGCGCCCGACGCGCCGGCCACGGTGAGCCTCGGGTTCGAGCGCGGCTTTCCCATCACCATGGACGGCGAGCCGCTGGCTCCGGCCGAGCTCGTCCGGCGGCTGAACGCGCTGGCGGGGCTCCACGGCGTCGGTCGGGTCGACCTGGTCGAGAACCGGATCGTGGGCATGAAGAGCCGCGGCGTGTACGAGACACCGGCCGGCACGGTGCTCACGGCCGCGCTGAGGGACCTGGAGGCGATCACGCTGGACCGGGACTCGGTTCGCTTCAAGGAGCAGCTGGCCGTGCGCTACGCCGACCTCGTCTACCAGGGGATGTGGTACACGCCCCTGCGCGAGGCCCTGGACGCCTTCCTCGAGACGTCCCACCGCCACGTTACGGGGACCGTGTCCGTGCGGCTGTTCAAGGGCTCCTGCGCGCCGGTGGCGCGCAGCTCCTCCTCTTCGCTCTACCGCCAGGACCTGGCCACCTTCGGGGAGGACGGCGTCTACGACCAGAAGGACGCGGCCGGCTTCATCCGGCTGTTCGGCCTGCCGGTGCGGGTCGGCGCCCGCGTGCGGCCCGGCGCGGGCGGGGCGCGCGCTGAGCGCCCGGCGGTCCCGGGCGAGCAGCCGACGGAGGGGAGCCAGGCGCCGGAGAGCGGCCGGGTCCCGGGACGTACCGGGTCGGCCGCCGCCGGATCGGAGGCCGGCTGGCCGAGGCAGGTGGCGGCGGCGGGCTGAGCCCGCCATCCTGCCCTTCCACGAAGGCCGAGGGAGGAACGCGGTGACCGGACCCGAACAGAGGCATCCGGTGTGGGGAGGGCGCTTCGCCGCCGGCCTCGATCCGGCCATCCACGCGTTCACGAACTCCCTGCCCTTCGACCGGCGCCTGGCGCCGCACGACCTGGTGGCGAGCCTGGCGCACGTTCGCATGCTCCTGGAGACGGGCGTCCTGGAGCACGGGGACGCGGCGGCGGCGCTGACGGGCCTCTCCGACCTCCTGGCCGACCTGGAGGCGGGCCGTGTCGCGGTCGAGGGGCCGGACGAGGACGTGCACGGCTGGATCGAGCGCACGCTGGTGGAGCGCATCGGCGAGCCGGGTCGCCGCGTGCACACGGCCCGGAGCCGAAACGACCAGACGGGCGCCGCCCTGCGGCTGTGGGTGCGCCAGGCGTGCGGCGAGCTGGTCGCGGCGGTCCTCGGTCTGGTGGGGACGTGGCTGGATGTGGCGGAGCGCCACCGGGAGAGCTGGATGCCCGGCTACACTCACCTGCAGCGCGCCCAGCCGGTGAGCCTGGCGCACCACCTCCTGGCCCACGCCTTCGCGCTGCTCGCGGACGGGGAGCGGCTCCGGGGTATCCACGACGCGGCCGGACGCTCCCCCCTCGGCGCCGGGGCGCTGGCCGGCACCTCCCACCGCATCGACCCGGATCGCACGGCGGCCCTGCTCGGCTTCGTCGGCCCCTACCCCAACACGCAGCTGGCGGTGGCCGACCGGGATTACGTGGCGGAGACCTCCTTCGCGGCCGCCCTCCTCATGACGCACCTGTCCCGGTGGGCCGAGGAGATCGTGCTGTGGACCTCGGCCGAGTTCGGGTTCGCGGCGCTCTCCGACCGGGTCGCCCAGGGAAGCAGCCTCATGCCCCAGAAGAGGAACCCCGAGGCCGCCGAGCTCATCCGGGGGAAGACGGGGCGGGTCATCGGCGACCTGGTCGCCCTGCTCACCACGCTCAAGGGTCTGCCGCTGGCCTACGACAGCGACCTGCAGGAGGACAAGGAGGCGCTGTTCGACGCGGCGGACACGGCGCTGGGCTCACTGAGGGCGGCGGCGGTGCTGGCCTCCGGTCTCGACTACCGGCCCGAGCGGATGGCCGCCGCCCTGCGCGGCGGGTTCCTCACCGCCACGGACCTGGCGGACCATCTCGTACGCCGTGGCGTTCCGTTCCGCGCGGCGCACGAGCGGGCCGGCGCGGCGGTGCGGGCGGCCGAGGCACGGGGCCTCGAGCTGGCCGAGCTGCCCCTGGAGACACTCCGGGATGCGTGCCCGGAGGTGGGGCGCGAGGCACCAGCGGAGCTCGACCCAGAGGCGGCGGCACGCGCCCGGCGCTCGCCGGGCGGTCCCGCTCCCGAGCGCACCGGGGAGCAGCTGCGCTCTGCGCGCGAGCGGGCCGCGGAGCTCCGGGACTGGCTCGAAGGCCTCGAGCCGCCGCCCATCCTCCGGGCCCACCGTGAGGGACATCTCCTGGACCGGGCCCTGTCGTGAACCGGCGGGAGAGGGAGCGGGCCATCCTCGACATCGTGGCCCAGGAGCCGATCGGCACGCAATCGGAGCTGGTGGCGGCCCTGGCCCGCCGCGGCATCGAGGTCACCCAGGCGACGGTGTCGCGCGATATCCGGCGCCTGGGCCTGGTCAAGGTCCCGTCCGGAGACGAGGGCTATCGCTACGCCCTCCCGGACTCGCTGGACGACCTGTCGGCGCCCGAGGCGGAGGAGGCGCTGCGGCGGACGTTCGAGGACTTCGTGCTCGACGTGGAGCCGGTGCGCGACATCGTGGTCGTGCACACGGAGATGGGTGCGGCCAACGCCGTGGGTGTGGCCCTCGACGAGGCGCGGCTGGCCGGGGTGGCGGCCACCCTGGCCGGGGACGACACGATCTTCGTGCTCACGCGCTCCGAGCTGGATCGGAAGCGCGTGCTCCGCAGGCTGCGGGAGATGGCGCCGGGCTGAGCGTAGCGGGGGCCGCTCAGCCGCCCCAGCGCTCCAGCCAGGCCTCCAGGGCCACCTTCCGCCGGGTCGCGTCCGAGCTCATGGAGCGCACCTTCCCGAACACGGGGCGCTCCGGCCAGCCGCGGTCGTAGCGTCCCATGCACCAGAAGATCCCGTTGTAGGAGTTCGGGTCCCGGCCGTCCGCCGCCCAGCGGTCGTTGAGGTGGAGCAGGTTGCGCAGGGCCTCGCGCGGCGCGGCCGACCACTCCAGGATCTTCTTCCCCCACAGCATGCGCAGGTAGTTGTGGATCCGCCCCTCTCCGCGGAGCTGCCGCTGGGCCGCGTTCCATACCGGGTCGTGGGTGCGGGCCGCCTCGAACACCTCCAGGTCGTAGAGGTGCTCGCGCGGATCCGTGGCGTGGGTCTCCAGGGTGTCCCGGGCCCATTCGGGCAGGGACTCCCACCGATCGTAGTCGTCGGTGAGGGCGCAGCGGTTGAAGCCGATCTCTCGCCAGGTGACGAGCTCATCCAGGAAGGCCTCGGCGTCTTCGCCCATGCCCCACCAGCTCGAGCGCCGGCCGTCGGCCGCAGCCGACAGGCGGTCGGGCGACCAGCCCTCGCGGTCGGCCACCGCGCGGAACACGGCGTGTACGGAAAGGTGGCCGAAATGGAGCCAGGGAGAGAGGCCGCTGGTCGCCTTCGCGTCGGGATCGGAGTGCCCCTCGGCGTAGCGGTCGAGCCGCTCCTCGATGAAGGAGGTCAGCACCGCGGCGCCCGCGGCCGGGCCGCCGCGAAAGGGAACGGGCGGCACGCCATGGTCGACGGGCAACCGTCCCAGGCCTGCGCCCTCCGGCCGCAGCAGGTCGTCCCCCGCCGCCGGCCAGCGCGCAGCGACCTCCTTCGGCGGGGAGCCCGCCGGGGGCAGGGGATCTCCGGCCAGCGGGTGCTGGCGCGGGAACCGCTCCAGCCGGGACGGCAGCTCGCGCTGAAGGTGCCGGCGGAAGGAGCGGGCCGTGTTGAACACGCGGTCGGTGGCCCGCATGGGGTACAGCCCGCTCGAGTCCACCAGCTCGAGGCGGACGTCCAGCGCCGCCGACGCCGCCCGGGCCATCCGGGGCAGGAAGAAGCAGGGCCAGTCGTCGGTCACCACCACGCAGGCGTGACGGCCGAGCGCTTCCAGGAGCCCGCGACCGGCCCCCGGCTCGGGCTCGACGTATGGATGGTAGCCGATCCGGGTGCCCTCGAGCCTCCGCCGGTGGTCGGCCATGCCGTCCAGGATGAACCGGTGGTGCCGGTCGGAGGCCCAGCGGTAGTCGCAGCGCAGGGGCTCGAGCACCACGAGCGGCCGGTCGAGCTCGCGGGCCCAGTCCACGGCCCGCTCCAGGGCGAAGTTGAAGTCGAGGCGCCGGTAGGCGATCATCCAGTACACGACGACGGCCCGCTCCGGCCGGACGGGCCGGTGGACGGGCGCGCGGAGGCGCTCCGGCGGCACCTCGCCAGGCGGCCGCGCGTCCGGCATCAGGCGGCGCATCCCGCGCGGCGGGCCGCCTGCTTCTCCCTTCGACTTCCAACCGATCCGTGCGGAGGACGCCCATGCGCACCTCGTTCCCCAACCGCCTCGGCGGGTGCCTGATCGCAGCGGCACTGATGCTCGTGCCCGCGGCGCGGCTCGCGGCCCAGCAGGGCGCCATCGAGCTGGGCATCGACAGCGAGATGGCCTACCACATCCTCAAGGGCAGCGGCAACGACATCTTCGAGATGAGCCTGCCCCTCTCCAGCGGCGACCTGCCGCGTGCCCACAACGCGTTCCGGGTGGGCTTCTTCGCCTCCGACCGGGTGTCGATCGAGCCGTCGCTGAGCTTCGGCTACCTGAACCCCGAGCGTACCGGCTACCGCTGGAACCTGGGCCTGGCCACGGTGCTCCAGTACCACCTGGTGACCGATCCCTCCCGCCTGCGGCCCTACCTGGGCCTGGGCGCCAACGTGTCGGTGTTTCATGAATACCCCGGCGCGGATGTCGGGATGACGTCGAGCCAGTTCGGGGTCTCGGGGGAGTTCGGCCTCAAGATCCCGCTCGCGGACCGGCTGGGCCTGCGGCTCGCGGGCGGCCTTGGACAGTTTTTCAAGAGCAAGACCTTCGTGAATCGGACCAGCGTGTTCGGGACCCTGGGAGTCTCCTACTTCACCAGGTGAGGTCCGAAGGGAGACGGACCGCCGGCCGGGGAGGCCGTGTCCGCGGAGCTCCCCAGGAGATCGTCCAGGAAGACCTTGAGCTCATCCAGCCGTCCGGGCACCAGGGAGTAGTAGACCCAGCGACCCTCGCGCCGGTCGGCGACCAGCCCCGCGTCCCGGAGCGCCTTGAGGTGGAAGGACAGGAGGGATTGGGCCACCTGCAGCTCCTCGGTGAGGTGGCCGACACACTTCTCGCCGCTCCGGAGCAGATCGAGGATCCGGAGCCGCTTGGGCTCGGACAGGGCCTGGAAACACCGACCCATGTCCCTGTCGGGTGCGGGCTCGTTCGAAGCCATGCCGGAAATTGTATTCGGTATGCAACCGAAGTCAAGCCGCCGCGGGCCTGCTGGCTCGAGGTCGGTGGGCGCCGGCCACCTCCGGTTCATGGACCACGCCCAAACGTCAAGGCTGTGTCGAACTATACATACACATGATACGGTCACCGACCCCGGCCGACATGGCCAGCGAGAGCCACGCCTCGGCGCTCGACGCCAGGGCGACCCTCCCGTCGACCGACATCGTCGAGACGGCGGCCGCGGCCGGGACCTTCAAGACGCTGCTGGCCGCGGCGCAGGCCGCCGGACGGGTCGAGACCCTCGAGGGCGAGGGTCCGTTCACGATCTTCGCGCCCACGGACGAGGCGTTCGACGCCTTGCCCGAGGGGACGGTGAAGTCGCTGCTCGAGCCCGCGAACCGGGACCGGAGCCTTGCGATCCTCACCTACCACGTCGTGCCGGGCCGGATGATGGCCGCCGACGTGCTCACCAGGACCTCGCTGAAGACGATCGAGGGCCGGAGTGTGCGCGTCCAGGTCAAGGACGGCCAGCCGATGATCGATGAGGCGAACATCGTCCGAACCGACATCGTGGCCAGCAGCGGTGTCATCCACGTGATCGACAAGGTCCTGCTGCCGCCGATGACGGCGGCGGTTCCCTCGAAGCACTAGACGCCTGACCCGGGTCGCGGCCGGACGTTCTGTCCGGCCGCCCGGACTCCCGCCCGTCAGCCTCGGCCCGCGCTACGGCCGCTGGTGCTCCCGCACGTCCCTCAGGTCGGAACGCAAGCGGTCGAGTACCGCGCGGGAGGACAGGTTCGCCATGTCCTGGAGCATGCGCTCGAAGTCATCCACCGACAGGGTGTACAGGGCGCCAGCGGTCACCACGTCACCCGGAATGTCGCCGTCGTGCCGGAAGGTGGGAGTCAGGGGGTCGTTCGCCGTGACCCTGGTGTGCCAGATCTCACGGCCCGTCGTGCGGTCCAGCAGGGACACGGTGCCCTCCATGTACAGCCGGGCCTGCGTCTCCCTGCGGGCGTCGATGGCCAGCTGGCGGACGTCGAGCTCGAGCAGGTAGTCGGCCGACGCGCGGTCCTCGACCGGCCGAGCTCCCAGGTAGCGGCTCGAGCGCTCCAGGAGGCTGGCGGCCATGAGCCTCGCCAGGTCCACGTGCGAAGCGGCGCTGTCGAGCCGGGCTCGGGCCCGGCGCCCCTCGATCTCCTTGGCCGCCCTGGACCCGGCGTCGATCACGGCCGAGACGGGATTGTCGGACTTGAGGTCCACCTTTCCCGTCCACAGGTCCGGCCCGTACGGCGCGTAGCTCACGACGGCGAGGCTATGGCCCGTGAAGTCGTACTCGGAGAGGTGCTGCGTGCCCCCGCAGCCGGCGACCGCAGCAGCCAGGCATGCCAGCGCGAGGGGGGCGAGGGAACGCGTCGAGCGCGGGATCATCACGATTCCTCCTTCCGTCCGGGACGGACGGGGGTCAGGCCGTCGCCGCACCCAGCGCGGCGACCACCGTATCGTGGACGGGCGTCGGGACGCGGACGTCACGTCCGAAGCGGGAGACAGCCCCGCTCAGGATCGGCAGCTCCGTGGGTCCGCCCGCCTCGACGTCGAGCACGAAGCTCGGCACCATGTCGCCCGGCAGTCCCGCGATGAGCTCCATGGCACGCCTCTCCTCGTCCGGCGGAAGAGCCACGCCCCGCGAGCGGCCCACGGCGGCGGCTTCCCCTACGGCACGCTCGAGGAGGAGGGCGCCGAGCTCGGCCTCGCGGACCGGACCTACCGCCGTGCGCGCCAGGCCGCACGCACCGGAGATGGCGGTGAGGAAGACGAGCTTGCTCCAGAGGTCGACCTCGATCTCGGCCGAGGCTCGGGCGTCGGCGCCGGCCTCCCGGAACGTAGCAGCGATGCGCTCGGCTCGCTCGGAGAGCCCGCCGCCGAGCTCTCCCACCACCACGCGCCGGAAGGGACTCCGGCGCTCGATGACGCCCGGGCCGATCTTCGCCGTGCTGATCGTGGTGACCCCGCCCAGGAGCCGCTCCCGCGGGACGCCCCCGTCCCCCAGGCGGTCGGCCGCCTCGACGCCGTTCAGGAGGGGGAGGACGTCGGCGCCGGCTCGCGCCAGCTCCGCGGCGGCGGGCGTCACCGAGGCCAGCGAGTAGGCCTTCACGGTGACCAGGACGAGGTCCACCCGGCCGAGCTCGGCCGGGTCGCCGGTCACGAACGGATGCACGGTGAAGTGGCCGTCGGGGGTGCGGACCTCCAGGCCCCGCTCCCGGAGCGCGGCCAGGTGCCGGCCGCGAGCCAGGAGCCTCACGTCGTGTCCCGTCCGGGCCAGCTCCCCACCGTAGTAGCCCCCCACCCCTCCGGGTCCCAGCACAGCGATCTTCATGGCGCCTCGCACGTACGACCGGCCGGCGCATCCCGGGTCCGCCGCGCTCCGGCGGAAGGCCGCCGCCGACCTCATCGTCTGCAGGGGCCGCGCCACGGGCAAGCGGGGCCGGGTCGCCCCATCGGGTGCCGAGCGGAGACGGAGGGCTTAAGTTCTCGCCGCTCGCACCGGGCGCGGGCCCGGACCGTTCCCCCTGCCGGATGCTGCCCATGAGACGCTCCGCCACGTCCACGCTGATGGCCGCCCTGGTCGCCGCCCTCCTCCCCTGCGCCGTCCCATCCCACGCCCTGCGGGCCCAGGCCGCGGCGCAGGAGAAGGCCGCGGTCGACACGGTCGACTTCCAGCTCACCGTGCCGGACATCATGCGCGGCCCCGAGCTGGTGGGGTCGCCTCCCTCGGCCGTCCGGTGGACCCCAGACGGGCAGTGGGTCTTCTTCCGGTGGAAGCCGGGCGGCGAGCCCTGGTACCAGGACCCGGCCCTGTACCGGGTGCCGGCGCGCGGAGGGGAGCCGCAGCGGCTCTCCGACGCCCGGGCCGACTCTCTCGGCGTGCTGGTGGCGCGGGGAGACGACTCCCCGGACGGCAAGCGGCGCGTGGTCGCGTGGCAGGGTGACCTGTGGCTCGTGCGTCGCGCGGGCCTCCGCGTCACGCGCCTCACCGACACGCGCGACGTGGAGTCGGAGCCCGTGTTCGGGCGCGATGGCCACACGATCTACTTCGTCCGGGACGGAAACGCCTACGCGCTCGACCTCTCGGACGGCGCCCTCCGCCAGCTCACGGACATCCGCCACGGAACGAAGCCGCCGGAGGAAGAGAAGCCGGTCTCCGAGCAGCGCACCTGGCTGGAGAAGCAGCAGCAAGAGCTGTTCGAGGTCATCCGGATCCGGAAGAAGCAGGAGGCCAAGGAGAAGGCGGAGAGGAAGGCACGGGAGGCGAAGGAGCCCACGCCGGTCTACATCGGCAAGGAGGAGCGGGTCGCCCGCATCGCGGTCGAGCCCGGCGGACGCCGGGCCGCGGTCCTCCTCGTGGAGGGGCCGGAGAAGGAGCGCCACACGACCGTGGCACGCTTCGTCACAGAGTCCGGCTACGTGGAGACGATCCGGGGACGGGAGAAGGTGGGGGACTTCCAGCCCCACAGCCGTTTCGGAATCGCCGACCTGTCCACCGGGAAGGTGACCTGGCTGGACCTCACGCCTCCTGCCGGCGCCACCCGCTACGACAGCGCGGCCACGGTCGGTGAGCCCGACCTGGCGGACATCGGGTTCGAGGGCTGGAACGCCGACGGGACGCGCGGCCTCATCGGCACGGTCACCTTCGCTTACAAGGACCAGTACCTGTACGCCGTGGACGGGGCCTCCGGGATGCTCACCCTCCTCACCCACGACCACGACGGGGCGTGGATCGGCGGGCCGTGCCCCACCTGGAGCTCGCGGGGATGCGCCGGCTGGCTGCCGGACGGGAAGAGCGCCTGGTTCCTGTCCGAGCGCTCCGGCTACTCGCACCTGTACCGGGTGCCGGCCGAGGCCGGGGCCACGCCCACGCAGCTCACGAGCGGGAAGTGGGAGGTGAAGTCCGCCTCGATCTCGGCGGACAAGAAGCACTTCGACCTCACGAGCAGCCAGGGCTCGCCCTACGAGCAGCAGTTCTGGAGGGCGAGCCTGGACGGCTCGAACCGGGTCCGGATCTCGAAGCGCCCGGGGGTCCACGACGTGACGCCCTCGCCCGACGGCAAGCGAATCGCCGGCGTCTACTCCTTCGCCAACCGTCCGCCCGAACTCTTCCTGCGCGATGCGCGTCCCGGGGCTACGCCCGTGCAGGTCACCCACTCCCCCACGCGGGCGTGGCGCGAGTATCCGTGGATGGTCCCGCCCATCATCACCTTCACGGCCCGGGACGGCGCCCAGGTCCCGGCGCGCATCTACCGGCCGGCGGACGTGGGAGCGAAGCCCAACGGCGCGGCCGTGATCTTCGTGCACGGCGCCGGCTACCTGCACAATGTCACGATGGGGTGGTCGGACTACTACTACCGCGAGTACATGTTCAACCAGCTCCTGGCCTCGAAGGGCTACGTGGTGCTGGCCATCGACTACCGCGGCTCGGCCGGCTACGGGCGCGACTGGCGCACGGCCATCTACCGGCACATGGGCGGCAAGGACCTGGACGACCAGGTGGATGGAGTCAAGTACCTGCTGGCCCACGAGGGGATCGACAGCCCGGAGCGGGTGGGGATCTACGGCGGGTCGTACGGCGGCTTCATGACCCTCATGGCGCTGTTCACGGCGCCGAAGTGGTTCGGGGCCGGGGCGGCGCTGCGCTCGGTGACCGACTGGGCGCACTACAACCACTGGTACACGAGCCGGATCCTCGACCTGCCGACGACCGACAGCCTGGCCTACGAGCGGTCCTCCCCCATCTATTTCGCCTCGGGGCTCGAGGACCCGCTCCTCATGTGCCACGGCATCCGGGACACCAACGTCGAGTTCGAGGACATCGCCCGGCTCACCCAGAAGCTCATCGAGCTGGGGAAGACGGGGTGGACGCTGGCCCCCTACCCGGTCGAGAACCACGGCTTCATCCACCCGAGCTCGTGGACGGACGAGTACCGCCGCATCCTCGCCCTGTTCACGCGCACGATCGGGCCGGAGGGCTCCAAGGCGGGGATGTGAGGGGGGCGGCATGAGGCGCCGCGTGCCCGGTCTCCGCGGCGTGGGCGTATGGGGTCCGCTGTTGGTCTGCGCCGCGGCGGCCGGCTGCGGCGGGAGCGGCGGTGCCCCCCCCTTCGTGGCCAGGGACAGCGCCGGCGTGCGGATCGCCGAGAGCCGGGCACCGGCCTGGGGGAAGGAACAGGGGTGGACCGTCGCCGACACGCCGGAGCTCTCCATCGGGGTGGTCCAGGGCGACTCGGCCTACCAGCTGTACCAGGTGCGGGGCACGACGCGCCTCTCGGACGGGATGATCGTGGTCGCCAACGGCGGCACGCAGCAGCTCCGCTTCTACGATGCCTCCGGGAAGTTCGTCCGCGCGGTGGGCGGCCGGGGCGGCGCCCCCGGCGAGTTCCAGGCCCTTCTCGAGATCGTCCGCATCCCGGGGGACTCGATCGTCGCGTTCGACTGGCGCCTGCGGCGGCTGAGCCTGTTCGGGCCCCACGGCGGCCTGGCGCGGACCGTGAGCCTGGCGGGGGACGCGGGGCAGGCCCCCCTCATGCTGGCCGGCGCCCTGGACGGAGGCCGCTTCCTGGCCATGCGCGAGACCCTCCTCGGACGCGGGCGGGTGCCGGAGGGCTACGCCCGGGACACGCTGCGACTCGTCGAGCTCGACGACTCGGCGGGTCAGGTGGCTGACCTGGGGCCGTTCCCCGGTGGCGAGCGCTTCGTCGACGTGACACGCCAGAACGGACGGATCGCGTCCATGCAGGTCATGGTCCTCCCCTTCAGCCGGAACGCCTACGTGGCCGTGGGCGACGGCCGGGTGTGGGCGGGCTCCAGCGACCGCTACGAGGTCAGGGCGTTCGGCCCCGACGGGACGCTCCGCGAGATCGTGCGCCGCACCGACGTGACCCCGGCGACCGTGACCGACGCCATGAAGACCCGGGCCGTGGAGGCGCGGGTGGCGGCACGGAAGCGGGACAACCCGAACCTGTCCGCCTCCGATCTCGCCGCGGCCCGGAAGGCGCTGACGGCCCTGCCGGCGCCCCCCACCGCGCCCACGTTCTCGACCCTCCGGGTCGGCCCGGACGGGGACCTGTGGGTGAGCGATTTCAGGCCTCCGTGGGCGGAGGCCGACCCGTCGACGTGGAGCGTGTTCGACCCGGAGGGACGCTGGCTCGGGACCGTGTCGGTACCGGCCGGGCTGGACGTGTACGAGGTCGGCCGTGACTACCTGCTCGGCCGGCGGAAGGACGACCTCGGGGTCGAGCACGTCGAGCTGTACCGCCTCTCCCGGAAGGAGTGACGTCCATGCCCCGCCTGCTGTTCCTGCTCGCCATCGCCGCCGCCGGCGTCGGACTCTCCATCCAGGCGGCGGCCAACGCCCGCATGGGCGGTCTGCTGGCGGTCCCCACGGCCGGCGCGCTGGTCAACTTCCTGGTGGGGACCGTGGCGCTGGCGGCCGTGACCTTCTCGGGCCTGTTCGGGCGCGCGGAGGTGGCCGAGGCCGCGAGCGCCCCCTGGTGGGCGTGGATCGGCGGGCTGCTGGGCGCCACCTACATCACCCTCACGGTGATCGCCGTGCCCCGGGTCGGCGCGGCGCTCACCTTCGCCGCCGTGATCGCCGGTCAGCTCATCGGCTCGGTGCTCCTGGACAGCACCGGGTGGCTCGGCGTACCGAAAATGCCAGTGAGCGCGACCCGAATCCTCGGCGTCCTCCTGCTGTTCGCCGGGGTGCTGCTCGTCCAGCGGGGCTGACCGCCGGCCCCCGCCTGCTTGTCGTCGCGCCACGTCGGTGGCCGCCACCGGCCCGAGCGCCGGGTCGCCCCAGCGCCACGCCGACTCTTAGAAGAAGGCCGTCAGCGACACATAGAGGTAGGTGGGCACGGCGCCGTACTCGGAGCGCGGCGTCCCGACCGGCTCCACCCCGCCCCGGCCGGCCGACAGGTAGAGCCCGAGGCGAGCCGAGAGATCGTCCGACAGGGACCCGGTGAGGGCCGGCGCCAGGAGCGTGCTGGCGTCTTCCAGGTTGATGATCACGAGGAGCTCGGCCCCCACCAGGGGATGGAGCTGCCAGGCGGCTTCGGCCAGCGCCTCGTCCCGTCCCAGGGCCTGAAGCTCCCCGCGCCGGTACGCCTCCGAGGCGAGGACGCCGGGGTAGCCGGAGGGAGCCGTGGCCCCGAAGCCGTCGTGCTGGACCTCGCCCACCAGGTGGAGGTCCCGGCCCAGGAGCGCGAAGCGGCGGTCGGCCCCGGCGGCCGCCCGCACCACCGTCCCGCCTCCGACCTTCCTGCGCAGCGTCGCGTCGACCCGCACGGCCCAGCCGCCCAGGCCGCGGTCGGCGCCGAGCGCGACCGCGGGCTCGTCGTGGAGGGCGCCCGCCCACGCCGACACGTCCCAGGACGACAGCCGGGTGCCGCCCCGGAGGAGCGCGGTGACGCGGTGACCGGGGGAGGTGTCTTCCGGCCGGACCACCAGGTCCAGGGTCGTGAACGGCCCCGCGAAGTACTGGAGGCGCGCCGCGTCCACGCCGGCGCGGTATTCCCGGAAGGGGTCGCTGGGATCGAAGGGGGCGAACGGATCGGTGGGAGTGAAGAGTAGCGTCGTGGCCCAGGAGATGGCCTGGCGGCCCACCGTGAGCTCCGCGGCCGATCCCAGGGGCACGGCCACCGACAGGCGGTCCAGGCGGTGACGCCACACCGCGTGCGAGCCCGAAGCCAGGGTCCAGTCCAGTTTCAGCCAGTCCTGGGGCGCCCCGGCCACGCCGCCGGGCAGCAGCGCCGGAGAGGCGTCCGTGCGCTGGCTCCAGCGGAGCGTGTGCTCGTACGCCACGTCGAGGGTCGCGGGCCCCAGCCGCGGGTCCAGCATGAGCCGCAGCCTGTGGAGATCGAGCGCCCCGGCGGGCCCGTAGGGGCTCGAGCCCTCGTACGAGAGGACGTTCAGGTAGTAGCCGCGCGGGTCGAGCCCCTGGGCCCGGGCGGCGTGGGGCGTTCCGGCGGCGAGGACCAGTCCGAGCGCCGGGACGAAGCCGGCCCCGAGCGCCGCGCCGAGCGCCGGCCTCACGCCGTGGAGCCCCGCCCCGACGGGCGCACGTCGCTCTCGATCCGTCCGTCCACCAGGTGGACGAGCCGATGCGCTCGCTCCATGACCCGCGGATCGTGGGTCGAGAAGATGAAGGTGACGCCGCGCTCGTGGTTCAGGCGCTCCATCACGCCGAGCAGCGCGTCCCCGGTGGCGGAGTCCAGGTTGGCGGTGGGCTCGTCCGCCAGGATGAGCGCCGGCTCGCCGACCACGGCACGCGCCACGGCCACGCGCTGCTGCTGACCGCCAGACAGCCGGCCCGGCCTCCGGTCTTCGAGTCCGTCGAGGCCAATCTCCCGGAACAGCGTCCGGACCCGCTCGCGCCGCTCCGCAGTGGGCAGGCCTCTCAGGAGCAACGTGAACTCTGCGTTCTCCATCGCGGAGAGGACCGGGAGGAGGTTGTAGGCCTGGAACACGAACCCGATGTGCTCGAGCCGCAGCCGGGCCAGCTCCCTCCCGCTCAGCTCGGTGAGGTCTCGGCCCGCCACCCATACGCGGCCGCGCGTGGGAGCGGTGAGCCCGCCGAGCAGGTTGAGGAGGGTGGTCTTCCCCGAGCCCGACGGCCCGGCCATGGCCACGAAGTCGCCGGCCCGGACCTCCATGCTCAGGTCGCGCACCGCCTCGACGGGCGCCGGCTCCTGCTCGTAGATCTTCCACAGGCCCTCCGTCCGGACGGCCGTGGCGGAAGGCCCCGGAGTCGTCCGGTCCCCTGCGGTCGGGTCGGTCACGTGCGTATCGGATCCTCGCATGTCCACTCCCTCAACGGTCGAACTTGAGCGCCTCGGCGACGTCGATCCGGGTGGCCACCCGGGTCGGATACAGCGACGCCAGGATGCCGATGACCACGACGAAGCCGGCCGCCTCCACCACGCGGGCCGGCCGGAAGATGGGGACGATCACCGGGTCGATGACCGCGCCCGACAGGCTGATCCCCTGGCCGTACAGGGCCGACAGGTCGAGTCCGTGGCGCCACAGGAGCCAGGTGGTGGCCAGCCCGAGGGCCACTCCCAGCACGCCGCTCAGACCCGCCAGGAGCACGCCTTCGCCGAACACCACCGCCCCCGTTTGCCCGCGCGTGAGGCCCAGGGCCTCGAGGACGCCGAACTCCCGCCTTCGGTTAAGGACGGACATGAGGACGGCGTTGAGCACCGCGAGGGCCACGATCGCGAAGAGCACGACCATGAAGGCATAGAAGCCGAAGTCGTCGATGCGAACGGCGGACTCGAGCTCGGGGGAGACCTGCCGCCAGGACAGCACGGTGACTCCGTCTGCGCCTCCGCCCGTCCCGAGACGGGCACGCAGGCCGTCGAGAGCCCGCCCGGTCTCCTGGCTGGAGCGGAGGAGGACGGCCACCGAGGTGGCGGCCCCCGGGGTGCCGAGCCAGCGGCGCGCCGTGGCGATCGGGATCTGCACGAGCCCATCGTCGACGTCGGGGATCCCGGTCCTGAACACGCCCCGCACGCGGACCAGCTGCTCGGCCACGCCGCCCGACGCGCCCTGGGCCGTGAGCACCAGGCGCGAGCCGAGCTCCAGGCCGAGGCGGTCGGCGAGCCCGGCTCCCACGTAGGCGGCGAGCCGATCGGAGGGCTCCAGGTAGCGCCCCTCCACCCGCCGCTCGTCCAGCTTGGAGAAGGCGGCCTCGGCGCCCGGCTCGACGCCCTCCACCCGGACCGGCAGGGAGGAGCCGGGCGAGCTGGCCAGGCCGCTCACCGTGAGGTCGACGGCCGACGTCACCACCGGCACGCTGGCCCGGAGCCCCGCCACGGCCCGCTCGGCGGCGGCGACCCGCGCGGAGTCCAGTCGGTCGTCCAGGCTCCCGGTGGAGGCGAAGCCGGGCGCCTCCATGGTCACGTGGCCGAGTCCGAGCCGCACGCCGTCGCTGATCCACTGCTCGTGGGCGCCGTCGCCGATGGCCCGCGCCATCGTCAGGAGGGCGAGGCCGACCACCATCGCCGAAGCCGTGAGGGCGCTGCGCCGGGCCTGGCGCAGGGTGTTGCGCAGCGACAGCCGCGCCAGGATGCGGAGGCGGGCCATCATCGGTCCGAGAGCGCGTCGGCGGGCGGCACGCGCGTGGCGCGCCACGCCGGGTACGCGGCGGCGAGGACGGCCGTGACCAGGAGGGCGGCGGCGGCGAGGAGCGGCGCCTCCAGGGAGTACTGCACGCGGAGCACGGGCCGCACGAGCGCCCCGGCCATGGTGAAGCCGCCGTACAGGAAGCTCATGTCGGGCGGCGACCGGTGCCACCACACGAGGATGGGCGCCGTGAGGAGGGCGCCGGCCACCAGCGCGAAGGCGCCCAGGATGAGCCCCTCGTACACGACGGTCCGGGCCACGCCGCTCCGCGTGGTTCCCAGGGCCCGGACGACCGCGAACTCCCGCCGACGCTCGAAGGTCGCCATCAGCATCGTGTTGGCGACGCCGAACACGGCCATCGCGAACACGATGGCGATCAGGATCCAGTTGCTGGCCCGGGCCAGCCGGGCGTAGTCGGCGATCTCGGGCCGAAACCGCGGCCACGACCGCACGTCGGCCGGGACGCCCGCGGCGGCGAGGACCGCCCGGGCCGAGTCGGCCACGGCGGCCGCCGTCCACGGGTCGGACAGGCCCAGCGCGATCTCGTGGACACGGCCCGGAGCGAGCGCCAGCAAGCTCTGGAGCGTGCCGATCGGGAGGAGGGCGTACGCCGCGTCCAGCTCGCGGACGCCGGTCCGGTACACGCCGGACACGGTGAACAGGTCGTTCCCCAGCGAGCCGTCCGCCGCCGGCGCCACGAGTACCACCTCGGAGCCCGGACCCACGCCGAGCTTGCGGGCCATCTCAGACCCGATCAGCACCTGGCGGGTGCCCTCCTCCGGCGCCCGCCCGGTGGCGATGGCGGCCATCAGGCGGCTGACCCGCGGCTCGAGGGCCGGGTCCTCCCCCATGAGCACGGCGCCCGACGTCTGGCTCCCGGCGCTCACCAGGCCGCCGCCGAGCACGCGCGGCGCGGCGCCCGTGACGCCGGGCAGCTCGCGCAGCCGCTCGAGCACCGGGGACAGCGCCATCCCGCTGTCCCCGCCCAGCGTCGCGTACAGGCTCCGCTCCGGCAGGTAGCCGGGCGCGTGCACCTGCACCTGGCCCTGCAGGAGCGAGGTGCCGTTGTCGATCATCTCGGCGACGATGCCGTCCGAGACGCCGACGATGACGACGGCCGCCAGGTACCCGAAGGCGAGGGCGGCGCCCGTGATGAGGGTCCGCTTCCGGTTCCTGCCCAGGTTGCGCCAGGCCAGACGCCACCACACGCGGCCGGACACGGAGTCAGCGACCTCGCTCGAGGTTGCGCAGGGAGAAGAAGGAGGGGGAGAGTCCCACGTCGAAGGCCAGCGACTCGTAGGTCACCACGGTCCGGTTCTCGGGCTTGTCGGTGGGAACGACGGTCATGGTGGCGGGCACGAGCCGACCCGAGAAGGTGCGGTAGTCCGAGAAGGTCATGGTCCGCACCAGCCCCCCGTCCTCGTCGTAGTAGCGGGCCCACACGGGCATCAGGTCCGTCTTCCGCACCCGCTCGAGGATCTTGCCCCACACGACCGCCGCCTCGGGCTTCGGGGTGAGCACGAACTCCCACACCTCGACGCCGTCCCGCGGGCCCCGGTAGCCGATCGCGACGTCGTAGTCCTCCACCAGCCGGCTCTCCTTCACCAGGTCGTCGTTGGTGAAGTCGGACCCCATCCACGAGCCCATCATCATGGAGGGCGGGATCTTGATGGTTCGGTCCACGCGCGGGAGGTAGTTCCACACCTCGTCCCCCACCCGGAGGGTGGCGGTGCCCGCCTCCTTCTGGGGCGCCGTGAGCTGGATGAGGCTGTACTTCGTCCCCAGCGACCACACCTTCCCCTCCAGCGTGCGGCTCCAGTGGGCCGTCCGAATCTCCATGCGGAACGCACCGCGGCTCGACGCCCCGCGGAGGAGCCGGTCCACGTGGTCGATGATCTCCCGGGGCGTCTCCGCGGCCTGCTGCGCGGCCGGAGTCCCGATGAGGACGTCCCGCGCAGCCAGCCGGCCGGGCCCGGACGCCTGCGCCCGGAGCGGGACCGAGGCGGACGGGACCGCCAGGCCGAGGACCAGCGGCAGCAGAGCCCAGCGAACGCGCGCGAGCGCGGGGCCGGAGGTCCGCTGGCGCCCGGGCGTCGGGTGCCGGCGGCGCGCCCCGGTCACGGTCGGCGCTCCGGCTCGAGCAGGCGCCGGAAGAGCGTCATGTAGCCACCCATCACCGCCTCCCGACGACCCGGCTCGATCGCCTCCCAGTGCTCGGCGATCCACCGGTCCCCCGCCTCACCCATTCCCATGCAGATCTCCACCTGGAATTCCAGCGGCAGGTCGGTGCGCACGACTCCCAGCTCCTGTCCACGGGCCAGGATACGGCCGATCCACTCGCGGACCACGTCGAACACGCGCTCCGTCCCGCCCCGGTCGGCGGGTCCACCCCGCAGCCGGTAGAAGGAGCGCAGGAGCCGCATGTACCACGGGTTCTCCTCCAGGTAACGGCCCGACTCGGCCGTGAGCGCCTCGATCGTCGGCCAGAAGTTCGAGGGCGTGAGACGGTCGAGCGAAAAGCCACCCGCGAGCTCGATCATGCGGGCCGTGGCGCGCTCGACCACGGTGGCGTACAGGTCGGCCTTGTCCTCGAAGTAGTAGTACAGGGAGCCCTTGCTCATCCCGGCGCCCTCGGCGATCCGGTTCACCGAGGCGCCCTCGTAGCCGCGCCCGGCGAACTCCTCCGCCGCCACCCGTATGAGGCGCTCCTGTCGCTCCCCGTCCAGGTTGTCGAAGCGGCTGTAGACCATGGACCTTCCCCCTGCCTGACGTCGCCCGCGCTGGGCCCGGTCGTCGAAACCACATGGTCTGACCGTTTGGTCGAACCAGTAAGTCCAGTATCGGGAGTCTGCCGGCGCGCGGCAAGGGCCCGACCTCGTCGTGCGGCCACGCGAGGCGAGTCGGCCGCCGCGGTTGACACGCTCCACCCGGACCCGTAGCGTGTGGAACGTCTTTGAGAATCAGTCTCAACCACGGCACGTATGAGCCGCGACGCGCGAACCGACGCTCCCGCCCGGCCGAACACGGCGCTCCGCGTCTTCCTGACGCTGGCCACGCTCGTCGTGGGCGGGGTGATCCTGTGGCAGGCCCTGACCACCGGAGGGAGCCCGGATCCCCTGGCGGCCGGGGCCTCGGGCACGGCCGTGCTCGACATCGGCGTCCTGGTCTTCCGCGAGGGGCTCGAGTGCATCCTCGTGCTGGCGGCCATCATGGCCACCATGGTGGGCAGCGCGCGGGCCTACCGTAAGCCGGTCGCGGTGGGGGCCGCCGCCGGCTTCCTGGCCTCGCTGGTCACGTGGCAGGTCGCGATCGGAATCATCGACAGCCTGACCGAGAGCGTCTCGGCCCTGCAGGTGCAGGCCGTGACCGGCCTCCTGGCCATCGTGGTGCTGCTGCTCGTCATGAACTGGTTCTTCCACAAGATCTACTGGACCGGGTGGATCTCGGCCCACACCAGGCGCAAGAAGGCGCTGCTGGACCGCGTGGACGACCCGGGCGCCTCGAAGGTCCAGATCCTCTTCGGGCTCGGCTTCCTGGGGTTCACGTCGCTCTACCGAGAGGGGTTCGAGGTCGTCCTGTTCCTGCAGAACTACCGCCTCAAGCTCGGGTCGGGCCCCGTGCTGCACGGGGTCCTGGCCGGGCTCGCGCTCACCGCGATCGTGGGCGTCCTCACCTTCGTGGCCAACCGGCGACTGCCCTACAAGAAGATGCTGGTCCTGACCGGTGTCCTCCTGGGCATCGTGCTCCTGGTCATGGTGGGCGAGCAGGCGCAGGAGATGCAGCTGGCCCACTGGCTGCCGACCACGACGATCCCCTGGCTCGTCGGCGTGATCCCGGCGTGGCTCAGGATGTGGTTCGCGGTGTTCCCCACGGTCGAGACGCTGGCGGCCCAGGTGCTGGCCGCCGGGCTCGTGCTGGGCTCGTACGCGGTCGTCCGCCACCAGGTGGCCCGCACCGTCCGGCGCGCGGAGGCCGTGACGGGCTGATCCCGCCGCGGCGGGCGAACGGCCAGCCCCACCTCCAACGCCGGCTCCACCCGGCCCTTGCAGTCGGCCGGCCGACGGTCCATGCTGGACCAGGATTCACATATTCCTCTTCTGGAGCCGCGCACCCAGATGGCGAAGCCCGGTTCGCGTCTCTCCCTGCTGTTCACCGAACTGCGCCGCCGCAGCGTGCTGCAGGTGGGCGGGATCTACCTGGTCGTGGCCTGGCTCGTCATCCAGGTCAGCACGGCCACCTTTCCGGTCCTCCTGCTCCCCGCCTGGGCGCTGCGGGCGGTCGTCATGGCCGCCATCCTGGGCTTCCCCGTCGCGGTGGTCCTGGCGTGGGCCTTCGAGATCACTCCCGAGGGCGTGCGTCGCACGCGCGACGCGGACTCCAACGCGGTCCAGTCGCCGGCCATCCCCACCGGCGTCCGGTTCGCGCTCGTCCTCGGGGTCCTGCTGGTCACCTCGGGCGTGGGCTGGGTGGTATGGCTGCACTGGCTCCAGCCGCGCGCCAACTCGGCAGCGATGGCGAGCGCCTCCGAGCGACGACCCCTGGATGAACACGGCGTCGCGGTGCTGTACCTGGACGACTTCAGTCCCCACGGCGAGCTCTCCTACCTGGCCAACGGGCTCACCGCTGGCCTCATCCACGCGCTGAGCCAGATCGGACCGCTGCACGTCGTCTCGCTGAACGGCGTGAAGCCCTTCCGAAACCCGACCATTTCCCCGGACAGCATGGCCAGACTCCTGGGCGTCCGCTGGCTGGTGGAGGGCAGCCTGGAACCCACGGACGTGGGACTCTCCTCCACGATCCAGCTGGTGGACGGCCGGACGGGGCTCGAAGTCCTCAGCACCGTCATTCCGGAGCGAGGCAAGGACCTTCTGCACCTCCGCAACCAGATCGTGGATGCGGCCGAGCGCCAGCTCGGACAGAAGCTGGGTCGCGAGCTGGCCGGGAACGAGGATCGGCCGGGGACGGCGAACCCACGAGCCTGGAACCTGGTCCAGCAGGCGAAGGCCCTCGAGGAACAGGCGGACACGCTCCGGTGGACGCTGGGCGACACGAGCGCGGCCCGGTCGGCCCTGGTCGAGGCGGACAGCCTGCTGGCCCGGGCCTCGAAGCTGGACGACCAGTGGCTGGAGCCCCTGATCGAGCGCGGCTGGGTGGTGGCCAGGCAGGGCGGGCTCCGGCCGGGATCGCACGGAACCTACCAGCAGGCCCGCCTCGACTCGGGACTCGCCCTCGCCGACGAAGCCGTCCGCCGCCGACCCGGCGATCCCGCGGCCCTCGAGCTGCGGGGAACGCTGCGCGTCGTGCTCAGCTACTCCGCCGATTCCGCCGCGGTCGACACCCTACGGAGGTCGGCGGCCGCCGACCTTCGACAGGCCGTCGCTGCCGATTCGAGCCGGGTGTGGGCCTGGGTCTCCCTGGCCGAGCTCCTCCGCGGCCAGGGAGCGTTCGCGGAGGCGGCCCAGGCGGCCCAGCGCGCGCTGAAAGCGGACCCCTTCCTCATCAACGGCGAGAACGAGATCCTGTACATCGTGGCCCACACCTGGCTCGAGCTCGAGGAGGTGGACAGGGCCAACAAGTGGGTCGATGCCGGCCGGCGTCGCTTCTCGGCCGACCCCACCTTCACGGCCCAGAAGCTCGTCATCCTGGCGGGCTCGGGCGAGGCGGCCCGGGTCCCGGCCGCGGTGGACACGGCCTGGGCGCTGTGCAACAAGATCGAACACCTCTTCGGAATCAAGGCGTGGGAGTACGGCCGCCTGCAGGTCGCGGCCGTCCTCGCGCAGGTCGGACGAGCCGACAGCGCCCGCGCCATCATCCGACGCGCCCGGGCGACCCACCCGGACAACGCGTGGGGCGACTACTACGAGGCCAACGCCCGCGTCCAGCTGGGCGACACGGCCCGGGCCATCGAGCTGCTGGGGCTCTACATGAAAGCCTACCCCAACCAGCGAGGCTACATCGCCCGCGACTGGTGGTGGAAGCCGCTGCGGGAAGATCCGCGGTTCAAGGCGCTGGTGCGGGGATCCGACTGAAGCCGACCAGGAGCCCCGGCCCTACGACCCGGGACCCACGATGACGTCGGGATCCAGGATCTGGACCTCGCTTCCGTCGTAGAGGGCCACGATGTACTTGTAGGTTCCGAACTTCGCGTTGGCCGCCACCGAGGCCCCCGCATGCCGGCCCTTCTGCGCCCCGACGCCCTTACCGTGAGCGACCGGACCGAGGGGCATGTCGGCCGAGGGCATCACGACCCTCCACGGACCCGCCGCGCTCCCCCATTCCACTCGATCTCGGCGGTGGACCGTCACGGGGTCGGGACTGACGGAGAGCGTCCCCGTCGCGGAATCATAGTCGATGCTCACCTGGACGGTACCGGGAGGCGCCGGCTCGGGCGGCCCGCCGGGCAGGGCGAACAGGCCGAGAGGAAGGAGGGCGACGAAGCCGACCGCCGCCGTGCGGGCACGTGGATGGGAAAGACGCATGGTCTTCGCTCCCGTTGGGTCCGGGGGATAGGCTCCAGCCGGAGCCGGATGAGGTGAGGGATGTTCCTTAAGAATAGGTTTGATCGAGAGATTTGGATAGCTCCCCGGAACGCAGCGGGGTGGACCTGGGGCTGTGAGCCCCGGCGGGAGCGCGCCAGGGCCCGAGCGCGCCCGACGCGCGGGCCATCAGGCTCTCGGACCGGCTCCCGCGGCCCCTTCTGACGCGTAGCGAAGCTCCAGCGCTCCCCATAGATTCGCGGACCGACCCCTGCCAGGAGACGCTGGTGTCCAGCTTCGATCGCCGACCATACATCATCCCCTTCCTCTTCGCCGTAGCCGCCCTGCTCGCGCTCGCTCCCACCCATGTCCGCGCCCAGCAGGTCGATCCCTCACTGTTCTCGGGGATGAACTGGCGGCTGGTCGGGCCCTTCCGCGCGGGACGGTCGGTGGCGGCCACGGGCGTGCCGGCCCAGCCGGAACACTTCTACTTCGGAGCCGTGGACGGCGGCGTGTGGGAGACCCGCGACGCGGGCGTCACGTGGAGGCCCCGATTCGACGACGAGCCCGTCGCCTCGATCGGGGCGATCGCGGTGGCGCCGTCGGACCCGGCCATCCTGTACGTGGGAACCGGCGAGGCGGATATCCGCGCCTCCAACGCGGCCGGGAACGGGATGTACCGCTCGGACGACGGGGGCAAGACGTGGCGGCACATCGGGCTCGGCGACACGCGCCGGATCGGCCGCGTCCTGGTGGACCCCCGGAATCCGGACCGCGTGTGGGTGGCCGCGCTGGGCCACGCGTACGGGCCCAACGCGCGGCGGGGCGTGTTCCGCACGACCGACGGCGGGAAGACGTGGCAGAAGGTCCTGTACCGGGACCGGAGCACCGGGGCCATCGACCTGGCCACCTCGCCCTCCGACCCGAACCGGATCTTCGCCGTCCTGTGGGGCACACGGCGGCCGCCGTGGAACGTGTACCCCCCCTCCAACAGCTTCGGAGCGGTCTACGAAACCTCGGACGGCGGCGACCACTGGAGCCGTGTGGAGGGGGGACTCCCGGGCGGTCCGGGCGTGGGACGCATCGGGATCGCCGTGGCGCCGTCCGACCCGGACCGCGTGTACGCCCAGGTGGACGCCACGGGCGCCGCCGGCAAGGGCGGCGTGTACCGCTCCGACGACGGCGGGCGGAGCTGGAAGCTCACCGACGACGAGGACCGGATCTGGCACCGGGGGTGGTACTTCGGCAGCGTCACCGTCGATCCGGCCAACGCCGACGTCGTGTACGTGATGAACACGAGCGTGTACCGCTCCGAGGACGCCGGCGCCACCTTCCAGGGGTTCAAGGGCGCGCCGGGCGGGGACGACTACCACCAGCTGTGGATCGACCCCTCGAACGCGCGCCACATGATCCTGGCCTCCGACCAGGGCGTGATCGTGAGCGTCGACGGCGGCGGGAGCTGGAGCTCCTGGAACAACCAGCCCACGGCCCAGCTCTACCACGTGGTCGCCGACCACGGCTTCCCCTACAAGCTGTACGGCTCGCAGCAGGACTCTGGCTCGCGCTGGATCCTGAGCCGGAGCGGCGGCTACGGCGGCATCAGCTTCCGGTACTGGGGAAACGCCTGCGCCGGGGGCGAGAGCGGCTACATCGCCATCGACCCCCTGGACGAGAACATCCTGTACGGGACCTCGTACGACGGCTCGGTGGTTCGCTGTGACCAGCGTACCGGCGTGCGCACCACCATCTCGCCCGAAATGGCCTGGCCGGACTCCGCCTTCCGGGTGTCGTGGACCATGCCGATCGTGCCGTCGGCGGCCGATCCCCACGCCATCTTCTTCGGAGACGAGTACCTGTTCGAGACGAGGGACCGCGGCGCGAGCTGGCAGAGGATCAGCCCGGACTTGACCCGCGAGGCGCCCGGCGCGCCTTCCAACCTCGACTCGGCCACGGCCCACGACCAGACGGCCGTCGAGCGCGCCGGCACGCGCTGGGGCGTCATCTACACGATCGCTCCCTCGCCCGTCGATGCGACCGAGGTGTGGGCCGGGACCGACGACGGGCTCGTGTGGGTCACGCGGAACGGCGGGCAGAGCTGGAAGAACGTGACGCCCGGCGCCCTGACGCCGTGGAGCAAGGTCTCCATGGTCGAGGCCTCGCACACCGACCGGTCCGTGGCGTGGGCCGCCGTGGACCGTCACCGGCTGGACGATTTCGCGCCCCACCTGTTCCGCACGCGGAACGGCGGCCAGAGCTGGCAGGAGGTCGACGCCGGGCTCCCGAGCGGCGCGTGGGTCAACGCGGTCCGCGAGGATCCCGACCGACCGGGCCTTCTGTTCGCCGGCACCGAGGCGGGCGTATTCGTCTCCTTCGACGCCGGGGACCACTGGCAGTCGCTCCGCATGAACATGCCGGTGAGCTCCGTGCGCGACCTGGTGATCCGCGACGGCGACCTGACGGCGGCCACCCACGGCCGCTCCATGTGGACCCTGGACGACATCGCGCCGCTGAGGCAGATGTCCGCGGAGGTGGCCGGCTCGACCGACTACCTGTTCCGGCCCGACACCGCCACCCTGATCCGGGGCCGCTCGCGCTCGACGCCGGCCTCGGCGGCGCCGTACGTGGACCCGGTCGAGCTGGCGGCGGGCGAGAACCCGCCCTCGGGGGCCATACTGGACTACTACCTGAAGAGCGACGTCGACTCGGTGGCGCTCGAGGTGGTGGGAGCGGACGGCGAGGTCGTCCGGCGCTACTCGAGCACCGAAAAGCCGCACGCCACGGACCCGAAGTCGCTGGACATCCCGGCCGGGTGGATCGCCGCGCCCGAGGTGCCGTCCGCGTCCGCCGGGATGCACCGGTGGACGTGGGACCTCCATTACGCCAGGAGCGGTGGCGGGGGCGGACGGGGCGGGTTCTTCGGCGGCGGGGGCGGACCCTGGGTCCTTCCCGGCCACTACACGGTCCGTCTGGCCGCCGGCGGCGACACCCTGACCCGGCCGCTGATCGTGCGCCAGGACCCGCGCAGCGCGGCCACACCGGAGAGCCTGGCCGCCCAGCTGTCCATGGCCCGCCGGAT
Source organism: Candidatus Humimonas hydrogenitrophica (assembly GCA_947581615.1). Taxonomy (GTDB): domain Bacteria; phylum Gemmatimonadota; class Gemmatimonadetes; order Palauibacterales; family Palauibacteraceae; genus Humimonas; species Humimonas hydrogenitrophica. The sequence goes on from CANPVD010000113.1 coordinate 33,661, forward strand.
CGAGGCCGCGAACGAGAAGGCGGCGGCGGCGCTGCGCCGCATCGACCGGGTGCGGGCCCGCATCGACTCGGTGAAGGCCAGGGCGTCCGGCAAGGGAGCCGCGACGGCCGCGCTGGACCGCGTCGACGCGAAGATCGAGGACGTGCGGGGCCGCACGGCCGCTTCGAACCCCGACGCCGCGGGCGTCGGGGACGGCGGGCCGGCTCCGGGCACCCTTCTGAACCTGAGGAGCTACCTGCGGAGCCTGGAGCGCGCGGTCGAGAGCGGTGAGTCGGCGCCCAGCGCGGAGGCAAAGACCGGGTTCGAGAAGGCGAGCCGGGCGCTGGACGGGGCCCTGCACCGCTGGCAGGCGATCCGGGCGACGGACCTGCCCGCCCTCGAAGAGGTGCTGGGCCGGGCCGGATTGCCTCCCGTCGAAGCGGGTCGACCCTAGCGGCCCATCACCCGGCGAGCCACTCGCCCCGGCAGGCGGCGCACCCGGCCCAGCGCCCGCCGGATGCGCCCACGCCAACGGCTCGGGGCCCGGCGCGCCTCGCGGCGCGTCCCGTGCAGCTCGAACACCAGGTAGGCGGCGGGCTCGTCGCCCGGGTTCGCCATCCCGTGGCGCTCGCCGGCCGGGTAGAAGATCACGCCTCCGGGCCCGACGCGGCGGCCCAGGGTCTCGACCTGCCCCTCGACGACGACGATCCCGACGTCGTACGCGTCCGCGTGCGGGGCGTAGCCGCTCCCCGGCTCGAGGGTCGTGAAGTGGCCGTGCAGCCGGTCGAGATACTCGGTCTCCAGGTCGAAGATCGACTCGTACCTGACTCCGGGGTCCTCCCCGGCGGCCCCGGCTCCGGCCGGGCCGAAGGCATGGATGGAGGAGGCCGCGGCGGCGTCCCTGCCGCGTGCGGCCACGTTCCGCCACTTGAAGATGCAGTAGCTGGCCGGGCCCGGCCCCAGGCTCCGAATCGTGTGGACCTGGTGGGCACGGTGATAGACCAGCGACCCGGGCCCCAGCTGCCGTTCGCGCGTGGCCTCGCTTTCGGCGCCGGCGGTTACGATCGCGACCTGGCCCGTGAGGACGACGATGATCTCCTCGGGCGCATGGTCGTGGGGCGGGTGGGGCACGGCGCCCGCACTCAGCACCGACGTGTGCACCTCGAGGTAGTCGAGGCAGGGGGTGTCGCCCTCGAACTCGGAGTAGATGGCCCAGCCCGTGTCCGGGTCCTCGTCCAGGCGCACGAGCTCTCGCACCCAGCAGGGGGAGATCGGCTCGGCGGCCAGGGCCTCCTCCAGGGAACCGGCCTCTCGGGCGAACGCCGGTCCGGCCACGATGCGGTTTCGTCCCGATCCGGTGGCGCCCCGCACCGCCACGCACGGCGGCCTGGGGCGCTCCAGGAAGCGAAAGGGCCACTCGAACTGCCCATCCGGATCCGGGATCCGGATGAGCGTGTCGGGCGCCGCATACTGGAGGATGAGGGCCGTGCGCGTGCCCTCCTGCAGGAGGTTGTTCGAGCCGTGCCACAGGCGGCCGTCGAACAGGAGGACCTCGCCGTCCGTCATGTCGAGCCGCACGATCTCGCTGCGCGGATCGCGATGACGGGCCCATCCGGCGATCTCCTCGGTCGTGGCGTCTCCCCGCGCCAGGCCGAGGCCGTGACCGACTTCCTGCAGGCTCTCGCCGAACCGGTGCGAGTACGGGATCACGGCCAGGCTGGACTCGCGCCGCGTGTTGGCGACGCCGATCCAGGCCGTCACGGTGTGGCCCGAAGGGTCGGCCGTCTCCAGGTCCGTGTGCCACGGATGGACCTGGCCGGGCCTCCGGTCGACCAGACTGGCGCCCCACAGGATCACGTCCTCTCCGAGCAGCTCGGCCACCAGCTCGACCAGCGGGGGGTGGACGCCGAGCGCATGGTAGAGGGGCGAGGCGGCCGCGTAGCCCTTGTACCACTCGAGCGGCGGCGGCGCGTCCGGGCGCAGCGCCACGATGCGCCGGCATTGCTCGGGGGCGAGCAGGCGGATCGGCCCGGCGTACCCGCGCTCCTCGAAGCCGCGGCGTAGCTCGGAACCGGCGGGCGTCGTTCGCGGGTCGGGACACATGGCAGGCTCCGCGAGCGGCAGGGTGAGTGAGGCACGGTCCGGACGCGGGCGCCGAACCGGCGTCCGTCGCTCCGGGTTTTCCCCAATATACCACCCGGACTCCGCCGGCTGCAGGTCGGGGCCCGCTCGTCGGCCTCGAGGAAGCTTCGCCATGGCGGCGGCTTCCTTGCCGCGAGATGTCTACACTCGTAGACTGGTCGCCTGGTGGTTACACGTCAGCGCAGGAAGTTCGTGCGGGACGTCGAAGCTTGATCGAGCACAGGCCCTTCCGGTCGCGACCGCGTCACCCGAACCGTGGTGTCCTCCTCGTGCCGAATCGGGGCTCGCCCTCCGGGCGCGCCGACGCCGTACCCCGCCGATCGATGCACGCAGGACCACGGAATCTGGATGGAGAGGTCGATGCGGAAGAGCGACGGTCCCACGGGATTCTCGCACTCTAGCGCTCCGCAGCCCCACAAGGCGCGAACGCAGGCGATCCTCCGCGAGCACCCGGAGGTTCGGGAGGAGATCGGCAAGAACCCCTACTCCTTCCCCCTCATCCTCCTCCTGGTGGCCATCCAGTTCGCGCTGGCCTGGTGGCTGAGGGACAAGCCGTGGTGGGCGATCCTGCTGGTGGCGTACACCGCCGGGGCCGTGGCCGACCACGGGCTGTTCGTGCTCGTGCACGAGTGCGCCCACAACCTGATCTTCAGGAGGACCGTTCTGAACACGCTGGCGGGCATCACCGCCAACCTTCCCAGCGTGATCCCTACCTCGGTCTCCTTCAAGCGCTACCACCTCAAGCACCACTCCTACCAGGGCGTCTACGAGCTCGACGCCGACCTGCCCAGTGAATGGGAGGCGAAGCTCGTGGGCAACTCGCCCATCCGGAAGGCGGTGTGGCTCCTCCTGTTCCCGATCTTCCAGATGCTGCGTGCCTTCCGGATCAAGGAAGTGAGCCTGTTCGACCGGTGGCAGATCCTCAACATGGTCGTGATCTTCGCGGTCGACGCCGCCGTGCTGGCCGTCCTGGGGCCGCG
>CANPVD010000114.1 GCA_947581615.1 Candidatus Humimonas hydrogenitrophica
CGTCTCGGCGATCCTGGACCAGGCCGCGGCGGCCACCGCGCGGCCGACCGGAACCCCGAGCCGCGGGACCACCGCGCCCACGCGCACGGCCTCCGCGCCCACCGAGACGGTGAGAGTCATGGCCGCCGCGCCCAGCATGTGGGCCCGCTCGGACTCGCGGAGTCCGGCCGCGCGACCACCTGTCATGAGGACGTGCCAGCCCCCTCCCTTCGCGAGCAGGGAGAGTACCGCCAGAACCGTGGAGACGGCGATCCAGCCGGGACTGGCTCCGGCCAGCGCGCCCCATACCTGGCTCCATGGAAAGTGCTGCATGGCGCGGGCGGCCAGGGCGAGCCCCCCGAGCACGAGAGCCCACACGATCCACCGCTTCCCATGGACCTTCAAGCCGGAATCAGCTCCGCCAGGCGACCGAAGGTGTAGCCGCGCGCCCGAGCCTCCCGGAGGATGCCGGGGAGGGCGTCCGCGGTCTGGCCCCGGTCGCCCCCCGGATGCTCCCCGTCGCCGTCGTGCAGCAGCAGGATCGCGCCCGGCGCGAGGCGGCCGAGGGCCCGGCGCTGGATGACCTCCGCGCCGGGACGCCAGTAGTCCCGCACGTCCACGCTCCACCCGAAGGTCCGGTAACCCAGGCGCCGCGCCTCCCTGGCCACGAAAGGGTTCTTGAAGCCGTGCGGGGGCCGGAAGGCGGTGGGCGCCCGGCCGGTCAGGCGGTGCAGGATACGATGGGTCCGGAGCAGCTCGATCCGGATACGGCGCGGGCCCGACCGGTGCAGCTTCGCGTGGCCGTACGTGTGGTTTCCGATCTCGTGTCCGGCCGCGCAGGCTGTCCGGACGAGGCCCGGATGCCGGAGGGCACGCGCCCCGATCACGAAGAAGGCCGCCGGAACGCCCAGTTCGTCCAGGGTCGCCAGGATCCGGGGAGTCGTGTCCGGGTCCGGCCCATCATCGAAGGTCAGGAACAGCTCGCGCCGACCGGGATCCCCTCGCCCGACGACGGGTCCGAACAACCGTGCGTTGGGAGCGTACGCGGCCCACGCCAGAGCTCCCACGCCGCCCACGGCGGCCCCGAGCGCCGCCGCGGTGCCGGGCCGCACCGGCATCAGCTCCGCTGGAGGGAGGGGGGCGGGGAACCCGTCGAGCGCGTCGGGGAGTCCCATCCGGCCGGCATCGACACCCGCGGCCGGGGCTGCCCGGATCCCGAAGTCATCAGCCGGGGCTGCCGCCGGGACTCGATCGGCGCCCGCATTCGCACGGCCGTGTCGGAAGCGCGTCTCGCGTCGTCGTCGGCATCGTGGATGGAGCTGAACGAGGGGGCCGCGAGGAGCAGGGTGAGCAGAGCCGCCCCGGCCAGCCCCAGGCGCGGGGCGTGGCCCACGGGCCGGGCTTCGGCGGGATCCGGCTCCAGGATGCGGAGGATCCGCTCGGCCAGGCCGAGCCGACCCTCGCCCATGGCCGCCAGGCCCGCGCGCGCCGGGCCGCCGCCCTCGGCCAGGGTCCGGGCCACGCCCTCCAGGCCGCGAGCCACCGCCAGCGGAGCGCCCGTGCGCCGCACGGCCCAGCCGTCCGCCTGGATCTCGGCCAGCTCCGCCAGCCGGCGGCGCGCCACGCGGTTCAGCGGCTGGAAGAAGCACACGGCCTCGACCACCCCCGCCGCCAGGGCCCACAGCGGATCGCCTCGGACCAGGTGAGCCACCTCGTGCGCGATGACGCCCCGCAGCGGCGCGTCATCGAGCCTCTCGGCGAGGTCGGGCGGCACGACGACCTCTCGGCGACCGAGCGCCAGCGGCGTTCCCAGGCCCCTGAGCGTGGTGAGACGAAGCCGGGTCCGGAGCCGGGCCGCCAGGCCGCCGGCCACGACCCGCAGAGCCTCCAGCACCTCGCCCCCGGCCGGCCGGCGACCGGCCAGCGCCCTCAGCAGCCGCCGCTGCCGGCGGGTGAGCTCTGCGAGACGGATCACCGATCCCGTGAGCCAGACCAGCGTGAGCGCGAGAAGCCAGTGGTGAAGGACGGCCCCCGCATCCGATGCCAGGGCCGTGCTCGCCACGTGGCCGGCGCCCGGATGGAAGTGGGTGGGATCCCACGAGTCCACGAACGGATCGCAGTCCAGCAGCGAGTGGGCGGTCGCGGTGACCAGGGCCCCGAAGGTCGCGAGCTTCCAGAGCGTCTCCTCCCACTCCGGCCGCATGGGACGGAGGCGCAGGAGGACCCAGGTGCCCCCCAGGAGGAGGGTGCTGTGGAGGAGGTAGGTGAGCAGCCAGCTGACGACGCCCGCGGATAGGATCCCCGATGCGCGAGCCAGCAGGTGCATCATCCTTCGCTTCGGCCTTCGGCGAGCATCCGGGCCTCCTTCTCCTCGATCAGTCGCCGGACACGGTCCAGCTCCGAGGGACGCAGGTCACCCACGTCGAGCAGATGGCTCACGAGGGTCGGCACATCCCCATCGAACAGGTTCTCGGCCAGCGCGTCCACGCGCGAGCGCAGAACCTCCTCCTCCGACACCAGAGGATGGTAGACATACTCCCGTCCCTCTTCTCGGTGCCCTACGACTTCCCTGTCCTCCAGACGGGAGAGCAGGGTGGCGACGGTCGTGCGCGCCATCGGGCGCCGCTCATCGAGGCGCTCGCGCACCTCGTTGACCGTGGCCTCGCCCTCCTCCCACAGCACGCCGAGGATGGCGAGCTGCAGATCCGTGAGCTCCGGGGCCTGTGGTCCAAACCGCGATTCGGTCATGGATCTACCCTCCGCTGGAAGAAGATGGACGGGACGGACGCCGGCCGTTCCGCCGTTCGTCCGCCCCATCACTGGAATGCCGCCTGAAAGTAGGACACCGCATACCGAACGTTGAGCATCAGCAGCCCGTCCTGCTCGAAGCGGCGCGGCGAGGTGTACGCGTACACGTCCCGCGCGAACCGGACCCTGCCGGCCTCGCGCGCCAGCAGCATCGCGGTTCGCGCATCATCCCCCCAGAACGGCACCGGGGGGAGCCCCCCGATCGCCTCCAGGGCCCAGCGGGCGGCGCCGAAGTTGCCTCCCGCCAGCACCGCCGCAGGCTTGCGCGTCAGGCAGCGGGCGATCCACGGGACCATCGGGACCACGAGCGAGGCGTAGGGCCGACTGATCGCCGCCGCCCATCGACTCTCGAACGTGTAGTAGACCGGTCCCGAGACGGCACACGCCCCGGCCTGGATGGCCCGACCGATGCTGCTCAGCCAGGTGGGGGGCACCGTGCAGTCCGCATCCAGGAACGCGATGATCGATCCCGTCGATGCCTGGAATCCGCACTGGCGCGCGAAGTTGGGGCCCTGCTCCATGGCCGTCAGGACCCGCCCCGTCGGACCCAGCAGGCTCGCGGCCACGAGCGCCGTGTCGTCCTGCGAGTTGTTGTCGACCACGATGATCTCGAGGTGGTCGCCCTCGGCGAGTCGCTGGTCCTGGACGGATCGGATGGCGGATCCGATCGTCTCGGACTCGTTGTACGCCGGTATGACTACGGTGAATCGGTTCGTGTCCACTGCCCACCGGAGAACGGAATGCTCATGCTACGGCCCTCGGAGCCACGCTCGTGAGGACCGCTGGAAGATCGGCGGCTGCCTCCCGCCCACCACGTTGACTCGTGTCGACCTCCTGGGGTTCGATGGCCCTAAACGTCTACAATCGTAGTCACCGCAGGTTCCCTCCACCGAGCGCAGCCCTCGACGGGCCGAGGCCCCGCGGTCAGCGCTCGAGCACCAGGAGCGTGAAGCTGCCGGGGACCATCGGCGGGCGCCGGCGGCGCTGTCCGGGGCCGGCCGGCGGCGCGGGCGCGAACCGGGCGGTCACCGTATACAGATGGTGCGTCTTCGGATCCAGCTCCATGGTGCGGGCTCCCTCCTGCGTCTTCACGGTCCGGACGACGTGGAACTTCGTCGGGCCGTCCTCCCGGATGACCGTGATCGCCCCGTCGCCCGTGGAGGCGAAGGCGAGGCCGATGCCCGCGTCGTAGCGACACGCGTCCACGCCGCGGCCAATGGGAGCGCTGGCGACCACCTTTCCGGCCACGGCATCCGACATGACCATGACCTGGTTGTGGCACCCGCTGAACAGGATGTGGTGCACCGGATCGATCGCGAGGCCGGAGGGGGATTCGCAGGGCGCGAGCGGCCACTCGCGAACGACCTTCATGGCCACCGGGTCGATCTCCGCGATCTGCGAAGTGCTCTCGAGGTTCACGTACACGTGCCCCTGGCCGTCGCTCACGCCGAATTCCGGCTTGGCACCCAGGTCGATGGTCGCGAGCCGCGATCCCGACACGGGATCCACGACACTGGCCGTGTGCGCATCGCCGTCGAACGTGAAGATGTGCCGGGTGACAGGATCGAACAGGATCGCATCGTCATCCACGTCCACGGCCGTGCGGCCCAGCACCTGGAGGGTCTTCAGGTCGAAGATGACGACCGTGCTGTCGGCACCGGACGTGGCGAACCCGCGGCCCGCCGCGTAATCGAACGCGACCCCGTGAGCGCGGTCGAGCCCGGAGACTTCTCCGAGCACCCGACCGTTCGCCGGATCGACGACCATGACGCGGTCGCTACGTCCGATGAACAGGCGGTCGGTCGCCGTATCGAGCGACAGGTAGTCCCAGCCACCTCTTCCGCCGAGCGTGAAGGTCCGGGCGACGTGATAGCCGGCCTCGGCCCCCTCACGCGCCTCACCCTTGGCATCGCCCTCGGCCGCCTCGGAACGTTCCGTGTCCTGCGCGGCCTCCCGCGCCTCCGCTCCGGCACTCTCGTGCTGGAGCGACACCACCTGGCCATCGTCGGCGTCCACCAGTACCTCGCGCACGCCCGACTCCCCGGGCACGTTCAGATCGAACGAGTAGACCCAGTGGCCCATCTCCCGCTCGAACTCCCCGCTCTGGATGGTCCCGCCCGGCACCTTCGACAGGGCCACGGCCGCGGCCGCGTCCTTCGTGATCCCGATCGACACCATGTCGTACAGCCGCTGCCTGGACGGAATCTGGGCCTCGAGCTCGCGCAGCAGCACCCGGGCACGGGCCACGGCGGCGGGCCCCCCTCCGCTGCTCGGCGGCGCGATGTCCATCCCCACGGCACCGATGAGGTGGCCCGAGGCGTCGTGAAGCGCCTGCGTGATGTCGTAGATCGGGTCCTCCTTCGTCGGCTTCTCGACGTTGGGGTGCCCGGTCCGGATGGGCCCGTACTCGTCGTCGTCGCACTTCTCGCCCACGTCCGAGGCCCGCTCCGTGGCGGCCAGCGTCGCGCAGCTGGCGTCGGACAGGATGGCGAGCTCCACGTTGTCCAGGTCAGCGTGAACCGCGACCATGCGATCCACCAGTCGCTGGGCGTACGTCTCAGGCGAGCCACGGGACTCCTGGGCCGCGAGCGGCCGTGGAGATGGCCACGCGATCAGGGACATCGCGATCACGGTCGCACCGCCCACCGCGTGCAGTGTTCGATTCGTCGTTGTCGAGATCACGGTCCTTCCGCTCCCGTTCCCATGGGGGAACCCCGGCTCGAGGACGGTTCGCGGGCGGCTGGGGCCACCGGCGATGCACCCGGGGTCACGAAATGTGACTACAATTGTAGACGATATCCGCGTCACCGGGCAAGCGCGGCCCGGCGCGGACATCTCCCGACAACCGACTCCCGCTCCCTCCCGACAGCCCCGCGGGTCGTGTGGCGCCATGTTGAGGAACACCCCCGAGACGACACGTGGACGCGCCCGATCGACGGTGGGCGCAGGAGAACCGCCATGATGACGACGGATGGAAACGGCGCGGCCGCGCCGCGTCTCCCGCGCCTGGGAGAGCCGGCGCCGGCCTTCGAAGCGGTGACCACCCAGGGCACCCTACGGCTCGAGGACTTCGCCGGAAGCTGGCTCGTCCTCTTCTCGCACCCGGCCGACTTCACCCCTGTGTGCACCACCGAGTTCGCGGCCTTCGCGAAGGCGCTGCCGCGCTTCCGCGAGTTGGAGTGCGAGTTGCTCGGCCTCTCCATCGACAGCGTCTACTCGCACATCGCGTGGATGCGCAACGTGGAGGAGAAGCTGGGAGTGAAGGTCCAGTTCCCGGTGATCGCCGACCTGGACCGGCAGGTGGCCCTCGCCTACGGCATGATCATGCCGGGGGAGAGCCGGACGGAGACGGTCCGCTGCGTGTTCGTGATCGACGACCGCCAGAACCTGCGGGCCATGATCTACTATCCTCTCACCACCGGCCGGAACGTCGAGGAGATCCTGCGGTTGGTGAAGGCCCTCCAGGTGGCCGATCGGAGCGCGGTGGCCACCCCCGCCAACTGGGTGGAGGGCGAGCCGGTGATCGTGCCCCCGCCCCTCACGCAGGAGGCGGCGGCCCAGCGGGTGGCCACCCCCGATCTTGAGTGCGTGGACTGGTACCTGTGCACGCGGACGCTGTAGCCCCGCGCACGGGCGGGGAGCGTTCGGGTCCGCGGGAGGCATCGTGGCCTGCGTGAATCCGGACGGCTCCCTGAGCCCGTCCGGCCTGGTCCTGCTCCGGGCCCTCGACGCACCCGGTGCGGAGCGGGAGCTCACCGAGCGGACCGGGCGCCCGTTGTTCCAGGTGCGCTCGGGCCTCCGGGAGCTCCAGTCGGCCGGCCTGGTACGCGCCATCCCGGTCGGGTTCGAGTTGACCGGGGTGGGGCGGGAGTGGCTCTCCAGCCCCTGACGCTCCTCGCATCGCCTTCAGGCCTCGACAGACCCAGCTTCCGAAAAAGCTCGCGCCGTGCACCCACCCTCGTGTGAGCGAGGCGGCTTGAGCCGGCTGAATGATTGGCGGTTCCCCCCGGGCGCCAAAGCTGGTATTCTTCTGCATATGCATATGCACGACCCCGCAGGGTCGGCCATTCCTTCGAAGGCCGGAGGCCGGTTCTTCGTCCTCAAGCCCGCCGACCTCCCTCGCCGGACGCCGCCCGCCAGGGCGCTCGTCATCAGCCTGCTGGCCCTCCTGGTCGCGGGCGTCGCCGGCTGGGCGAGTTTGGGACGGTCCACGGAGTACTTCGGCCTCGTGTGGGTTCTGGCGCTCGTGCCCCCCTTCCTCCTCTCCTTCTACCGGGGCTGGTCGGGCGCGGTCCTCGCCCTCGTGGGAGGCATGATCGTTCTCACGGCGGTGGAGCTAGGCGGCGGCGGCCTCCTTCAGGGACAGGTCGACTGGTGGGTGTACGGCTCGGTGGCCGTGAGCCTGATCGTGGTGAGTCTCGGAGCCGGCGTGACGACCGAGTTCCTGCACCGGGCCGGCGGCGATCCACACCTGGCGGATCGACAGTGGCAGACCGGCCGGGAGCTGGAACGGGCGCTGGCGCACGAGGACTTCGTCCTCTACTACGAGCCCATCGTGGAGCTGGGCTCGGGTCGACTCCGGGGCGTGGAGGCACTGGTCCGCTGGAAGCACCACACGGGTGGCCTCCTGCCGCCCGACCTCTTTCTCCCCACCGCGGAAGCCACGGGCCTCATCGTAAGGCTGGGTCACTGGATTCTGGCCGAGGCCTGCCGGGGCTACGGGCTGTGGCGCGCGGCCCTGCCCAAGCTCGACGACCTGTTCATGGCCATCAACCTGACCACGGTCCAATGCCGCGACGACGAGTCCCTGCCACTCGTGGTGCGGCGCGTGCTCGGAGAGTACGACGTGCCGAGGGAAGCCGTCCAGTTCGAGGTCCAGGAGGCCGGACTCCTCCAGGTGGGCGACCGGGTGCAGGAGATCAAGGAGATCGGCGTCTCCGTGGTCATCGACGACTTCGGCACCGCGAACTCGTCGCTCAGCTACCTGAGCTGGCTGGACGTGGACGGGCTCAAGATCGACCGGTCCTTCGTGGCCGAGCTGCCCGAGGACCGGAAGAACGCCGCCATCGTACACTCCACGATCGAGCTGGCCTCCGAGCTCGGCATGTGGGTGACCGCCGAGGGGATCGAGACGGCGGCCCAGCGGGACTGGCTTCTGTCGGCCGGCTGCCGGTACGGACAGGGCTTCCAGTTCGGCCAGGCGCTACCGCTCGACGAAGCGATCCGGGACGCCCGCGCCGTCCTCGACCGCTCGGCCGCCGACCGGATGACGATGCGCGGGAGCTCGGGCTCGGTCTGAGAGCCCGACCTTGGGCTGGGCGGACGGCGGGCCGATCCCCCGACCGCTGCCGACTTGTCAATGGGGATTGATCGCGTCAGTATGGGGTCGTTACACGCCATGATGGACGGGAGGCGAGGCTCCGGAGATCCGATCCTCCAGCTGCGGGCGCTGCAGCGACATGCCGGAATCGAAGTCCTTTCTCAGCCGGCTGGTTTCCGAGCTCAAGCGGCGCAACGTTTTGCACGTCGGGGTCGTATACCTGGTCGCGGCCTGGGTCGTGGTCCAGGTGACCTCGATCGTTTCCACACCCCTCCGCCTTCCCCACTGGACGCTCGCCCTCGTGATCGTGGCGGCGATCGCGGGTTTCCCCCTGGCCCTGGTGGTCGCCTGGGCGTTCGAGATCACGCCCGAGGGCGTGCGCCGGACCGACGAGGCCGAGGACCAGCAGGGCCGCCGCCCCGTCGGCAGAGCTTCACGGGTCGCGCTGGTGGGCGTGACGGCCGTGCTCGTGGCCGGGATGACGTGGGGGGCCTGGGACCACTGGCTGCGCGTGCCCCCGGTCGAGGCCGAGGCGGCGCGACCCCTGGACCCGAACCACGTGGCGGTGCTCTATCTGAAAGACATCGGTCCGAACCACAGCCTGGGCTATCTGGCGGACGGCCTTACCGAGACGCTGATTCACCGGCTCGGGAGCGTCGACGGACTCACCGTCGTGCCGACGAACGGGGTGAAGCCCTTCCGCGACGCGTCCGTGCCGTTCGACAGCGTCGGTCGGCTCCTCAACGCCGGGACGGTGGTCGACGGCAGCGTGCAGGGGACCGGTGACCGCGTCAGGGTGACGGTCCAGCTCGTGGACGCCTCCACGGGCGACCAGCTGGCCAGTCAGCAGCTGGACGAACCGCTCGGCGATCCCTTCGCGCTGCAGGACACCGTTTCCTCGGAGGTCGCGCGCTTCCTCCGGCAGCGGCTCGGAAAGTCCGTCGAGCTCCGACGTGCCATGGAAAGCGCCGATGATCCGCGCGCCTGGAAGCTCTATCAGGTCGCCCTCGGCCTTCGTGACGACGCCAACTCTCTTCGCTGGGCGCGCGACACGGCCGGGGCCATGGCGCTCTTCGAACGGGCGGACTCCCTGTTTCGCGTGGCCGGCACGCTCGATCCGGCGTGGATCCGGCCCCCGCTGGAGAGTGCCTGGACCCGTCTCACGATGGCGCGGGTCGGGGCGGGCGTCACCACGCAGACCGACACCACGTTGCTGCGGAGGGGACTCGGCCCGGCCAACCAGGTCCTGTCGCGACACCCGGGCAATGCGAGAGCTCTGGAGGTGAAGGGCAACCTCGAGTTTTTCATTGCACGGGTACAGCTAGCCGACCGCGAGCCCACGGGTCAGCGAACGATGGAGGAGGCCGAGAGGAACCTGCGGGCGGCCACGACCCGCGACCCGACACGGGCTCGGGCCTGGGCCGTGCTCGCTTACATCCTCAAGGGCCAGGGCAAGTTCGCGGAGGCTCGCGTCGCCGCGGAGAGAATGGCGGAGGCCGATCCCTACCTGTCGAACGACGCCGAGTACCTGTACGAGCTGGCCGCGCTGGCCATCGAGTTCGGCCAGCTCGATCGAGCCGATTCCCTCTCCTCACGGGGCGAGACCCGGTTCCCCTACATGCCGGCCTTTCCGGCGAACAAGCTCCTGATCCTGGCCTCCCGCGGGACGGACTCGGCGGCGCCCGACTCCGCCTGGACGCTGCTGGACAGGACCGAACGGCTCTTCCCACCGGGCCAGAAATACCAGGAGGGCCGCTACTACGTCGCCGCCACGCTCATCAGGGCCGGGCTGGTCGACAGCGGGCAGGCCGTGGCACACCGGGCGAGAGAGATCGATCCGACCAGTCCCACCGTACCTCACGACGAGGCCTACCTCGCACTCCTGCTCGGAGATCGCGAGGGAGCGATCCGGGACCTGGTGCATTATCTCGAGGTGGTCCCGCAACAGCGGGCCTACGTCGCGAAGGACTGGTGGTGGGACCCGCTGAAGGCAGATCCGCGGTTCCAGGAGCTCGTCGACACGACGCGCTCGGCCGTGCGCTGAGCACACGGCCGAGGCCCGCAGCGCGCGTCCTACCCCCTCAGCCCGGCAGCACGTCCGTGCCGGGATCCAGTGTGAGAGTGTCCTTCCCGCCCGGTTGCCAGACCTTGACGGAGTAGGGGTACAGAGTGCAGGCCGCATCCTTGCGGACGACGCCGCCGTCGAGGTTACCGTCGTCGCTCCGGTACGTCCGCTCGGGGAGAGGCGACTCGCCCTTGTAGGTGACTTCCCACCCGTAGCCCCCGTCCCTCTTGCTCGACCGCCAGCCCACGAAGCCGACCCCGACGGTGGCCCGTATCGGGTCGGGATCCAGGTGGATGGAGTCACCCGTGACGGTGATCTCTACGATGGGCCGCGTGGGCTTGCCCTTCGGCTCCTTGTGGCAAGTGGAGTCCGTACCCAGGTACGACGGCTGTCCGCCCCCTTCCTTGTTTCCGTCCCCCCCAGGTCGAGCCTCCTCGCCGCACGCCACGAGAAGGAATGCGCATGCGGCCACGGCCGTGAACACCATCCGCGAGTGCTTCATGGGGCCTCCTCGGGGAAAGGAGAATAGGCCGACGCTCGGTGACGAACGGGGCGCTACGGCGCTGGCCCGGTTCGCTATGTAGGCCTGGATTTGCAAGTTAACCAGAAAATTGCAAGTTTTGAAGGGCATGACTCCGCGGCCCGCCGCGTCCGGCCGCCTTCCACTTGCGGGCTCCGCCCCCGGCGTCCGAGGTTGAACCCGTCGCACCACCCCACGCCAGGAGACCTCCATGCCCGAGCCCACCACCGATCCGGCCGCGGTCATCCGGGAGGCCGTTCACCGACGCGTCCACAGGATCCGGGAGCAGGACATGGACGCGATGGTCGACGACTACTACGCGGACGACGCGGTGTTCATGCCCCCCCGGCAGGCCGAGATTCGGGGCCGCGAGGCGCTGCTCGAGTACTGGCGCGCACGCCCGGAAGAGGGGCTCATCGAGCTGGAGTTGGATTCGGCGCACATCGAGAGCTCGGGCGACCTCGCCTACGAGGTGGGTCACTACACGAGCATCCTGCGCCCCCGACACGGCGCCCTGCTCCAGGACTACGGTAAGTACCTGACCGTGTACCGCCGCCAGGCGGACGGAGCCTGGAAGGCCGTGGCCGACACCTTCAACACGGATCGCGACTAGCGCTCTGCGGGCGCGGGGCGGCGCGCCCGGGCGACCGCCGCCGGGGCCGTCCCCGGGCCGATGGAGCCACCGAGCCACCGGGGGGGGGTCGGCCGACTTCCGACCGCGCAACCCCACCTTGCGAAATGCAAGCCGGGTGGAGACATGCCACGGCTCCGACCGCTTCCCCGTCGCCGGCTCGGACAGGGCGCGATACCCGGAATGCCGCTTCCCACGCCCCTATCAGGGCCCGTGCCGCAACTCCGTTCAGAGCCGGTACGCACCTTGATGATTGTGGAATGAGAGAAACCCCGACGCCGGAGGACCGTGCGTCCTCCGGGGGAGGCCGGTGTTCCATAGGAAGTCCAGTCAGGATCGGAGTCACGCCGTCGATGAGCGATCGCAGTCAACTCAGGATGGACGCCCGTCACGAGGCCGCCGAGGGCCGCCTGGGCGTGGCGCTCGAGATGTACGAGCGGGCCATCCGCGAAGCCGACGAGGCGGGAGATGCCCCGGACCCGCTGCTGCACGTGCGCATCGCCGACTTGCACCACCGGTTGGGCCACGAGCGCTCGGCCCTGGCGAGCTACCGGCTCGCGGCCGATCGCTACCGCGAGGAAGGGCTCATCCTCAACGCGGTGGCGGTGTGGAAGCGCGTCCTGCGTGGGTACCCCTCCCACATTGAGGCTCACCGCGCTCTGGCCGAGGTCCACGTGGACCAGGACCTGGTGGCGGAGGCTCGGCTGCACCTCCTGAATTTCGTCGAAGCCGCCGACCGCACCGGGCGGAGCGAAGAGGCACTCGACGCGCTGGTCGACTTTCTCGCCGTGACCTACGACGGGGAGGTGGCCCGGGTGCTCCGCGCCTACCAGGCCCTCCTGCGCCGACGGGCCGAAGCGGATTCCCGGGCGGCCGACGTCCAGCTCCCACAGACGCCGTCGGGGACGAAGCTGGGCCCGGGCGGGCGTGGCCTGGCGCGCGGCCGACGGGGCGTGCGCCGGCTCCTGCCCGTTCTCCCGAGCGTGGCGGCCGTCACGGGCTGAACCTCGGGCACCATCCTTGCCCGCCCCATAGCGGGTGCGCATCCTCTAGCCATACAGCGGCGATGGAGTCCGCCGGAACCGCCGCGCCACACCGCGGCTGATGACTCCTCCCCACCGGACAGTGGTCCGGTGGGGAGGGTTTTCTATTCGTACGCGGAGGGCACGGTACGATGCTGGTCTACGTGTATATCGCGATCGGAGGCGCGTTCGGCGCGCTCGCCCGGTACGCGGTCGGAGGCTGGGTCCATGGATGGGCGGGCTCGGGGTTCCCCTGGGGAACACTGGCCGTGAACATCCTGGGAGCCTTCTTCCTGGGATTCACGGCGCGCTTTCTCCAGGGCATCGCCGCGGACGCGTCCCTGCGGGCGCTGGTGATGATCGGATTCCTGGGCGCGTTCACGACGTTCAGCACGTTCAGCTACGAGACGGCCACGCTCCTGAGGGACGGACAGCTGGGGCTGGGGGCCCTGTACGTGGCCGGGAGCGTGCTGGTGGCGCTGGCCGGGGCGTTCCTGGGGCTGGGGCTGGCCGGGGCCATTCTCCGCCACGGTGGCTAGGCGGCCCGGCGTGGACCGGGACGTGGACGCCGACCCGAGGTCGATCGGAGGGAGCATGGAGCGAGGCTTCACGGGTGAGCGTACCCTGATGCGCATCTTCATCGGAGAGTCGGATCGCTTCGAGGGGCACCCCCTGTACGAGCAGCTCGTGAGGCTCTTCCGGAAAAGGGGCTTCGCCGGCACCACCGTGCTGCGGGGGATCGGGGGCTTCGGGGCCCACGCGCGGCTCCACACGGACAAGATCCTGCGGCTGTCCCTGGACCTGCCGATCGTGGTGGAGGTCGTGGACACGGAGGACCGGATCCAGTCGGTGCTTCCCGAGCTCGACCGCATGATCGAGGGCGGGCTCATCACCCTGGAGCGGGCCCGGGTGATCATGTACCGTCCCCACGAGTCGGAGGCTCGAGGGGAGTCCTAGAGAAGGGCGCTGAAGAGCTGGGGGCGGCCGGCGCGATGTCGCGCCGTTGAGGCCGCTCGGCACTCTCCGGGCACGTGGGGCGCCTTCCCGGTCGGGGCGGCCCGGCTCCACTCGCGCTCGCCCGGAGGCCACCGTGCCCGCCACCCTGAACCGCCGCCCGGACACGAGCCGCCAGGGCGGCTTCGCACTTCTCGTGACGTTGCTCGTCCTCGTCGGGCTGTCGGCCCTTGCCGGAGGAGGGCTCGTCCTGGCCAGGACGGAAGCCGCCGCCGCCCGGACCCATGCGGCCGGCGTGCACGCCTACCTGGCCGCGCAGGCCGCCACGGCCAGCTTCCTGGCCCGGAGCCGGGGCCCCCTGCCCGACACCTTCGGGGTGACCTACGCCTTCGCCCCCCGCGTCACGGCCACGCTCCGTGGGAGCCGACTGCTCCGTCAGGGCCCCTTTCGCCGACTCTACCGGTTGACGGCCACCGGGGCCTACGCCGCCGCGAAGGACGGGGCCGCGCGCACTCTCGGTCTCCTGGCGATCCTGGACGGTGCGCCCCTGCGCGTCCCGGCCGCGCTGACGTCCGTCGGCGGGCTGGAGGTCGAGGGACCGGACGTGCGGCTCGACGGTCGCGGCGACCCCGCCTCCGACAGCGCGTGCGCGGGCTCCGGTCCCCCGGACGTGGCGGGCGCGGCGTTTTCGCCCGGCGGTTACCTGCAGCCCTCCGGCGGGCCGCTGGCCGCGTCGGGCACGCCCGACACCCTGTCGGTCGCCGCCGACGGAGCGCTCGTCCCGCTGCGGGGCGAGTGGGGCGAGATCGTTGCCGGCGAAGCGGCGTACGACGCGCGACTGCCGGCCGACCCGTGGCCCGTCTCCACCCGGCTGGCCGACGGGAGTTGGATCGGCATCCTCGTCGCGCTCCCCGAGTTCCGGGCGGACGCGAGCCGATCCGGAAGTGGCGCCCTCGTGGTGGCCGGGGACCTGGTTCTGGGGGACGGCTTTCGCTGGGAGGGACTGATCCTGGTGGGAGGAAACCTGCGAACCGAGGGCACGGCGTCGATCCGGGGAGGCGTGGTCACGGGTCTGGCGGGGTCCTCGGGAGCGGGCGCCCCGGTCGCCCACCTCGGGCCCGGATCGGTGAGCGTACGTTACGACGCCTGCGCGGTGGCCCGGTCGGGGCGGTTCGACGCGGAGCTGGTGCCCGTTCCGGGGAGCTGGTCCGAGGCCTTCGTGCCCGGCGGCGCCTGAGGCCGTGCGGCGCGCGAGCGCGCGGCCCGGCCTCGGGCGATCGGCCGGGACCGGGCCAGCGAGGCGCTCAGCCCTTGAGGGTCAGGATGAGGGGCGCGGCCTGGAGGCCGGAGCGGACCGCCGTGTCGGCCGGCGCCGCGAGCAGGTAGAGGATCGGCTCACTGCCCGACAGGTCCTGGAGGATGGCCTTCATGTCCGCCCCGAGCAGCTCCGAGTCGGGAACGGTGACTTTGCCGACCACGAAGGTACCGTTGGGCGTCACGCCCCCGGGCAGCATCGACTTCTCGGGAAGGAACTTCTCCGGCTGCGATATGGTCGCCGAGGGGAACACGTCCACCGGCTCGGAGGTGAACTCGTTCTGGACCTTGCCGCCCTGAGCGACGGCCGCGTAGAAGACCAGCTGGAGCTTCTTGGCATTCTTGACCGTGGCCGGCGTCGCCTCGTACTTGACCACGACCCCCTTGCGCACGTCGTCCCAGGTGAGCTGACCCGGTGTGCTGTCCATCTTGGCGGCGAAGTCCTTGGTGATGAGGACCCGGAGGACGTCGACCGTCACCTCGGGCTGTGTGCTCGAGGTCGAGTCCTGGGCGGTCAGCGGTCGTCCCGCCAGCATGGCCAGGACCACCGCCACCACGCCCGGCAGGAGCCTCCCGGACAAGGCTCGCGCGCGTCGGTGGCTCCCGCGCGGCGTCCGGTCCAAGAGGCCGGCGTCATCTCCGCTCCACGAATGCCTGTTCATGCTCTCCTCCGGTTCGTTGGCTCTCGATCCCTCGACGGTCCGTCCCCCGCGCGTGTGGTCGCGGGCCCGTCTCCTCTGTATCCGGCAGCGATGCGATGGGTCCGCCGTCCCGTCACAAGCCCACGGAGCGCAACAGGTACGCCACCCCGAAGCCCAGGTAGTTGCCCACCGCGTACCCCAGCAGGCCGACCACGATGCCCGGTAGCACGAGCGCGGGCCACTCGCGCGAGACGGCCACGGCCAGGGCGCTGGTCGGTCCGCCCACGGCCGCCTGCGAGGCCACGGCGAGGCTGCCCAGGTCGATGCGGGCCAACCGGCCCAGCCCGAAGACGATGAGGCCGTGGATGCCCACCGTCAGCATGGTGAACACGAACACGGCCACGCCGACCGCCAGGATCTGGTCGATCCTCGAGTAGATCCCGATGACGGCGAAGAACAGGTGCAGGGTGTAGTTCCCCAGCTGCATCGTCCCCTCCATGCGGGAGAAGGGCCCGACGTGGGCCAGGACGAGCGCGAAGGTTGTCAGCCACAGCACCTCGGGCACCTGCGGCACAAGCTCCCCGACGAGGTGCGCGGCGGCCAGGAGCACCAGCCCGACCGCCACGAGGCGGGCCAGGTCGAGGGCAGAGATCGAGGCCGGCGAGAAGAAGGGATGGGCGCCCTCCGCGACGGTCTTCGGCGCCGCCGGACCCGCGTCGGCCGCTCCCGCGCCGGCCGGTCGCTCCGCCGCCGCGGCCGTTCGTGCGCTCCCCCCGGCGCCGATGCCGTCCTCCAGGGTCGGGATCGGAAAGGGATACAGCCGCGCCAGCCACACGGGCAGGAGGAGGCAGGCGGCCATCCAGATACCGGTCGTCAGGTTGTCGGCCGCGGTGGCCCCTGCGAACAGCACGGACGGGATCTTCAGGGCCCGACCCACCGAGACGAAGTTGAGGGAGCCGCCCGTGTACGTCCCGGTGAACGCGCCCGCCAGCCGCCACGTCTCGTCCCCGAATCGGCCGGCCAGGAGCGCCGTGGACACGGCCACGCCCACGATGGTCCCGAACACGGCCAGACCGAAGGCGCCCAACATGCGCGGCCCCGCCTTGCGCAGGTCTCCGATGTGCACGGCCAGGAGGAGCCACGCGATGGCCAGGGAGGTGATCGGTCCCGACACGGTCGTGTACACCGGGGAGTGCAGCGGCACCAGACCCAGATTGGAGAGCACGGCCCCGAACACGATCACCATCAGGGACGCGCCTACCCGCGACAGGGCCGGCACCCTGTGGTCGAGCCAGAAGGCCAGCGCCGTGACCAGCGCGATCACGGCGCCGAGCGCCAGCGGGGATCGGATCAAGCGCCCGGCTCCACGGCCACGACGCAGGCAGGATCGTCGTGCGCCGGGCTGTTGACGTGCCGGCTCACCGGAAACGCCTCGAGCCCCTCCTCGTGGGAGTCCAGCATGCGCTCGGCCTCGGGGGCCTCCAGGTCCGGGTCCAGCCACGCGGACCAGCGCTCGCCGGGCAGGATCACCGGCATGCGGTCGTGGAGCGCCTTCAGCAGCTCGCCCGGGGCCGTGGTGAGGAGGGTGGCCGAATCCACGCGGCGACCGCCCCGCTCCCAGCGCTCCCACAGCCCCGCGAACGCGAACAGATCGTCGTCCTCACGGTGGATGAACCACGGCTGCTTTCCGTCGGCCGTCTTCCTCCACTCGTAGAACCCGTCGGCCGGGACCAGGCAGCGCCGCCGCCGGAACGCCTCCCGGAAGGAGGGCTTGGTGAGGGCGGACTCGGCCCGGGCGTTGATGAGGGTCGGGAAGTCGTCGGGATCCTTCACCCAGCCGGGCAGGAGGCCCCAGCGCACCGCGACCAGCTCCCGGCGCGGATCCTCTCCGGGGCCGAGTCGCACCACGGCGATGTCCTGCGTCGGAGCGATGTTGAAGCGCGGCACGAGCCCGAGCTCCGGCCCCAGCGCATCGAAGGCCTCGGAGACATCGGACTCGGAATGCCGCAACGTATACCGGCCACACATGGCCCCCACCATAGCCGCGCGCCGGCCCGGGGTCGAGCCGGCGCGCGGGGGCCGTCACAGGCCCGTGCTGTCGGGGCGGGCCGGAGCCCGCGATGCGACCGTGAACGTCTCGGCCAGGGCGGCCAGGTCGACGGGCGTGATCCCCACACCGGGCTTCCGGTCCTTGACGCGCTCGAGGCTGATCTCCGCCTTCTGGTAGGTGGGCGCGGCCTCGAGGGCCGCCCGGTAGGCGTCGGCCGCCTGGTCCGGGTGCCCGGTCCGCTCCAGCGCCGCCCCGAGGTTGTTGTGGAAGGTCGGCTCCTGCGGGCGCAACGAAACGGCCCGGGCGAGTGGCGCCAGCGCGTCCTCGTAGCGGCCCAGGCGCACCAGAGCGAGGCCCAGGTCGTTCAGCGTCCAGGCCTGGCCCGGGTCCCTGACCACCGACTCCCGGTACAGCCCCTCGGCGTCCTCGAGACGCCCCTGGGCCGTGCGCACGTTGCCAGCCACCCGCAGGGCGGCCGGGTCCTCCGGCGCGACCTGGAGGGCGTGCTCGATGCTCGTGGAGGCGTCATCCGGCCGGTTCTCCTCCAGCAGCACGCGGCTCAGGTTGACGAGGCTCTTGACGTGGTCCGGATCGCGGTCCAGGGCGGCCCGGAACCCTTCCTCGGCGAGCTGCGGACGTCCGGCCTTCCAGGAGGAGAGCCCCAGCATGTAGTGACCCCACGCGTTGTCGGGCTTTCGGTCGGCGTAGGCCCGAAACAGGGCCACCGCCTCGTCGTAGCGCCCGTCCCCGTACGCGGCCGCCGCGCGGGCGTAGCTGACCGGTCCCGTCGCCCCGCTCGTCGGCGATGCCTCCACGGGCCCCGATCCGCCGGCCGTGACGCCGGGCGTGCCGGGAGCCGCGGCCTCGACCGGGGCGGTCGTGACGCTGGACACGGACCGCGCGACCACGGAGGCCGACTCCGGGCCTCCGGCCGTCGTCTCGCCGAGCGGGTGGCGAGACGGAGGTCCGTCCCCCCCGCACGCCTGCATGCCCGCCAGGATGAGCGCCGCCGCCAGCCCGGCTCCGGCGTGCCGGATCCAGGACCCGGTCCCGTGCCACGTGCGCCCCTTTCGCACCTCCCTCGCGCGGAACCCCGTGTCCCGCTCGCCGCTCCGCCTGCTCGTGTTCGTCATGGTGCCCTCCTCGTTCCGCGCCCGAAGGCGCCGTGTGCGTTTCACGCGATCGGGGACGTGGAAAGGCAAGCGTGCCGCCACCCGCAGGGGCATCGAGCGTAGCACGACGCAGAACGTTGTTACATATGGAGTTGGGAATCGTTGAAACGGAGGGAGGATGCCGTCGATGTGTCCAGACGGACACGGGCCGCGGGGGCCGAACGTGTCCGGATGGACACATTCACCGACCGGCGGGGGACCCGGGCTCAGCCGCGCTCGATCCCCAGCCGGCGCATGATCTTCAGGAGGCTGGCGTGGTCGGCCAGGCCGAGGGCGCGTGCCGTCTCCGTCACGTGGCCGTCGTGTCGACGCAGGGCCCCGAGGACGATGCGGCGCTCGGCCTCCTCCTTGAGCGCCTGGTAGGTGAGTCCCTCCGGGTGGACGGGCAGGAGGTCGCCGCCGGATTCCTCCACGCCGGCCCGGAGGTCGGCGGGCACGTCCTCGGCCCGGACCACGGGTCCGTCGCCCGCGATCACCATGCGCTCGACCACGTTGCGAAGCTCGCGCACGTTGTTGCGCCGCCACTCGTACGCGCACAGCCGGTCGGCGGCCTCCGGCCCGAGCTTTCGGGCCGCGACCCCGAAGCGCTCGCAGGTGACGGCCAGGAAGTGATCGGCCAGGAGCGGGACGTCGGAGAGTCGCTCCCGGAGCGGCGGAACTCGCAGCACGTGCGCGTTGAGCCGGTAGTACAGGTCGTCCCGGAAACGTCCGTCCGCTACGTCGCGCTCCAGATCCCGGTGGGTGGCGGCCACGACCCGGCACTCGACCTCCACCGTACGGGTGCCTCCGACGCGGGTGAGCTCGCGCTGCTCGAGTACCCTCAGGAGCTTGGCCTGCGTGGCGGGGGTCAGCTCCCCCACCTCGTCCAGGAACAGGGTGCCCCGATCGGCGGCCTCGAACGCCCCCACCCGGAGCCGGTCCGCCCCCGTGAAGGCGCCCTTCTCGTGCCCGAACAGCTCGCTCTCGACCAGGTTCTCCGGGAGCGCGGCGCCGTTGACCGCCACGAACGGCGTCCCCCCGGCCCGGCCCAGGTCGTGGAGCCGGCGCGCCACCAGCTCCTTGCCCGTACCGCTCTCGCCCAGGACGAGAACGGGGCTCGGGATCGGCGCCAGGCGGGCGATGCGCTCCTTGAGCTCCAGCATGGCGCCGCTGGTGCCGAGCAGCCCCGCGTCGTCGTCGAGCCGATCGCGAAGGCGTTCGACCTCGGCGGCGAGCCGGCCGCGCTCCAGCGCGCCCCGGATCTCCTGCACCACGCGGCGCACCGGCTCGGCCTTGTCGATGAACCCGTACGCGCCGAGGCGGATGGCGCGCGCGCAGCGCTCGTAGTCGCCCGTGCCGGTGTACACGATCACCGGCACGTCACGGCCCTGGCGGGCCAGGGCCGTGAGGACGTCGAAGCCGTCGACGCCCGGCATCTCGAGGTCCAGGACCACGCAGTCCACCGCCTCCGAGGCCAGCAGCTCGAGCGCCTCGCGTCCCCCGGTGGCGACCAGGGTGCGGAACTCGCCCAGCCTCCGGAGGTCGTAGGCGTACTGCTCCGCCACGGCCGGGACGTCGTCGACGACCAGGACCCGGGTCACGCTCCCTCCTCCGGCCGCTCCTCCGGGCCCGCCGCGGCGAGCAGCTCGACCACGAATCGCGTGCCGCGTCCCGGCTGGCTGTCCACCTCGATCGTCCCCTCCATGTCCGTCACCAGGCGCCGGACAATGGCCAGGCCGAGGCCGGCCCCCTCGGGGCGCGTCGTGTAGAACTGCTCGAACATGCGCTCCCGGTCCTCCGTGGTCATCCCCGGCCCGTCGTCCTCGACCTCGACGCGCACCCGGCCGGGAGTCGAGCCGGCCCGGGCCCGGACCCACACCCTGCCCGTCCCCTGGCCGAAGCTTTCCACCGCGTTGCGGACCAGGTTCTCGAGGATGCGCCGGAGGGCCACCGGATCGGCCAGCGCCGGCGGGAGCCCCGACTCGACCTCGGATCGAAACTCCGCCCCCGACCCTCCGGCCTCGGTCATTGTCCGCTCGACCAGGGCACCCACGTCGGTGGGACGCGGTTCGGGCCGGGAGGAGAGACGCGCATAGCGGGTGGCGAGCGTCTCGAGGTAGCCGAGGCCGCCCTCCAGGGAATCTCGCCTCTCCTCGAACACCGAGGCCAGGCGATCCGGCTCCCGCTCCGCCACCTCGGCCAGGTGACGCACCACGTGGCGCAGCGGCGTCAGCCCGTTGCGGACATCGTGATTGACCTGACGGGAGATCTCACCGAGCGTGGCCCGGCGCTCGGCTTCGCGTAGCCGGATCGCTCCCGCGCGCAGACGCCCGGTGAGCTCCTGGAGTCCCCGCGCCAGCGTCCCGATCTCGTCCGGGCGTTCCGTAGGAAAGCTCGCCTCCAGGCGATCCAGGTCGAGCCGGGCGGTCGCTCGTGCCAGCTCCCCCAGAGGACGGCTGAGCCGCGCGGCCAGCCACAGGCCGAAGAGGACCGAGGCCGCCGCCACCGCGATCAGGGCCAGGGCGAACCACACGTCGATCCCGCGGCGGAGGGCCCGCAGGGGCTCCAGGGACCGGCTCACGGTCAGGGTCGCCTCGAGATCCGGCCCCGCGGCGAGGGGGCCGGAGCCGCCGCCCGCCCCGGAGCGCGCCCGGGGGTCGGAGACGGCCGGAGCGCCGGCGTCGGACGCGGCCGTGCCGGCCGCCACGTAGGCAATGCGGATCGTCTCCACGACGCGCGTCTCGCCGGGATCGTTCGACGCCCCTTCCCCCGGCGGCATGTTCAGCGGAGACGAGCCGGGGACGGAGAGCCGCAGCCCCACCTCGCGGCCGGGGACGAGCCGGACCAGGAAAGCCGAGTCCACGGCGACGCCTCCCACCAGGACGAAGGACCGGCTCCCGACGCGCACCGGGGCGATCCGGGCCAGGACCAGGAAGGGACCGGAAGGGGCAGAGGCTCGCAGCAGGGCCGTGCCGCCCGGGGAGCCTTCGATCCGTGCGGCCACGCCCGGCTCCCGCCGACCGAACTCGTTCCGGAAGTGCCCGGAGCTGAGCACGGTGCCGTCGGAGTCCTGGAGCTGGAGCATCGAGAGGCCGGCCAGACGCATCGCCCGCCCGGCATAGTCGAGGAGATACGCGCGGTCCCCGGCGGCGCGCCCGCCCAGGGCCAGCCGCAGGCGGTTGTCGCGACGAGCGGCGTCGGCCATGGCCAGCAGGCGATCCTCGACCTCCCGCCCGTCGCGACCGAGCTCGACCCGGAGGCCCTCGGCCAGCGCCCCGGTCTCGCTGCGGTAGCGGCTGGCCAGGTCGGCGCGCACGCGGCCCCGCACGCCGAGCCCGAACAGGAGCAGGGGCGCCAGGGCCAGGACCGCGAGAGCCAGCGCCAGGCGAGTCCGGAAGCTCAAGGCCGCCCTCCCCCATCCGCCCGGCGGCCGGCGCGGTCCAGACGGGGGGTCCCGTCGAAGTCGACGGTCAAACCGGTCACCTGGTCCCGGACGAACACGGCCGGCCGCGTGTCGACCAGCGGCACGAGCGCCCCCTCCCCCGCCAGCCACGGGAGGGCGGCGGCCAGCGCACGCCGCGCGGCGCACGGGTCCAGGACCCGCCGCGGCAGCGTCACGATGTAAGCCGATTCCTCCGCGGCGCGCACGGAGACGTCGAGCACCTGGCCCACGAGGGGGAGCGTACGCCAGTCGAGACCCCGCTGGGCCCCGAGCAGGCCGGACGCGGCCCGCCCCTCGGGACCCGTCTCCTGCGGCGAGGACGCCAGGGCCACGAGTCGGTCGGCCAGGTCGCGGGCCGGCCCGTCCGCCATGGAGAAGGCGAGTCGGGGCGGCCGCCCGCTGCGTCGACCGCCCCGGACCGGTGGGTCCGACGCGCACGCCGGGAGCGTCCGCCAAACCAGGGGCGCGGCGGGCACGGCTTCCTCCCGGACCGCGTCCCGGGCCAGGGAGACGCGCAGCGCGTCGAGCGCCTCGCTCTCCGCCCGCGCCCCGTACGCGGCGGTGTCCGCGCGCGCGGGGTCCGGCCTCCCTCCGTCCCGCTCCGATGCGCGAGGCACGGCGAGGGCGTAGGTGCGGGACCACGGCGCCGGGAGGACGGCGTAGCCCGGGAGCGTCTCCGCGTACCGCCGGGTGCGGAGATCGGAGGTCAGGACCACGTCGACGCCGGCGTCCAGGAGGTCGCGCTCGTCGCCCTCCTGCCCCCCCACTCCCGAGAGCAGGATGACGGTGGGTCCAGGGCCGAGGGCGGGTCCCAGAACGAGCGACCCGGAGTCCGCCCCGGACGGCGAGACCGGCCGGAGGGGCCCGCTGCCCAGCGGCCAGATCCCCGCGCCGGCGCGCAGCACGGCCAGGCGGGGATCGGCGAAGGCCGCCGCCGAAGGGGCGTCTCCGTAATACACCTCGAGGGTGGCCGCATCCACCGTCACGACGCTGTCGGGAAGGGCCGGGGGCACGTCCAGGAGCGTGGGGCCGTCGAGGGCGAGGCCGCCCTCCGCGCCCGACGCGGTCCGGGATTCCGACAGGCGCCGCCAGCTCCACACCACGTCTCCGGCCGTGACCTGGGTGCCGTCCCAGAACCGGGCGGTCCCCCGGAGGTGGAAGGTCCACCGGTGGCCCCCGTCGGCGGAGCGCCACGCGTCCGCCAGACCGGGACGGATGCGTCCGGCGCAGTCGGCGCGCAGCAGGGTCCCGTACATCTGGCGGAAGGCGATCCGCTCGGCGGCCGAGCGAGGCGACGGAGCGTCGGCCGCGGCGATGGGGCCGGGGGCCGCCACCCGGAGCTCCGCTGGCACGCCGCGCCCCTCCCTCGCCGGGGGGCACTCCGCGGCCGTTCCGGCGCCGGCGGCCACGGGACGCACGGCCGATGCCCCGGGTCCGACCCGGGCGCGGCCCCCGCCCGCTCCGCCCGAGGCGCACGCGGCCGCGACGCAGGCGGCGCCGATCGCGGCGGTTCGCCTCCACGCGGCGGAAGGCTCCCGCGGCGGCACCGGACCGCGTCCACGGGGGCGACGGCCGCGCTCCCGCTGCCGGCCGATTCCGGGTCGAACGGACTCGTGCGCTCGCATCATGTTCCCTACCCGGCAGCACGGACGACTTGCCCTCGTCCCGGCGCGAGGCTAGCCCTCGGCCCATGGCGCTGGATCGTTACCTGGAGATCATCCCCGACCCGACCCGGTTCCGGGCCGCCCTCGAGCGACCCGAGCCGACCACCCTGCGCGTACGCACCGGCCGGGTGGCGACGTCGGAGCTGATCGAGCGGCTGGAGGAGCAGGGATACGGGCTGGAGCCGGTCCCCGGTCTGCCCGATGTCTTCCACGTTCGCGTCGAGCCCCGCCCCATCAGTAAGACGCTCGAGCACTGGATGGGCCACTTCTACATCCAGCAGGCCAGCACGGCCGTGGCCGCCCCCGCCCTGGGCGTGCGGCCCGGGGAGCGCGCGCTCGACCTGTGCGCCGCGCCGGGCGGCAAGACCACCCACCTGGCGGACCTGATGGAGGAGCGTGGCTGCCTGGTGGCCTCCGACCGGGACGAGAAGCGCATCAGGGCCCTGCTGGGCAACGTATACCGGCTCGGCCACTCCGGCGTCCTGTGCATGGCCGCGGACGGCCGCGCCTTTCCCGGTGGCGCCCGATTCGACCGGGTCCTGGTCGATGCGCCCTGCTCGGCCGAGGGCAACGTCCGCCGCCAGGGGGGAGACGTGGACGCGCCCTCCGAGTCCTTCCACGAGTACGCCACGGCGCTGCAGGAGTCGCTGCTCCGGCGCGCCATCGGGCTCACCCGCCCGGGTGGCAGGATCCTCTACTCCACCTGCACGTTCGCCCCCGAGGAGAACGAGGCCGTGATCGACGCCGTCCTGGGCGATCTGCCCGTGGAGCTCGAGCCGATCGGGCTCGACGTGCCCCACGCCCCCGGGCTCACCGCCTTCGACGGGCGCCGCTTCCATCCCGAGCTCGAGCTCGCCTGGCGCCTGTATCCCCACCACCTGGACTCGGGAGGGCTGTTCATGGCGCGCCTCCGGAAGTCGGGACCGGGAGAGCGCGCGTCCGACGACCACGCCCCGGGCTGGACGCCCGTCCCGGCCGGCTTTCCGGGCGAGGAGCCGGCCCCGGCCGAGGCGGCGCGTCGGGTCGAGGACGGGAAGGCTCGCCTGGCGACGAGCTTCGGCGTCGCCGCCGAGCGACTGGAAGCGACCGGGTGGATGGTTCGGGGCAACAGCCTGTGGGGACACACGGTCGACGCGTGGCCGCTCGAGGCCTGGGAGGCTTCGCCCGACTGGCGCTTCGTGTCGCTCGGGGTGCGGGTCATGCGCACGGACCGCCGGTACGGGTTCCGGCCCACGAACGACGGCCTCCGGTGGCTGGGACCCGACGTGGGGCGCCGGGTCGTGCGGCTCGGCCTCGAGGACGGTCTCCGACTCCTGGAGGGCGCGCCGCTCCCGGCCGACGTCGAGGGCGGGGCGGGCAACGTGGCGGTGGCCCTGGACGGCGAGGTCGTGGGCCGCGGGGTGTGGCGGCACGGCGTCGTCCGGCCGGAGATCCCGGCCGCCCGCGCCCGGCGCCTGGAGGAGATCCTCATGGCTACCCTCGGATACAGCCGGTAGCTTTCCCCATGGCCACGGTCGAGCCTGCCCGTCGGACGGACCAGCCCCTGGTCGAGTGCGTGCCCAACCTCAGCGAAGGGCGCGATCCGGACGTGATCTCCGCCGTGGCGGACGCGATCCGCTCCGTGGAGGGTGTGGCACTCCTGGACGTGGACTCGGACCCGTGGCACCACCGGACCGTCTACACCTTTGTGGCCCCCCCCCCGGCGGTGGCCGAGGCCGCTTTCGCGCTGGTCCGCGAGGCGGCCGCGCGGATCGACCTCGCCGGCCACCGCGGCGAACACCCACGCATCGGCGCGGCCGACGTGGTGCCCTTCGTGCCCCTGGACCGACTCGACCTCGGAGGCCTGCGGGCCGCCGGGGTGGACGAGTGCGTGCGCCTGGCCGACCGGGTGGGCGAACGGGTGGCGGCCGAGCTCGGGATCCCGGTGTTCCTGTACGGTCTCGCGGCGCGGCGCCCCGACCGGGTGGTCCCGGCTCCCTTCCGTCGCGGCGGCTTCGAGGCGCTCCGGGATGGCATCGCACGGGATCCTGGCCTCGCGCCGGACCTGGGGGAACGGCGGACCCACCCCACGGCGGGCGCGACGGCGGTCGGAGCCCGGCCCCTGCTCGTCGCCTACAACGTGCTGCTCGACACGGACGACGTGGCCGTCGCCCGGGGCATCGCGCGGGAGATCCGGACTTCGAGTGGCGGACTGCCGGCGGTCCAGGCCCTCGGCTTCCGGGTGGCGGAGCGGGCCCAGGTATCGACCAACCTGTTGGACCCGGCGGTCACGTCACCCGCCCGGGTGTTCGCGGCGGTGCGGGCGGCCGCCGCGTCGCGCGGCGTCGGCGTTCGGTCGAGCGAGGTCGTCGGCCTCGCTCCCGAGAGCGCCCTGCCGCTGGATGCCCGGGACAGCCTGCTGCTCGACGAGCCCCGAGAGGCGTTCCTCCTGGAACCGAAGATCCGGAGGGCGTTCGGCGCGCCCTAGTCTCGAGGGCCGCGCCCCGGTGTCACGGGCTCAGGGAGCCCGGGCCGCCGGGGGCTCCGATGCACCGACGGACGCAGGTACCTCCAGCGGCGGCAGCGCCGACTCGATCGCGGCCCGCCGCGGCTCGAGCCACGGGGGGAGGATGAGGCTCTCGCCCAGTGCGTCACGGGTCTCGTCGCGCTCGAAACCCGGGCCCATCGTGGCCAGCTCGAACAGCACCCCGCCCGGCTCCTTGAAGTACACGGACCGGAACCAGAAGCGGTCGATGGGGGGCGTCACCTGCAGGCCGGCGTCCACCAGCCGCTCCCGCAGCGCCATCTGTTCCCGGTCGTCCTCGACCTGCCAGGCCACGTGGTGGACGCCCCCCGTTCCCCAACGGCCGAGCCGGGCGTCCGGCTCCTCCCGTATCTCGAGCCAGCGGCCCGAGCCCCCGCCCTCGACCCCGAACCGCCTCCACCCGTCCTCCTCGCCCACC
Organism: Candidatus Humimonas hydrogenitrophica; assembly: GCA_947581615.1. Classification (GTDB taxonomy): domain Bacteria; phylum Gemmatimonadota; class Gemmatimonadetes; order Palauibacterales; family Palauibacteraceae; genus Humimonas; species Humimonas hydrogenitrophica. Next base: position 26,504 of record CANPVD010000114.1, read on the forward strand.
TCCTCGAAGCCGAGCACGTCCTCCAGCACGCGGCGCGTCGGAGCCAGCTCTCGCACGACCATGCACACGGCATGCATCCCGCGAAGCTGTCTCTCGGCCGGAACCGGGGCGCCCTCCCAGGGGATCCAGGGACGCTCGTCCTCCGTCTCCACCAGGGCGATACGGTGGCCGTGCGGATCCCGGAGCGGCAGCGTCGACTCTCCGAAGCGGGGGGCCGGGGTGCCCGCCTCGAAGCCGCGCGACTCGAGCCGCTCGCGCCACCACCCGGCGCTCCCGGGGGCGACACCGAACTGGACCTCGCGCGCCTGCCCGAACCCCTCGCGCACCGGCGCCATGTCGGGCCACGGGAAGAAGGTGAGATCGGTGCCGGGCGTGCCCGCCTCGTCGGCGTAGAACAGGTGGTAGGTGCCGGGCGCATCCTGGTTCACGGACCGCTTGACCAGGCGAAGTCCCATGACGCCGACGTAGAAGTCCAGGTTCTCCTGGGGGGCGGCGGCGATCGAGGTGACGTGATGAAGTCCGTGCACGGTCGGTCGGGTGGCAGCCATGGCATCGCTCCACTTGTGGCTTCGTCAGGCCCTCGTGCCGGCCCGCGGGCCTCGGCCGAGGCGGACGCGGCAGGGCAGCCAGCTATACACCGGAGGGGTCCGACGGGGTCGGTCCTGCAGGCGCTCCTCGGTTCCATACGGTGCCCGGCGGGCACCGGGCGCCCTCTCTGCCCCACGGAGACGCGGGTCGACCTCCCCACGCGTCTTTCCACCTATTCCCGACAGTACGACGCGGTCTGGACGCGTAGCGTGAGGATGCGGAGGTAATCTCGGGAGCCGGGGCGGGGCCCGCGCCGGACCGTCTCCGGACCCGAAACGAGGAGGTGCCGATGAGACGCGCGATGAGACGGGCCGGATCGGCCGTGACCCTGTTCCTGGTCACCGCGTGCGCCACCGCGTCTCCGCCCGTCCCCGTGACGGGCGAGACGCCGGCCATCCAGAGGCTGTCCGGTCGGTGGGCCGGCCGCTACGAGAGCCAGTACACCGGCCGCTACGGGTCCATCGCCTTCGAGCTGCGCGCGGGGAGCGACACGGCGCGTGGGGACGTTCAGATGATCCCGTCGGGTCGCAGCGAGCCGCTCCATGCCCTGGAGCGCGACCGGAGCGGCACGCAGGTGGACCAGACCCGGTCTCCCCGCTTCCTCACCATCCGCTTCGTGGGCGTCAGCGACGGACGCATCCGCGGCTGCCTGGATCCCTACCGCGACCCCGACACGGGCGCCGTACTCCTCACGAGCTTCCGGGGCGTGGTGAGCGGCGACTCGATCGTGGGGACGTTCGAGTCGAGCACGGAGAGCTCCGGGGTCCTGGCTACCGGCCGCTGGTGGGTGTCACGCCGGCGGTGAATCGGGCCGGCCCGGCCTCCGTGCGCCCTCCGGAGCGGAGACCGGGGCTGGCCGTCGCGGCCTCCTCGCCTACCGGTAGCGCCAGCCCATCGGAGCGCCCTTCGGCGCCTGGGACACCATGCGGCGCTCCATCTCGCGCAGGATCCCGGCGGTGGTCGTGTGCTGCCACCCGTGGCTCTTCTCCGGCCTCCCGAAGTGGAAGGTGCCCGGCACGTGCGGGTTGGAGGTCGAGTCCATGAACGCCTGCAGCCGGTAGACGGCCAGGTTCAGGTAGAAGTTGTCGGCGTCGCCGACGTCGACGTGGATCTTCCCCTCCAGCTTCGGTCCGACCTCGGACCAGTGCGAGGCCAGGTAGGCCCGCAGGTCGTAGCCGTGCTCCTTCATGTACGCGGCCACCGAGTGGTCGATGTGCCCGGTGCGCTTGTCCCACAGCGGCTTCGGGTAGCCATCCTCCCCCACCGGCCCGAACACGGCCTCCCACGCGTTGAGCTGCTGGCCCGAGCGGCCGTGGCTCCCGAGGACCGCCTCGAGCTGGCTGAACTCCCGCACGGAGATCACGGGCTGGCCGTCCGCCAGGCGCATGATGTAACGCTCGGGGTGGGTCCAGGTGGTGATCGGCGCGAACGGGAGCCCGCCCGGCTCGCCGTGCTGGAACACGAAGGCGCTCGAGTCCCCGTAGATGTTCACCATGTCGTAGGAGCGGAAGTCCACCGGGTCGGGATACAGCGTCCACGTGCCGTCAAAGAAGTCGGGATGGTAGATCTGCAGCGCGATGGACTCCCAGCCGCCCGTCGACCCGCCGGTCAGCGTGCGCGCCCACGGCTGACGGATCATGCGGAAGTGGCTCTCCAGGTAGGGGATGAGCTCCTTCATGATCGCGTCACCGTACGGCCCGTCGTTGGCCGAGTTCACCGCGTAGGAGTCGTCGAAGTAGGGCGTCGGATGCTGGAAGGTGACCGCGATCATGCGCGGGAAGCCCGGCGAGGTCCAGGACCGGTAGAACTGGTGGCCGGACTCCCGGTTCAGGCTCCCGAGCATGCCCCTTGCCCACGCGGGTATCGGCTGGCTGTCGGGGCTGAAGCCGAACGGCGCCCCCAGTCCGAAATGCCCCTGCTCGAACACCACCGGGTAGCGGACGTCCGGGTGCTCGTCGTAGCCCTCGGGCAGCAGCACCGTGGCCCCGATGTACATCGGGTGGCCCCAGAACTTCGTGAGCAGGTCGCTCTGGATCTTGACCCGCTTCACCCACTTCGTGTCGGGCGGCACCCGGATCGGTGGAATCTCGTGCCGGAGCTCCAGGGAGACGCTCCACCCGCTGGACGGGTCCAGGTGCACCTTCTGCACGTCGCTCACCAGATTGCCGGGCGACGTGTTGAACTGCTGCCCCTCCCACTGGTCCATGTGGGCCCAGATCGTGTGCCCGTCGGAGCGGTGGAACTGCGTGTACACGTTGAGGAGCGCCTGCACGAAGTAGTCGCCCGGCGGCAGGTCGGAGAGGGCCTTCAGCGGATAGCCCGGCGTGGATCCGTCGATCGTGGCGGCCTCGCCCGGGGCGAGCGAGTCCACGTCCACGGCGAACATGGGGACCGTCTGCACGAAGGAGCCGGCCTGCAGCCGGGGCGGGGGCGACGAGTCCCGGCTGATGACCACGAACATGCGGCCCGTGACCGGCTTCGACCGGAGCGAGTCCGGGAAAGTGACCCGGAAGCTGGTGGTAGCGGCCGGCCGCTCGGCGGCCCGGACGGCCGGCTCGCAGGCGGTGGCCAGGGTGACGACTCCCACCGCCGACGCCAGAGTGAGCCAAGAGCTCCATCGGACTCCGGTCTTCATGCGCATGGCTCCACTCCCTCTTTCCTCGGGACGGATCGATCGGCGATCCAGCATACGCGCGACGGGGCGCGGCGGCGAGGGTGCCGCCGCGAGGGCGACCCGGTGTCGGCACCGGTCTTGAAGCGGGTGTGACCGTCGACGTACCATGGCGCCCTGGACTCCGGACGAGCCGGGGACGACGCGAACGGAAGCGGGGAGGCCGATGGCGAACGCGCTGGTCGGGATCATCATGGGCTCCACCTCCGACTGGGAGACGATGGAGCACGCCGTGCGCGTCCTGGAGGAGCTGGACGTGCCGTTCGAAACCCGGGTCGTGTCCGCCCACCGGACGCCGGATCTCCTGTTCGAGTACGCCGCGACGGCGGAGGAGCGCGGCCTGGAGGTGATCATCGCCGGCGCGGGCGGGGCCGCCCACCTCCCGGGCATGACCGCCTCCAAGACCGTGCTGCCCGTCCTGGGCGTGCCCGTGAAGTCGCGCGCCCTGAACGGCGTAGACTCTCTTCTCTCGATCGTGCAGATGCCGCGGGGCGTCCCGGTGGGAACGCTGGCGATCGGCCGCTCGGGCGCCGTCAACGCCGCGCTCCTGGCCGCCTCCATCCTCGGGAGCTCGCATCCCGGGATCCGGGAGCGCCTCAGGGCCTACCGGGCCGAACAGACCCGGGCCGTGCTCGAGGATTCCGAGCTGCCGGAGGGTTCGTGAAGGTCGGCATCATCGGAGGCGGCCAGCTGGGGCGCATGCTGGCCCTGGCCGGCTACCCGCTGGGCCTGGAGTTCCGGGTACTCGAGCCCAAGCCCGCCGCCAGCGCGGGCGACGTGGCCGAGCACGTGCGGGGCGACTACGACGACCCCGAGGCCCTGGACGCGTTCGCGAACGGCCTGGACGTGGTCACCTACGAGTTCGAGAACGTCCCCCGGACCTCGGCCGATCGGCTGGCCGGTCGGGTCCCGGTGTATCCTCCGCCGGACGCCCTCGACGTCGCGCAGGACCGCCTGGTCGAGAAGAGGTTCTTCAGGGAGCGCGGCATCCCCACGGCCCCGTTCGAGCCCGTCGGGAGCCGGGACGAGCTGGACGCCGCCCTCGAGCAGCTCGGCACGCCGGCGGTGCTCAAGACCCGCCGCTTCGGCTACGACGGCAAGGGCCAGGTCATCCTGCGCTCCGCCGCCGACGCCGACGGCGCCTGGGAGGAGCTGGGCGGACGACCGCTCATCCTCGAAGGCTTCGTGGCGTTCCAGCGGGAGCTCTCCATTCTCTCGGTCCGCGGGCGCCACGGCGCCGTCCGGACCTACCCGCTCGTCCACAACGTCCACCACGAGGGCATCCTGGTGCGCTCGCGGGCGCCGGCCCCGGGCGTCGACGCAGACCTTCAGGCCCTGGCCGAGGATTACGCACGACGCGTACTCGAGAAGCTCGACTACGTGGGCGTCCTGGCCATCGAGCTGTTCGAGCACGAGGGCCGTCTGCTCGCCAACGAGATGGCGCCCCGCGTCCACAACTCCGGCCACTGGAGCATCGAGGGCGCCGAGACCAGCCAGTTCGAGAATCACGTGCGCGCCGTCGCCGGGCTGCCGCTCGGCACGACCCGGCCGGTCGGGGTGAGCGTCATGCACAACCTGATCGGGACGGTGCCTTCGCTCGAGGCCATGCTCGCGGTGGAGGGAGCGCACGTGCACCTGTACGCCAAGTCGGCGCGCCCGGGACGCAAGCTCGGGCACGTGACCGTGCGGGCCGCCGACGGCACGACGGCCCTGGATCGTGCCGAGGAGCTGGCCGACCTCCTGGCCTGAGGCCGTGCCGGGGAACCAGGCGACCTCTCCCGTGTTCCTCCTTGGCGCGATGCGCGCCGCCCGGCCCGCGGCGCCGGGCAAGGCCACTCCCGTCCCCACGGAGACCATGGACGCCGATCGAGACGCCCGCCCCCGGGCGGACCACCAGCCTCCCGACCCCGGGCCGGGGCGGTCGTACGTTCCGTTGTGCGACGCGCACGAGCTCGAGCCCGGGCGCGGTCGGAGGTTCGAGGTCGGGGAGCGGTGCGTGGCACTGTTCAACGTCGAAGGTACCTTCTTTGCGACCGAGGAGATGTGCCCGCATTCGGGCGGCCCACTGTCCGAGGGCACGCTGGACGGGCGGAGGGTGATCTGCTCGTGGCACTACGCCACCTTCGACCTGGAGAGCGGAGCATCGCTGGACTCGATCTCCCGATACGACATCGACACGTTCCCGGTCCGCGTCCACGACGGCCGGGTCTGGATCGAAGTGGACGCATCGGCCGCGCCCTCGAAGGCGGCCGCTCGGGGTGATTCACAGGAGTGAACGTATGAGCGGACAGGCAGCTGCTACGGTCCAGGAGCCGGAACGGGAAATGTGGGAGCGCGCCGCCCGACTGCCTCCCCGCGATCCGACGGTGCGGATGTTCGAGAAGGACTGGATGGAGCGGCTCTCCCGGGTACCGCCCTGGCTGCCGCACGTCCTCTACATCCCTCTCGTGCTGTTCATGCTGGGGAGGAGCGTGTGGCTCGGAACGAGCGTGGCGGCCACGGCCGGGCTGGCCGTGCTCGGCGTCATGGCGTGGACGGGTGCCGAGTTCCTGCTGCATCGCTACGTCTTCCACGAAATCGCCACCGCGGAGACCGAGCGCACCGTCAAGCTCAAGGTCCACCGGCTTTCACCCGACGAGCCCATCCTGCCCACGCTCGAGGGCTGGCGGGAGAAGTTCTACTTCGTGGCGCACGGCGTGCACCACGAGTTCCCGAGCGATCCGCGGCGCCTGGTGATGCCGCCCTCGGTGAGCATTCCGCTGGCGATCCTCTTCTACACGCTGTTCATGCTGACCCTGGGCTCACACCTGACGCCGGCCTTCTTCGCGGGCTTCGTGACGGGCTACCTCATCTACGACTCCTCCCACTACGCCATCCACTTCATCCGTCCCGGCGGGCGCACCGAGGAGGCCATGTACCGCATGGGCAAGGGCCACATGCGCCACCACTTTTCGGACAACCACAAGGACTTCGGGGTGAGCTCGCCCCTGTGGGACCTCATCGTGGGCTCCTACGACTGGGAGGAGCGCTCCCAGTTCGGCTCGCGGCTCCTTCGAGCTTGGATCGAGAGGCGGCGCCGCCGCGACTGAATGTCGATTCGAAAGCTGGTTTCCCTCCTGGTGAAACTGGCCGCGCTAGGGCTCCTCGTGTACGCCGCGCGCACCGTTGACTTCCGAGGGCTCGTGCGAAGGCTGGGGCGTCCCCTGGCCGCCCCAGAATCTCCCGCCTCTCCGCCGGGACGCCAGGAGCCCCGGGCCCAGGAGCCTCCGGCGGTCGGTGCCTGTGTAGACCTGAACGCGGCCGACCGGGCGGACCTGGAGCGCATCGTCCACGTCGGCGGTGACCGGTCACGACAGATCATCGAGCAGCGTCTCGTCAAGCCCTTCGCGTCCCTGGATGACCTGCTTCGCGTCCCCGGCGTGGGTCCCGGGACGATCTCGGACATCCGGCGCCAGGGCCTGGCCTGCGTGCACTGACCCCCTCGTCCCGTTCGCCTCAGTCGACCTCCGGCCGGATGTGGAGGTCGACCCCGAGCCACAGGAGACGGGAGTAGGGGTAGATCGCCACGGGCATCCCGACCGCCAGGACCACACCCCCGAGGGTGATGGCGGTCCAGGGTACGGCGGGCCACGCCAGCACGATGGTGAGCGCCGCCAGCCCCGCGGCCAGGAGCTCCACCGCCACGAGGCTGAGGAGCATGGCTCCCAGAAAGTGGCCCTCCTCGCCCCGGTCCGTCTCCAGTCCGCAGCGCGGGCATTCGGCGGCGAGATCGAACCACGACTCCAGGATGCCGCGTGCGCCGCAGCGGGGACAGCGCAGCCGCAGTGCGCGCACCAGGGAGGTGCCCAACGGCGTCTCACCCGCCGCGAGGGAGGCGCCGCCATCTCCGCCGGACGTCCGATTCATGCGTCGCTCCTCGGAGGGCCCCGAAGGACCCGGGTTGGATTCCCGCCCGACTGTGGGTACGTTTCGGGCTGTGGTCCTCCCACGCGGGAGGACGGACGTTCGTCTTTTCGATTTACCGCAGAAGGGGAAGCTCGTGCCTGGCTACGGCGTTCTCGCACATCCCTGGTGGGTCCCGGTCCTGTGGATCGTGATCCTTGGGCACGTCACCAACATCTGCAACACGCTGTATCTGCACCGCAGCGTGACCCACGGGGGCGTGAGCTTCAGCCCCATCACCGAGCACGTCATGCGCTTCTGGCTGTGGCTGACCACGGCCATCGTGACCCGGGAGTGGGTGGCCGTGCACCGCAAGCACCACGCGTTCGCGGACCGGGAGGGTGACCCCCATTCCCCCGAGGTCGAAGGCCTGTGGCCGATCCTGCTGGCCAACGTGTTCTTCTACCGGAAGGCGGCGCAGGACCAGGAGCTCCTGGCGAAGTACGGCGACGGGTGCCCGGACGACTGGATGGAGCGCCATGTCTACTCGCGCCACCGGTCCCTCGGCCTCCTGGTCATGCTCCTCCTGGATGCCTTCCTGTTCGGTCCGCTCGTCGGGCTCATCGTGTGGTCGGCCATGAGCATCTGGATGCCGATCTTCGGGGGCGTGATCAACGGCATCGGCCACGCCAAGGGCTACCGGAACTTCAAGACCAGGGACCACAGCCACAACATCTATCCCTGGGGGATCTGGATCCTGGGAGAAGAGCTCCACAACAACCACCACGCCGACCCACGCTCGGCCAAGTTCAAGGCCCACTGGTGGGAATTCGACATCGGCTGGATGTACATCCAGATCCTCCGTCTCCTGGGGCTCGCCGAGGTGGAGTACGCCCGGCAGGAGAGCGCGAAGACGTTCGCCCGCAAGCACTGGAGCTGACGCCGGGAAGGCGACGCAACGTCCGACGCCGACTTCCCGGTGTAGCCCTTGCAGGCCGTCCAGGCGGGAGATGAGCATGCGAGAGGCATCCGCCAGCAGCGCTCCAAAGGGTCACCGGCGCCCCCTCACGGGAGGCGCGGCGTACATGCCCACCCGTGCCGCCCCGTCCGATCTCGATCCCAGCCGCAGGATCCTCGACGATCTGTTCGGGTCTCCGTCGCGGCGCGACTTCTCGGTCCGCTTCTGGACCGGAGAGACGGAGGGCCCCCCGGACGCGCCCTTCACGCTGGTCCTGGCCGGGCCGGGCGCGCTCCGCAGCATGCTCCTGCCTCCCACCGAGCGCTCGCTGGGCGAAGCCTACGTGTTCGGCGACTGCGACGTCGAGGGCGACCTGGAGCGGGCGGTCGCCACGGTCGAGCCCGTGCTCCGCGGCCTGTGGTCTCCATCGGGGTTGGCGCGTCTCGCGGCGGAGCTGCGCCGGTTCCCCGCGGAACGTGGCGAGCGCCGGCGACGCGCCGCCTCGTCCGGGCCCGAGGGGCGGGCCCGGGAAGGCCCGTCCCGACGGGGCAAGCTGCACTCGCGCGGCCGCGACGCGAGCTCCGTTCGCTACCACTACGACCTGGGCAACGACTTCTACGCCCTGTGGCTCGACCCGTTCATGCAGTACTCCTGCGGCTACTTCCCCGGTGGTGACGAGTCGCTGGAGCGCGGCCAGGAAGCCAAGCTGGAGCTCCTGTGCCGGAAGCTCCTTCTTGAGCCGGGCCAGCGCCTCCTCGACATCGGGTGCGGCTGGGGCGGATTCGTGCGCTTCGCCGCCGAGCGTTTCGGTGTTCGGGCCACCGGCATCACGCTCAGCGAGCCGCAGGCCCTGTTCGCGCGGGAGCGGCTGGCCGAGGAGGGCCTGTCGGGCCGCTGCGAGATCCGGGTCATGGACTACCGCGATCTCCCGGAGGAGGAACGCTTCGACGCGATCGTGAGCGTCGGGATGGTCGAGCACGTGGGACATCGGAACCTGCCCGAGTTCTTCTCGGCGGCCTTCCGGCACCTGCGACCCGGCGGCCTCTTCCTGGACCAGGGGATCGTCACCCTGGACAGCACCCGGCCGTGGCTCCGACGCTTGCGCGAGCGGCTCTTCCACCGATGGACGAGCTTCATCGAAAGCCACGTGTTCCCGGACGGAGAGCTGGTCACGGCGGGCGAGCGCCTGGCTCCGGCCGAGGCGGTGGGCTTCGAGACGCGGGACGTGACCAGCCTCCGGGAGCACTACGCCATCACCCTCCGTCACTGGGTGCGGCGGCTCGAGGCCGTCCGAGAGGAGGCCATCTCCATGGTGGGCCGGCCCACGTACCGGGTATGGCGCCTGTACATGGCCGGCTCGGCGCACGGGTTCGCTTCCGGTCGCATCGGGCTCGTCCACGAGCTGTACCGGAAACCCGCGTAGGGAGAGCCTGACGGAGGCACGGATGGTGTCCGGGAACCCGGACCACGGGCCGACGCGACGCGCGCGATCGTCGGCGGCCGGCCCCAGGATCCTGACGCTGAACGCGGGATCCTCCAGCCTCCGGTTCTCCCTCCACCGGATCGGAGAGCGTGAGGAGCGCCTCCTCTCGGGTAGGGCGTCCGGGCTGGACGGTGCGGACCCAGAGCTCCGGGTCGAGGACGGCTCGGGCCGGACCATCGAGGTGGTGCCGCTGGCGAGTGCGCCCGGGAGCCGCGGCGCGACCCCCGTCTCGACACCTCCCGTCCGGGAATCGGCTCGCGCGGGCGCCCCCCACCGCCGAGCCCTCGAGGCCGTGCTCGACTGGCTCGCCGGCCCCGCCTCGGCCTCCTGCGGACCCCTCGGGAGCCGGCCCGATGCGATCGGCCACCGCATCGTGCACGGCGGCGAGCGCTTCGTGGAGCCACTCCGCGTCACCGATGAGGTGCTGGAAGGACTGGAGGCGCTGGTCCCGCTGGCGCCGGATCACCTGCCCGCGGAGCTGTCGGTCCTGCGGGCGGCGGCCGGGGCCTACGGCGACGTCCCGCAGGTCGCCTGCTTCGACACGGCGTTCCACCGGGGCATGCCGAAAGTCGCCCGCCGCCTCCCGCTTCCGGCGCTGCCCGACGGCCGCCGCCTGGTGCGCTACGGCTTCCACGGGCTCTCCTACGAGTACCTGCGGGGACGGGTCGCGGAGCTTGCGGGCACCGCAGCGCTTCCGCGCCGGCTCGTCCTGGCCCACCTGGGGAGCGGAGCCAGCCTGGCCGCCCTCCTCGAGGGCCGGCCCGTGGACACCACCATGGGCTTCACCCCGGCCGGCGGCCTCATGATGGCCACGCGGCCCGGGGACCTCGATCCCGGCGTGCTCCTCTATCTCCTGCGGGAGGGCGGCCTGTCGGTCGAGGGGCTCGACGAGCTGGTCAACCGGCGCTCCGGCCTCCTGGGCGTGTCCGGCACGTCTCCGGACATGCGACGGCTGCTGGAGCTGGAGGGCCAGGACGAGGCCGCCGCGGCGGCCGTGGAGCTCTTCTGCTACCTGGCCGCCAAGCAGCTGGGCGCCATGGTGGCCGCCCTCGGAGGCCTGGACGCGCTCGTGTTCAGCGGGGGGATCGGCGAGAACGCCCCCGCCATTCGGGCGCGGATCACCGTTCGTGCGGAGCACCTGGGCGTGCGGCTGGACGGTGAGCGCAACGAACGAGGTGAGCCCCTGATTTCTGCGCCGGACTCCACGGTGGTCGTCCGCGTCGTCCCGACCGATGAGGAGCGGGTGATCGCCCGGCACACGGCCGCCCTCCTGGAAGGCTCGGCCGGGCGAGCCTGAGACGGGTCGCCGCATGAAGCGTTGGGCGCGCCCAACGGAGGCCGCGCGCGGCCTAGAGTCCGAACGGATACGTCTCCGGCACCCCCTCGAGCTCGGGTCCGATCAGGGGCGCAACGGCCCGGGTCCGGTCGAACCACACGTACTCGTCGAACTGGTGCGGGAGAGAGGCCTGGAAGTAGTGGCTGGCCAGCTCCGTCTCGGGACGGTAGATGACGCCGATGGCGCGCTCCAGCCGCGGCGGCTCCAGCTCCCCGCGCACCTCGGGCCGCGCCGGCTCGCGCAGGTGCAGGAGCGCCGCCTCGAGGCCCGTCTCGTGGAAGAGCCTCTCGTAGCTCTCGGGGTGGGAGGGCCGGACGTCCTTGATCTCCATCGGCCCGTCCCACTCGGAGGCCGCCGCCACCGTACCGGTGTCGGTCCCGAATCCGACCAGGAACGCGGCGTCCCCGAAGTCCTGCCGGCACAGCTGGCCGACGTTGTGCTCGCCGCGGGCGCCCATTTCGGTGGCCGCCGCGTTCCCCACGTGGGAGTTGTGCTCCCACACGACCGCGCGGGCCTCGGAGCCGCGGAACGCGAGCAGGGTCGAGAGGGTGTCGAACATGTGGCTGTCCCGCAGGTTCCACGACTCCACCGATCCGTAATACATGACCCGGTAGTAGCGCTCCGCGTTGGCCACCAGTCGGGCGTTCTGCACCGCGTCCAGGAAGGTCTCGCCGTCCCGGCCGGCGTACTCCATCCGCCGCGCCAGCAGGTCCCGGAGAATCTGAACGACTTCCGCCTCGCAGGTACGATACGTCCCGGTGAGGGCGGCCCGGCCGTACACGGCCGGATCGCGCTCCCACGGCGTCAGGCAACCGTAGCGGGCCCGCGCCACCCGCGCGGTGTCGGGGTCGACCCGGTCCAGGTAGTCGAGCACGGCCTCGATGGAGCGGAACAGGCTGTACAGGTCGAGCCCGTGGAAGCTCACGCGGTCCCCGGGCTCGCGCTCCGCGTTGAAGCTCCGCATCCACTCCACGAACTCGGCCACCTCCCGGTTCCTCCACATCCAGGTCGGGAAGCGGGTGAAGGCGGTCCACTCGGGCGGCGGGGTCTCCCGCAGGCGGGCGTAGTGGTCGATCTTCGCCGCGTCCGGCCAATCGGCCTCGACGGCCACGATCCGGAATCCCTTCCGCTCGATGAGCTCGCGGGTGATGCGGGCCCGCATGCGGTAGAACTCCGAGGTCCCGTGAGTGGCCTCTCCGAGGAGCACGATCCGGGCATCGCCGATCCGCTCGATGAGGGAGCCGAGCTCCGCCTCCCCGATGTCATCGAACGGCTCGCTCGACTCCCGGAGCAGCCGCACGAGGGGCCGGTCGGGCCCGAGACCCGCCGCCGGCGCCGCCATCACCGGCTCGAGGGACGTCGAGCCTTCCGAAGCCTCGAGCTCGGCCGGGAGCCAGCCCGCCTCGCCGACCAAAGGCACGAAGCGCACGGCCTCCAGGTGCTCGGCCTCGAATCGGTCCCCCGGACGTCGCACCACCCGAACCAACCGCTGGGAGCGGAGCGTCTCTCCCACCGGCACGACCAGGCTCGCGCCCTCGGCGAGCTGATCCAGCAGCGGCTGCGGGATCTCCGGCCCACCGGCCGCCACCACGATCCCGCCGAAAGGGGCGTGCTCGGGCCAGCCGAGCGACCCATCCCCGTGACGGACCTCGATGTTGTCGTAACCCAGCTCCCGGAAGCGCCGGCGGGCCACTTCGGCCAGCGGGCCATGGCGCTCGATCGTATAGACACGATTCGCGATGCGACTGAGCACGGCCGCCGCGTACCCCGAGCCGGTGCCGACGTCGAGCACCGTCTCGCTTCCCCGAAGGCCGAGGGCCTCCAGCATGCGCGCCACGATGTACGGCTGCGAGATGGTCTGCCCCTGCTCGATGGGGAGGGGCGCATCCTCGTAGGCGAACTCCCGGAGATCGGAAGCGACGAAGGCCTCGCGAGGCACCGTTCCCATCGCGTCCAGCACGCGCGAGTCCGCGATGCCCCGTCCCCGGAGGTCTCGCTCGACCATCCGGGCCCGAAGGGCCTCGAAGCCGGTCACGACGCTTCCTCCGTCCTGGAAGAGCTCAGCGTCAGCTGGCTCGTCTGCCACGGCCAGTGGCCGTTCACCTCGACTTCGAGGGCGAAGCTCAGCCCCGTGCGGACGAGCACGATCAGCGCCAGCACGCCCAGATTCTGGAAGGTGGGTTCGATGGCCACCGTGCCGACGATGTCGGCGGCCACCAGGAATTCGAGTCCGAGGAGGATGGCCCTCCCCAGGTTCACGCGGTACTCCTGGTACGCCTCGCGGGCGCCGACCGCACGGAAGGCCAGCCGCAGGAAGTTCGCGGTGGCCGCGAGCGCGCCCAGGGCGATGATCAGCGTGCCGGTGGCCTCCATCCCTCGGGCGGTCCAGTGGAGGAGGCTGCTGAAGAAGGGCGAGTAGCTCATCGACGCACCTCGGCGTGGGCTGAGATGCTCAAGCTGGCGAGTGAAACCCCCTCCGTCTGTCGGGCGGACATTCCCTTCGGGCGTGGGGAGTTTCCCCACCGGGCCGGGCCCGAGTCGGCCGGCCGAAACAAGAGGACGCCTGGCGCGTACCCCGGGCGACCGTCCATGCGCTGACGCGAGGAGGAAGGATGCACCCGCCCAACGAGTTCTGGGGTCGCCCGGAGCAGGTGGAGAAGTTCGCCGGACGCGATCCCGACCACAGGCTGGTCGAGATCGTCGAGGGCTTCAGCGAGCCGGAGGCCACGCGCGTCCTGGACCTCGGCTGCGCCGCGGGGCGCAACGCCGTCTACCTGGCCGAGCGGGGCTTCGATGTCCACGCCCTGGACGCCTCGGAGCCGATGGTCGAGAGGACGCGACAGCGGCTGGCGGAGGTGCTGGATCCGGCCGAGGCCGAGCGGCGCGCATCGGTCGGCACCATGGACCACCTTGGCGCTTTCGCGGATGACTCCTTCGAGCTGGTGTTGGCCCTGGGGATCCTGCACCAGGCGCGCTCCGAGGATGAGTGGCGGAGGACCCTGTTCGAGGTCGGCCGCGTCCTGGCTGCGGGCGGCCTCCTCCTGGTCGCCAGCTTCGCGCCGGGCACCGACCTGCGCGGGGAGGGCGTCCGACCGGTGCCCGGCGAGGCGCACGTGCGCGAGGTGGTCGGGGTCGGGCGCCTCTACCTGCTGGTGGCGGACGAGCTCGACCGGGCGATGGAGGAGCGTGGCCTCGAGCCGGTGGAGCCCACGGAGACGGTGAGGGTGGACATGGATCCCGGCTGTCGGGTCGTGGTCAACGCGCTGTACCGGAAGGCCGCGGCGTGACGTGCATGGACCGGCCCCTCACGGGATCCGCGGAGACCGGTCGCGACGCACGGCCGGGATCACTTCCGCCTCGAGGAGATCGAACAGGGCGCGGTCGGCCTCGAACCAGCCTCTTTCCCGCTCCGGCGCCGCCGTGGCCACGACCACCAGGGCGAGGCGCGGCACCAGGATCACGTATTGACCCCCGTATCCCCAGGCGAACCAGGCCTCTTCCCCCGCCAGTTTCCGGCCCCACCAGCCGTACCCGTAGTCGTAGCCGTTGAACGACGAGACCACGAGCGGCCGCAGTGAGCTGCGGATCCAGTCCGCCGGGACCAGCTGCCGACCCCTCCAGCGCCCCTCCGCCAGATAGAGCTGGCCGAAGCGCAGGAGCTCCCGGGCGGTAAATCCCATGTTGTTGCCGCCCAGGTAGTAACCACGCGGATCCCGGTCCCAGGGCCGCGCCGGGATGCCCAGAGGGCCGAGCAGCTTTCGCTCGGCGTAGGTTCGCGTGTCCAGGCCCGTCGCCCGCGTGAGGATCACCGACAGGAGGTGGTAGTTGCCGGTGCTGTAGATCCAGCAGGTCCCCGGCTCGCACTCCAGCGGCCTCCGCAGGGCGGCCAGAATCCAGTCCGCGCTGGTCACCCAATCGCCGTACTCGCCGAAGCTGGTGGTGGCCAGTCCGGCTCGCATCGACAGGAGGTCGTCCACCGTGATCTCGCGCTTGCGCGGGTCGGACTCCCGGGAAGCATAGTCGGGCAGGAGCTCTCCGAGCGTCCCATCCGTCCCCGCCAGCTTGCCCTCCGCGACCGCGATGCCGACCAGCGCCGACACCACGCTCTTCGAGATGGACTTCGCGTTGACGACGCGACCGGCGGAGCCGCCGTGGAAGTAGCGCTCCCCGAGGAGGCTGTCGCCCCGGGCCACGAGCAGGCTCGTGAGCGCCGGTATCCGTGCGGCGTTTCGGAACGCCGCTTCGAGGTCGGAACGGGAGGGCGGTTCGGGCTGCCACGCCCGAGCCGCCGTCGCCGATCCGAGGAGCCCGGCCGCAGCCATCCCCAGGAGGGCGCACACGGTCGCCAGGAACCCCGTCGCTCGCCCGCGGCCACTCCCTACGCGATAGGGGGTGGGGGGACGACAGAGATTGCGGGGTGTTTCCCCACACAGGTGTAGTGGCATCTCCTTACAGACACTCCGAAAGGCCAGGGCCATTCTATGGAACACGAGTGTCCCCGCCGGCCGATCGCCTCGCGAGCGCTTCGACTCGCGACGCCCTGGCCGGCCCGACTCGGAGGGTGCCATGGCCAGGGTTCTCGCCTATTGCGCCGGCTGCGATTCGGAGGTCGAGGTCGACCTCGAAGCGGTCCGGCCCGGGCCGGTCAGCGCGGACGCGCTGCACTGTCCCCACGACGACCTCTGCCGACCGCGCGACTGCGTGCTGGCGAGGGTGCCCGAGGACCGGTGGCTCGACTACCTGGAGTTCCTCCCGGGAGAGAGGAAGTCCGGCGAGGCGAGCACGCTGGAAGAGTCCGGACGCATCGTCGAGATGGGCCGGCGGGTGTCGCTGGCCCGGGAGGTCCGCCGGTGGATCCTGTGGTGGCGGTAGGAACGATGGAGCCGTCTCCCCGCGGCCTCCGGCGCTACGACGGTGACGGGGCTCTCTCAGGAGCCCCGCGAGCCCTCCAGGGCCTGCGCGCTCTCGAGCAGGGAGCGCATGTCGGAGGTGGGAACCTCGAACAGCGGGCAGAGCGCGCCCGTGCACTCCTCTCCGTAGTCCAGACAGACCACGGACGACTCGGAGGCGTGCTCCGGACGAATCCCCTCGGGGAACTCGGAGATCGGGATCACGCGAACAGGACGATCACAAGCCGAGCAGTACGCTCTGTACATCCTCATGGGGGGACCCTCGCCTGGAGCTCCCGGCCTCCGGCGGGCTCGATCGACCCGCCTCCTACGTCCGGTCGCACGGCCGTCGGAGGACGACCGCCGCGGACCGGTAGGTCAAGCTACTCCGGCCCGACGGGAACGAACCAGCCGGGAAATCCCCCGCACGCCGTGGGGCGGTCTACGCATGGCCCTGTGGGGAAATCCCCCATAGCGGGCGCGTTGGGGTCGGCCCTCGATCGCTGCACGCATCCCAGGACCTCAGCCAGGAATCAGGCATGACCACGCCCACCGAGACCCGCGGCGACGCCGCTCCGGCAAAGGCGACGGGCCGGCCACGCGCCGACGCGCAGGCCGGCCGGGAGGCCGATGGCAAGATCGTACACCGCCTGGACCAGCACATCGTAGAGATCGTGTCCGATTCGGGCGAGGGCGCGCAGACGTGCGGGAAGATCTTCGGCACCGTCTCGGCCCGCATGGGGAACGGCGTGTGGACGGTCGAGATCATTCCCGCCGAGATCGAACCTCCGGCCCGGAGCCCCGCGGGCGCCTCGGGCAACCGGATCCGGCTCGGCTCCCGGGAGGTCACGAACTGGGGTGACTACACCAACCTGGTCATCGCCTTCAACGAGCAGGTGCTCCTGGCCCGTCACCGGGCCGGCGCCCTGGCCCCCGACGCCACGATCCTCCTCGAGGACATGTGGAAGCGGCACGACGACCCGGACATTCTTGACCAGTGGTCCGCGGCCATGGAAGAGCTCGGGTCGGCCGACTACCGGATCATCCCCGTCCCCATGGAAAAGGAGTGCCTCGAGGTCGTGGACGACGCCCGGCGCGGCAAGAACATGTTCGCGCTCGGCGTGCTGTCCGCCATCTATGGCCGGGACCGGGAGCTCCTGGAGGGCGCCATCGCGCGCCGGTTCGCCAAGAAGGACGACGAGATCACCCGCCGCAACGTGGAGCTCCTCGACCGGGGGATGCGGTGGGCCGAAGGACACCTGGACTTCCAGATCGAGGTGCCTCCGACGTCCGACGCCTCGGCCAAGGTGGTCATGAACGGGAATCAGGCGATCGCCCTCGGCGCCATCGCGGCCGGCCTGGAGCTGGCGTCGATGTACCCGATCACGCCTGCCTCCTCCGTCTCCCATTACCTGGCCGAGATCTTCCAGGACTACGGGGGGATCCTCCACCAGGCCGAGGACGAGATCGCGGCGGCCGGCGTGGCCATTGGCGCCTCCTTCTCGGGCAAGACCGCCTTCACGATCACCTCGGGCCCGGGCATGGCCCTCAAGACCGAGTTCCTGGGCCTGGCGATCATGACGGAGACCCCGCTGGTGGTCGTGGACGTGCAGCGGGGCGGTCCCAGCACCGGGCTCCCGACGCGGGTGGAGCAGTCGGACCTCCTGGCCGCCCTGTTCGGGCAGCCGGGTGACGCCCCCCACGTGGTGCTGGCACCGGCCACGATCGAGGAATGCTTCCATTCGATGGTGCTCGCCCGCCGCATCGCCGAGACCTTCCGGACCGTCGTCATCGTCCTCTCGGACGCCAACCTGGCCACCGGTGTGCAGCCCTTCCCGCGGCCCGAGCCGAGGGCCGAGTGGCAGGGATCGCCTCCCGACCAGGGCGCCGTTCCCGACGGAGCGCGGCCGTACGAGTGGGATCCGCGAACGGGCCTGTCCACGCGCTTCATCCCCGGTCAGGAGGGCGGGCAGTTCACAGCCACGGGGCTGGCCCATGACGAGGAGAGCCACGTCGCGTACGACCCGCAGGTCAACCAGAGGTCCTCCCGCGCGAGGAGCCGCAAGCTGGCCGTGCTGCAGAGCACGCTGACGCCGCCCCCGATCTACGGCGAGGGCTCGGGTGACCTGCTCGTGGTCGGGTGGGGCTCGACCAAGGGGGCCATCGAGGAGGCGGTGGAGCGTGCGCGGGCCGAGGGGCTGTCCGTGTCCTCGACCCACCTCACGTTCCTGTCCCCCCTGCCGCCCGGCCTGACCGAGATGTTCGGCCGCTTCGGCCGCGTCATGACCGTGGAGATCAACTACAGCGACGAGCCCGACGATCCGTTCATCACGCCGGAGAACCGGCGCCGCGGCCAGCTCGCCTGGCTGCTGCGGGCACAGACCCTGGTGGACGTGGACTGCTGGACCCGGGTGATGGCGGAGCCGCTCCGCCCGGGCAGCATCCACGAGGTGATCCGAGATCGGCTCGCCGTGACGGGAGGTGTGGCATGAGCACCGCGACCTGCTCCCTCCTCCGCATGTCGGTGGAGGAGGATCGCTCGTTCGAGCTGGACGACTACGCCGGGCCGGTGGCGCGCTGGTGCCCCGGCTGCGGCGACCACTCGGTTCTGGCCGCCAGCCAGAGGCTTCTTCGCGAGGAGCAGCTGGCCCCCGAGAAAACCGTGTTCGTGTCCGGGATCGGCTGCTCGGGACGTTTCCCGCACCACCTGGGAACATACGGCTTCCACGGCATCCACGGCCGGGCGCTGCCGCTGGCCACCGGGGTCAAGCTGCACCGTCCCGACCTGAACGTGTTCGCGGTCATGGGAGACGGAGACTGCGCCTCGATCGGCGCGGGTCACTGGGTGCACGCCGTGCGCTACAACACGGACATGGTCGCCCTCATGCTGGACAACCACATTTACGGGTTGACCAAGAAGCAGACGTCGCCGACCACGCCGCAGGGCTACAGGACGAACACCCAGCCGCACGGCAGCTTCCTGCCGTCGCTCAATCCGCTGACGGCCACGCTCGGCATCACCAACGCCTCCTTCGTGGCCCAGACCGCAGAGTGGATCCCCCAGCACCTGCAGGCCACGCTGCGGGCGGCCTATCGGCACCGCGGCTTCGCCTTCGTGCGCGTCCTCCAGCGCTGCCCGCACTACACGCTGTCCATGTTCATCGACGCGGTGCGCGACCCGGACAAGATCGAGCTCCTCGTCCACGAGGACGGGGTTCAGGTGGACGGGCTCGAGAAGATCTACGAGCACGTGCGGCCGCACGACCCCTCCGACCTGGACTTTGCCCGCCGGCTCGCCGAAGAGGATTCGGACCCGGAGCACCCCATCCGCCTGGGCGTGTTCTTCCGCGACCCGTCGCGGGCCGTCTACGACGTGATCCGCCGGGTGCCATCGCGCTCGGCCGGGGAGAAGGTGGAACTGCTGAACCGGGAGCTGGATCGCCATGCCATCTGAACAGCGGGTGGACCTGGTCCTTTCGGCGCTCCAGGGGTCCCTGGAGGGCTTCCGCTCGGCCGTGGCACGCGCGGTCGACGAGGTGCGAGCCGAGCTCGAGAGACGCCGCCAGCCGGCGGGCGTCCCTCCGGATCCCCAGGCGCTCGGAGCCCTGGCCTCGCGCATCATGGACCCCGGACGATTCGCCGGCCTGTTCGCGGAGGACAGCCTCCTGGATCCAGAAGCCTACGCGCTGCTCGAGCAGGCTCATGAAGCCCTGGCCAGCCTGGACGCGGCGGACGACCGGATGTTCGTGGAGTCGATCCCCGAGGGAGCGAGCCTCCGCGATGCGGTCGAGGCTGGACTCGGACGCCTGGGCGTCGCCTTCGGAGCGGCGCGGGTGGCCGAACTGGCGCGCGAAGGACGCCACCGGACGAACGGGCACGCGGGGCACCTGAGCCACTTCCCGCCCCCGTCCTGGAACCGCGCCGAACGGGGCCTGGCGCCGCCGCTGGTGGTCGAGACTCCGGGAGCGACCCTCCGGGCCGGGGCCCTGGCCGAGTTCCTGGACGGTGCGCAGAAGCTGGTGCTGGTGGTCCAGGGCGCGGCGCCGCCGGCGCCGCTCGTGCGGCTCATCACCCCGGGCGTCCTCGTGGTCCAGACGAAGGAGCCTGAAGAGCTCGGCCGGCTGGCCGACTTCGAGGGACCGGCCGTGGCCGCGCTGTTCCCGGAGGGCTCCGGCGCCGCGTGCTTCACGCACGACCCGTCTGCGGGGACGGGCCTGGCCGAGCGCATGGCCGTCGAGGAGCTACCGGAAGTCTCCGACCTCCGGCCGGTCGGCGCCATCAGCGCGGCCCAGCAGGCCGAGGAGCTGGCCCAGCTCGCCTCCCTGTCCCGCGTCGGAGCGGCGGCCCCGGCCGCGCCCTCGACCAACGGCCATGCGGCGAGCGGCGGCGGGGATTCTGCCCGGCCGGCCGACCGCCTGGCCGCATGGCTGCTCCGCCAGGCGAACCTGCGCGACCTGGGGTGAGCGGTCGATGCCCCTGACTCCGCTGCTCGTCCCGATCGGCATCCTGGCCGGCATCGGCATCCTCCTCGGCGGGACGATCGCCGTCGTCAACCGGAAGTTCTGGGTGTGGGAGGATCCGCGCATCGACGATGCCGAAGGCATGCTGCCCGGTAACAACTGCGGAGCATGCGGGCTCCCGGGCTGCCGGGCGTTCGCCGAAGGACTGGTGGCCGGACGGATCGCGCCCGCCCAGTGCACCGTGATGGGGCCGGAGGACCGGGACGCGGTGGCCTCCCTCCTGGGCGTAGAGGCCGGAGAGGCGGAGAAGCGCGTGGCCCGGCTGCTGTGCGCGGGCGGCTCGGACGTGGCGCCCCGCAAGGCGATCTACGAGGGCGCGGTCAGCTGTGCGGCCGCCGTGGCGGTGACCGGTGGCGGCAAGGCCTGCCCATGGGGCTGCGTCGGGCTCGCGGACTGCGCCATCTCCTGCGACTTCGACGCCATTCGCATGAGCGACGTGGACCTACCGGTGGTGGATCCCGACCTGTGCACGGCATGCGGTGACTGCGTCGAAGCCTGCCCGCTCGACCTGTTCACTCTCATGCCCATGAGCCAGCGGCTCATCGTGCAGTGCCGGAACCTCCTCGAGGGCCAGCCGGCCACCGAGCTGTGCGCGGTGGCGTGCGACGCCTGCGGCCGGTGCGCGATGGACGCCGCGGAGGGGCTCATAGAGATGCGGGGCGGCCTGCCGGTGATCGACTACTCCAGGAACGAGCTGGCGGGTCCCGAAGCGACGGCCCGTTGCCCCACGGGCGCCATCCAGTGGGTGATCGGCCGGCAGTTCGCGGCGCCTGGAACGACGGAGGAGATGGGCAGCCGGGACGACGTGGTCCCGATCCGTACGCGTGAGATCGGTCGCCGCTCGCGAGCGGCGGCGGGCACGACCTGAGACATCTTCGAACAACTGGAGCGGGTGTGATGATCTGGCCGATGAAGGACGCGACGGGCGCGGGCTCGCGGACGACCGAGAAGGTGTCCGCCACGAGGTCCGAGACGCCTGCCACGAATGCCGGAGCGGACGAGGCCCGCTATCCGGGCCGGCTGGTGGCCATGGACGGGAGCGAGGCCGTGGCGGCCGTCGAGACCGAGGCCAGCGAGGCGGCCGGGGCCTACCCGATCACGCCCGCCACCCAGATGGGCGAGCACTGGGCCGCCGCCGTGGCGCGCGGCAAGACGAACGCGTTCGGGCGCCGGTTGGTGTTCTTCGAGCCCGAGGGCGAGCACGCCGCCGCCGGCGTCACCGCCGGGCTGTCCATGTCCGGCCTGCGCTCGGCCAACTTCTCGGCCAGCCAGGGTATCGCGTACATGCACGAGTCGCTGTACGCGGCCGCCGGGAAGCGCCTCACCTACGTGCTCAACATGGCCTGCCGCGCCATGACCAAGCAGGCGCTGAACATTCACGCCGGTCACGACGACTACCACGCCATCGACGACACGGGCTTCTTCCAGCTGTTCGCGAAGAACGTCCAGGAGGCGGCGGACCTCAACCTGATCGCCCACCGCATCGCCGAGCTGGCGCTGAACCCGGGCGTGCTCGCGCAAGACGGCTTCCTCACCAGCCACGTGATCGAGTCGCTTCGGCTGCCCGAGCCCGAGCTCGTTCGCGAGTTCCTGGGCGACCCGGCCGACAGGATCCCTTCCCCGACCCCGGCCCAGCGCCTGGTGTTCGGCGAGGAGCGGCGCCGGATCCCGCTCCTGTTCGACTTCGACTATCCGACCATGCTGGGCACCGTCCAGAACCAGGACTCCTACGCCCAGGGCGTGGCAGCGCAGCGACCTTTCTACTTCGATCACGTCGCGGAGCTGGCCGACCGGGCCATGGAGGAGTTCGCCCGGCTCACCGGACGCCGCTACGCCCGCGCGTCGGGCTACCGGCTGGATGACGCCGACTGGGTGCTCGTGGGACAGGGCAGCGTCGTCGGAAACGCCGAGGCGGTCGCCGACCACCTTCGAGAGGAGCGCGGCCTCAAGGTCGGCGTGCTGGACATGACCATGTTCCGCCCCTTCCCCTCGGACCTGGTGGCACGCCTCCTGGCCGGGAAGAAGGGCGTCACGGTGCTCGAGCGACTGGACCAGCCCCTGGCCGCCGACGGGCCCATCCTCCGGGAGCTGCGCACGGCCCTCTCGCAGGCGGCCGAGAACGGACGCGCCTTGGCCGCCGGACGCCAGGCGTCACGCGGCCCTTCGGTCGGCGAGCGGCGGCCCTTCCCGAACCTCCCCGCCGTCGGCGCGGACGATGTGCCCGACTTCTTCGCGGCCGGCTTCGGGTTCGGGAGCCGGGACGTCCAGCCCGGGGACCTGGTGGCGGCGGTCGAGAACATGCTGCCCGGCGCGCGGGGCATCCGCCAGTTCTACCTGGGCGTCGACTTCCTGCGCCGCGGCACCCGCCACCCCAAGCTCCAGGTCTGGCAGGAGAAGCTGCTGGAGAGCTACCCCAGGCTGGGCGACCTCGCCCTGACCTCGGCCGGCGACCTGGACCTGATGCCCGGGGGCTCCGTCTCGGTCCGCATCCACTCCGTGGGCGGGTGGGGCGCCATCACCATGGGGAAGAACCTCGCCCTGACCGCGTTCGAGCTGGCGGGGCTCAACGTCAAGGCCAATCCCAAGTACGGCTCCGAGAAGAAGGGCCAGCCGACCACGTTCTACGCGACCCTCTCGCCCGAGCCCGTACGGATCAACGCCGAGCTCCGCCACGTGGACGTGGTCCTCTCACCCGACCCCAACGTGTTCGCCAACTCCGACCCGCTCGCCGGCCTGCGCCAGGGCGGGGCCTTCGTGCTGCAGAGCGACCGGGACCCGGAGGCGGTGTGGAGAGCGCTGCCACCGGAGGCGCGTCGCCGGATCCTGCAGCGTCGCATCCGGATGTACGTGCTGGACGGGTTCTCGATCGCCAGCACGGAGGCCTCCGACCCCAGCCTGCGCTACCGCATGCAGGGCGCGGCCTTCATGGGGGCCTTCTTCGCGGTGTCCTCCGTGGCCGAGCAGCAGGAGCTGGACGAGGACACGCTGTTCGAGGGAATCCGCGACCGGCTGGCCGCCAAGTTCGGCAAGCTCGGCGAGCAGGTGGTGGACGACAACTTCCGCGTCATTCGGCGCGGCTTCCGGGAGCTGAGGCCGGTCGAGGCCGAGGTGGACTCGGAGTCGCCCGCCGAGGTCGCCGTCGGCAAGGAGCTCCCGCTCGTTCCGATGCCGTCGGTCATGGCTTCGCCGGACGCGGAAGAGGGCCTGGGTAACCCGGGACGCTTCTACGAGCAGGTGTGCGCCCTGTACGCCGAGGGCGAGGACGGGATCGCCGATCCGTTCGCGGCGCTCAGCGCCATGCCCGCGGCCTCGAGCGCGCTCCGGGACATGACCGGCATCCGGTTCGAGGTCCCGGAGTTCGTTCCGGCCAACTGCACGGGCTGCAACAAGTGCTGGACCCAGTGTCCCGACGCGGCCATCCCCGGGCTGGTGAACACCCCCGGCCAGATCCTGGACGCCGCCATCCGCGTGGCCACCCGGGAGGACCGGCCGCTGGACCGCATCCGCCAGGTGTCCGGTCACCTGGCCGCCGAGGTGCACTCCACGCTCGAGGCCGTGCCGCTCGAGAACTTCGGCGACGTCCTGCGTACCTCGTACGACAACCTGGCCGGCAAGCTGGGCTGGGATCCCGAGCGGAGGGCCGAGCTGGACCGTGACTTCGCGGCGGTCTACGAGGTGGCGGCCGACTTCCCGGTGGCCGTCACGGCGCCCTTCTGGCAGCTCCCCGAGTCTCGCGAGCCCGGGAGCGGCGGCCTCCTGTCCATCACGATCAATCCCTACGCCTGCAAGGGCTGCAACATCTGCGTCGACGTCTGCCCGGACGAAGCGCTGTTGACGGTCCGACAGGAGGACGAAACGGTCGAGAGGCTTCGCCACAACTGGCGTCTTTGGGAGGAGCTCCCCGATACCGACGACCGCTACATCAACGTGGTCGACGTGGACGAGGGGATCGGCGTGCTGCCGTCCCTCCTCCTCAAGAAGGACGTGTACCGCTCCATGGTGGGCGGCGACGGCGCCTGCATGGGCTGCGGCGAGAAGACCGCCGTGCACCTGGTGGTCTCCGCGATCACGGCCGCCATGCAGCGCCGGGTGAAGGACTTCGCCGGGGAGCTCGACGAACTGATCGAGGGGCTCGACGCGAAGGCCCGCGACCTCCTGTCGGCCGACGCGGACGTCGAGCTCGCGGCGCTCACCGAAGGGGACACGGTGGACCTCGAGCTGGAGCCCGAGGCGAAGGAGGCCCTGCGCCGCTTGGCGGGCTCGCTCGAGTCGCTGAGGGACCTCAAGTGGCGTTACGAAGAGGGGCCGGGAGGGCGAGGCAGGGCGTCGCTCGGCATCTCGAACAGCACGGGCTGCTCCTCGGTGTGGGGCAGCACCTACCCGTTCAATCCCTATCCCGTCCCGTGGGTGAACCACCTGTTCCAGGACGCGCCCTCCATCGGCATCGGGCTGTTCGAGGGCACCATGCGCCGCATGGCCGACGACTTCGTGGCCGTGCGCCGGGCACGCCTCCAGCTCGACGGCACCTACGACCCCACCCGGCACGAGCCCGCCTTCCAGGCGTTCACGTGGGAGGGTTTCAGCGACCGGGAGTTCGACCTGTGTCCGCCCATGCTGGTCGTGGGCGGCGATGGCGCCATGCTCGACATCGGCTTCCAAAACCTGTCGCGCCTGATGGCGTCGGGGAAGCCGATCCGCGTCCTCGTCCTGGACACGCAGGTGTACTCGAACACGGGCGGCCAGGCGTGCACGAGCGGCTTCCTGGGCCAGGTGTCCGACATGGCCGAGTTCGGCTCCGCCCAGCACGGCAAGCGCGAGGAGCGCAAGGAGCTCGGGCTCATCGCCCTGGCCCACCGCGGCTCCTACGTGCTCCAGAGCTCCCAGGCGTCTCCGGCCCACCTGCTGGGCGGCGTCCTGCGCGGCATCCGCAAGCGGAGGCCGGCCATCTTCAACATCCACGCGCCCTGCCCGGTCGAGCACGGCCTCCCGGACGACTGGGGCCCCACGGCCGCCAAGATGGCGCACGAGAGTCGCGCCTTCCCGCACTTCATCTTCGACCCGGACGCCGGTGCCTCCATCGCCGACTGCCTGGACCTGGATGACAATCCGGACCGCGACCGGACGTGGCCGACGTACGAGCTCACCTACCGCGACCCGGAGACGGACGAGGAGCACTCCATCGAGCTGCCGATGACGATCGCGGACTGGGCCGCGACCGAGGGGCGGTTCCGGAAGCACTTCGGCGAGCTGCCGGCCGAGGACTCGGACGGGGCTCCACCCGCGGACGAGCTCGTGCCGTTTCACGAGTTCGTGGACATGAGCGGCGAGGAGCGAGCCGGGAAGACGGCCTGGATCCACGCGCTGGACGACGAGGGGAGGCTCACCCGCCTGTCCGTGTCACCCGAGATCGCCGAGCTGGCCGACGACCGGCTGGCCTTCTGGTCCCAGCTCCGCGAGCTGGCCGGGCTGGAGGTGCCGGAATCCGTGCGGCGCTCGCTGCGCTCGGAGCTCGAGGCGGAGTTCGAGAATAGGACGCGCGAGCTGGAGGCCGAGTACGAGGCGAAGCTGGACGAGGTCCGCACGCGCTACCCGCGGATCGTGGCCCGGCGCCTGGCCGAGGGCCTGGTGCGCTCGGGCGACGGGGCCCGCACGCTGGCCGAGATCCTCGCGGAGGCCGAGTCCACGCCGAACCTGGAGCCGATCCGGCTCGAGGAGGCCGGGCTCGGCTCCAACGGCGCGAGCGGGGTCGGAGAGCAGGCCGCCGAGCCGGGCGCTTCGCCCGTGGGCGCGGCCACCGCCACGGTGGCCG
>CANPVD010000115.1 GCA_947581615.1 Candidatus Humimonas hydrogenitrophica
TGCTCGATGTGGGCGGGCCGGGGCGGCACGGCCGCTTCCCGCTCGGCCATCCGGTCCGCCAGCCACTGGAACCACTCCGAGATCGTGTCGCGTCCGCTCCTCTCGCGCGTCCGATGGACCAGAGGCTCGAGCCTCCGCCACGATACGAGTACCGGGCCGCTGAAGAAGTCCTCCACCACGTCGATCGACGCCTCGCCCCGGAAGACGAGGATGCCTACGCTCTCCCACGTGGTCATGAGGCTGTAGACCAGGTCCATGTCGTCGGCCAGGGCGTCCTCGATCTCCTCTCCCGACAGGCCGGAGGGGAGCTCGAACACCCGCCGCAGCGCCCGGGCCGTCTGGGGCGACTGGAAGGAGCGCAGCAGCTCGAGCGCCGCCTCCCGCTCCCGGACCTTCCGGAACTGCCGGAGCTGCACGACCCCGAACACGAGGCCGGCCAGGAGCGTGGCGGCCGTGACGAGGTTGACGACCGTGGAGAGGGTCATGGGCGGGGCCCGCGCCCCTACGGTCCCCCGACGCCGTGCTCGAGCTGCCGGTGGTACTCGGCCTCGTCGAAGTGGCCGAGCGAGCGGGTGATGAGCCCGTCCCGGTCCAGGGTCCACGCCTCGTAGCCGCTGAACCGGACGGCCTTGCCCGTGCCGCCGGGGCCCGTGTTGGTGCCGATGAAGGTCCAGTGGTACTGGGCGGCGCCGTCCTTCTCCACCAGCGAGTCCATGACCAGGTGGAGGTCCGGGAAGGCGGTCATGAAGCCGCGGACCACGCCGGCGATCGCGTCACGGCCGACGGCCGGCTCGGCCTCGTTCACCCTGAGCGAGCCGTTCGGGGCGAAGAAGGCGGCGACCTGCCCCGGGTCGCCGCTGTTCCAGGCCGCGGTGTAGTGAGCCCCGATCTTTCGCAGCCTCCGCATGTCCATGGCCTCACCTCCCGACCCGCGGCCGCTCGAGACCGCCGCATCGATGCTGTCGAACAGCGCCTGGAAGCGCTCCGGGTAGACGGGCCGGTTCTGTGTCCACGTTCGGCGGACCAGCCGGGTCCAGGCGTTGCTGTACGTCCCGTCCAGGTTC
Organism: Candidatus Humimonas hydrogenitrophica; assembly: GCA_947581615.1. Taxonomy (GTDB): domain Bacteria; phylum Gemmatimonadota; class Gemmatimonadetes; order Palauibacterales; family Palauibacteraceae; genus Humimonas; species Humimonas hydrogenitrophica. Next base: position 1,065 of record CANPVD010000115.1, read on the forward strand.
ATCCGCAGGTTCCGCAGCATGCCCTGCCAGTCCTCCTCGTCCAGGTACCCCCGGCTGTGCTGAAACTGGGCGTTGGACCAGATCGCGAACAGCGACCGCATCTGGCTGTCGACCGCGTCACGGTCCTCCGTGCTGGCTTTGGAATAGTCGTCGAGGGGCATCATCCGGGCGGCCGGCTCCCACAGCCGGGGGTCGGCCATGGTCAGGTTCCACGTCCGCAAGGCGTCTCCCAGCCGCTGCACGGTGGCCGCCCGCGTGGCTTCGGCGTTCTGGTGGATCTGGACCCCGACGAACACCAGGGAGCCCACGAGCGCGGCCACGCTCGCGGCCTCGCCTATCGTGCGGAGTCTCGATGCGCTCATGGTGCGGTTCCCCCTACTCCCTCGGTCCGCCCGACGCCTTCAGCCCGGCCCGCTCGAGCAGCGGCGCTATCCGCGGGTCGTGGACCAGGGAGGGCGGGAGGAGCCAGATGCCGTCCAGGCCGTTGGGAGAGTAGGGCGGAAGCGCCGCCAGGGTTCGGGCCAGGCGCCCGACAGCGGCGAGGGCGCTCGCCGTGTCGCCCAGGGACTGGAGCGTCGACGGTAGCACGATCCCGTGGCAGCATGCGAGCAGCATGGGCCCGTCGTTCGCCCTCCAGCCGCGCTCGAGGGAGTCGGTCGACACGGTGACGCCGAGCGCGGCCGGCATCGCCCGCAGCGCCGAGACCGCGCCCGCGAGGTCGCCCTGGTGCAGGTACGCCCTGGCCAGGTTCGTGTAGGCCGAGCGGAAGCCCGGCCGCGCCTCCACCGCCCGGGAGAGGACGTCAATGGACTCGGAGACCTTCCCGTCCAGGTCCAGGATGAACCCGAGCGCGTTGAGCCGGATGAGCGAGCTCGGGTCGAGCGCCACGGCGCGCCGGGCGCTCCGCACCGCCTCCGGCACGCGGCCCTCGCCGGCGAGCATCTCCGCGTACTGCTGGTGGGCCTCCACGTCGTCCGGATCGATCGCCAGCGCCTTCAGGTAGTGCGACTCGGCCTCCCTCCACTGCCACCGGTCGCGGAAGGCGTTCCCGAGCGCGACCTCCGCCGCGGCGTTCTGCGGATCGAGGGACAGCGCCCGGCGGGCCGCGACTCCGGCCGAGTCGAGCGCCGCCGCCCACGTGGCCGAATCGACGTCCTTCCAGTCGGGCTTCGCGTAGTAGGGGACCAGGGAGTAGGCCTGGGCGAGCCCGGCCCATGCCGGAGCCCACGCCGGGTCGCGCTCGGTCGCCTGCCGGAACAGGCTCACGGCAGCCCGGACGCCGGTCCCCCGGGCCCGCATCCGCTCCCGGCCGGTGAGGTACAGGTCGTAGGCCTTCTGGTCGGTCGTGGGCCGCACGAGCGACGAGTCGGCGGCCAGGCCGAGCGAGACCTTGAGCTGGCCCGCCACGGCCTCGGCGATGTCGGTCTGGATGCGGAAGACGTCGTCCAGGGTGCGGTCGTAGGCGTTCGACCACAGCTGGAAATCGCTCGAGTCGTCCACGAGCTGCGCCGTGATGCGGAGGCGGTCGCCCTGCTTGCGCACGCTTCCCGCGACCAGGTAGCGCACGCCGAGCTCCTTCCCGATCTGGCGCATGTTCTCGTCCTTGCCCTTGAAGGCGAAGGACGAGGTCCGGCCCGCGACCCTGAGCTGCCGGATCCGCGCCAGCGCATTCAGCAGCTCCTCGGTCATCCCGTCGGCGAAGTAGCCCTGGTCGTGCTTCGGGCTGAGGTCGGCGAAGGGGAGGACGGCGACGGAGGGACGGGAGTCCCTGGAGAGGTCGGCGTAGGCGCGCTTGAGGACGGCGGCGCCGGCGCCTCCGACGCCGGCCATCGCGACCCGCGGCGTGCCCGGCGCGGCCCCCTCTGGACCGGAGGGCTCCTCGGCGGACGATCGCCGCCCCACCCACCAGGCGCCGACCACGAGCGCCGCGACGCCTACGAGCGCCAGGAGGCCGGACGGCCACCGGTGCCGCGCGGGCCGGGCGACGATCGCGTCCAGCTCGGCGGCGGTGACCGGGTCCGTCCGCTTCACGCCCTCCGGGGTGATCTCCAGGGCCCAGGCCAGCACCACGGCGATCGGGAAGCCGACGATGACCAGGTAGGTCGTGACCCGGAGCACGACGGGGGGGAGCCCCATGCCGCCGGCCAGCAGGCTGGCCACCTGGAGGACCGCGAACCCGGTCGCCCCGTACACGGTGGCGACCTTGAACACGTGCCGCCGCTTGAGCTCGGCGAAGAAGCGCTGGAGCGTAGACGGGGAGGGCATGCCCCAAGATCCGGGGCAGGGCGAGGGCCGGCAAGGAGATGGAGGTCGAGCGCCGTCGGCCCGCCGCCGCGCGAAGGTCCGGGAAACTACGCCGCGCCGGTCGCTCGGGGTGAGCAGCCGGCGCGGCGCTTTGCGGGATTCAGAAAAAGCCCGTGGTGGGCCCCGCCGTCAGGCTCCGACCGTCTCGGCCATGCCCACGCCCTCGGCGATCCGGTCGCCGACGTCCTGGTCGACCTTCCGCCAGTACTCGAGGGCCCGCTCCAGGACCGGCTTCGACACGCCGGCCGACAGGTGCCCGACCACGTTGGACACCAGGCGCTCGCGCGCCGCGTCGTCCATCACCTCGCGGACGAGCGTGCCCGGCTGGACGAAGTCGTCGTCGTCCTCGCGCGGCGTGTAGGCGGCGTGGATGAACTCGCCGCTGGCCGCCCACTTCTCCATGTAGGGGTGCTTCTCCGGGTCGGCCGCCGGGCCGCCCTTGGAGTTGGGCGCGTACACGGGGTCCGAGACGTTCACCGTCCGCATCGCCCCGTCCTTCGAGTAGCTGTGGACCGGGCACCTGGGGCGGTTCACGGGGACCTGCTTGTAGTTGACGCCCATCCGCGCCCGGTGGGCGTCGGCGTACGCGAACACGCGGGCCAGGAGCATCTTGTCCGGGCTCACCCCGATGCCCGGGACCAGGTTGTTGGGCTCGAAGGCCGCCTGCTCGATCTCGGTGTGGAAGTCGGTCGGGTTCCGGTCCAGCGTGAGCCGGCCGACCTCGTGAAGCGGGTAGTCCGCGTGCGGCCACACCTTGGTGAGGTCGAAGGGGTTGAACCGGTAGGTCTTCGCCTCCTCGAAGGGCATGATCTGCACCTTGAGCGTCCAGCTCGGATGGTCTCCGCGCGCGATGGCCTCGAACAGGTCGCGGCGGTGGTAGTCGGCGTCCTGGCCGGCGATCCGGTCGGCCTCCTCCTGGGTGAGGCACTCGATGCCCTGGTCGGTCTTGAAGTGGTACTTGACCCAGAAGCGCTCGCCCGCGGCGTTCACCCACATGTAGGTGTGGCTGGAGTAGCCGTTCATGTGGCGCCACGTCTTCGGGATGCCGCGGTCGCCCATGAGCCAGGTCACCTGGTGGGCGGACTCCGGTGACAGGGTCCAGAAGTCCCACTGCATGTCGTGGTCGCGGAGCCCGTTGTCGGCCCGCCGCTTCTGCGAGCGGATGAAGTGCTGGAACTTCATCGGGTCGCGGATGAAGAACACCGGCGTGTCGTTGCCGACCATGTCGTAGTTGCCCTCGGTCGTGTAGAACTTGAGGGCGAAGCCCCGCGGGTCCCGCCACGTGTCCGGGCTCCCCCGCTCGCCGGCCACGGTGGAGAAGCGGATCAGCGTGTCGGTCTTCGTGCCCGGCTGGAACACGGCCGCCTTGGTGTAGGCGCTCACGTCCTGGGTCACCTGGAAGTGCCCGAACGCGCCCGAGCCCTTGGCGTGCGGCTGGCGCTCCGGGATCCGCTCCCGGTTGAAGTTGGCCATCTGCTCGATCAGGTAGTGATCGTGCAGCAGGATCGGACCGTCGGGACCCACGGTGAGGGAGTATTCGTCGCTGGGAACCGGGGCTCCGGAGTCGGTCGTGGTCGGGTTTCTCTCGTCCTTCGCCATCGTCTCTTCCTCTCTGGTTGGTCGGTTCTTGTTCGGGCCTCGAGGTCGCATCAGTCGCGGTTAGAGCTCGTCCCTCGTGCGGTCAGGAGCTCGCGGAAGCTTCCGGGGACTCGGCCGCGGTCTCCTGGCAGTCGGGGCAGAGGCCCCAGAAGGTGATCTCCGCTTCATCGAGCACGTATCCGCGCGTATCCGATGCCTGCATGCAGGGTGCCGCGCCGACCACGCAGTCGATGTCCTCGACGGCGCCGCACACGCGGCACACCACGTGGTGGTGGTTGTCAGCGACGCGGCCCTCGAACAGGGCGGGGCTTCCGGCCGGCTCGATCCGCCGCGCCAGCCCCTTCGAGGTGAGCGCGTCGAGCACGTCGTAGACGGCCTGCGTCGACACGGTGCCCAGCCGGCCGCGGACCTCCTCGGCCACGCGGTCGGCCGACAGGTGGCCGCGCGAGTCGCGCAGCACGCCCAGCACGGCGATGCGCTGGGCCGTCGCGCGCAGGCCCGCCTCGCGCAGGGTGGGCCGGAGATCTTCGGGGGTGTCGGCCATGAGACTAGAATAGCACGCAGAATGGAATGAATCAAGACTGAGGATCGCTGCGCCAGGTCTCGTGTCCGCCCCGGGCGCGGGAGGTCTACTCGCGGCCCCGGCCCTCCAGGAGCGACAGCACGGCCGACACGATGGCCTCCGGGTCCTGGTGGGGAATGTCGTGGCCGGAGCCCTTCGAGATGACGCGACGCCGGTTCGGCGCGGCGTCGGCCATGGCCCGGTGGCTCCGCCGCCAGGCGGCATCGATGTCCGGCTTTCCCCACCAGTCCTCGCCCGCGCTGATGATGACCATGGGAAGGTCGAGCTTCGGCTCGGAAGCGAGCAGGGCCGCCGCCAGCGAGTCCAGCGTGCGGGCCATCCTCACGATGACATGCTCCCGGTTCGTCTCCGGATGTGGAATCGCCGGAGCCGTCGACTTCACGAAATCGCCGGTCGCCTCGATGAAGCGGGGATTCATCGGGTCCACGAGCACCAGGCCGGCGACCCGCTTCGGGAACGCCGCCGCCTGGGCCAGGGCGAGCATGGCGCCGTACGAGTGCCCGACGACGATGGTGCGGGGCGGGAGCTTCAGCAGGGCCAGCGCGCGGCGGATGTCGCGGACCTCCTCTCCGGGCGTGAGCGCCATGGGCCCGAGGTCGCTCTCACCCAGCCCCGCACGATCGAAGGTGGCGATGGTGGCCTTCGTGCGCTCGGCCAGCCGCTCGGGGACCGGGCCCCAGGAGCGGAGATCGGCGGCGCCTCCCGCCTCGAACAGGACGGTGATCGGCCGCGTGCCCCGGCGCACGCGGAGGTGAAGACGGTGGCCGCCGACGTCCACGAGGGTGTCCACGGGCGCGGCGCCTCGAAAGAGGGGCGGTCCGGCGTCGGTGCCCCGGGCGGCCGTTCCAGGAGCGAGCAGGCATCCCACGGTAGCCAGGACGATGAAGCGGTGACGGGTGCGCACGGTGTTCGGCCTCGGTCGGGGTCGTGGGAGCGGTCCGTAGGCGAACAACGAGGCCGCTCGGACGGGGGTTTCGCGCCGGGGGAGGGTGCCGCGGCTCGAAGGCGAGGCTCTAGCGCAGGAACCGACTCCGGATGCTGACCGCCTGGGCGTCGTCCCAGTGCGCGTCCCCGGGGCTGGCCGGGGCGATCCGGTACAGCCAGGAGAGGCCCTTCCGGCCCACGTAGTCGTCCGGCCGGCCGTACACGGGGTCGCGAAAGGCCCGTCCGAGGTCCCGGCCCTGTCCCGGTGGCCCCGCCGGGGACCCCCGCTCCGCTCCCGCCCGCGGCGGGGACGATGGCCGCGAGCGGCGCGATCGCCAACCCGCCTCTCCTCGCCTTCACCGCTTCCTCCGCGTCAGGTCGCCTCGGGCCCGGCGACGAAGCCGAAGTGCGCGACGCCCGCCGGGGAGCGCCGGCGCCAGCCAGCCGGCTCGCTACGAGCCCTCCGGCGCGTCCCCCTTCGCCTCGATCGCCGCTTCCACCTTCTCGGCGATCTTCTCCGGACTCGACGGCACCAGGTGCCGCGTGGAGTAGACGGCCTCGCCGTCCACGCGCACCGTCATCTCCATGAGCTTGCCGCTCACGGTCCCGACGCGCGCGTCGGGGTAGGCCTCCCGGAGCCGGGCCGCCGCACGGGCGGCTATCGACTTGCGGAAGGGTCAGTGGCGGATCTGGATGTCCTTCACGTGCCGACTCCCCGGTCGGGACCGTCCGTCGCTATCTCTCCAGTTGGCGGCGGAGCTCGCGCGTCCTGGCGAGCATCCACTTCAGGTACAGGACGCGAGCTTCGAACCCCGCCATCCGTACGGCCTGGATCGCGCGCAGCTCGGGGTCCGCGCGCGGGATGCCCCAGGACGCCCCGGACCGCCCGATCGTGCGCGTTCGCGTCCAGGTCGGCGGCCAGCTGACGGACGTACTCGTTCTTCCGCCCCCCGTCCTGTCGCGCCCCGTACCAGGCGTGCAGGGCGAGCGCCACCAGGACTCCGGAGACGACGACGGCGAACTCTGCCCCGAACCAGCGCAGCCCGCGCCGCCGCGGCGCCCCGCCGGCTCGCTCAGGCCCAGCCCAGCTGCTGGAGGCTGATTGCGTCGTTCCAGATCTTGGTCATGTGACGGATCCGGTCGCCCTCGAACTCCATCACGTACACATAGTCGGCCTCGAACGAGCGGCCGGTCGGTGGCACGGGTCCGCCCTCCCCGGTGTGGGTGCCGCGGAACACGCCATAGGCCGTGACGCTGTCGCGCGCCGGATCGACGGCGAAGGCGCGCAGCTCGTAGCTCCCGTCCGGGATGGGCGTCAGCATGCCCTTCATCCACTCCGTGTAGGCCTCGAGCGTGTCGATGCCCTCCAGGGCCATCGTCTGCGACGAGAAGGTGGCGTCCGGGTGGCAGAACTCGGCGCAGCCCTCCCAGCCCTGGCCCGTCTCGCACGCGTCGAAGAAGCGCTGCGCGGCTTCGCGGATTCCTGGCATGGCTCGGCTCCTCTGGAGGGTGCGTGTGAGGACGCTCACTGCGCGGTCCGCGGCGAGCGCATCGATGGTGATCCTCGTGGAGGAACGCGCTGAAGGTTCGTGTCGATCATCGAGTCTGGTGATCGTAAAGGTCGGCGGCAACCCCGGGCCCCCTCGGGGACTCCTCGCCGGCCGCCGAGCGCCGGCGAGCATCGCCCCGCCGGCATGGGCGGATCGGGCCGGCTCCCTTACGCCGCCGGGGCCCGGAACTGGATCACGTTCCCCTCCGGGTCGAGGCCGTCCCACACTCGCCATCCCCGGAACGTCCACTCCTTGGGGGACGCGTCCATCTCGCCGCCGTGTTCGGCCGCCGCCAGGCGCACGTCTTCGATGCTGGGGACGAAGAACACGAGCTTCACGGCCGCACCCGACCGTCGCTCCGGCGGATCGGTGATCCGGATCCTCGCGGCGAGGCGTTCCGGCACCTGCCGGACGACCAGCTGGAAGCCGGGGGATTCCAGGAGCACGTGCTCGTCGTCGCGGTCCACGGCGGCCAGGTCCAGCGCCGCCGCGTAGAACGAGGCCATCCGGTCCACGTCCCTGGCGAACACTACGGCGCCCGCCCGCGAGCCAGTGGAGTCCGTCACGGGATCACGGACCCGGCCGTGCCGACAGGACCGGCCGCGAGACGTCCGAGCCCACCCTCTCGTCCAAGCACACGTACGCTCCCGGCTTCGGCTGATGGCGCCGCGTCCGGCGCGGCGGCCTGCGCAGGCCCTGCATAACGTCACGCCGCGTGACGACGTTCGCCAGACATCGCCGGTGCGGCGGTGCCCGCCGACACAGACGCTCGGGGCCATCGTCTCCATCCGCCCCCCTGCGACGGACGCCCTCCGAGCCCGCCCCTTGACATACCTCGGGCCAACATGCATTGTATTACAAGGCATAGAGCTCCTATGTATAAGTCCGGGCCGGCCCGGATTCACCGAAGCCGCGCACCGCGTGCGCGAACGCACCGCACCACGCGAGACATCATGGAGATCAACAAGGACCTGGTCGCCGCCTCCTCGACCCCGATCGTCCTCGCGATCCTGGCCGAAGGCGACAGCTACGGCTACGCCATCCTGCAGCGGGTCCAGGAGCTGTCGGGGGGACGGCTGGAGTGGACGGACGGCATGCTCTACCCGGTCCTGCACCGGCTCGAGCGACTCGGCTTCGTGAAGTCGAGGTGGGAGACGGCCGACAACGGGCGCCGCCGCAAGTACTACCGGATCACGTCGATCGGCCGCGAGCAGCTCGCCGAAGAGCACCGGCAGTGGGAGGCGGTGGACGAGACGCTGCGCGGCCTGTGGTCCGCGCTCCAGGACTCCGTCGCGCCCACCCGGCCGCCGTCGGCCGCGCCCCTGCCGCAGGGAGCCTGACCATGCTCGATCCCGGTCACCCGGCGCCCGGGCGCGCTTCGGCGCTGGAGGAGCAGATCGACCAGTGGCGAAGCTTCCTCCGCCGCCGGCAGGCCATCCACGCCGTGGACGTGGCCGAGCTGGAGGACCACCTGCGCGAGCAGGCGGCCGGCCTGGTCGAGGCGGGGTTGGCCGAGGACGAGGCGTTCCTGGTGGCCGTGAAGCGCATGGGCGCCCTGGACGATCTCTCACGCGAGTTCGCGCGCGAGCACTCCGACCGCCTGTGGAAGCAGCTCGTGGTCGTCCCCTCCGATGCTGGAGAGGCCGGCCCGGAGACGACGAAGGACGCGGTCGTCGCCCTCTGCCTGGCGGTCGCCGCGGCCCTGGCCGTCAAGGTGCCGGCGCTGTTCGGTCTCGACCTGGGCCGGGATGCGGGCTTCTACCTCCGCAACGCGAGCCTGTTCGTGCTGCCCCTTCTGGCCGGCTACTACGCCTGGAAGCGGAAGCTCGACCCCGCCACCATCCGGTGGCTGGCGGTGGCGTTCGTCCTCGCGGCCGCCTTCGCCAACGTCTACCCGTTCGAGGCCCACGTGCCCGGCTCGGCCACCCACGACCCGGGGAGCACCGAGCTCCTCACCGGCCTCCACCTGCCCATCGCGCTCCTGGTGGTCGTCGGGGTCGCCTACGCGGGCGGCCGCTGGGGCGAGGTGGCCGGGCGCATGGACTTCATCCGTTTCTCGGGCGAGCTGTTCATCTACTACGCGCTCATCGCCCTGGGCGGCGGCGTCCTCACGGGGCTCATGGCCATGACCTTCCGGGCCATCGGCGTCGACATCGAGCCCTTCTTCCAGAACTGGCTCCTTCCGTGCGGCGCCACCGGCGCCGTCATCGTGGCCTCGTGGCTGGTGGAGGCCAAACAGAGCGTGATCGAGAACATGGCGCCGGTCCTCACGCGCCTGTTCACGCCCCTGTTCGCCGCGGTGCTGGTGGTCTTCCTGGGCACGGTGCTGTGGACCGGCCGCGGCGTCCAGATCGAGCGAAACGTCCTCATCGCCTTCGACCTGCTCCTGGTCGTGGTCCTGGGCCTCCTCCTCTACTCCGTCTCGGCCCGCGACCCCCGCTCGCCCCCGGGTCTGTTCGACTGGATGCAGGTGGTGCTGCTGGTGAGCGCCCTGCTGGCGGACGCGGTCGCGTTGTGGGCCATCGCCGCGCGGATCACCGCCTTCGGGTTCACGCCGAACCGCGTGGCCGCCCTGGGCGAGAACGTGGTCCTGCTGGTCAACCTGGGCTGGTCGCTCGTGCTCTGCCTGGGCTTCCTGCGCGGACGACGCCCGTTCGCGAGCCTGGAGAAGTGGCAGACGGACTACCTGCCCGTGTACGCCGTGTGGGCGGCGGTCGTGGTGATCGGCTTCCCGCCGCTGTTCGGGTACGTGTGATGAGGCGGCACCTGCTCAGGGGCACCGCGCTGCTCACCGCGGTCGTGGCCCTCGCGTTCCTGCTCTTCTTCCAGTTCACGGTCCACGACCCGGTGCTCGCGCCCATCCTGCCCTTCTACCAGGATCCCTTCGACGCTGTCACCACCTTCGGCGTCATCGCCGCTGGGCTTCTCTCCCTGCTGTCGGTGGTGCGGGCGCGGCGGACGACCTACACGTACCGACAGAGCGTGCTGCTGGCCCGCACGCAGGTGGCGGTGGCCGGCGCCGTCTTCGTGACCCTGGGATCCGACGGCGTCGCCATGCTTCGCTACCTCCCCCGGTGGATGGGCCGTCCGGGAGACCTCGAGCTCGTCGGGCTCGTGAGCGGCCTGTTCGGGCTCGCGCTCCTGCTGTGGCTCGCCGTCCGTCTCGCCGTCCGCGATCTGTCGCTCGGCGTCCGGTCGTGGCGGAAGGCGGCAGCCGTCTCGGCGGCGGGGGCGACCGCCCTGGCGCTGTTCCCAGAGTCCCTGACCCGAAGCGTGGCCGGCACGGTCGCCGCGGTGGCGACGGGCATGCTCGCGCTGTTCGCACCGCTGTCCACGCTCCCCGGGGCGTTCCTGCCGTTCGACGAGGCCCGGCGTCCCGAGACGGACGGGTCGCCGGACCCGCGCCGACGAGGGCGGAGGAGGTGGGCGGCGGCCGCGCTGGTCGGCGTGGCGACCGGGATCGCGCTCCTGGTCGGCGAGTGGAGCGGCGAGGGTCTCCCGGCGCCCGGCCTCAGGGTGCTGATCGCCTCGCTCTTCGTGGGCGCGGCCACGGTCGGACTGCTCGCGGCCTATTGGTTCCTTCGAGGGCCCCTGGGACTCGACCCGCGACTCGGATCCGAACGAGGGTCCTGAATGAGCCCGCGGACGATCACCCGCCAGCCGACAGCCTACGTCCCCGTGGCCATGTCCGTGGCCGCGCTGGTGGTCTGTCTGGTCCGCATCGCCGTCGTCGGCGCCGCTCCCGCGCCCGATGAGGGCACGGCCGCCCACCTGTGGCAGCTCCTCATGGCGCTCCAGCTCCCGGTCATCGCCGTCTTTGCCATCCGCTGGCTGCCGCGAGCTCCGAGAGGAGCGCTGCTCGTGCTGGCCCTCCAGGTGGGCGCCGCCCTGGCGGCCATGGCGCCGGTCTACCTCCTGCACTGGTGAGACTCGCGCGTCACGGCTCCCTTGCCGCGGCTGCGCTGCCGGCCAGGCGTGAGGCCCCTGGGGGCGACGCGCTCTTGCGCGGATCTCCATGCGAAAGGACGGACCCATGATCGCTGGTTCCAGTGGCTGGCGTAGTGACACCGGACCGATGGCACTGGCCGTCGCGCTGGGTCTAGGCATCGGATGGCTCGACCTCCATACCACCGAGGTCGTCGTGACGGCGTCGGCGTTGCTGCTGGCCGGCCTGGCTCTCGGCTACCTGCGGCCGAGGGCGGCCTGGCGCTGGGCCGTGCCCCTCGCGCTGGGCCTGCCCGCCATGGCGATCGTCGGCCATCTCTTCCATCTGCCGACTCCCGAGCCGATCCGCGTGGATCCGCTCATCGTCCTGGTCGCCTGGGCGTTCGCATCGGTGGGCTGCTACGCCGGCGCCACGGTCCGCCGGGTCGCCGGGCCGCGCCCGACCTCGGGATGAGCGAACGGACATCGACGAGGATCGCGCGCCGCGGGGACGGGTCGTAGTCGGCGCTGACCGGGCTGCCCCTCACGTCCCTCCGTGTAGCGACGCCAGCAGCGAGTCTCCGTCCGCCTTCAGGTAGTCCATGGTCTCGAGCACCATGGTGATGTCCGCGTGCAGCTGGCGGAGCTCCGGGACCATGTCCCGGTTCACCTCCAGCTCCCGTGCGAGCCGGGTCCGGTCGCCGGTCGAGAGCGGCGGATCGTCCCTCAGCAGCCGGTAGGGCAGGGTCCCCGTGAGCCGGGCGATCTGGTCGTACATCGGGGGCATCCGGTCGATGAAGGCCCGCACCTCGTCCAGGGCGCCGTAGTAGGTGAGCAGGCGCCGGCGAAGGACCGGATCCCCCAGGAGGCCGAGCTGGCCGGAGGCGATGAGCTCGCGGTAGGTCGCATCCGAGCCGAGCTGACCGGGCCCGAATCCGACCACCGAGCTCAGGAGGAAGAGGCGCGCCAGGGAATCGGTCGAGGCGGGGGAACGGCCGTCCTCCAGGTAGCCGACCAGCCGGGCGGACGCGTCCTGAGCCTTCTCGAGCCGGCCGCGCTGTCTCGCCTGGTGCGCCAGCCCGTCCCGGACCTCGGCGGCCAGGCGGGTCTCGTAGCCCCTGGCCGTCTCCCGGTCGTGCCGGGCGTCGCGCCAGTTGTTGGCCGCGAGGGCGACCAGGACGCCCACCACGATGAGCGCGAACTCGCCGGCCACGCGGCCGACCGAGAGCTTCTCGCTCATCTCACCGCCCCGACCGAGTACGGTCCGGCGAGCCCGGGGAGGACGGAGCCTCCGGCTTCCCGGTCTCCACGTACCGCTTGAGGCGGCTCATCTGACCCGCGAGCACGGACTTCACGGCCGGCGCCACGCCCTCGAAGCCGCCCTCCAGGAAGCCGCCGACGGCGTACGTGAGCTCGAGGCGAGTGCCGCCGTCCGCCTCGGCCAGCGTCCAGGTCAGCGTCCCCACCAGGGCCGAGCCCTGCAGCGGCCCCAGGGCCCCCGAGAGGCGGAGCACCCGGGGCGGGTCGACGTACACGACGCGCAGATGCTCGACCCCGCCGCCGCCCGCGAGCTCCTCGCACAGGCAGCCCCCCGGCCGGTCGTCCAGGGAGAGGTTCCGGGCGTCGCCGGAGAAGGTGTGCTCGGGGTTCCACCACTCGCCGATCTCCGCCACCAGGGCGTCGTACACGCGCGCGAGCGCAGCATCGATCCGCGTCTCGTGGCGGACGACGAACCCGTTCGGGGGGACCTGCGCGGCGGCCGGCGCGGCGCGGACGGCCAGCAGGAGGGGGAGCGCGATGGTGACGGCGTGGGCGAGCGTCTTCATCCGTGGATCCTCCGTCGGGAGTGCCTTGCGGTCCGGGAAACCTCGTGCCCCGAACGTCACCGTCTTCTCGCCACCACGTGAAAGATTTGCCAGTGCTTGGGATTTCGCCGATCCGGCGGGTCGTCCTTCTCCTCCACCCTGAGCATCTCGATCTCGAAGCCCTCCAGCAGGCCCATGACTTCCTGGCGGGAGTGGTGTGATCGGCCCGGGAGAGAGGCCCACGTGTCGCGATCTCCGAAGAACTGGCCCGCGAAGCGCCCGCCCGGCCGAAGGGCCGCCACGATCCGGCTCCACAGGGCGGGGAAGTCCGCCGGGCAGCAGAACGGGAGCGCGAAGCTCGCGTTCACCAGGTCGCAGTCGGACACCCGCATGTCCGCGAAGTCGACCTCCTCCGTGGTGAGCCGCGGCCTCTGCTCCTCGGGCACCCGGGGCCACAGGAGCCCGAAGGCCTGCGGCTCCGCATCGGTGGCCACCACCCGCCAGCCGCGCCCGAGCATCTCCAGCGTGTCCCGCCCCTCGCCGGCGGCGATGTCGACCCCGAGCCCGCCGGTGAACCCCTCCCGCTCGAACGCGTCCAGCGCCGCGATCAGTGTCTCCCTGGCGTCCTTCCCCAGGACCGACGCGAAGTAGCCGGGCCAGTCCTCCGCCTCGGAATAGTCCTGGGACATCATCGGTGGCAGCTCGGGCTCGTTCGACGGGCTCACTTCGTCTCGCATGGACCTTCCTCGAGTAGCAGACGCGTCGCGCCGTCACCGACGCGGGCGCGTGGACGCGGTTTCAGGCCGCCTTCAACCTGGCACCGTGGATCAGCCAGAACACCCAGGTGGCGGCCGTGATGCCGACCGCGACGTGGGGCAGCCACAGCGCCATGACCGCCAGGAGCGAGTAGAGGACGAGGGCCCCGAATCCGTACCGACCGTTCATGCGCAGGGTCGCCGCGGTCCGATCGTTCGTGGCCAGGCCCTTCGCCACCGCCGTTCTGCACACCAGGACCCAGGCTGCGCCCTGGGCCGCCAGCACCGCGTTGTACACGGCGACCGCGGGCGTGGCGTTGCTGGAGGAGACGTATTCGCCCAGGAGCGTGGTGGGGAAGGGAACGAACGCCACCGTGAGCAGCAGGAATCCGTTGGCGTAGACGAACCACGGAGAGGATTCGTCGATCAGCTTCAGCGTGGCGTGATGGTTCATCCACGTGATGAAGATGACCGTGAAGCTCAGGATGAAGGCGAGGAGGGCGGGTCCGAGGCGCAGGAGCTCGAGCCACAGGGTGGCCGCGCTGTCGACGCGCTGTGCCGCGGGTACCCGGAGGTCGACGACCAGGAGGGTCGCCGCAATGGCGAACACGCCATCGCAGAACGCCTCCAGGCGGGCGTTGGGGTGGCCAGGAGCCATGGCAAGGTCCGCTGTCTGGGTGAGGACGCCCTTCGCCGGTGTTCAAAGCGCCATGATAGCGGGTGGGTTCCGATTCCGCTCGGGGTGGGCTCCCGGCTCAGGTCCCGCGTCCTCGCAGCGTCAGGAGCCAGCGGGCTTCGCGATCCAGGTCCTCCACGGACTCGTAGCCCATCGTGCGGATGGGCTTCCCCTCCAGGAGCACCCGCGTGCCGTGGTTCAGCCAGGCCTCCGGGGCCGCCTCGACCCGGTCTTCGAGCACCAGCTTCAGGTTGCCCATGGCCTGGTACAGCATGCGCTCCTCCAGGCACGAGAAGTCGAAGTGGGAGGCGTCGATGCGCAGGCGCCGGGCGGGGCCCTCGTAGTGCAGGTCCAGGTAGAAGGCGAGCCGCTTCTCCTCGCGCGTCTTCCGCACCTTCCGCTTCCGCCCGCCGATCTTGATGGGCAGGCCGGTGGTCATCATGATGGCCGCGCTGGCGGCCTTCTGGGCCCCCGTGGGACCCGTCTGTTCGGTCCTTCTGGTCGTCGTGGTGACCGTGAGCCCGGCCGCCGCGATGAGGACCGGAGGATCCGCCGGGAGCGCGCCGATTGTCGTGGCCGGTTCGGCGGCGGGGAGGTCGGCCAGGGCGGCGGCGGGGCCGAAGGCGCACTTCACGCCCGACGCCGTCAGGGCCTCCGCCAGCGACCGGGCCTCGCTCTCCGCCAGGTCTTCGGCCACGATCCCCCAGGCCCTCTTCGCGGCGAGCACCTGGTCCTGGACTGGCGTAGAGCGGGCCTCCGCAAGGGCCCGGGCGAGCGCCATCGGGTCGCGCGACTCGCGGTCGAGCCGGATCAGGGCGAAACGGTCCGCGCCATTCATGTCATGCCCGCGTCTCGGACTCCACGGTCTCGGGCCGCCGGGCGTGTCGCGCGCCGTCCTCGATCCCCGCGCACCCGCGACGGATCAGGCGGCCTCTCCACCCCCAACCTCCGGCTCGCCGCCGGGTCCGTCAACGCCCGCAGCCCCGGCACCGAATCCCGGGCGTGCGGCGTATCTTGGTACATGCGGCTGAAGGCTGGTCCGGCAGCCTGCCGTCGGACCGTGCGCCCCACGTCCCTATCCCGGAGTGACGAGTCATGGACATGGCCCAGCTCACCCTCGTCGTGGCGACGCTTCTCTGTGCCCTGACTGCCGGCTTCCTGTTCGCTTTCGCGGTGGTCGTCATGCCGGGCATTCGCGCGCTGCCGGACGCCGACTTCCTGCGATCGTTCCAGGTCATGGATCGCGTCATCCAGGAGAACGAGCCCCTGTTCGTGCTTGTGTGGGTCGGATCGGTCGTGGCGATCGCGGCCTCGGTGGTGGTCGCCCTGGGAACGCTGGAGGGAGGCGATCGTCTCCTGGTCATCCTCGCGGCGGCCGTCTACCTGGCGGGCGTGCAGGCGCCGACGTTCCTGGTCAACGTGCCGCTGAACAACGGGCTGAAGGCGCTGGAGGTCGACACGCTCGACGAGGCTGACCTGCGCGCCGCTCGCGCCGCGTTCGAGGCGCGCTGGAACCGTTGGAACCGGATCCGGACCGGGCTCGCTTGCCTGACCACGCTGACGCTGTTGGTGGTGCTTCAGCGTCTCTGACGCTGCGCGGCCGAACTCCGTCTGCGCATCGCGGGACGCGCCCGCAGAGCAGGCACCGAGTCCAGGGAGAAGGTGACGACCCGGCCCACCCCCGTCTCGGGGTCCCGGGTCACGCCGACCACTGCGCGGCGACTGAAGAAGGGGGGCGGATCCGAGGCCAGGGGCGCCCGGAGCCGGACGGAGGCGAGGCGCGCGCCCGCCGAGTCGAACACGTCGTAGGACCTGGACTCTCCGGCGCCCTCGGCCGGCCAGCGGTCCACCCAGATCAGGCCGCTGGTAGCCACGCGCACGGAGAGGACGGATGGGAGGACGTCGAGAAGGCGACGGTCGGCGACGTCGGCTCCCAGGTTCATCACGTCCTTCAGGGGAACGGGCAGCGAGTCGATGCGTGCGTTGAGCGCCTCGAGGCTGTCGCCGCGCTCGTCCGGCGGGATCGGGCGCGGCTTCCCGCCTCCGAGCGCCAGGATCCGCAGCGTGTCGCCCCGGGGGCCGGTCTCCAGCAGCGTGTCGCTCGTTCCATCGCTACTCAGCACCGTCCCGCGATCGGTGACGTCCCAGCTGGGGGTGGCCGCGAACGGGACGTGGCTCAGCCCCTTCAGCATCCGGCCGGAGTGGGCCCCCACCCGGTAGTAGGCCACGTTCCGCGTCCGCATCTCCACGAGCGGGGGGACCTCGAGCGTGTCCCCGGTCGGATGGCCGCCGCGCATGGCCAGGTAGAAGAAGCGGGGCGGCTTCCCGGGAGGAGTGGAGCCGCCCGGGTAGTAGGTAGTAGGTACCGTCGTCCGCAACGTGGCTCCGGTCGTACGTCAGGTCGCCGTATCCCGGGGCTCTCCAGGAGCGCGCCAGGGAGTCTGCCAGTCCGGTGCGTCCGGAGCGCGCGAACGCCGTCACCCCCCTGTCGTCGCGCACGTACAGGGCGCCGCCCGGGCCGAACGCCAGGTCGGCCGGCCAGCCCGTGATCTCTCCGGGGCCCCGTCCCTCCCGCGCGATCCGCTCCAGAAACTGCCCCCGCGGGGAGTAGGCCCGGACCGTGGCCCCGATCCGGTCCCCCACGTACACGTTCCCCGCCTCGTCCACCGCCACCGAGCGGATGTCCCCGAACAGGTAGTCCGAATCGCCTTCCGCGCGGCCGATGACCACCACCGGATCGAGGGCCACGGGCGGGGCGGCGTGGCCCTCCCTCTTCGCCGGGTGTCCCTCGGGCCCGCACGCCGCCGGCAGCAGCGCGAGGGCGGCCATCGCCACGAGCGGGGCGATCCCGGCGGCGGCGGTCTCCGGTCTCACGTCGCGCCCGCCAGGACTTTCCGGAGCTTCTTCGCCGCCGCGGTCATGTGAGTCGCGTACCACGCCTCCCGCTGAGCCATCACGTTCCGGACGTCCCCGATCTGCGCCTCGAAATCCGGGATGCGGCGCAGCCGCGCCACGATCGCGGCCAGCTGGCTCGCCGTCACGACCACGGCGTCGGCATCCGCCGCCCCGCCCCGCGCTGCGTCCATGGCCTTCCAGAGACGCGGGAGCAGGTCCGGGCCGAGCACGCTCGCCGGATCGCGCCAGTACCCTCTCGCCAGGATCTGCCGGAAGAGCGCCTCGCGGTCGGCGTACACGTCGGCCTGTCGATAGTAGGCTCCGACGGCCTCGCGGTCGCCGACCGGCAGCAGGCTGAGGTTGCCCGTGCTCACCAGGTCGTCGTACGTGTCGCGAGACACGGCGGGGGGCGGCATCCAGCTCGCCCTGAGCACCGCCTCGACGAAGCCGCCGGCGTCGCGCGGCGAAACCTCGCGTCCACGGTACGCGGCCAGCACCTGCACCGCCGCCGAGTCGATGGCGGCCGCCTCCCCGGCGGCCCGCCCGTACTGCTGGATGTCGGACGCCACATCCTGCTCCAGGCGCGCCTCGTACGCTCGCGCCTGCGCATGGTCCCTCACGGTGTCCCGCCAGTTGTTGGCGAACAGGGCGAGCAGGACACCCACGATGATCGTGAGGAGCTCGGCCAGGGTCTTCGGCCAGCTGATGCGTGACTCGCTCACGGGGCCTCGTCCACGTCGGGGTCAGCGGGCCACGGTCCGCAGCCGGGCGATCGCCGTGTCGGCCGCCTCGAGCGCTCGCCCCAGGTTGCCCACCTGGCCCTCGAAGAAGCGCGAGCGGCACATCTCCCCGTACTCGCTCATGAGCGCGGGATCGCGGGAGAGGAGCGGGGGATTGGTGCGGATGAAGGCGTCGATGCGAGCCTGGGAGAACGACTTTCGGTTGGCCTGGACGATCTGGTTGGCCCGGCTGTTGTACTGGAAGCCGAAGATCCTGGCGTGCACCTCGCGTGTTCGGGCGTAGATCGGCTCGTCGGCCGTGGCCTGTCGGGCGACCGCGGCGGCCGCCGCATAGTAGCGCACCACGTACCGGCCCACCCGGGGATAGTCGAACAGCCGCAGGTCACCCGAGGAGGTCATGGCCCGGAAGGTGGCATCGTCGGGCGCGATCTCGGCGATGTAGCCGCACCAGAGTCCGTACCAGTACATCTTCCCGGTCGAGGCGTCGCGGCCGCCCTGCTTCGAGATGAGCGACAGGAACATGTCGACGTTGTCGCGTGCCGTCCGCATACCGTCGAAGCGGGACCGGAGGTAGGCCGTGTCGCTCTCGAGGTCGGCGATCATGTTGGCGGCGTAGGTCCTCGCGCGGCTACGGTCCGCGAGGTGCTCCCGGTAGCTGTTGGCCGCGAAGCTCAGGCTCACCGAGAAGAAGATCAGCAGGAACTCGAACACCCACACCGTCCACGGGCGGGCCCGGTGCTCTTCAGAGCGGTCGGTCACGGTCTCTTCGCCGTTCGGTTGGAGCTCTGTGGCCATCCTCGGCTTCCTCCAGGCGGCGCGTCGCGAGGGCGGTTCGCTTCACCGTGATGCTCACACGCGGCGTCTGACGGGCCGCCCCGGGCTTCCTGGGGACCGCCTCGGCCCGGGTGACGACGCCGCTCGCGATGAGACCCGGTCCGCCTTCGTTCTCGCTCGCGTACGTCACGTCGGAACGCTCCCTGACGGCTCAGCCCGGTCTACGGGCTGGCCTCTGCGCCGTGGGCCGCCGATCCGATCTCCCTGACGAGGCCGAGGATGCGCCGTTGCAGCAGGACGATGTTCGATATCCGCGAGGCCGCCAACCTCATCGCGCTGATGACGTCGAGGTTCCCGACCGCGGCCTCGGGCCACCGGGTACCTCGGACCGTGCTCTCATCAACCGCCTGGTTGGCCGTGTCGAACGCGCGCCTCCACTCGGTGGCGAGGTCGTCCATCCAGCCCTGGTAGAGCTCGATCTTCGACAGGTCTTCGATGAGCCTCGCGCGCACCTCGGGATTCTGGATGAGCCGGACCCCGCCCCCATCGACGAGGAACCGCAGGGTGCCGAGCGGGACCGGGGCGATCCGTACTCCGACGTCAGACAGCGCCGAGAGGCGATCGTACCGCGCGGAATCGTGAGCCAGGAGCCCGTCGTGGATCTCGGTGAACAGGGCCACGTTCGCGCTGTCGTACCGAATGGCGCTGTCGAGCACGAGGGCGGCCTGGTCCATGTCCTGTGCGAGCGTCTGGAGGTCGGCGCGCAGGCGCTCGTGATCCTGGTGCGCGGCCCACCACGAGTTGACGCCGAGCGCGATGAACACGCCCACGAAGACCACGGCGAGCTCCGCCGCGACCCCCTTCGCCGTCCCGCGCTCTCCCGGTCCGACCATCGCTTGCTCCTCCTCTGCGCGCGGCCTACCGTGCGGCTAGCGCCGCCGTGGCGCTCTCAGCTCCCGTCCCTCCGCACCCGCAGGAGCGTGCCCATGCTCGCCGCCATCCTGAGCTCCCTTCTCGTCGCCGGTCCCGTCCTCGCTTCCGGCCCGCCGGCCCGTCCGCCCCAGCTCGAGGCGCTGGACGCGCAGTCGGGCCACTGGGTCTACCACGGCACCATCACGCCGGCCCGGGCGGGCGGCAAGCCCTCCAGCTTCACCTGGGACGAGCACTGCGGCTGGTCCGCCAACCGGCTGTTCCTCACCTGCAGCTTCGACAACGACTACGCCGGCCGCACGGTCCGCTCGCTGGTGGTGGACACCTGGAACAGCCAGGACAGCACGTACTGGCACTACGAGATGTACGCGGTGGGCGCCGGCGGCGCGAAGCCCTTCGCCTCGAAGATGACCATCCAGGGCGACACGTGGACCGAGCTGGGCGAGAATGACGAGCACGGCGAGAAGAGCTACGACCGCATCACGTACGTGTACGCGTCGCCGACCCGGGTGAAGGTGAAGGTCGAGGTCTCACCCGACCGAGAGCACTGGAGGACGACGCTGGAAGCGACCGGCGTGAAGCAGGGCGGCTAGGGCCTCCGAGAGCGTGACGGCCGTGCTTCCCGATGCGCCCCACGCGCCCGCGACCGGCGCGAAGACGGCCGGGTGCGCCTCCACGAGCTCGGTCTGCTCCTCCGGAGACAACCTCACCACGGCGTGCTCGCCGTCCGGATAGCCCACGGTCGCGAAGATCCTGCCTCCCACCCAAAAGTCCGGGTGACCCTGATGGGCCCGCTCGATCACCTCGGGGAAGGCCAGCGCGGTTGTTCGGAATTCGTCCGCGGTCATGTCCGGGGCTCCGCGTCTCGGGCCGGTGGGTACGCCGACCCTGCCACCTCGTCGCACGGGCGTCGCTGACGCCAAGGAACGGTCGCTCGCTCCACGCGGGGGGATCGTCCTGGATCTTGCGCCCGGCGATTTCTCGAGCAGGCGCTCCAGGAAACGCTGTCGCTCGTCCAGGTCCGCGAGGCGTCTCCCGAAGCTCTCCACCTGGTCGACGAGCGCGGTGAACTCTTCGCGCGTCGGGAGCTCGGTCGCGCGGGTCGTCGCCACGGACTCGTAGCGGTTCATGAGCCAGCGGGCGCCGAGCGCGATCGGAACGCCGAAGATGACGAGGATCGCCAGCAACCGCAGCAGCTGAAAGAGGACCATCTCCAGGCCCATGGCTCTCCCTCCGATCTCGTCATCCCGCTCCGGGCGCCCCCTCAGCGCTTCAGGACCCCGTCCGCGGCCGTGACGTCGGACTTCAGCCGCGAGACGCCCGCGGTCGCGTCGTGGATGTAGCCGTCGGCCACCTGCACCATGGCGGGCGTGGGAGGCACCAGGGCCAGGCTCACCTGGCTGGCGATCGAGGTCAGCCAGGAGCGCAGCCGGCCGGGGTAGACCAGCGCGCCCTCTCCCGACTGGATCTTGAGGTCCACCAGGCCGTCGATGTCGTGGCTCAGGCGGTCCAGCGCGGGCTGCGCCTGGCTGGCGGGCAGGCTCTTGTCGGCGATCGCCTGCTGGAGCGAGTCACGCGCGGCGATGGCCTGGTTGAGGTTGGCGTCGAGCTCGTTCACCGCGTCATGGATCCGCAGGAGCAGGTCGAAGCGCTGCTGCAGCTCCGCCTGGGTCGTCTTCAGGTTCGGATCCAGCTTGACCTCGAAGGACTGCTCCTGCGTGCTGTCGCCGTAGGTCAGGGTCACGTGGTAGGTGCCCGGCACCACCTCCGGGCCCACGGGCTCGGCG
Source organism: Candidatus Humimonas hydrogenitrophica (assembly GCA_947581615.1). Taxonomy (GTDB): domain Bacteria; phylum Gemmatimonadota; class Gemmatimonadetes; order Palauibacterales; family Palauibacteraceae; genus Humimonas; species Humimonas hydrogenitrophica. Next base: position 22,311 of record CANPVD010000115.1, read on the forward strand.
GCCGAGAAGAAGGAGTTGTAGATGCCCTTCACGTCCGTCGCGTCCGGGTACCTGAGATTCCACTGGAAGTGGTTCATGCCGGGCTCGATGGCCGTCGCCCTCTCCTCCCGCTGCTTCCGCGCCTCCGCGGGGTTGTCCGAAGGCGGCGTCGGCTTCCCCTTCGCCTTCGGGTGCAGGTCGAAGCTGCGGATCGTGTCGCCGCTCGTGGTGGTGAAGGTGAGCTTGACCGGCGTCGTACCGTCGTAGCCGGCGGGCACGTGGAAGTACACCGCGATGCCGGAAGCCAGCCGTCCACCTCCCCCGCCGAAGCCGCGGCCGCCGCCCGAGGTCAGCCAGCCCTGCTGTGGCTTGAACAGGTAGGCCGACTGGCTCGCCACCCTGGCGGCCCCCACCTGCTCCAGGAGCTGCAGGTGGTCGAGCACGTAGAAGCCGCGCCCGAACGTGGCCAGCACGACGGCATGCTGATCGGGCTGGATCTCCACGTCGCTCACACGTACCGGCGGCAGATCGAGGGTCAGCGGCTGCCAGTGCCGACCCCCGTCCAGGCTGAAGTACGCCGTCCTGCTGGTACCCGCGAACAGCAGGCTGGACCGGTCCGGGTCCTCCCGCACGCTCTCGACGTACTGGCCGTCCGGCAGGCCGGTGGTGATCTGCGTCCAGTGCTTTCCGTAGTCGGCGGTCTTGTACACGTACGGGTGGAAGTCATCCCAGTCGTACCGGCTCGCCGACAGGTAGGCGGTGCCCCGGTCGGTGTGCGAGGGCTCGATGCAGGTGATCGTGGACCACGTGGGCAGCGACGGAGGCCGGACCTCGCTCCAGTGCCCGCCCGCATCGGTGGTCACGTGCACCAGGCCGTCATCCGAGCCCGTCCAGATCACGCTGTCCGACAGGGGCGAGAGGGCGATCGAGGAGATCGTGCCGAACATCTCCTCGCCGGTCACGTCCGCGCTGATCGGGCCGCCCGGCCGACCCATCTTGGTCGTGTCGTGTCGCGTCAGGTCCGGGCTGATGACCTTCCAGTGGACGCCCTCGTCGTGCGTCTCGAACAGGACGTTCGCGCCCATCAACAGCTCGTCGGGGTTGCCGGGGGCGAACACCACCGGATGGTGGATCCAGCCGTAGCGGTACTTCTCCCTGGCTCCCGCGAGGCCGAACTTGTAGGAAGGCCAGGGGCTCACGTTGGTGACCAGTCCCGTCCTCCGGTTCTCCCTCCACTCCTTGCTGTCGTACCCGCTGCCGTAGGTGATCCACGGCTTGCCGGGCGTCGGCACCACCCAGCTCATCTCCCCGCCCGTGACGTTCGTCCACACCCGCGAAGGCGCGGCGCTCGACGCCTCTACGGAGCCGCGATCCTGTTGCGCGCCGTAGATGTGGAACGGGAACTGGTCGTCCAGGTTGGCGTGGTAGAACTGTCCGGTGGGCTGGTTGTCCTCCGGGCTCCACGCCTTCCCGCCGTTCTGGGTCACGGTCGCGCCGCCGTCGTTACCTTCGACGAAGGTCTGCGGGTCGTTCGGGTTGATCCACAGTACGTGGTTGTCGCCGTGCGGCGGACGCAGGGGGCTCAGCGACCGGCCTCCGTCGTGCGACACGTACAGGCCGGCGTTGGGCAGGTAGATCGTGTCGGGGTCCTTGGGATCCACGAACACGGTGTTGTAGTAGAAGGCCCGCTGCGTGATGTCCATGCTGTTGTTGACCATCTTCCAGGTCTGGCCGGCATCCTCGGACCGGAACAGCCCGCCCGCCTGGC
>CANPVD010000116.1 GCA_947581615.1 Candidatus Humimonas hydrogenitrophica
CGCCCCGGTAGTCGCCGTGCGTGTCCTTGGGGGTGTTGTAGTGGCCCACGGAGCCCAGCGTGCCGTGCTCGGCCTCGGCGGCCTGGAAGGCCTCGGCGATGGGCATGTGGCGCTCGGGGTCCCCGGTGTCCACGGCCCACCCGCGGCGCAGGCGCACGCGCCCGGGGTCGACCTCCCACCCGGCCGCCACCGCCTGTTTCACCGTGTCGCCGAGCTGGCGGCAGGCGGACAGGCACGCGTTCCCGACCATGAGGGTCTCGCGCGAGGAGTAGGCCCCCAGGTCGACGGGGACGAGGTCGGTGTCGGCCGAGACCACGCGCACGTAGTCGAGCGGGACGCCGAGCTCCTCGGCGGCGATGCAGGCCATCGTGGTGTCCGAGCCCTGGCCGATCTCCGAAGCGCCGTGCAGCACGGTGACCCGGCCGGAGCGCTCGACCTGCACCTGCACGGCCGCCTGCGGCATGGGGTTCGGGTAGATCGGGTAGTTGGTGCCGGAGATGTAGCTGGACCCGGCCAGACCGATTCCGCGCCCGTAGGGCATACGCCGGAACTTCTCGCGCCAGCCGCTCGCCTTCTCCACGGATTCCAGACAGCGCAGGAAGCCGTTCGACTTGACCGTGAACTCGTTCACGGTCTTGCCGGTGCCCAGGAAGTTGCGGCGCCGGATCTCGAACGGGTCCAGCTCCAGCGCCTCGGCCATCTTGTCGACCGTGATCTCGAACGCGAAGCGCGGCTGCACGGCGCCGTGCCCCCGCTTGGGGCCGCAGGGCGCCTTGTTCGTGTACACGCGCGTGGAGTCGAAGCGGTAGCTCTCCATCCCGTACGGGGCGGTGAGGAGCTGCCCGCTGTAGTAGGTCGTGACCAGACCGAAGGAGGCGTACGCCCCGCCGTCCAGGACCGTGTTCGCGTCCAGGGCCAGGAGCTTCCCGTCCCTGGAGGCGCCCAGCCTGTAGCGCATGATCATCGGGTGACGGCCGCGGTGGGAGTAGAACTCCTCCTCCCTCGTGTACAGGCACTTGACCGGCCGCCCGGTGCGGAGCGCGTGCAGCGCCACGCAGAACTCGAGGTCGAAGGGCTCCGACTTCCCGCCGAACGCCCCGCCCACGGCCGGCTGGACGACCCGGATGCGGGCCACGTCCAGCTCCAGCACCCGCGCCAGCTCCCGCTGCAGGTAGTGGGGCACCTGGGTCGAGGAATGCACGGTGAGGACGCCGTTCTGCTCGACCCGGCCGATGGCGCAGTGGGGCTCGATCGGGGCGTGGGCGGTGCCGTGGAAGTAGTACTCGCCCTCCACCACCTCGGCGGCGGCGGCCATCTTCCCGTCCACGTCCTCGAACTCCAGGTGGACGTGCTTGGTGACGTTGCCGTTCCGGCCCGGCTTGTGGGGCTCGTGGATCGGGTTCGAGTCGTCCGCGAGCGTCTCCTCCGGGTCCAGGTGGACGGGGAGGGGCTCGTACTCGACTTCGATGAGGTCGAGGGCACGGATGGCGGTGTCCTCGTCCACGGCCGCCACCGAGGCCACCGCGTCCCCGATGAAGCGCACCTTCTCCAGCGCCAGGGCGTGCTCGTCCCGCGTCCAGGGGATGATCCCGTAGGGGATCGGCATGTCCCGGCCGGTGAGGACGTCGTGCACGCCGTCCAGCGCCTCGGCCTTCGACGTGTCGATGGAGAGGATGCGGGCGTGCGCCTCGGTGGAGCGCAGGATCCGGCAGTGCAGCATCCCGGGGAAGGAGAGGTCGTCGGTATAGAGCTCCTTGCCCGTCGACTTCCGGAGGCCCTCCACGCGGCGGTTGCGGCGCCCGAGGACGCCGTCCCCCTCCTCGGCCGCGACCTTCTCCGGGTCCTCGGCGCGCTTCGCCTGGAGCTCGTTCAGCTCCTCAGGTAGCATCGGCCGTCTCCCTGAGCTCTTCCAGCACCTCGTCCGCCGGCCGGTTCTCCCGCAGCGCCCGCGCCGCCAGCTCCACGGCGTCGAGGATCTTCGTGTAGCCCGTGCAGCGGCACAGGTTGCCGGAGAGCGCCTCCTGGATCTCCCCGCGCGATGGCTCCAGGGTGTGGGACAGGAGGCCATAGGCGCTGGCCAGGATGCCGGGGGTGCAGAAGCCGCACTGGGCGGCGCCGCACAGGTCGAAGGCGTCCTGGAGCGGGTGTGGGCGGGGGCCGTCCGCGATCCCCTCGACCGTGGTCACCTCGTGCCCCACGGCCTCGTACACGGGCATGATGCAGGAGAGGTGCGCCTCGCCGTCCACCAGGACGGTGCAGGCGCCGCAGTCCCCCTTGTCGCACCCCTGCTTCGAGCCGGTGAGGCCGAGGCCGTAGCGGAGCGTCTCGAGCAGGGTCCAGTGCGTCGGGACCCCGACCTCGACCTCGTCGCCGTTCACGTTGAGGGTGAGGATATCCTTCATGCCGCAGTCTAGGCTGGCGGGCGCCGGCGGATCAAGCCAGCGGGTCGGGCGGGGGCGGCGACGGTTCCTCCCGCGCCATGGCCGGGGACTCGTCTACATCCGTGGTCGAAGCCGGCCCGTCGTCTACACTCGTCGACGACTCCGCCGGCTCGGGTCCGCTCGAGGGAGGCGCGCCGGCGGTCATGTGGGGAGGCTCGATCGTACCGCTGGGGCGCGGCTGGATGTCCCGGGTGTCCTGCTTCCAGGCGGGAGAGTCGTCGGCCATGCCGGCCTGCTCCAGCTCCCGCTTGACCTCGTTCATGCTCTTCCGGAACTCGCGCATGGCCTTGCCGAGTCCGCGCGCGATCTCCGGCATCCGCTGGGGGCCGAAGAAGATCAGCACCAGCACGACGATGACGAGCATCTCCGAAAAGCCGAAGCTACCGATACCCATGGCTCGAAGTCCTACCCCGCGGCGCCGTAGCGGGGTCCTTCCCGCAGCGCTCTACTTGTACAAGTAGAGCGCGTGGTCGGGGGACGCCGGGCCGGGGGACCGCCGATCAGCCGCGGACGGCGCGCAGGACCTCCTCGCCGTAGAACATGCGGATGTACTTGGCCTGGATCGGGGTGACCCGGCGCACGGCCCAGATGAGCTGCACCTGGTCGGGCACGCGCGGCCGGGTGAGGAGGTGCAGGCCGGCTTCCTCGGGGAGGGCGTCGCCCTTGCGTAGATTGCACCGACTGCACGCCGTCACCACGTTCGTCCACCCGTTCCCGCCGCCACGCGACACCGGGACCACGTGATCCCGCGTCAGCGACTCGCGGTAGCCGAGCTCGGTACGGTGGCGCCCGCAGTACTGACACCGGTAGCCGTCGCGGGCGAACAGGAAGGTGTTGGTCACCTGGCGTCGGAACCGGCGCGGGACGTGCACGTAGCGCACGAGCCGGATCACGACCGGGGCCGGCATCTCGAGCGCCTCGGACCGGAAGGGCCGGTCCCGGTCGACCTCGAGAGCCTCCGCCTTGCGGTCGATCACGAGCCTCAGGGCCCGCCGTACAGGCAGGATCGTGAGGGGCTCGTAGGACGCGTTGAGAGCCAGGCAGCCCATGACGGGAGATCTCCTCCTTCGCTCCGCAGAGTCTAGAACGGCCCACAGGGAGGGTCAAGGACGCCGGTGACCGACCGCACGGATCGTTACTGCGACGTTGCACTGCCGCGCCCGGTGCGGAGCACCTTCGTGTACCGCCTTCCCGCGGACCTGGCAGAGGCGGCGCGCCCTGGCATGCGGGTCCTGGTGCCCTTCCGCCGCCGACGGATGGTCGGCTGCATCGACCGAGTCCGCGCCGAGACGGAGCTCGAGCGCGTGCGGCCGGTCCTCGACCTGCTGGACGATACCCCGCTCCTCCCCGAGAAGCTCCTCGAGCTGTGCCGGTGGGTGGCGGACTACTACGTGGCGCCTCTGGGCCTGGTCCTGCGGGCGGCGCTGCCGCCGGGCGTCCTGGCCGAGTCCTCCTTCCGGGTGGAGCGGGTGGCGGACCACGGAGCCGAGGGGGGCGGAGCGGCGAGCGAGGGCGCGGGCGGCTCCGCGGTCGGCCTGGGCGACGACGAGCGCGCCGTCCTCGACCGGCTGGAACGGGCCCGCGACGGCCTCCAGGTCACCACGCTCCGCCGGGACACGGGCGTCCGGTCGGTGTGGCCCGCGCTCCGCTCCCTGGCGGCCCGCGGCCTGGTCCGGATCCGCGAAGAGCCCCCGTCGACTTCCTCGGGCGAGAGGACCCGGCAGGTGATCACGCTCGTCCGGGGCCTGCCCACTCTCATGGCGCGCCAGGAGGCCTTCGGCCGGGCCCACCGCCAGCGCGAGGCCTACGAGGCGCTCGAAGGGATGGACGGGAGCGCCTCGGTCGTCCACCTGAGCCAGCGGCTCGGCTTCAGCCGGAGCGTGCTCCGCGGCCTCGAGGAGAAGGGGCTGGCACGCATCACCGACGAAGTCGAAGCGCGCGACCCCTTCGCCGAGCTGGGTCCTCCCCCCGAGCGCCCCGATCTCGAGCCGACGCCGGACCAGCGCGGCGTGCTGCACGCGCTGGAGTCGAGACTGGAGGCGGTCGAGCCCGGTACGGCGCTGCTCCGCGGCGTGACCGGATCGGGGAAGACGCTCGTCTACATGCGGCTCCTGCGGCGACTGCTGGAGCGGGGCGACCGCGGGGCGATCGTGCTCGTGCCCGAGATCTCGCTCACTCCGCAGACCGTGCAGCGCTTCCGGGCCGCGTTCGGGGACCGGATCGCGGTGCTCCATTCCGGACTCTCCGCCGGCGAGCGGGGCGACGAGTGGCGGGCCCTGCGCGAGGGCCGAAAGCGCATCGCGATCGGAGCGCGCTCCGCCGTGTTCGCGCCCATACCCGCGCTGGGCGCCATCGTGGTGGACGAGGAGCACGAGGGGAGCTACAAGCAGAGCGACGTCCCGCGCTATCACGCCCGCGCGGTCGCCGTGGTCCGGGCCCGGCTGGAGGGGGCACTGTGCGTGCTGGGCTCCGCGACGCCCTCGCTGGAGAGCTGGCACAACGCGACCGAAGGCCTCTACCGGCTCCTCCAGCTCCCCGAGCGCGTGACCGGCCAGCGACTGCCGACCGTCGAGCTGGTGGACCTGCGCGAGGAGCGGGAGGCACGCCGTGCCCGCGCCATCGACCGGGCCGACGAGGCGGCGCTCGGCGTCGGGGCCGGCGCCGACGGCGCTTCCGCCGACGCGGGCCCCCTGGTCCTTTCGCGTCGCCTGGGCGACGCGCTGGCGCGCTGCCTCGACCGGGGCGAGCAGGCCATCCTGCTCCTCAACCGGCGCGGCTACTCGACCTTCGTGCAGTGCATGGAGTGCGGGAAGGTGTGGAGCTGCCCGCGCTGCAACGTGTCGCTCACCTACCACCGGGACCGGGAGCGCATCGTCTGCCACCACTGCGGCTACGAGGCGCGCGTCCCCGTGGCCTGCGATGCCTGCGGCGCCGAGGGGCTCACCTTCTCGGGGCTGGGCACCGAGCAGGTGGAGCGGCGCGTGGGGGAGCTGTTCCCGGCCGCGCGGTTGGCCCGCATGGACGTGGACACCACCGGCACCCGGTGGGCGCACCACCGCATCCTGGAGCGTGTCCGCCGGCACGAAGTCGACATCCTGCTCGGGACCCAGATGATCGCCAAGGGGCTCGACTTTCCCGACGTCACGCTCGTGGGGGTGATCAATGCGGACGTGGGGCTGAACCTGCCCGACTTCCGCGCCTCGGAGCGCACCTTCCAGCTCCTGGCGCAGGTGGCGGGGCGGGCCGGACGGGGCGAGCGCCCCGGCGAGGTGCTCGTGCAGACGGCCCGGCCCGGCCACTTCGCCCTGCAGGCGGCGCTGCGCCACGACTACGTGGATTTCGCGGCGCAGGAGCTGGAGGATCGGCTCGGACCCGGATACCCGCCGCACCGGCGGCTGGCGAACCTGGTGGTGAGCGGCCCGCGCCAGGAGGCGGTGGCGGACCTGGCCGAGGAGCTCGCCGACTGGATCCGGGGCCTGGTAGCCCGGGAGTCGCTGGAGGGCGTGGACGTGGTGGGCCCGGCGCCCTGCCCCATCGACCGGGTGCGCGGCCGCTGGCGCTGGCACTTCCTGGTGAAGAGCGACCGGGCCGCGCCGCTCGGCGCCGTGCTGCGCTACCTGTCCGGGCGCCGCGGCCAGCCCTCGGGCGGGCTGCGGCTCGAGATCGACCGCGACCCCGACTCGCTCCTGTAGGAGCGTCCCCCGGAGCCGCCTACGCCCTCAGCACTCCGAGCCCGGGCTCCTCGCCCACCACGATGCGCCCGCGCTCCAAATGCGGGCCCCGGAACGGGTCCTCTCCCAGGAGGGCGGCCCCGTCCAGGTCGGCGAAGTCGAGAAGGGAGGCCATGTGGAGGGCGGGGGCCATCCCGAGCGTCGAGCCCAGCATGCAGCCCATCATGACGCGCAGGCCGCACGCCCGCGCGGTGTGCACCATGCGGAACGCCTCCCGGAGTCCGCCGCACTTGGGGAGCTTGATGCTGATCCCGTCCACGCGGTCGGCCAGGCGCGGGATGTCGGAAGCCACCAGGCACGACTCGTCCACCACGATGGGGAGCGGGGAGATCGCCTTGAGCCGGGCGAGGCCCTCGAGGTCCGCCGGCGGCAGGGGCTGCTCGATGAACTCCACGTCGTACTCCGCCAGCACGGGGATCCTCTCGGCCGCCTCCTCGACCGTCCAGGCCGCGTTGGCGTCGGCCCGCAGCCGCGCCGAGGGCGCCCCCGAGCGCACCGCTTCGAGAATCTCCCGTTCCCGGCCCGTGCCCACCTTGACCTTGAGGATCGGCCAGTCCGCCGCCGCCCGCGCCTTGGCCTCCACCACGTCCGGCTCGTCGATGCCGATCGTGAAGGAGCTGGCCGGCGCTTCCGCAGGTTCCAGCCCCCACAGACGCCACAGCGGCACCCCTCGCATCTTGCCCACCAGGTCGTGGAGTGCCGAGGAGACGGCAGCCCGCGCCGAGCCCGCCCCCGGAGCCCGCAGGGCCAGCTCGCGCTCCAGAGTCTCGAGCCGGTCGGGGCAGCGGGCCTCCTCCAGATACGGCGCCACGCGACCGAGGGCGGCCCGCACGGTGGCGGAGGTCTCGCCGTAATACTCGGACGGGTCGGCCTCGCCCCAGCCGACCAGTCCCTCGTGCTCGACCCGGACCCACACGCGCCGGACGTGGGTCTGAACGGAGCGGCTGATGCGGAAGGGATGGGCCGGCTCGAGCTCGAGCTCCTCCCACTCGAGCTTCACGCGTCCTGCTCCCCGTCGAGCTCGTGCGTCGCCTCGAGGTCGGCTCCCCCGTCCGGCTCTCCCGGTCCCTCGATGGTCACGAAGTCGTAAGGGGGCCACGGCCCGGTGACCCTGAGCTCCACCTCCGGATGATGCCCCTCCCAGCGCGTGGCTTTCTCCACCAGCCGCAGCCACTCCCCCCGGCCGACCAGGAAGGCCGCCGCCGCCTGGCCCTCGTCTTTGCCGGGCAGCCGGCGGGCCGCCCGGGCCTGTCCCCGGAGGGAGCCGTGCAGCATCCGGAGGAACCCCTGCAGCGCCTGCCCGTCGCCCCCGGCGCGCAACGATACGTGGACCCGCATCTCGTAACTGTTGTCCAGGTACTCGAGGGCGTCTTCGAGATCCTCCCGACGGCGGGCCAGGAACTCCCGGACGGCGTGCTCGTCCCGAGCCACGAGCCCGAACGGCACGGGGACCAGCGTCGAGCGGCGCAGCAGCGCCTCCACGACGCGCTCGTGGGTGCGGAGCGCCTCGGGATCGGGCTCGGTCGCGTCCCGGAAGGGAGCCGCGGTCACGGCCGCCGCCAGGTCGCCCCGGGGGACGAGCTCGTACTCGAGACGCGACTCGCGCAGGTGCAGGGCATCCAGTGCCCGATCCGTGCGGGTGTTTCGGACCACCGCGTGCACGGCCAGGCCGCGTGCCTCGGACACGGGGCTCAGCCCTCCAGCCTCCAGGGCCGCCGCTGGGGCTCGGGCGGCGACACCTCGGGCCCGTCCTCGCCCAGGTGGATGTTGATCTCGGAGCGGATGCCCCAGCGCCCGTTCAGGTAGACGCCCGGCTCGATCGAGAAGCCGATCCCGGGAACGAGCGGGCGCTCGTCGCGCGTCTCGATGGAGTCCAGGTTGGGCCCGAAGCCGTGGTTCACGCGGTCCATGGCGTGCCCCGTCCGGTGCAGGACCGCCTCACCGTAGCCGCGCTCGAACAGGACCTCCCGCGCGCGCCGGTCCACTTCCGCGCCGGTGACGGGCGGATCCTGGCCGAAGCGTTCGGAGAGGAGCTCCACCGCGCCGTCCCGCGCGGCGGCCACGGCGTCCCAGGCCTCCCCGAAGCCCTCCGGCAGTTCCTCGTCCAGCACCCCCATCCACGTCTGGTCGGCGAACACCGCGTCGGGCTCTCCGACCGCCCGGCCCCACAGGTCCACCAGCAGCACCTCGCCCCGGGACAGCACGCGCGAGCCCTCCTCGGGCGGCTCGTAGTGGGGGAGGGCCGTGTTCGGACCGCCGCCCACGATCACGCCGCCCCCCGTGAGGCCGGCGTCCCCCATGAGGTCGAGCACCCGGTCGGCCAGCTTCCGCTCACTCAGCGGGCTCCCCGAGCGCACGGCGTCCGCGGCCTCGTCGAACGCCTGGCGGGCGATGCGGGCCAGGTCGGCGGCGGCGCGGCGGTGGTGGCGCAGCCCCGTCTCGCCCCAGGTGGCGTAGGCGCGGGCGACGAGGTCGGCCGAGCTGACCACTCGCACGTCGAAGGACTCCACCAGCCCCACCACGCCGGCGGGGACGTAGTCCACGAACGGCACGGCATCCCGTTCGGAGATCTCCATGGCGATCCAGTCGCAATGGGCCAGCATGGAGGCCAGTTCTCCCTCCATCTCCTCCCACCCCACGTACTCGCGGTGGGCGTGGGGCCAGCCCTCCCAGCTCTGACGCTCGATGCGATGCGACAGGGCCACGGGCTCCCCCTCGCGCGGCAGGAGCACGAAGTGACGCCGCGACGTCCCCTCCGGGAGGCCGAGGATCTCGGCCGCGACCCGATTGCGGCCCTCGAGGTCGAACAGGAGCCAGCCGTCGATCCCGTGGTCCTCCATGGCCCGGCGCGCGCGCGCCAGGAACGCCTCGGACAGCGATGCGCTCATGAGTCCTCCTCCCTCGCGGCGTCGACCAGCCCGGCCACGTGCGCCGCCGCCAGGTCGCCCAGCCGCTCCGTGTTGTATCCGCCCTCCAGGAGCGACACGGTCCTCCCGCCGGTCGTGCCGCGGGTCTTCCGCACGAGCTCCACCGTCATGGCGCGGAAATCCTCGGGCTCGAGGGTGAAGCCGGCCAGCGGATCGCTGCGCGCCGAGTCGAATCCGCACGAGATGAACAGCAGGTCCGGAGCAAACCGGGTCAGCGCCTGATCGACCGCCTCGTGGAGTCCCTCCACGTAGCGCTCCCGCGGCAGGCCCGGCGGCATCGGCCGGTTCAGTGTCGTGCCTTCGCCCTCGCCGGCGCCCGTCTCCTCGGCCGCGCCCGTGCCCGGGTAGAGCGGGTGCTGGTGCACGGAAAGATAGAACACGGCTCCGTCCTCGTAGAAGATGTCCTGCGTGCCGTTTCCGTGGTGCACATCCCAGTCCACGATGAGGACCCGCTCGACCAGGCCGTCCGCGAGGACGTCACGGGCGGCGACGGCCACGGAGTTGAACAGGCAGAAGCCCATCGATTCGGTGGGCGTGGCGTGGTGGCCGGGCGGACGGATGGCGCAGAAGGCGTTGGAGTGCCGACCCTCGAGCACCGCGCGGGCCGCAGCCGCCGCCGTGCCGGCGGCTGCGAGGGCGGCGTCCCAGGAGGCCGCCGACACCACCGTGTCGGCCTCCAGATGAATCGGCTCGCCCCGTTCGCGGGCCGCCTCGACCCCCCGACGCACCCGCTCGATCATGCCCGCCTCGTGCACCAGGGCGAGCCGCTCGGGATCGAGGTGGCGTCCGGCGACCGACCGCACCTCGGGCAGGAGGTCGGGCAGGGCCCTCTCCAGCCCGGCGCTCACGGCACGCAGCCGACCCTGGTGCTCGGGATGCCCCCAGCCGGTGTCGTGCCGGGAGCAGTCCTCGTGCATGTAGACGCCCACGGATCCGCGTGCCGCCAACCACCACCTCCACCTATCCTGTGAGACCGCACCGGGGCCGGCGGGGCGTTGATGCCCCCGGCGCGGCCCCGTAGCTTCCGCCCTTCACGTGGCCCGCTCCGCGGCGCGGCCCTCCACCGGGAGACTCGGCACACCATGGCATCGATCACGCGACACGCGCGACTCGCCCTCACGGCCCTGCTCGTGGTCGCCGGCGCGGCGGCGTGCGACGTGAAGTGGGGCGGGGGCCACATTGCCCTCGAGCACCCGCGCTCGCCGCGCGCCGGGCAGGACTCGGTCGCCACGGCCTCGCCGCCGCCGGTCCCGCTCCCGAAGCCGCCGTTCGTCTACCTGGTCCGGTTCGAGGGGGATGGAAGCGCCTCGGCCGTGCCCTTCGCCCGGGCGGGAGCCGCCGGCCTCGAGGCGTTCGGCTGGCCCGCCGGCACCGACGCCGGCTACGCGGCCCGCTTCGACTCGAGCTTCGCCCGTCCGGGGGCCACGCTGGCGCTCCAGCTCGCCGCTCGCCGCGTGGGCACGCTCATAGTGACCGGAACCCGCATGGCGGTCAACGCGACGTGTCCCTCGGTCACGGACGTCCGCGCCCTGGTGGCGCCCGGCCAGTCGACGCCCCGCTGGGCGTTTGCGGTCGGGCCCGGTCTTCCCGACAGCGTGCCGGCGCGCGTGGAACTGCCGTCCATGGACGATCGCATGCGCACCTTCGGACCCATCCTGGCGGAGAACCTCCTGAAGACGGCCGGCGTGGAGCGTGCCTACCTGGCCCAGCGGGCGGAGCTGCGGGCCGTCCCGCTTCCGGGTGACACCCTCGCCGGCACGGCGGCGCGCGGCATGGCCGCCACCTACCTCATCGGGGACACGCTCGCCCCCGTGCCGCCCTCGTCGGAGTCGGCGGTATCGCTCTTCTATCTGGCCGTGTTCGATCCCGCCCGGGGCTACGTGCCCGAGTGGAGCTCGGTGCACCGGTACGGGTCGGCCGCCGACAAGCGGATTCTCTCCTGGCTGGGCACCTTGCGGCTCGGAACCCGGCGGCTGGACATGCTCGCGGAGATGGACGGGGCGGCCGCGCACGTGGCGGCGCACGGAGAGGGGGAGAGCCGGGACGTCACCTGGACCGAAGAGGGGCCGTGTCCGGCCCTTCGGAGCCTGCTCGAGGCGCCGCGCGCCGAGAGCGGCACGGCCTCCGACTCGGCGGCGGGCGCCGGCGCGGGCGCGGGATCCGGCTGAGGGGAGTAACCCGGCGCGCCGTGGGCCGGCAGCGCGGCCGCCGGCCGCTGTGGCGCGGCGTCAGGCCGCGTAGGTCTCGAGGACCTTCCCCAGCTCTCCCTGCCGGAGCTCCCGGAGCGCCCGGTCCCGGAGCTGCCGCACCCTCTCCCGCGTGATCCCGAGCACCTTCCCGATCTCCTCGAGGGTGTGCTCGCTCTCGCCCTGGAGGCCGTAATACAGCCGGACCACCCGGGCATCCCGTGGACGAAGGAGGCGCAGGGCCCGGTCCACGTGCTCGACGAGCAGGGCGTCCTCGATCTCCCGCTCCACGTCCGTCTCGTCAAGGAGGATACGGTCTTGCAGCTGGTTGTCGTCCGACTCCCCCACGGGAGCATCCAGCCGGACCTCTCCCATGTTGAGGGCCTGCAGCATCTCCACCGTCGCGGGGTCCAGCTCCGCCGCCTCACCGATCTCACGGCTCGTGGGCTCGCGACGCAGGCTCTGGCGCAGGTCCTCCCGGGTGCGCAGCACCCGGCCGAGCTCCGTGGCCCGGTTCAGCGGCAGACGGACGGATCGGCTGTGTCGGGCGAGCGCGGCCAGGATGGCCTGCCGGATCCACCACACCGCGTAGCTGATGAACTTCACGCCCTGGTCGGGATCGAACTTCTCGGCCGCCGTCACCAGGCCGACGTTGCCTTCCTGCACGAGGTCGGAGAAGGACAGGCCACGGTTCTGGTAACGCTTGGCGACCGAGACGACGAAGCGGAGGTTGGACCGGATCAGGGTCTCGAACGCCGAGCGGTCGCCCGCACGGGCGCGGCGCGCGACCTCGTCCTCCTGCCCGGAATCGAGCAGGGGGTAGCGCCCCAGCTCGTCCAGGTAGAGGTCGATCGCCATGGAGCCCCCCGACAGTCGGGTGGCGAGCGGGGTGGCGGCGGGACGGCCGTTTCGGGCCATGGTCGCGATCCGGTCGATTGCGGTCCGAGGGGGGAGAGGCGGACCCGTCAGCGGTCGCGGCCGCGGACGGGCCGGTCGTTCACCGGTTCGAAAAGTTAGGTGGGCCTACGCGGCCCGTCAACGAAGTCCCCCCGGCGCGCCCCGCCGACGCCACGTCTTTCGTCGCGCCCGTACGGCTCCACAGTATGTGTCCATGGAGCTCCAGCTCGCGCATGCGGCCGCAACGGACGTGGGTCGGGTCCGTGATCAGAACGAAGACGCGTGGCTCGCCCTTCCCGACAGCCGGCTGTTCGCCGTCGCCGACGGAATGGGAGGGCACGCCGCGGGCGAGGTCGCCAGTCGCGTGGCCGTCGAGACCCTGGCCGAGGAGCTCGGGGACGCCCCGCCCGGCGAGCCGGAGACCGCACGGTCGCAGCTCGAGCACGCCGTGCTGGCGGCCGGGCGCCGCATCCACGACCAGTCCGCGCGCGTTCCGGAGCGGCACGGGATGGGCACCACGGTGACCGCCCTGCAGTTCCTGGAGGCCGGCCGCACCGTGCTGGCACACGTGGGTGACAGCCGCGCCTACAGGCTCCGCGAAGGGAAGCTGCGGCGTCTCACCCGCGACCACACCTGGGTCCAGGAGCAGATGGACCGCGGCCTCATGTCGGAGAGCGGGGCCCGGCAGCACCCCGCCTCGAGCGTGCTCACGCGGGCCCTGGGGACGGCGCCCCGGGTGTCCCCCGACCTGTCCGTGGTCGACTGGCGCCCGGGCGACGTCTTCCTGCTGTGTTCGGATGGCCTCACCGGGCCGGTGCCCGATGAGGACATCGAGCGGACGCTGCGGGAGATCCCCGATCCGCAGGCAGCGGCCGCCGCGCTGGTCCTCCTGGCCAACGAGCGAGGCGGACCGGACAACGTCACGGCCGTGGTGGTGCGAACCGGAGCGGAGTCGCCGCCGGAGGACTCCCGAACCCCGTCATCGTAGCGCTCAGCCGTAGATCGGCCGGTCCTCCGCGAGCCGGTCGGCGGCCTGGCCGGGTGGCGCCTCGAGCAGCTCCAGCAGGGGAGCCGGATCGCGGGGCTCGGTGCCCGGGAGCGTGAACACCCGCAGCACCCGCGCCGAGTGGTGCAGCCCTCGGCTCAGGCGCGGAAGGTCGAGGATCCCCTCGGCGCCTGCCGAGGTCAGCCTGCGCACCTCGCCCCGTGCCCTGACCAGGAGGAGGCGCAGGTCCAGCATGGCCGGGTAGGATGGGTAGTCCAGCAGCACGATCCCATCTTCCAGCCCCCACTCCCGCGCCAGCCTGCGCTCCAGGCGGCGCGCCAGACCCGGCTTCTCCTGGAGCCAGGTCGGCGTGTCGGCCGGCAGCTCGTCCCCGAACAACTCCACACAGCGCTTGGGAAGTCGCCGGTCGGTGAGCGCCGCGACCATGTCGCGCACGCGCCCGCCGGCGGCCTCGCCGGCGTTGCCCGCCCCCGCCTCGACCCGGTGCCACAGGGTTCCGAACAGCTCCTCGTCCGTTCGGCCGGGAAGCTCGTCGCGTCCCAGCACTCCGGCCTCCAGGGAGGTCTCCACCAGCCGGCGGAACAACGCCGATGCCGCCCGTACGGTATGGTGCCAGTAGACGTTCCGGAACATCTGGTACTTGGAGAACAGCAGCGACTCGAGGGCCGTGATGCCCTTCTCGGTCACGGCCAGCTCCAGGGGAGCCCCGGGCGCCTCGCGGGCCAGGGTGAGGGAGTCCAGGAGCCGATCCACGTCGACGGCTCCGTAGGGCACGCCGCAGAAGAAGCTGTCGCGGGCCAGGTAGTCGATCTTGTCCAGGTCCAGGGAGCCCGCGATCAGTCCCTGGAGCGGATGGCCGGATCGGCCCCGGATGAAGTCCGCGACCCGTGCGGGACCGTCGGGCCGAACCTGCTCGAGGGAGTGGCGAATCGGGTCGGCCCCGAGGAAGAGGGCCGCGAGCTCCTCGTGGTGGCCGGGAAGCGAGTCGGGCTCGATCTCCTCCATGGCGTGGGAGAAGGCGTAGTGTCCCACGTCGTGGAGCAGGGCGGCCAGCGGCACGAGGGGGAGCTCCTCGCGCTCGGCGGGCGACAGGCTGGCCAGCGCGCCGGCGCCCTCCAGCAGGCCCAGGGCGCGCTCGGTCAGGTGGTAGACGCCCAGGGCGTGCAGGAATCGCGTGTGGACCGCGCCCGGATACACGAGATGCGCGAAGCCGAGCTGCTTGACGCGGCGCAGCCGCTGGAACTGCGGGCTGTCGACCAGGGCGGCCGCTCGGGGACGCAGGCGGATGTTGCCCCACAGGGGGTCACGGACCGTGCGGGCGCGAACCACGCGGGAGCCCCGGCCCGGCCGTCAGCTCCGCGGCCGTCCCCGGCGGGCGGGTGCCCACCCGGGACGGCGACGTTCCCGCCTCAGTAGACGGCCTCCTTGAGCTCGTCCGGGAAGGTCGGGAATCGGTCGAGCCACTCGCGGCGCGCCGCGCGCAGATCGGCCAGCCTGTCGGCGAGCTCGGATTCGCTGAAGTGCACCGTCAGGTCGAGCCTGGAGCCGTCCACGCCGGGCACCGACTTCGGGACCTCCATGAGGGACGCCTCGTCGGGGACCCAATCGATCTGGTCCCGCGCCACGGCCCTAAGGATGGCCACCGTGTCGAGGAGCCGGATCTTCTCGGCCCGCTCGCCCTGGCCGATCGCCCCCGTGTTGAGGATGTAGCAGTGCAGGCCGGGGTTGTCCTCCAGGATGTCCCGGAACAGCTCGCCTTCCCGTCCTTTCGGGCCCACGATGAACGGGTTGGTGCCCACCACCCGGACCGGCTCGCCCTTAGCGTTCGGGTCCGCGGCCGATGTCTTGATCGACTCGCCCAGCATGAAGGCCACCGCCGCCTCGTCGGCCGTGAGCCGGCCGATGGCGGGGACGAGCGGGTTACGGGTGATGAAGAAGATGTCGGTGATCTCCTGCACGTCGATGGTGCCGTCCGTGTTCCGTACCTCGTCGATCGGGACCACGGCGCGGCCGTTGGAGGTGAGCTCCTCGTTGTAGAAGTCCACCGTGCCATCGTCGTCGACCCACACGTTCTCGAAGATGGCACGCTCGCTGGTGGCGGCGTCGTACAGCGCCTCCTGGTCGCGAGGGTTGAGCCCGTCGGTCTTGATGTAGAAGCCGCCGCCCTCCGTTCCCTTGCAGAAGGCGTCGGGCGTGAGCATGACCACATCGTCCTGGCGAACGCGGACGTACTCGCCCTTCGCCTCGTCGAGGTCGAAGTCGTGGCAGGTGAGGCTCGTCTTGCCGGTTCCCGAGAGGCCGAAGAACAGGAAGCCCTTCTCGACCAGGTCACCCGTGCGGGCGCTGTGGGTGCGGACCAGCTTGCTGCCGGCGTGCAGGCCGAGCCCCTTTCCCCGCGCCTTGGCAAGATACATGGCCTGGCGCAGGAAGGACTTCTTGATCTCCCCGTAGTAGTCCGATCCGAGGACCCAGGTGACGCCCTCCTCCGGGTCCACCAGGATGGCCTTTTCGTGTGGCCATTCGGGGATGTCGATGGTGACGAAGTCGGGCTGATTGTCCGGGTTGCCGGACTCGGTGAGGCTGGCGTCGAACATGTGCGCGAGCCTCGCGAACGGCCGCGTCACGTAGAGCCTGCAGTGGATGCAGCCGAACCCGCTGGCCTCCCCCATGCACCGATCCACGCGGATCAGCTCGCGGCTCTCCAGGAACCGCTTCGCTGCCTCGATCATCTCGAGGTCCGCCGGCGTAATCTCGCCGTCGACCGTGTTGCGGGTGTCCTTCGCGCTCCGGGCCCTGTGCTGGGTGATGTACGAAGGGCTCCCGTACTCGGTCGTGCGCTCGTCGGAACCGGCGAGCTCGCGGAGCTCGTCTCGGCCCGGATTGACCAGGATGCCGCGGCACTTCGGCGGTGCGTCCGTGGCGATGCTCAAACTGCCTCCTCTATGCTTGGTACCGGCGGGATGCCGACATCGTACCCTTCTATGGCGTGGCGGCCGCGACTGGAATCGACTCCTCCGACACCGGCTCACGGGCCTGCGCGTCGACCACCGAGATCGCCGCGAGATTGGCGATATCCACGACCGTCGAGCCCCGCTGCAATATGTGCACCGGTCTGTCCATGCCCAGCAAGACGGGTCCGATCGCCTCCGCTCCGCCCAGGCGGTGCAGGAGCTTGTAGCAGATGTTGGCGGCCGCGAGGTTCGGGAAGACCAGGACGTTGGCCGGGTCCTGCAACTGAGAGAATGAATAAGTCTCCCGGAGGATCTCGGCCACCACCGCCGTGTCGGCCTGCATCTCACCGTCGATGAGAATGTCGGGGCGGGTGCCCCGCACCAGCTCCACGGCATCGCGAACGCGCTCGGCGTCCGAATGTCGCACGGAGCCGAAGTTCGAGAAGGACAGCATGGCCACCCGCGGGCTCACGCCGAGCCGCCGGGCGAAGTCCGCCGTGGCGATCGCGATCTCCGCCAGGTCCTCCGAGGTGGGCGCGATGTTCACCGTCGTGTCGGCGAAGAAGTACAGGCGGTCCTGGAACACCATGAGATAGAGACCCGCGACCCGGGCCTGACCCGGAGCCGTGCCGATGGCCTGCAGGGCCGGCCGCAGGGCGTCGGGATAGTACATGTTGACGCCGGCGATCAGCGTGTCGGCGGCGCCCGAGTGGACCATCATGCTCCCGTAGTAGATCGGGCGGCCCATGAGCCACTCCGCGTCCGAGCGCGTGACGCCCCGACGCTGGCGAGACTTCCAGAACGACTCCGCGTACTCGCTGCGGCGCTCCGAGGACGCGGGTTCGATGATCTCCACGCCCTCCAGGTCGACCTCCTCCACTTGGGCCACCGCCTCGATACGCTCGCGGCTGCCCAGCAGTATGGGCGTCCCGATGCCCTCCTCGCGGATCACGCTGGTGCACCGGACGACGCGGGGATCCTCCCCCTCGGGAAACACGATCCGCTTGGGAGAGCGCCGCGCCTTGTCCATGATCGCGCGCATGAGCTCGCGGGCGGGTCCCAGGCGTGCCTCCAGCGAGGTGCGGTATTCGGCCAGGTCCAGCTCGCGTCGGGCCACACCGGTCCTCATGGCCGCCTCCGCCACGGCGGGCGCCACCCACAGGAGGATTCGGGAGTCGAACGGCTTGGGGATGAGGTACTCCTCGCCGAAGCGCAGCCGGCCCTCCCCGTACGCGGCGCTCACGGCCTCGGGGACATCCTGCCTCGCCAGCTCCGCCAGCGCGTGCGTGGCCGCGAGCTTCATCTCGTCGTTGATGGCCCGGGCCCGGACGTCGAGCGCGCCGCGGAAGATGAATGGGAAGCCGAGGACGTTGTTGACCTGGTTCGGGTAGTCCGAGCGTCCGGTCGCCACGATCGCGTCGTCCCGGACGGCGTATACCTCCTCCGGCGTGATCTCGGGATCGGGGTTGGCCATGGCGAACACGATCGGCCGGTCCGCCATCGCCGCCACCATGTCCCCCTTCACGGTCCCGCCCGCCGACAGTCCCACGAACACGTCCGCCCGGCGCAGGGCATCCGCCAGACTGCGCGCCTCCGTGTCGCGGGCGTAGCGTGCCTTGTGCATCTCCAGCTCGCCCCGGCCCCGGTAGATCACCCCCGAGCGGTCCGT
This sequence comes from Candidatus Humimonas hydrogenitrophica, assembly GCA_947581615.1. Classification (GTDB taxonomy): domain Bacteria; phylum Gemmatimonadota; class Gemmatimonadetes; order Palauibacterales; family Palauibacteraceae; genus Humimonas; species Humimonas hydrogenitrophica. The sequence goes on from CANPVD010000116.1 coordinate 17,809, forward strand.
CATCAGGATGTTGTCCGGGTCCACGCCGAGGCGCACGTAGTGGTCGGCCGTGGCCACCGAGGCCGCCCCCGCCCCCGCGAACACCACGCGGACGCCGCCGATGTCCTTGCCCGTGATCTCCAGGGCGTTGATCAGCGCCGCTCCGGAGATGATGGCGGTGCCGTGCTGGTCGTCGTGGAACACCGGGATGTCCAGGTCGTGCCGCAGGCGCTCCTCGATCTCGAAGCAGCCCGGTGCCGCGATGTCCTCCAGGTTGATCCCGCCCACGGTCGGCTCGAGCATCCGGCAGAAGCGGATGACGTCCTCGGGGTCCTCGGCATCGAGCTCGAGATCGAACACGTCGATGTCCGCGAAGGCCTTGAACAACACGGCCTTGCCCTCCATGACGGGCTTGCCGGCGGCCGGTCCGATGTTCCCCAGCCCGAGCACCGCGGTTCCGTTGGTGACCACGGCCACCAGATTCCCGCGGGCCGTGTACAGGTAGGCATCGTCCGGATCCTCGACGATCGCGCGGCAGGCCTCGGCCACACCGGGCGTGTAGGCCAGCGACAGGTCCCTCTGGGTGCGGGTCGGCTTGGTGGGCACGACCTCGATCTTCCCCGGCCTGCCCTCAGCGTGGTAGCGGAGCGATTCTCCCGTTCGGATCTTCCGCACGCTCCTCCTCCCTGTAAGCCTGTGTCCGATGAACCCGTGGCCCTCGTCTTCCCGCAAGCCTCCGGCCAGCCATCGCCGGGGCGCAGCGGACCGTCCGATCCGGGGCCGGAGGCCATCGTAACCGGACGTGCCCCCACGCTGCCAGCCATCCGCCCGGCGCTTGACACCTTCCGATCCGCCGGGGAAGTTACCGGCGCAACCCGAAGAAGGCTCTCGCGCGCCGGGGCGTGCCTCTTCCCCACGGTCGCCACGGCCTTCCAGCGAAGCGGAGGTCCCGTGGAGAACCGATCCCACCGCATGGTGCATCTCGGCTACGGCAAGTACTGGCGCTCCGACCACATCGTCGGACTGCTGCCCATCGAGGAGGGGCGCGGGCCGGGCCGCAGGACGGAGGTGTACGTGTCCAGCCGCCCGGAGCCGGTCATCGCCTCGCGAGCCGAGGACACGATCCTGGACGACATGTCCATGGGCCCGAGCCGGGAAGCCCGCGCCGACGAGCTGCGCTCGGCGGTCGAGGAGCTGCAGGGCGTGCTGCAGGGCCTGTCACCAGTCCTGCGTCGCATGCTCCGGAACGAGGGAGATTTGGACGTCAACGCCTGGTTGCGCCGGCTCGACTCCCTTTCCGCGGAGGACCCGCCGGACGACGGTCAGGAGGAACTCTTCCCGGCGGACTGAACCTTCTCGCGAGCGGCGTCCGGGGCGCGTGGCCTGTCTCTTGCCCGTTACGTCGATCCTGGAACGAAGAGCATTCCGACGATCCCCGCGCGGGCGCCGTTCGAGATGGCCGAAAACCAGCGCATGGAGATCCTCGATCTCCTGGTCCTTCGCGCACCGGACGAGAAGAGCTGGAGCTCCCTGAGGGAGGCCGCCCGCGAGCTGGGCTGCACCCTCGAACCCTTCACTGGCGACCCGATGCCCGCGCCGGCGGGCTACGTGCCCGCCGGCACGCCCGGCCTCGAGGACGCCACGGCGCTGTGTCGGGCCCTGCTCGAGGGTACCCGCGACGAGGTGCTGGTGGCCGACGAGAACGGCACCGTCACCTTCGCGAGCCGCAGGCTGGCGTCCCTGGCGGGGCACGAGCCCGAGTCCGCGGTCGGCCGACCCGCTGACGACATCCTCCGGGCCATCGACCTTCCCTCCTTCGACCGCCTCCGTGGCATGCTGACCCGGGTGAGCAGCGCGCGCACCGAGGCCACCCTCGTGGACCTGGAAGGGCGGAGCCGCCCCGTGCTTCTGCGCGGCGTGAGCACCCGCCTCACGGGCGACAGGCGGCGGTTCGTGTGGTTCATCACCGAGCTCACGCGGGTACGAAGCGTGGAGCGGGCCAACCGCATCCTGCGCTCCGAGCTCGAGACGCAGTCGCGGCTCCTGGCGCTGGTCAGCCACGAACTCCGCACGCCGCTCAACGTGATCCTGGGCCAGCTGTCGCTCCTGCAGGCGGGCCTGCGGGGAGAGCTCGGGGCGGAGCAGAAGGACTCCGTGCAGCGCGCGGCGCGGGCGGGGCAGAGCCTCCTGGCCCTCATCAACAACCTGATCGACTTCGCACGCCTGGAGGCCGAGGAGCTGGAGGTCGATGACACGCCCTTCTCCATCACCGAGCTGCTGGAGCAGGTCGTCGAGACCACCGACTCCCTCCTCTCGGAGGGCGGTCTGCGGCTCGTGGTGAACGCGGATGCGCCGCGTGACCGGGTGCGAGGTGATCCGGCGCGAACGCGGCAGGTCCTGATGAAGCTGGTGACCAACGCGGTCAAGTTCAGCGAGCACGGGACCATCCGGATCGAGACGCGCGTGGTGGAGGATCCATCGGCCGAGCCCGCCAACACCCTGCCGCCGGCGACCCGCTTCCTGGCCCTCGACGTGCGCGATCCGGGGATCGGGATCTCCGCCGAGGAGATCGAGCGGGTCTTCGAGCCCTTCCAGCAGACGGCCGGCCTTCTGAACCGACCTCAGGGAGGGACGGGGCTCGGCCTCACGATCGCGCGCAGGCTGGCCAGGCTCCAGGGTGGCGACCTCGTGGCCACGAGCCGCCCGGCCCGGGGATCGCTGTTCACGCTGTACCTGCCCCTGGCGGACTGACCCCCGGCCGGAACGCGAGCCCGCCCGCGGGCGTACCCTCCATCCGTGTTCGAGCGAGCATCCCGAGCGGTGACGGCCGTGATGGCGGCCGGTGTCCCGGCGGCGGCCGCCCTCGCGGTCCGGCCCAGTCCGGCACGGGCCGCTTCGCTCGTCATCGCGTACGCCGCTCCCGCGCTGGCGGCACCGGCCGGGCCGCCCGGTGCGGCTCCCGACACGGCGCCCTGGGACGGGCCCCGAGTGGCAGCGCTCGTGCGCAGCGCCATCCGGGCCCGCAGAGACGCATGGTCGGATTCCAGCCTCCGGAATTTCGAGGCTCGGGTCGACGCCCACGTCTACTTCCTGGCCGGCGTTGGACCCGAGGAGGAGGTCGGCCGGGGCGAGGCTTCGCACGAGCGCGTGATCCGGGCCGACCAGCTCGCCCTGCGAGTCCGGTGGCGAGCTCCCGACGGCTCAGTCCAGACGATCATCGGCCGTCGCTCCCGTCAGCGCCTCCCCACGCCCATCCGATACCACCTGGACCATCTCAGCCTGGTGATGGCCAACTTCGGCGACCGGATCCGCATCGGGGAGGGAACGGAGGTGCCGGGCGTTCTGCATCCGATCGCGCCCGGTGGACCCTCCTTCTACCGCTACCGGCTCGCCGACTCCATGACCATCCGTACGGCGGACCACCGGACCACGCTCTACCGGGTGGAGGTTCGTCCCCGGGACCTCTCCGACCCGGGCGTGGTCGGCAGCGTGTACCTGGATGGCGCCACCGGCGCGGTGGCCCGCATGCGCTTCACCTTCACACCGGCGTCCTACCGGGACCCCAGCCTGGCCAGCATCACCGTCGATCTCGAGTCCGCCCTGCACGGCGGCCACTGGTGGCTCCCGTCCGAGCAGTGGGTCGAGATCCGCCGACACGCGCGCTGGCTCAGCTTCCCGTTGACCGGGGTGATCCGCACCCACCTGGTCGTTCGCGACCTGCAGGTCAACGTCAGCGACATGCCGACGTTCCCCGCGGGCGCCAGGGTCATGACCCTGAGCAAGGCGAAGCTGCACGCCTATCACGGATGGCGGGAGGGACTGTTCGACGACCCTGCGGCCTCGGGCCTTACGGGAGCCCTGGGGCCGGAGGAGGTGCGCGAGGAAGCCCGCAGGCTCGTTCGCGGTCGCTTCCTGGGAGGCGGCGGCCGGCTGAGCCCGGCCCTGCCCGACGCTTCGTCGGCGTTCAGGGTCCGGCGGGCCGAGGGCGTGCTGCTCGGAGCCGGCGCCCGCTACCGGCTGGGCGACGTGAGCGCACTGGACGGCTGGGCCGGGTGGCCGTTCGAGTTCGCGCGCCTCGAGTGGAGGGCGCGCTACCGGGGCGCCGTCGCGGGAGGGCGCCTGATGCTTGAAGCCTACGGAAACCGGTTCACCGACATCGGCCCCTTCCAGGCGGCGCCCGGGGCCGTGTCCACGGCCGGCTTCATCCTCGGGGGCGAGGACTTCACGGACCCCTACTTCCGTACCGGAGGCCGTGCGTCGATCACCTTCCCGGCATTGAGCGGATTGCTGTCGACAGGGATTCGGCTGGAGCGCCAGCGCTCCGCCCACCTGGTCGCCTACCCGCCCCGGGACGAGCTCACGCGGCCGGTCAGGACGGCGCGTCGGGGCGACCTGGCCGCCCTCGAACTGCACTGGCAGAGCTCCTTCGGGGGTCCGTCCTCCGGGAACTGGCGTGCCGACGTGGACCTCCTCGGAAGCAGCTCGGAGGTAGGAGACTTCGGCTACACCAGGGAAGTCGTCACGCTGGACGGTCGCTCCGATCCCGGAGCGGCGCCGTGGGGCTGGGAGGCGCGGCTGGGTCTGGCGCTCGTGACCGGTTCGCCGCCGCCGCAGTCGCTCCTCCTCGAGGGGGGGCGCGGCACGGTCCCGGGCTACGCGTTCAGGGAGTGGGGTGGCGATCGCGCGGCCTTCGCGAACCTGGCCGTGACGCACCAGGTGATCGGCACCGTCGTTCGCGTGCGGGCCCTGGCCGCGGTCGGCTGGGTCGCTCGCGGCCCGGTCGCCGGGGCCGCTGCCGTGTGGGACTCCGTCTACGGAGCGGCTTCCGTGCACGACTCCGGGGGGCTCAGACCTTCCGCCGGCGCGGGCCTGGACTTCCTGGACGGGATCCTGCGGGTGGAGGCGGCGCGCGGGCTGGACCACGGGTTCTGGGAGTGGATGGTGAGCGTCGATCCGCGGATCGGCAGCATACTCTGAGGCGCACATGACCGAAGTGCTCATCGTGGATGGGGCGGCCGTCGAGCGGCTGCTCGAGGTGGAGCCGCTGCTCTCGGCGCTCGAGGAAGCCTTCCGGAAACTGAGTGCCGGAAGAGCCTCCGTTCCCCCGCGGGTCGCGGCCCGCACGCCGCACGGCCTCCTGGGCGCCATGCCCGGCTACGTGGAGGACGCTGGACTGGCCTCGAAGCTGGTGAGCGTGTTCCCCGGCAACGACGGCGGGGGGCGCCCGTCGCACCAGGGCCTCATCGTGCTGTTCGACGAGCGTACGGGGACGCCGCTGGCCGTCATGGACGGCATCCGGATCACGGCGCTCCGCACCGCGGCCGCCACGGCCGTGGCCACTCGTCACCTGGCACGGGACGATGCCTCGGTCCTGGCCATACTCGGTGCCGGAGTCCAGGGTCGGGCCCACCTCGAGACCGTGCCCCGGGTTCGGGCCCTCCGGGAGGTCCGCGTCGCCTCGCGCACGCCGGCACACGCACGAGCTCTCGCTCGGGAGGCGCCGTCGCTGCTGGCCGGATCCGCGGTCGACGGGTCCTCGCCCGAGGTCGTGGCTTGCAAGACGTTCGAGGAAGCGGTGCGTGGCGCGGACATCGTGTGCGCCTGCACGGACGCCCACCACCCGGTGATCGAGTTCGAATGGCTGGCACCGGGGGCGCACGTCAATTCGGTGGGCGGCAGCGCCGGGAGGGAGCTGGACGCGGCCACCGTCTACCGGGGCCGGCTGTTCGTGGAGTGGCGCGGAGCCGTCACCAGCGCGCCTCCGGCGGGAGCCGGCGAGCTTCAAGGGCTCGATCCGGATACGGCCGTCGAGTTGGGCGAGCTACTGGCGGGCCGCCGCTCCGGCCGGGGGTCGGACCGGGAGATCACCGTGTACAAGTCGACCGGCCACGCCGTCGAGGACGTGGCCGCCGCGCGGCTCGTCTACGAGCACGCCCTGAGCGCGGGCCTGGGCACGACCGTCTCTATCTAGGCCGGTCTCACGGCTTGCATTCGTACCACGTGCGGCCGACTCCGATCTCGACCCGGAGCGGCACGTCCAGGGTCATGGCCCCCTCCATGGCGGCGCGGACGACCTCGCGCGCCTCCTCCACCGCGCCCTCGCGCACCTCGAACAGCAGCTCGTCGTGCACCTGCACGAGCATGCGTGTCCGGGCGGGGTCGAGCTCGTCGTGCAGCCGGATCATGGCCAGCTTGATCAGGTCGGCCGCCGAGCCCTGGATGGGCGAGTTGGTGGCCGTGCGCTCTCCGAACCCGCGCACGCCGGGGTTCCTGGAACGGATCTCGGGAATGTAGCGTCGCCGCCCGCTGAGGGTCTCGACGTAGCCCTTCTCGCGGGCCTCCTCCTTCATTCGCTCCAGGTACGTCTTCACGCCCGCGAAGCGCTCGAAGTAGCCCTCGATGAACCGCTCCGCCTCACGCCGGGAGATCCCGAGCTGCGCCGCCAGGGCTGCCGGACCCTGGCCGTAGATCGTGGCGAAATTGATGGTCTTGGCGCGATCTCTCATGCCGCCGTTCACGTCCTCCGGCTTCACGCCGAAGATGCGCGCCGCCGTCTCCCGGTGAATGTCGCGACCCTCCCGGAAGGCCCGGACGAAAGCGGGGTCGCCGGACAGGTGCGCCAGGATGCGGAGCTCCACCTGGGAGTAGTCCGCTCCCAGGAAGGTCCAATCCTCTTCGGCCACGAAACCCTTGCGTATCTCGCGGCCCAGGACCGATCGGATCGGGATGTTCTGGAGGTTGGGCTCGGAAGAGGACAGGCGCCCCGTGGCGGCGATGGTCTGGTTGAAGCTGGTGTGGACGCGGCCCGTGTCGGGATTGACAAGGCCGGGGAGGACGCTGACGTACGTCGAGTTCAGCTTGTCGAGCTCCCGGTATTCGAGGATGAGGCGCGGGATCTGGTGGCCCCGGGCGGCGAGCTCGGTGAGCACGCTCTCGTCGGTGGACGGCCCCGTCTTGGTCCGCTTGAGGACCGGGAGCTCCAACCTCTCGAACAGGAGCTCCCGGAGCTGCGGCACCGAGCGCAGGTTCACCTCCTCGCCGGCGACCTTCTGGATCTCCTCCTCCACCAGCCGGAGCTCCCGGGAGATCCGCTCCTGGAGCTTCTCGAAGAAGGCCAGGTCCAGCCCGATCCCGGTCATCTCCATGTCGGCGAGCACCGGGACGAGCGGCACCTCGATGCGCTCCAGGAGCTCGAGCATGGCGTGCTGGCGGAGCTCGCGCTCGAGCACCTCCGCGAGCCGCAGAGTGTAGTCCGCGTCTTCCCCGGCGTACTGGAGGGCCTGGTCCAGCGGGACCTCGGCGAAGGAGATCTGGGAGGCCCCGCTCCCGCACACGTCCTCGTAGGAGGTCAGCTTCCGGCCCAGTCGGTCCATGACCAGGATGTCGAGGGCGTGCTCGCGCTTCCCGGGATCGAGGCAGTAAGAGGCCAGCGAGGTATCGAACCGGATCCCCCCGATCTCCCCGCCGGCCCCGCGCAGGACCACGAGGTCGTACTTGATGTTCTGCCCCACCTTGGCCACCTCCGGATCGGCCAGCAGGGCCCGCAGCGGCTCCATCGGCTCAGCGGTCAGGGCCGGGAGGTTGTCCGGCTCGCGGGCGTCAAGCGCCAGGGCCGGCTCGCCGTCGGCTCCGGTCTCGGTCATGGGCGGTACGTGCCCGACCGGCAGGTAGAAGGCCCGACCCGGCTCGACGGCCAGCGAGATCCCGACCAGCCGCGCTCTCATCGGGTCGAGGGAGGTGGTCTCGGTGTCCACGGAGAGCAGAGGGCCGATCCGGGGCCCCTCCCCCGCGCCCCCGTCGGAGCCTTCGGCGCCCCGGGCGCCCGCCTCTCCTCGCAGCGCGGCGCGAAGCTCACCGACCACCTCGGCCACACGCTCGACGGAGGTCACGAGCTCGTAGTCCTCCTGAACCTCCTCGCCCTTCCCTTCGGGCGCGTATTCGCGCAGAAGGGTGTGGAACTCCAGGGCCAGGAACAGGTCCCGGAGCCGCCTGCGGTCGGGAGGCTCCCGGCGGAAGCGCTCCAGGTCGAGCGACACGGGCGCATCGCGCCGGATGGTCACCAGCTCCCGTGAGAGCCGGGCTCCATCGGCGGCTCCCTCCAGGGCGTTCCGGGCCCGGGTGCTCTTCACCTCGCCCACGTGGGCCAGGACGCCTTCGAGGCTCCCGAAGCGCTCCAGGAGCTTGGGCGCCGTCTTCTTCCCGATCCCGCGCACGCCCGGGACGTTGTCCGAGCTGTCGCCGATGAGAGCCAGGTAGTCGGGCACCTGGGCCGGTGGCACGCCCAGCCGCTCGTCGGCGTTGTCCGGGGACACCCACTCGGCATCCACTCCGGCGGGGCCGCCCCGCCCGGGGTTCAGCAGCCAGGTGTGGTCGTCGATGAGCTGGTAGAAGTCCTTGTCCCCGGAGATGATGACCGTCTGGAGTCCCGCCTCCCCGGCCTCGGTGGCCAGCGTCCCGATCACGTCGTCCGCCTCCCAGCCCTCGGCCTCGACCACGGGCACCCGGAACGCCTCGACCAGCTCCCGACAGCGAGGCAGGGAGGCCTCGAGCTCGTCCGGCATCTTCTCGCGCGTCGCCTTGTACTCGGGGTGCATCTCGGTCCGGAAGCTGTCGCCCGCGTCGAACACGACCGCCAGGTAATCGGGCCGGTGGTTGTCCAGCACGTCGATGAGGAAGCGCGCCAGGCCGTAGGGCGCGGAGGTGTTCTCCCCCTTCGAGGTGGTGAGTGGGCGGCTGATCATCGCATAGAACGCCCTGTAGATGAGGGCGTAGCCGTCGATCAGGTAGAGGATCGGGCGGTCGAACTCGGGGACGGATACGTCGTTCACGGCTCTCCGGATCTGCAAACGGTTGCGCCCCGCGCCGGGGGCGCGGGGCGCGGCTGCGCCGGCGCGGGACGGGCGCTCTGGCTGCGGCGGGACCCTGCGGTCAGACTCGGGTCACCCGCGTCGCGTGAAGGCCCTTGTCGCCCTTGGCGAGCTCGAACTCGACTTCCTGCCCCTCCGCCAGGGTCTTGAAGCCGTCCATCTCGATGGCGCTGTAGTGGACGAAGACGTCCTCGCTGCCGTCCGGCGGCTCAATGAAACCGTAGCCCTTGGCGTCGTTGAACCACTTCACGGTACCTCGGGGCATGGAACTCCTCCTGCGCGGATGAACGGGTGGGGGACACGAGTTCCATCGTATTCCGGGTCTCCGGCGTCGTCAACAGCCCCGCGGGCGACGGGCGGGACCCGGTATACGGCGGCTGGCGGAAGCGTCGCGGGCGTGTGCCCGCACGGCCGCTAGCCGGCGCCCAGAGCCGAATCGGCCGCGGTCGGTCCGACCGCGGTCGACGCCGGCCGGAGGTCGTGGAGCTTCCGGTAGAGGAGCTCGTTGCGGAGGACCGCCTTCACGTAGCGCCGCGTCTCGGCGAAGGGGATCGCCTCCACGAACAGCTCGGCGTCCGCGCGGCGCTCGGGGAGCCGCCGCCATCGATGCCACCGGGTCGGGCCCGCGTTGTACGCCACCAGCGCCGCCAGGCGCGATCCATCGTAGCGTGCGAGGAGCTCGGACAGGTAGCGGGCACCCAGCTCGATGTTCACCCCGGGATCCAGGAGATCCGTGGAGTCCGGCTCGGGCAGGCCGGCGTTCCGCGCCACCCGCCGTGCCGTGGCCGGCATGAGTTGGGTGAGGCCCACGGCCCCCGCGTTCGAGACGGCCTCGGGGTCGAAGGCCGACTCCTGTCGCACGACGGCGGCCAGGAGGGCCGGGTCGACGCTGGCCTGGCGAGCCGCGGAGACGAGGGTGTCCCGGTACGGAAGGGGGTACACCGCTCTGAGCAGAGGCTCGTCCCACTGGCCGCTCCGCGCCGCGAACGCGCTCCAGGCCATCCCGATGGCCGGGCTCGACCAGCCCGCCTCCTCCAGGCGATGGGCCAGCTCCAGGCGGTCCGCTCCCCGCTTCACCAGCGCTTCCCGGGCGGCATCCAGCTCGGTGAGGGCCCGTGGCCTCCACCCCAGCTCTCGGAGCAGATTCATGCGCGCCAACAGGGCGTCCACCCGGTCGCTCCAGGCCGGAGCGGGCTCGGGAAGTGTGTCCGCATCCACGCCATCCAGGGCGTCTCCTCCCGTCCGATCCGCGGCGCGCAGTCCATAGTAGCCGACGGGGTCGGTTCGTGTCACGCGCCCGTACAGCTCCCTCGCCGCCGATGTGTCACCGGCGGCTTCGCGGGCCCGGCCCTCCCAGTAGACCGCCGCCGACGCCCAGGCGCCCCTGGGGCTGCGGAGCCGATAGCTGCGGAAGCGGACCGCCGCCCCGGCGTAGTCTTCCTGGAGGAAGGCCACGAAACCGAGCCGCATGAGTGCAAGGCCACCGTAGTAGGATCGCGGGAAGCGCGCCGACGTGCGCTTCAGCCAGGTTCGCATGGACGTGAGTCGCCCTCGATCGTGCGCCAGGTCGGCCAGGAGGTAGGCTGCGCGCGCCGCGGCGACGCCCCGGCCGCGGGCGGCTCGCCGGAAGGCGGACTCGGCCCCAGAGCGGCGGCCCCGCCGCAGCGCATCGGTACCCACGGCCAGCTCCATCGCGGCCCGCACGGAGTCGGGCGTCCCCTCGTGGCCCACCCAGGGTTGGACCGCCGCATCCACGCCCGGCAGGCCGGCGTTCAGGCGGGTTTCGGCCAGTCGGAGGGAAAGTCGGGCCCGACGGGCCGCCGGCGCGGCGCGCACCGCTCGGGCCAGGAGCTCGGCCGCGTGCCCGGACCGGCCCTCCCGGCGTTCGGCCATGGCCACGTCGCGCAGCGTTTCCCAGCCGTCGTCGAGTGCCAGGAGGCCGTCGCCCGCCTCGCGAGGCACGCCCTCCGCCTGCAGGGCCCGGCGGTAGCCCGCCGTGGCGGCGGCCGTGTCGCCGGCGCCGAGGAGGACCGGCGCGGCCCGACGGGTCCACAGCTCTGGATCCCAGCGGGCGTCCACGGACTCGGCCACCGCCGCCAGCGCGGCCGAAGGCTCCGAGGCCCCAGCGATCAGCGCAGCCCGCGCAAGCTCGAGGTCGATGGAGTCGGCTGGAACGCTCGGATCGGAACGAAGGCGGGCGGCCAGCGACTGCGCCCAGGCCGGGAGGCCCGCCCGGGCCGCCTGCTGGAGGGCGGAAAGCCCGAGCCATCCGGAGATCTCGGGACGGCCGCGCGCGGCGGCCGCGTACAGCCCGCCGGCGGCCGCGTGCTGGCCGTCGGAGGCCAGCCGGTCGGCCCTGCCGGTGAGAGCCCGGAGGGAGTCGGGCGAGAGCGTGTCCGGCCGGACGACCGTCGTCCGGTCGGCCGCCTCCGTGCCGGCGCCGACCCGGGCCAGGGCCGGCGGAGACAGCCCCGCCACGGGACCGACGGCCAGGAGCGCGAAGCCGACGACGGCGGTCGCCCAGGACACCGCCGCCCCGCGACGGCGGCGGACGGGCAGCCCGATCCGCCGCCCGGCACCGGGACCTCGATCGCGCCGATCACGTGTCTCGGGCATCGTCTCGGTCTCCCGCGTCCCCCGTCCCACCCCCGACTGTGCGAAGGGCCCGGGATGCGCTCCCGGGCCCTCGCCACCACCGTTCAGCTTCGGAGGTCCGGGCGGCCGGAGCCGCCGGTGGCCTCCGTGTCGCGCGTCAGCCCGCGGCGCGACCCGTGTCGCGCTCGTGGAGGGCGTCGATCATCTTCTGCGTGCTCTCCTCCATGGAGATGACCAGACGGTCCACCTGCGTCACGAAGTAGTTGTGAGCGATGTTGATCGGGATGGCGATCGTGAGGCCGGCGGCTGTCGTGATGAGGGCCACCTTGATCCCGCCCGCGACCAGCGTGGCCTCCACCTCACCGGCGATCTGGATCGCCTGGAAGGCCTGGATCATCCCGACCACCGTCCCGAGGAATCCGAGCAGCGGCGCGACGTTCGACAGCGTGGCAAGCCACACCAGGCCGCGCTCGAGTCCGGCCAGCTCGATCACGCCGGCGTTCTCGACGGCACGCATGGCCCGCTCGGCGCCCTCGTCGTGGCGGCGCAGGCCGGCCTTCAGGATCCTGGCGGCGGGAGCCTTGGACTCCTCGCAACGCTGCAGGGCCGCGTCGAGCTTGTGCTGGGCGATGAGCTCATCGACCTCGCCGAGAAGCGACCGGGTACGCGCGGACTTCGTCATCAGGTCGACGAACTTCCAGACGATGATGACGGTCCCGGCGACGGCGCAGAAGCCGAGCGGCCACATCATGAAGCCGCCCGCCTGCCACAGCTCTCCGAGGTGCAGCTTCTGTCCGGCACCGAGGGATGGATTGGCGGCCTGCTGCAGCAGCAGGAGCGCCGATACGGTGAGACTGCTCAAGGTCACCTCCAGCGTGCTCGTTCCTTACCGGGCCCGCATCCACGCAGGAAGCCGCGCGTGCCGGACCTCACCCGATCGACAGTAGGCCCGAGAACCTATTCCGGGCTGCGATGGGCTGTCAAGCCGGAGGCTCGTCGGCGACCCCCGCGGGCGGGCCCATCTCCTCGACCACGCGCCAGGCCGGCGTCTTGATGCAGCGGGCCCATCCCTCCGGACGCTTGTGCTCGAGTGGCGGAAGGGTGGCCCGACAGGCGGCGTCCCGCTCCGGGTGCGTGCACCGCGGCTCGAACGGGCAGCCCGCCTCCGGAACCGCCCCCGCCCGCGCCTCTCCCCGCACCGGGGCGCGCACCCGACGGCCCGGCCGAGGCCTCGGTACCGCCTCCAGGAGCGCCCGGGTGTACGGGTGCAGGGGACGCTCGAACAGCGCCTCGCACGTCCCCGATTCCACGATCCGACCCATGTACATGACCGCCACGCGCCGGGCCACGTGGCGGACGACGGCCAGGTCGTGGGCGATGAACAGGTAGGTGAGGCCGAGATCCCGTTGCAGGTCCGAGAGCAGGTTGAGGACCTGGGCCTGCACGGACACGTCCAGGGCGCTCACCGGCTCGTCCGCCACCACGAGGTCGGGCTCGACGCTGAGCGCGCGGGCGATCCCGATCCGCTGGCGCTGGCCGCCCGAGAACTCGTGGGGATAACGGTCGGCGTCCTCGGGATCGAGGCCGACACGGCGCAGCAGCCCGGCGACCCGCGCGGCCACCCGCTCCCGTGGCACAACGCCGTGCACTCGGAGCGGCTCTCCCAGAGCTTCGCCCACCCGGATGCGAGGATTGAGCGAACCGACCGGGTCCTGGAACACGATCTGGGCCCGGCGCCGGAAGGAAAGGAGGTCGGCGCCCGAGAGACCGTGCACGTCGGCCCCGTCGAAGCGCACGGTCCCGGCGTCCGGGCGCTCCAGCCCGAGGACGATCCGAGCCGTCGTCGACTTCCCGCAGCCCGACTCCCCGACCAGCGCCAGCGTCTCGCCGCGACGCAGCTGGAAGGTGACGTCCCGTACGGCATGGATGGCCTCGCCCCGCCGCCGGAAGGCACCGCCCGGCGCGGCGTAGGTGCGGGCGATCCCCTCGACTTCGAGAAGGGGCCCTTCGCCGGCGCGGGCCGGCGAAGGCGCCGGCCCGCTCACGGCTCACCCCCCGTCCCGGACGAGAAGGCGGTCGGCAGGCGGCGGTCCGGCTCCTCGATGAGCCAGCACCTCGACCGTCCGCCCGCGGCCGTCTCCAGAAGCCCCGGCTCCGCCCCCCGGCATCGCTCCCACGCGTGCGGGCAGCGCGGATGAAAGCGGCACCCGTCGGGCCACCGGGTCGGCTCGGGGACGTTCCCGGGGATCGCGGTCAGCCGCTGGGCGGGCCGGTCCGGGTCGGGCACCGCGGCCATCAGGCCCGCCGTGTACGGATGCGCGGGCGCCTCGAACAGGTCCTCTACCGTGGCCGTCTCCACGATCCTCCCGGCGTACATGACCGCCACGCGGTCCGCGACCTCGGCCACCACGCCCAGGTCGTGCGTGATGAGCAGGATCGCCATGCCCAGCTCGCGCTGGAGGTCGAGGAGCAGCTCGAGTATCTGGGCCTGGACGGTCACGTCCAGGGCGGTCGTGGGCTCGTCCGCCACCAGGATGGAGGGGCGGCAGGCGAGCGCCATCGCGATCATCACCCGCTGCCGCATCCCCCCGGAGAGCTGGTGAGGATAGGCCCGGATCCGGTCCGCGGGCTCCGGGATCCCGACGCGCTCGAGCATGCGCACGGCCTCGGAGCGGGCCTCATTGGCCGGCAGCCTCCGGTGGATCCGGATGCCCTCCTCGACCTGCCGCCCGATCGTCAGGACGGGGTTCAGGCTGGTCATGGGCTCCTGGAACACCATGGCGATCTCGCCGCCGCGCACCGCGCGCAGCCGACGCTCGTCGGCACCGACCAGCTCCTCGCCACGCAGTCGCACCGAGGAGCCGGTGACGATACGCCCCGCGGGTCGGGGCACCAGACCGAGCAGGGACAGGGCGGTGACCGACTTCCCGGAGCCGGACTCGCCCACCAGCCCCAGCGTCTCTCCGGCCCGCAGCTGGAAGGAGACCCCGTCCACCGCGTGGGCGTCGCCCGAGCGTGTCCGGAACCAGGTGCTGAGCTCCTCGACCTCGAGCAGGGGCATGTCGCGGCGGGAGGCGGCGTCCATCACGGCCCCCGCGCGTGTCGCGGGTCCAGGGCGTCGCGCAGACCGTCCCCGACCAGGTTGAAGCTCATCACCGTGAGCACGATGGCCAGGCCCGGGAAGGCCGCGATCCACCAGGCGTTCAGCATCACGTCGCGGCCGGAGGCCACCATGTTGCCCCAACTCGCGGTGGGCGGCTGCACGCCGAGGCCGAGGAAGCTGAGCGCCGCCTCCGCCAGGATCGTGTTCCCCACGCCGAGCGTGGCCGCGACGATCACGGGCGTGAGCGCGTTGGGGAGGACGTGCCGTACGAGGATGCGCCAGCGGCCCAGCCCGAGCGCGCGCGCCGCCTGCACGTAGTCCTCTTCCCGGATCGAGAGCACCTGGCCGCGCACGATGCGCGCCGTCCCCATCCAGCCGGTCAGCCCCAGCACCAGGATCACCAGCCCCAGGTGCGGCTCGAACAGCGCCACGAGCGTGATGAGGAGGACGAGACGCGGGAAGCTGAGCAGCAGGTCGACCCCGCGCATGGACGCCGCGTCGACCGCCCCGCCCGCCAGGCCGGCGCCCGAGCCGACCAGGGTCCCGACCGTCATCGCGATCGCCACGGCCACGAAGCCGATCGTGAGGCTGATGCGGGCGCCATACAGGACGCGGCTCAGCACGTCCCGCCCGAACCGGTCGGTGCCGAGAGGGTGCGCCGCCGACGGCGGGAGGAAGCGGGTGGCGACGACGGCGTGCTGGGCGTTGGGGTCGAACGGCGCCAGATAGGGGGTCAGGAGGGCGACGAGGATGAGGGCTGCCAGCAGGACGAGCCCGATCGATGCCTGCCGATGTCGCGCGAACGCCTCCCAGTCGATGGGTCCCGCCGGAGCATCCGAGGCCTTCCGTGGCTCCCGGCGGAGCCACCCGAGGGCAGCGACCGGACAGGCCACCAGACAGGCCACCAGGGTAGCCAGCGCCAGCCACTGGTCGGCCGACCCGCCGCCAAGCGTGGCGACGATCCGTCCGAGGCGCAGGGCGCTCAGCGCCCACAGGAACGCCCAGGCCGCCAGGACGGCGACCCCGCCGCTCCTCCCCGACAGGGCGGCGCGCGCACCCGGGAGAAGGACGTCGGCCAGCAGTCCGGCGCGTCTCATCGGCCGTCGTAGCGAACGCGGGGGTCCACGGCCGCGTACAGGAGATCCGCCAGCAGGTTACCGAGCACGACGAGGGCGCCGAACAGGAAGGTGGCGGCCATCACGACCGGATAGTCCCGCGCCAGGATGGCGTTGTACAGGAGGCGCCCCATCCCGGGCCACGAGAACACGTACTCGATGACCACCGTCCCGCCGAACAGGAGCGGCAGGTAGAGGCCGAGCAGGCTCACGATGGGCAGGAGGGCGTTCCGGAGCGCGTGTCCCAGGATGACGCGGCGTTCCGGCAGCCCCTTGGCCCGCGCCGTCCGGATGTAGTCCTGGCCCACCACCTCGAGCATGGAGCCGCGCATGTAGCGCGCGACCCCCGCGGCCGAGGCCAGCCCGAGCGCGATGACCGGCAGCACCAGGTGGCGGGCTCGGTCGGCCACTCTTCCCCACCAGCCCAGGTACTCGTGGTCGATCGACACCATCCCCGAGATGGGCAGGTGGAGCCAACCGGAGAGCACCGGGCTCGACACGAGCAGGATCAGCATGAGTCCGAGCCAGAAGCCGGGCACCGAGTAGATGGCCAGGGCGAGGAGCGTGAGGACCTGGTCGGCGGCGGAGTACTGCCGCACCGCCTGCACGACGCCCGCCGCGCAGCCGAGCACGAAGATGAGGACCAGCGAGATCCCGCTGAGCAGCAGGGTGTTGGGAAGCGCATCGCCGATGACCGCCGCCACGGGCCTGTGCTGGCTGAAGCTGTACCCGAAGTGACCCGTGAAGAAGGAGCGCAGCCAGTCCAGGTACTGCACCGGCAGGGGGCGATCGAGCCCCAGGTTTCGCCGCATCTGCTCGATGACGTCGGGCGGGATGTTGGGGTTGAAGTAGGCGGTGGTCGGGTCCCCGGGCGCCAGGTGGAGCAGGATGAACGTCAGCGTGACGATCCCGAGCAAGAGCGGGATCGCCCCGAGCAGACGCCGGCCCGAGTAGCGGAGCACGCCGGCCGACCCGCCTCAGCGGGACCGGGGCACGAGCCACCAGCGTGCCGCGGTGCGAAGCTCGCCTCGCACGTCCACGCTCACCCCGCGCAGCGACCGCCGGAGCGCCACCGCCCCGTCCTGGTTGTACAGGAAGGTGAAGGGCTGCGCCTCCTCCACCATCTCGGCGTAGCGCCGCAGGAGGCGGCGCTTTCGGTCACGGTCCAGGGCCCGCGGGATCGAGTCCATGATGGCGTCCAGGGTCGGGTCGCAGTAGCCGCTGAACTGGAGGGGATCGTCGCGCCGGTCGCAGGCCCAGTAGTCGCGGTCGTCGATGACCATGTCCTCGGTCCACGACAGCAGAAAGGCGTCGAAGAGGCGCTTCGAGCTCTGGATCGCCTGGCCGAGAGAGGCCATCTCCCGGGTCCGCGGCACCAGGTCCACGCCCACCCTGGCCAGGTCCGCCTGCAGCATGACGGCGATGTCCTGCCGGGTCTGGCTCGGGTTGGTGAGGAGCTCGAACCGGAACGGGCGCCCGTTAAGGTCCACCACGCCGTCGCCGTCCGTGTCCGTCCACCCGGCCGCCGCCAGGAGAGCGCGCGCGGAGTCCGGGGCGTACGGGATCGGGCGCCAGGCGGTATCGTACGCCCAGTGCCACGGGCCCAGGGGACCCGTCGCCACGCTCCCGAGGCCGGCCTGGACCGTCTGCAGGATCTGGCGCCGGTTCATGGCCATGGTGAGCGCCCGCCGAACCCGGGCGTCCGAGAACATGGAACGCCGCGTGTTCCAGGCCACGAACGCATAGGTGGGAGAGGGGAAGGTCAGCACGTCGAGGCTCGTGTCCGCCCGCACCGTCGAGAGCTGGTCCGGGGGCAGCTTCAGATACAGGTCGACGTCCCCGCGCTCCAGCTCGGTGAGCTCCGTGCTCTCGTCCGGGATGATCCTGTAGACGATGCGGTCCACGCGTGGCGGGCCGCCCAGGTCGGCCGGGAAGTCGGGGTTGGCCTCGAACACCCAGCGGTCTCCCTGCTCGTGGATCACGAACCGGAAGGGTCCGTCGCCCACCGGCGAGGTGGCGTTGAAGGAGGCGCTGGCCAAGGCCGAGTCGGGCACGTCCCCGAGCACGTGCTCCGGAACGATCGGCACCTGGGTCCAGCCGAACAGGAACTGGCTGTAAGGCCGCAGCCAGAAGCGGACCGTGTGGGGGCCCTCCACCTTCACCGAGTCCCAACGATCGAAGTAGGCCCGGTTGGGGAAGGGTACGTCCGGGTCCTTGGCCTTGCGGAAGGTGAACGCCACGTCACCGGCGGTGACCGGCTGGCCATCCTGCCACTTCACGTCGTCCCGAAGGTGGAAGACGACCTGCGAGCTGTCCGCGCGCAGGTCCCAGGACCGCGCCAGCCACGGCTCGGGCTGGAGATCCGGACCCAGCTGGACGAGCGGCATCAGGAGCACGTACCGCTCGATCTGGCTGGCGAAGTAGTCGGGTGGCGCGACCAGGGGATTGACGCCCGGGATCTCCGCCCGGGCGGCGACCACCACCGTGCCGCCGCGGCCCGCGGAGTCGGTCCGCGGCGCGCCGGTGCCCCCACCGGTCTCGCCGCCGCCGCAGCCCCAGGCCACGAGAGTCGCGAGCACCAGGAGCCTTCGGGGCGCGCGTGCCCGCGCCCATGCCCGTTCGAGGGCCCGGCTCCGCGATCTCCCGCCGGCCCGCTCCGGCCGCCTCACCGGGATGCCTGTCCGGTCCAGCGCCAGTCCGGCAGCGTGAACAGCTCGCCCCTCGCATCCATGTGCACACCCTCCAGGTCGCGGCTCACTCCGGCCAGCTCATCGTTCCAGAACAGGAAGGTGAACGGCTGATCCCGCCGCAGGATCTCTTCGAACACGGCCCAGGTTCGCCGCGCCCGCTCGGGATCGCTCGTCCGCGTCCCCACCTCCATCAGGCTGTCGGCGACGGGGTTGGAGTAGGAGCTCCGGTTGGCGCTTCCGGGCGTGTTCGCCGCGCGCGTCGAGAACAGGGGCCGCGGGTCAACCCTGAAGTTGTCCAGCACCCAGTTCGTCAGCACGGCCTCGAAGTTCCGCGCGCGGTGCCGGCTCAGCACCGTCTGCCACTCCAGGAGCTCCGGGTCGACCTCGATCCCCACCTTTCCGAGCTGGGCCTGGATCATCTGGACGAGGTCCGGGAAGGTGGCGTTGGCCTGGCTGGCCAGAAGTCGGAATCGGAACGGGACGCCGTGCCGGTCCAGGATGCCGTCTCCGTCCGTGTCCCGCCAGCCGGCGCGGGCCAGCAGGGCCCGGGCCGAGTCCGGGTCGTAGGGGAGCGGCTGCAGGTGGGGAGCGTACGGATGCCACGGCGGGATGGGACCCACCGCCGGCCGTCCGTGCCCATACAGTGTGGCCTGCAGGAGGGCGTTACGGTCGATCGCCATGGTGAGAGCCCGCCGCACCGAGGGGTCCCGGAAAAGGGAGTCACGGGTGTTCCACCCGATGTAGGTGAACTGGCGCCAGGGAAAGTCGGCCAGGCGGGCCCGTTTCGACCCCTCCAGCCGCGGCGCCTCCTGCGGCTCCAGGGGCCCGTCGACCTGCAGGTCCCCCCGCAGGAGCTCCTGCAGGCGCGTGGTCGCCTCCGGCAGGATCCGATAGGAGACGCGCCCGATCGCCGCCGGACCGCCGAGCGCCGCGGGGAAGGAGTCCACGGCCTCGAGGAGGATCTCCTGTCCCGCCTCCCAGCGCACCACCCGGTACGGTCCGCTTCCCACCGGTCGCCGGCCGAAGGGAGCATCGGCCAGGTGCGCGGGGTCGATCCCCTCGAGCAGGTGCTTCGGCACAGGCGGCCACGCGAAGTCCTGCAGGGGCTCGGCGTGCGGCTCGGAGAACCGGAAGCGGATGCGGTGCGGGCCCAGGACCTCGGCGCTGTCCACGTCGGTGAGGTAGGCCGCCGCCAGCGGCGAGGCCGTGGCCGGGTCCTTGGCCAGGTCGAAGGTGAACTTCACGTCCTCCGCGGTCACCGGCTTCCCGTCCTGCCAGCGCACGTCGCTCCTCAGCTCGAACACGACGTCGGAGTCCGACAGCGTCCAGGAGCGGGCCAGCCACGGCCGCACCCGGTAGGCCGTGTCGTACGTGACCAGGGGCGTGTACAGGAGGGGGTACATCAGGTCGTTGGCGTTCTGGTCGGTGCTGACCACCGGGTCCAGCGTCTGGAGATCCTCGGCATAGCCGAGCACCAGGGTGCGGCTGCCGGCCTGTCCGGCACCACCCCCCCCGCACGCCCCGACCACGACGAGCGCCGCGGCCACCACGGGCACGATCCGCCTCCCCGAAGCTCTCCTCAGCACGCCGTCGAAGGTACGGCGCTCACCGCCTCCAGGTCCACGCCGGGTCCCGGTAGCGGGCCTCGAGCCGGTCGACGAGCCCGGGATCCGGCTCGTCGGGGGGAGCGTCCCGCACCTCTACGCCCAGCTCCTCGGAGAAACCGACCCGCAGGGCCGCGGCGAGCTCGGCCGGGTCGGGGACTCTGTCGAGCAGGTCGGCGAGAGCCGCAGCCCGCACGCCCGTCCCATCCCCGGAGCCGCGGCGGGCCCCGGTGCCGAGGCGGAGTCGCTCGGCCGTGTCCTGGTCATCGTGCAGCAGCAGGGAGCCGTGCTGGAGGAGGGCCCCGCCGTCCCGCCACTGCGCGCTGCCGACCAGTTTGCGGCCCGCCGCCGTGATCTCGCCGGGAAGAGGGTCACGGAAGCAGGCCCTCGTGGTGGGCGCCGGACTCCGCTCCCCGGAGCGCCTGCCCGCCTCCGCCACCGGGGCCCCGAGCGACGCGAGCCCGCGCAGCAGCGCCCGGTTGATGCGCAGGTAGCTGGCCCGCAGGCCACCCCACAGGCCGGCGGGCGCCGTCACGGAGTAGGTGAGCTCCCGGTGATGGAAGACCGCGCGCCCGCCCGTCGGCCGGCGGACGACCTCGATGCCGCGGGCGCGCGCCGCCTCGAGATCGTAGCGGTCACGTGCCCGCTGGTTCCTCCCGAAGGAGAGGCAGGGTGGGTCCCACCGGTACAGCCGCAGGGTGACCCGCCCGTGACGGGCCCCCACCATCAGCGCCTCGTCGACCGCCATGTTGCGAGCGCCGGGCGCGGGTGGATCGAGACGGAAGTGGAGGGGCCCGGCGAACACCGGACCGACTATCGGCCCGCCTCCGGGAAGGTCCATCGGACATCCAGGTCCCGCCCGGCCCGGCCCTCGTCCAGGCGCCGCACCGGCGTCGTGTGGGGGGCCGAACGCACCAGGTCCGGATCCTCCTCGGCCTCCCGCGCGATCGAGTGGAGCGCGTCCACGTATCGGTCCAGCTCCTCCTTCGTCTCCGTCTCGGTGGGCTCGGTCATGAGAGCCTCTGGAACGGTGAGCGGGAAGTAGATGGTCGGCGCGTGGAATCCATAGTCCAACAGCCGCTTGGCCACGTCCGAGGTCCGGACGCCGAACCGCTTCTTGAGCTCCTCCCCCGTGAACACCGACTCGTGCATCCCGCGCCCGTACGGCAGAGGATAGCTGTCGGAGAGGAGCGCGCTCAGGTAGGCGTTGTTGAGCACGGCCGCCTCGGCCGTCTCACGCACTCCGCCCGAACCGAGCATCCGGATGTAGGTATAGGCGCGCACCATCACGCCGAAGTTGCCATAGAAGCCGTGGATCTTCCCGATCGACTCGGGCCTGTCCCACTCCAGCACGTACTCGCCGTCCAGCGCCTCGATGTGCGGGACGGGGAGGAAGCGGGCCAGCGGCTCCTTCACCGCCACGGGCCCGGCGCCCGGTCCACCGCCACCGTGCGGGGTGCTGAAGGTCTTGTGCAGGTTGAAGTGGACGATGTCGTACCCCATGTCTCCGGGGCGGACCACCCCCATCAGGGCGTTGAGATTGGCGCCGTCCATGTACATGAGCCCGCCGGCCCCGTGCACCAGGCGGCTGATCTCCTCGATCCTGGACTCGAACACGCCGAGCGTGTTCGGGTTGGTGAGCATCATTCCGGCGAGGTCGTCGCCGAGTGCTCGGCGGACGGCCTCGGGGTCGACCCGGCCCCCCTCGTCCGAGGGGAGCTCCACGCAGTCGAAGCCGGCCAGGGCCACCGTGGCGGGATTCGTCCCGTGCGCCGAGTCGGGAATGAGGACCCGCTTGCGCCGCGTGTCCCCGCGAGCGCGGTGGTAGGCGCGCATCAGAAGCACGCCCGTCATCTCGCCCTGGGCGCCGGCGGCGGGCTGCAGGCTCACCGCGTCCATGCCGGCCACCTCGCGCAGCATGCCCGCGAGCTCGTGCATGAGCGCCAGCGCTCCCTGCGCCGCCTCGTGCGGCGTGAAGGGGTGGAGCTCGGCGAAACCTGGAAGTCGGGCCGTCTGCTCGTTCACCTTCGGGTTGTACTTCATGGTGCAGGAGCCCAGCGGGTACAGGGCCCGGTCCACGTGATGGTTCTTGAGCGAGAGCTCCGTGTAGTGCCGCACCACGACGTGCTCGGGAACCTCGGGAAGGCGCGGCGGCTCACGCCGGCGGTGCGCCTCGGGCAGCAGCGCCTCGTCCGCGCGGACGGGGACGTCCGGCCCCGGGATCGACGTTCCGCGCCGACCCGGCCGGGAGCGCTCGAAGATCGTGGGCGTCCACTCGCCCTGGAACGGGAAGGGGGGGCGTGCCATCAGAACTCGTAGCTCTCGCCTGGGGAGAGGATCACGACCTCGGCCAGGTCGCCCACGGCCTCCCGGAAGGCCTCGGGGTCCTGCTCGATGACCTCGAAGGTGTCGTAGTGGATCGGGATCACCACCCCGGGCCGGATCATGTCCACGGCCCGGACGGCGTCCGACGGTCCCATGGTGAAGTTGTCCCCGATCGGGAGCAGGGCCACGTCCACGCGGTCGCGCAGGAGCTCGAACTCCCGGGTGAGCGAGGTGTCGCCGGCGTGGTAGACGCTCGTCCCGTCCAGCTGCATGAGGAGTCCGGCCGGGAAGGTCGTGTACCCACCGCCGTGCTCGCCCGCGACCTGGCCGCCGTGGAAGGCCGGGGTGAGCTGCACCCGGCCGAACGGGAACTGGAACCCGCCCCCGATGTGCAGGGGGTGGGCGTTCTCGACGCCCTCCTCGTTCTGGGCGTAGGACACCAGCTCGAAGGTGGCGATCAGGGTCGCCCCGCTGCGGCGCAGGATCTCGTACGCATCGCCCGTGTGGTCGAAGTGGCCGTGCGTGAGCAGCACGTAGTCCAGGTCGTCGTAGAACCCCTCGGGTCCCACGTCCGCGAGCGGGTTGTCGGTGAGCCACGGATCGATGAGCAGGCGCGTCCCGTCCGCCGTGCGGATCTCCGTGCACGCGTGCCCGTGGAATGTCAGCTGCCCCATGCTTCGCCCCTCTCCACTGCTTCGACGGGAGGCCTCATCCCGCCAGCACCTCGATGAGATCGTCGATCTCCGCCCGGTTCCGCTTCTCCGTGAACGCCAGGATCAGGCCGTCGGGAGCCCCCAGCTCGGGGAACCGCGACAGGCTGATGCCCGCCAGGATCCCGCCGGCGATTCCCCGTCTCAGCACCTCGCGCGAGTCCTCTTCCGTTCGGACCGCGAACTCGCGCAGGTACGGGGAGTCGGGGTGGAGCGGCTCGACGCCCTCGAGCGCCTCGATGCGGTCGCGGGCGTACCTCGCGTTGCGGGCCGAGGTCTCGGCCACCCGCCGGAGGCCGTCCCTGCCCACGGTCGCCAGGTAGACGGTCGCCGCCAGAGCGTTGAGCCCCTGGTTCGTGCAGATGTTGCTGGTCGCCTTCTCGCGCCGAATCTGCTGCTCGCGCGTCTGGAGCGTGAGCACGTAGCCGCGGCGTCCCTCCTCGTCGACCGTGGCTCCCGCGATGCGGCCCGGCATCTTGCGGATGAGCTGGCGACGCGTCGCGAACAGGCCGACCACCGGGCCGCCGAAGCTGGCCGCGTTTCCGAACGGCTGCCCCTCGCAGGTCACGATGTCGGCGCCTGCCTCTCCCGGGGAGCGCACCACGGCCAGAGACATCGCATCGGCTACGGCCGTCACCAGGAGCGCACCCTTCTCGTGAGCGGTCTCCGCCAGGGACTCGAGATTCTCGAGGAGCCCGTAGAAATTTGGATTCTGGACGATCACGCAGGCCGTGTCGTCGTCGATCGCGTCCGCCACGGTAGCTGGATCCAGGAGGCCGTCGGAGCCGGCCGCGACCACGTCGACGGCGCGGGCGGTGCCCTCGCAGTAGGTCTCGACGACCTTCCTGTAGTGCGGATGGAGCGAGCCGGCCAGCAGGATCCTGCCGCGCCGCTTCACCGAGAGCGCCATGAGCGCCGCCTCACCGGTGGCCGTCGCGCCGTCGTACATCGAGGCGTTGGCCACCTCCATGCCGGTCAGCTCGCACACCATGGTCTGGAACTCGTAGATCACCTGCAGGGTGCCCTGTGAGACCTCGGGCTGATACGGCGTGTAGGCCGTGTAGAACTCGCTGCGCCTCAGGATGTGGTCGACGGCCGCCGGGACGTGGTGGTCGTAGATCCCGCCGCCGGCGAAGCTGACCAGGGACGGATTGCCCTCGGAGAGCTCGCGGAGGCGACGGACCGCCTCCCACTCGGACAGGGGCGCGGGGAGGTCCAGGGGCTCGTCGAGCACGAGACCGGCGGGCACGTCCCGGAACAACTCCGGGACATCCGAAGCGCCGATCCGTCGCAACATCTCGCGTCGGTCGGCATCGCTGTGCGGTACGAAGGTCATGGGGGCGGGAAGCTCAGCCTTCGTCGAGATGGGCGCGGTAGGCCTCGGCCGTCAGAAGCCCTTGCACATCGGACGGATCGGAGACCTTCAGGCGGATCATCCAGCCTTCGCCGTACGGGTCGCTGTTCACGAGCGCCGGATCGCCGTCCAGGGAGTCGTTGACCTCCAGGACCTCACCGGGCACCGGGCAGAACAGCTCGGACACGGCCTTGACGGCTTCGATGGTTCCGAACACCTCCATCTTGTCGAAGCTGTCGCCCGCGGAGGGAAGCTCGACGAACACGACATCTCCGAGCTCGCTCTGCGCATAGTCGGTGATGCCCACGTAGAACTCGTCGTCGCCGTCGGCGGCGCGCACGTACTCGTGCTCCTCGGTGTAATGCAGCCCCTCGGGAACTTCGGACATTCCGTCTCCTCTCGTAGCTCCTGCGGCCCGGGCCGGCCGTGATCGAGGCGCCTACGATACCCGGCCCCCGGATGGGACGTCAACCGTGCCGACTGCAACGTCCGTTCCCGCCACCCGGCCGGCGCCGCGGCCGGGCTCGCGGAGAGCGCCCTACAGCCAGCCCTTGCGCCTGAAGTACGCCAGAAGACCGAGCCCGATCACCAGCATGAGGACCAGCACCGCCGGGTACGCCCAGGGCAGGGCCAGCTCCGGCATGTGCTGGAAGTTCATACCGTACACGCCGGCGACGAAGGTGAGCGGGATGAAGATGGAGGCCATGATGGTGAGCACCTTCATGATCTCGTTCATGCGGTTGCTGACGCTGGACAGGTAGGTGTCCAGGAGGCCCGAGACGATATCGCGCAGCGTCTCGCCGGTGTCGAGCACCTGGATGGTGTGGTCGTAGATGTCCCGGACGTAGATCCTGACCGGCGCCGTGACGAGCGACGTCCCCTCCCGTCCCAGCGACGAGACGACCTCGCGCAGCGGCCAGGTGGCCTTGCGCAGCAGGAGCATCTCGCGCTTGACCCGGTGGATCTCCTCCATCGTCGAGGGCACCGGCTCGGTCACGACCTCGTCCTCGAGCTCCTCGATCCACTCCCCCACACCCTCCAGGACCGCGAAGTAGTGGTCCACGACCGCGTCCATGAGCGAGTAGGCCAGGTAGTCGGGTCCCATGGTGCGGATGCGACCCTTGCCCGTCCGGATCCGCTCGCGCACGGAGCCGAAGATGTCGCCGGGTCGCTCCTGGAAGGAGATCACGAACCGGGGGCCCAGAATGAGACTGACCTGCTCGTCCTCGACCCGGTGGCTCTCCTCCGAGAACGTGATCATCTTCATCACCATGAACAGGTAGTCCTGGAAGTCCTCGAGCTTGGGCCGCTGCTCGGTGTTGACCAGGTCCTCGAGCACCAGGGGATGCAGCCCGAATTCCGACCCCAGCCTCGCGATCAGCTCCATGTCCTGCAGGCCCACGACATCCAGCCAGGTGACCGTGGGCGAATCCCGAAACGGCAGACACTCCTCCACCGACGCGATCTCGAGCTCCTCGAGGCGCTGCGCGTCGTAGTCCATGACCGTGAGCTGGACGCGCTCGAGCGTCGGAACCTCGACCGGCACCAGAGAGCCCGGCGGCAGGCCCAGCTTGTGCCCTCTGCGGGTGATGAACCGGGGTGCCATGCGCGTTCCTCCCTGTCGCGGGGCGGGAGCCCCTCGCGGGGCGGTCGGCTCGCGGATCGCGGCCCTTTCCCGGGGGGCGGTGCTTCGCGCTCCAACCTACGGGGTGCGGAGCGGGGACGCAGGGCCGCGGCGGCCGAGGCCCTTGTGGCGCAGGGGCATGGGAGATCGTCATATTCAGGGGTTCGACAGGAATCCGTCCCTTCCGAATTCGTACGGGACCGATGGCCGCACGCCGGGGAGGGTGAACGCCATGACCAACCGCGACCGGCTCGTGCAGGCTGCGGGAGACATGTTCTACCGTAACGGTTACGCCGCCACCTCGGTGGAGGACATCCTGGAACGGACGGGCGTCGCCCGCAGCAACTTCTACTACTACTTCGGTGGTAAGCTGGACCTGGCCCGCGAGGTGTTCCGACGCTGGGTCGAGGACTTCGAGGACCACCTGCGCGGAGCGACGGCATCCGACGGCGACGCCGCCGAGAAGCTCCACGCCATCTTCCGCGAGGTGCGCGTGAGCTCTGCCGACGATGGGGCGGATGCACGCGACCGTCTGCCCTGCCCCATGGGCCCGTTGGTCCTGGAGCTCGCCCCGCACGACGAAGAGATCCGCTCCGTGGCCACCGAGTTCCTGGCTACGCTGCGGAGCGCGCTGAGGAAGGCGATCGCCGCGGGAGCCGGGCGAGGCGAGTTCGATCCCGGGATCGACCCGGAGGCGGCGGCCGCGGTGGCCCTCGCCACCCTGCAGGGGGCGCTGCTCCTGTGTCACACGCTGGGCCGTGCCCAGCCGCTCGGGAACGCCGAGTCGGCCCTCCTTGGACTCTTGATGCCCCGAAAGTTCGGCCCCCGGTCCGATCCGCTCCCGGGGGACGCCTCCAGCTTGTGAGCCGGCCCCCGCCCTTCTACGTTCGGTGACGTCCGCGCGCCGCGTCGGGGTGTCGGCGGGGCGTGCTGGACACCGGAGTCGTGCCCGATCCGTCCCTTTCGAAAGGAGGTGATCCAGTGTCTGCAGGGAGTAGATTCGAGCCTGGCTCGGCAAGGGCAAGCGATCGCCTCGGGGTCGCTCGCTAGGAAGGATCACCTTCCGCGCGAGCGTACGAGAACGCTCGCTCGCTTCGGCTAGTCGTCGCGGCCAGCAGAGGGATCGCGTCGAGTCAGGCCGGAGAGTACCCCTACGGCCGCAGCGTCCCACCGGACGCTGCGGCCGTTCTGCGTCCGGTTGCCAGGGGGCGTGATCGAAGGGAGGCGGGGGCGAACCGCGCGCGCCGCGCGGCCGGGGGGACACGCCCGGGCACGGGCGCTCCACGGGCGCACCCCCTCCGCTCCGCTGTCTCCAGCTTCGCAGGCGGCCTCACCGGAGACTCATCAACCGACCCGTCGGCGCTTCCCCCGCATGTAGTCCATGAGGATGTACTGGCCCAGGCTCATGGCGTTGGCGAAGTAGGCCTTGCCCCGGGCGATCCGCGCCACTTGGCGAACGAAGGCCACCAGCGACGGATCGCGCGCCAGCATGAAGGTGTTGATCGGAACCGCCGAGCGGCGGCAGGCGCTCACCTCGGCGAACGTCTCGCGGAGGACGCGGCGGTCCAGGCCCATCGAGTTCGTGTATACGCGGCCGTCCGGCAGCGTCATCGCGCTCGGCTTTCCATCGGTGATCATGACGATCTGCTTCATCTGCTGGCGCTGACCCCGCAGGATGCGGCGCGCCAGACGCAGGCCCTCGGCCGTGTTGGTGTGGTACGGACCCACCTGGGCAGTGGCCAGCCGCGCCAGCGGGATCTCTTCGGCCGAGTCGTGGAACAGGACGCAACGCAGCGCGTCGCCGGGGAAACGGGTCCTGATCAGGTGGGACAGGGCCAGGGCCACCTTCTTGGCCGGGGTGAACCGGTCCTCGCCGTACAGGATCATCGAGTGGCTGCAGTCCAGGAGGAGCACGGTCGCGCAGGTGGAGCGCTGCGGGGCCCGGTGCACCCTCAGGTCGTCGTAGGTCAGGGGCAGGGGAAACTCCGTGCCCGATCGGGCCATGACGTTCCGAAGGGTGGCCGGGACGTCCAGGTTCATCGTGTCCCCGAACTCCCACGGCCTGGAGCTGGCCTCGGCCTCGACGCCGGTGGCCAGCATCCTCGTCTCGTGGACGCCGGCCGCCCCGTCGCCCCTGCCGCCGAGGAGCTCCCTCAGCGACCGGTAACTGAGGAAGTCGAGCCCCTTCTCGGTGAGCTCGAAGGTGACCGAGCGCGCCGCCTCACGCTCCGGCTCGCGCTCCCGGCCCTCGGCCGTCGTGTCCACCTGTCCCGGCCCGGGCACCCCGCCGGGCCGCGTCCGGCCCACCTGGAGGTAGCCCTCCTCGGAGAGTCGCTGCACGACATCATCCAGGAGCTCCGCGATGCGGCGCACGACGTCCGGATCGGCCTCTCCTCCGTCGCGCAGAGCCCGCACCATCTCGGGGGTGAGCTCGCCCTGGTCGAGAAGTGCCCGGAGGATGGCCTGCTTGAGGCGCTCCAGGTCCCGGCTGCCCGGCTCGCCCGTGTCTCCGGGGCCCGTGGGTCCCCACCAGGGTGCGCCGCCCGCGAAGCCGCTGTCCAGGAGGAAGTCGGACAGGCGATCCAGGAGCTCCTCGAGGTTCAGGGCGTCGACCAGGTCGCCCCGATAGCGCTCGTACGTCGTGGTGCGCATGGGATCGCCTCCGGTTATGCTGGGCTCGGGCGAGGGGCCCGCCGCGCGGACTCCTCACATCAAGCTACCCGACCCCCGGCATCGGTTCCATCGCATGCGCCAAGCCATCCGTTCGGGACTCGCGTTCGCCAAGTACAGCGGGGCCGGCAACGATTTCGTCATCGTCGAGGCCTCCGAGCTCGGTGACCGTGACCCCTCCACGCTCGCCCTCCGGCTGTGCGGGCGGACCACCGGCGTCGGAGTCGATGGCCTGGCCCTCGTCCGCCCCGAGGGCGGCGGACGGCTCGGAGTCCGCTTCTTCAACCCGGACGGCTCGGAGTTCGGAACCTGCGGCAACGGCACGCGGTCCGTGGCCCTGTGGGCCGCCGATCGGGGATACGCTCCCGAGAGTCGCCTGGCGATCGAGACGAGCGAGGGCGCCATCGCGGCCGCCGTGCGCGGGGACCGGGTGGAGCTGGACTACGAGATCGACGCCCGCATCGAGCGCCGCCTGGAGCTGCCCTACGCCGGCGAGTCCCGTCCGGCCTGGCTGGTGCAGATCGGCACCCCGCACCTGGTGGTTCCGCTCGAGGCCGTGCCGGAAGGCCCGATCGAGGAACTGGCCCGCCCCCTCCGGCATCACCCGGAGCTCGGGCCGGCAGGCGCCAACGTCAACCTGGTCGCTCCCGCGGACGAGGGTCGCGCGACCGTCCGGACGTTCGAGCGGGGGATCGAGGCGGAAACGCTGGCGTGCGGAGCGGGCTCGATGGCCTCGGCCATCGTGCTCGAGGCCACCGGAGCCTGCCGTGCGCGCCTGCTGCTGCACACCCGCAGCGGGGACGACCTCGAGGTGACCCTGTCGCCGGAGGAGCCGGGCCGGCCCCGCGCCATCCGCCTCGCCGGTCCGGCGCGGCGCATCTTCGAGGGCCGGCTGTACGAGTCGGACCCGTCGGAGGACGCGGAGGGCGGGTGAGCGACGCGGTGCCCCGGCGGCCCGCCCGGTGCGAACCGGAGCCGCCCGACGCGGACGGACTGGCCGGAGCGCTCCTCCGGTGGTTCGACGGCCGCTCGCGGGACGTGCCCTGGCGAGGAGAGTCCGACCCTTACCGGATCTGGGTGGCCGAGGTCATGGCCCAGCAGACCCGCATCGACACCGTCCGCGACTACTACGGCCCCTTCCTCGAGCGCTTCCCGGACGTCGACAGCCTGGCCGCGGCCGAGCTCGACGACGTCCTCAAGGCCTGGGAGGGGCTGGGCTACTACGCCCGCGCACGCCGGCTCCGCGCGGCGGCGCGCGAGATCGTTTCCGAGTACGGCAGCCGACTTCCCGAGGAGCCCGAGCGACTGCGCTCCCTGCCGGGGATCGGCGCATACACGGCCGGGGCGATCGCCAGCCTGGCCTTCGGCCTTCCCGAGCCGGCCGTGGACGGCAACGTGCGGCGCGTCCTGTCGCGGCTGTTCGACCTCGCAGCCCCCACCCCGGCGGCGCTCGAGGGCCGGGCCCGGGCGATTCTCGACATCCGGCCCGATCGGGCCGCGGACCTGAACCAGGCCCTGATGGACCTGGGGAGCTCGGTGTGCACGCCGACGTCCCCCGCCTGCGAGAGCTGCCCGGCGGCCGGGACCTGCGTGGCCCTGGCCCGGGGCACCGTGTCCGAGCGGCCTCCCGTGCGCAGCCGCGGTCCGCTCCCGCACCGGATCGTCGCCACGGCGGTGGTGTGGAGAGACGGTCGCGTGCTGATCACGCGGCGCCCGGCCGAAGGGCTGCTGGGCGGGTTGTGGGAGTTTCCCGGCGGCAAGGTCGAGGCGGGGGAGGCCCCGCCCGAGGCCGCTCGCCGGGAGCTCGCCGAGGAGCTGGGCGTCGAAATCGAGGTCGGCGAGCCACTGGGGACGGTCGAGCACGCCTACAGCCATTTCCGGATCACCCTGCACGCGTACCATGCCCGCCTCCTGGCCGGCGAGCCCCGACCGACGGCCGCCGACGCGCTGGCCTGGGTCCGGCCGCGAGAGCTGGCCGACTACGCGTTCCCCGCCGCCAACCTCCGGCTCATCGAGCGCCTCCGCGACGGCGCATGTACGCCCCCGTCATCGTTCGGCTGATCCGCCGCTTCGCGCAGAGCGCCTCGAGCACCAGCTCGCACGCCGCCACGCGGTCGCCGTCCGCGGCACCGTTCCCGCTCTCGATCGAGCGCACGAGGGGCACGAGCCCGGGCACGCTCCCGAAACCCTGGAGCAGGACGCCCTCGTGCGCCGAGTCCGAGATCCGGAGCACACCCCCCTCCTCGAAGTACTCGATCATCGGAAGGGCGTCCTCCTCCTCGAAGCGTGTGTCGAAGGCCTCTGAGCAGGCCCGGCCGATGAGATCCTCGGCCACCTTGACGGCCCCCTGTAGCTCTCCCTCGTACTCGAGCTCCAGCTTTCCCGTGATGGCCGGCAGGGCGGCGAACACGTCGGCGATCCGCACGGAGGCGCGTTCGGCCCCGCCTGCCAGGGCCCGCCGCTCGGCGTTGGACACCGCGTCCTCCATGACCGTGATCGGCATGCGCTGGCTGACCCCGGAGCGCTGATCGATCCTCCGCCCGTCCTCCCGCGCCTGGAAGGCGATCCGCTCCACCAGCTCGCGCACGAGCCCCGGGATTTCGATGGGCAGCCCGCGATCGGCCCACGCCTCCTGGCGCGTGATCGCCTCCGCCTCCCCGAGGCTGCGTGGATAGTGCGTCATGATCTCCGAGCCGATCCGGTCCTTGAGCGGCGTGATGATCTTGCCGCGGGCCGTGTAGTCCTCGGGGTTGGCGCTGAACACCAGGAGCACATCCAGGGGAAGCCGCACCGGGAACCCCTTGATCTGGACGTCCCCCTCTTCCATGACGTTGAACAGCGCCACCTGAATCTTGCCCGACAGATCGGGGAGCTCGTTGACGGCGAAGATGCCGCGGTTGGCCCGCGGGAGCAGGCCGAAGTGCATGGAGAGCTCGTCGGACAGGAGGTGTCCTCCCCGGGCCGCCTTGATCGGATCGAGGTCCCCGATGAGGTCGGCGACCGTCACGTCGGGCGTGGCCAGCTTCTCCACGTAGCGACCCGCCCGCCCGATCCACTCGACGGGGGTCTCCTCCCCGTGCTCCTCGACCAGCTCTCGGCCGAACTTGCTGAGCGGCGCCAGGGGGTCGTCGTTGACCTCGGAGCCGGCCAGAACGGGCACGGCCTCGTCCAGGAGCGAAGTGAGGGACCGGAGGATCCGGCTCTTGGCCTGGCCCCGGAGGCCGAGGAGAATGAAGTCGTGGCGAGCCAGCAGCGCGTTGACGATCTGGGGCAGGACGCTGTCCTCGTAGCCCACGATTCCCGGAAACAGCTCCTCGCCCTCCCGCAGGCGGGCGCGGAGGTTCCCCCGGATCTCGTCCTTGACCGAGCGGCTCCGCCATCCGGACGCCCGGAGCTCCCCCAGCGTGCCGGGCCGGCTCACGCGCCCAGCCCCACGCCCGCCTCGATCTCCCCGTGGCCGAGCCCTTCGACATCCCGGCCCTCGAGATGGGGCAAGCGCTCCCCGCACTCCTCCAGGTGCTTGAGATGGGCCCGGATGGAGGCCTCGGCGGCCCACTCGAGGCTGGCCGGCAGATCCTCGTACACGCGCTCGCGGATGCCCGAGACGGAGGCGGCCCCGTCCCGAACGGCCGTCTCGATCTGCCGCTCGCGCTCCAGCCGGTGTCGATGGTACTCGCCCAGGCGTTCGACCGGATCTGTCACCGGCTCTCCGTGGCCGGGCAGGATACGCACGGGATGGAGCTCGGACAGCCGCTCCAGGCTGGCCAGGTAGCTGCCCATGTGGCCGTCCGGGTCCCCCACCATCGCGGTGCCGCTCCCGAGCACCAGGTCCCCCGTGTACAGGTCGCCCGACGGCACATGCAGGTAAGAGAGATGATCGCTGGAGTGGCCCGGCGTGGTGAGCACCCTGAGCAGGCTCCCGCCGTGGTCCAGGGGCAGCTTCTCCCCGTCCACCAGGATACGGCCGTCCGAGCCCAGCGCCCGGAGGGCGCCCGCGGAAGCGGCCACGGGCGCGTCGAGCCAGCCCGCCGCGAGCGTGGCGCCTCCGGCGTGGTCGGCATGCGCGTGCGTGAGGCATACGAGCTCGACGCGGGCCCCGTCCACCAGGGTCTCGACCCGTGCGCGCAGATCCTCGTCCGCCGGACCGGGGTCGAGCAGGATGGCGCGCTCGCTCCCGATCAGGTAGCTCCGCGTGCCGTCCAGCGTCATGGGTCCCGGGTTGTCCGCGACGGCGCAGCGGACCTCCTCCCCCAGGTCGATCAGCCTCCAGCTCACCGCGCCTCCTCGTAACCCGGCTCGCCGGGAAGGACGGGAATCACCGAGTCGCCCTCGACCCTCAGTCGGGGACGGTGCGCCCTGACCTCGCGAGCCGCGGCCCAGGCGAACAGCTCGTCCAGATCGTCGAAGCGGGCCAGCTCCGTCATCGTACGCCGGGTGGGGAACAGCATGGGCAGGTCGCCGGCCCGGAATCTCTCCAGCGCCTCGTCCGGACCGATCCAGACGGAGTCGACGAGCTCGTCGCCCACCAGCCGTACGTCTCCCCCGCGGTGCTCCGCCACGAAGAAGCGCGCGTCGTAGCGGCGGTCCAGCCGCTCGGGAGTGACCCAACGGGACAGGTACGCCGCCCGGAGCCCCAGGAACGCGAGATCCCAGCGCAGCAGCAGCTCACCGAAATCCGTCCGGCCCTCCAGCAGCGCCGCCCTCCCCCGGGCCAGCTCGGCCGCCCCCGGGAGGCGATCGGCGGGAAGGAGGCCCGTCTCCTCGAACAGCTCTCGGAGGGCGCCCGCCAGGGCCGGGCCCTCCGCCCTCGTGACCGCGGGCCCGAGCCGGTCCTCCAGCTCCACGCCGGCGTCCGCCGGGTCCACCACCCCGCCCGGATACACGTAGGCACCGGCCGCGAACCGGGAGGTAGGCGGCCGTTCGAGGAGCAGGACCTCCATGGAAGCCCGACCGTCGGATCCGGGTCGCAGGAGCGCGAGCGTGGAAGCCGGACGCGCCGGCACGGGCTCCTCGCCCGGAGGCAGGTGCCCCCGCGCGAATTCCTCCCGCTCGACGCGCTCGCTCTCCGTGAGTGGCCTCTTCATCTCCCTCGGCGCGTGAACCCGGTGCTGTCTCGCTTGTCTCTCGTGTTCAGCGTACGCCGGCGGGCGCGCCTAGATCCGTTTCAGGACACCGGGCGTGCCCGAGTAGGCGCTGGCGAACAGGGCGACGAGGATGGCGAAGGCGATCGAGAGGACGAGGAGGACGATGGTCGGTCCCAGCCACACCATGATGGCCCGCCCGGTGGTCGTGCGATGCGCCTCCCGCAGGCCGAGCACCTGCAGCACCGGAATCCATACGAAGTAGGCCGCGAGGGGTCCCAGGACAGGCACGACCGTGAGCAGCGCAGGGCCCCAGCTGTAGCACACCATGCGCGCGGTCTGTCCGATCCCACGCCGCGTCGGCACCAGCATGAGGACGAACAGGTGGAGCACCACGGTGCCGAGGCCGAGCACGAACAGGGCGGTGAACGGGCTCAGGAAGAAGTTGAACGCCAGGCCGGCCGCGCCCCAGCGCCCCCCGATCCAATCGTCGCCGCCCCCGAACGCCTCGATCATGTGCCGGGTCCAGGGCGCGAACACCAGGCCCTGCCACAGCGAGCTGAACAGGGCCGCCACGACGAACACGATGAGGAAGTAGAGCAGTGGGCGCCCGAAGGAGCCTTCCCAGGACACGGAGCGGAAGAAGCGCGCGGGTTCGAACAGGCTGATGCGCCACACGTCGAACAGGGAGGAGAAGAAGTCCCGATCGGGGTCCTCCCAGGCCAGCCGCTCCGCCTCGGGCGCCGGCCCGGTCGGCGCGGCGCCGGCCGCCGGGGCCGCGCCGACCTCCGGGCCCGGCCCGCCCCGGGTGCCGAGCTCGCTTCCGCACAGGGGGCACGTGACGGCCCCCGGGTCGACCGAGAAGCCACAGTGGGGGCAGCTAGGCATGACGGACCTCACTCCCGGCGGGACGTGGAAGGGGGTGGGTGGGCGTCGGAACGACCGGCGTCAGTCCAGTTGCAGCCACCCCTCGATCATCGCCGCGAACGCGGCGAGGTCGATCGGCTTGAGGATGCAGTCGTCGCAGCGGGCGGCCGCGCTGGCCTGCCGGGCACCTTCCATGGCGCTCAGGGCCACGATTCGGATGGAGGACAGGTCCGCGTCGTCCAGCGCGCGAATTCGACGGGCGGCCTCGAGCCCGTCCACGCCCGGCATCATCACGTCCATGAGCACGAGATCGGGCCGCTCGCGGAGCGTCAGCTGCACGGCGCTCTCCCCGTCGGCCGCCTCGAACACCTCGTATCCATGCGCCTCCAGGTAGGTGCGCAGGGCGATCCGGCAGTCCTCGTTGTCGTCGGCCACGAGGATGCGGCCCGGGCGCGCCTGAGGCTCCTGCCGTGGATTGGGCGACGAATTCATCGTCCCGATGTCGCTCGAGGTGGACGCAGAGGGATCCGTATCTCGACCAGACGAGCAACATCTGCGCCATGCGGGCGCGGCGCGCGTTCACGCGCCCCACCCCGGCTCGCCGACCAGGATCCGGGCGTCGACCGCCACGCACCGCTCCGGTTCGGGGAAGGCGAGGAACGGGTTCACGTCCAGCTCGCGAATCTCCGGGTGATCGCCCACCAGCTGGCTCACCCGTTCCAGGACCTCGGCCACCCGCTCGAAGCACACGCCCGGCTCCCCCCTGACGCCCTCGAGGAGTCGCGCGCCCCGAATGTCTCGCACCATCTCGTTCGCGTCCACGTCCCTCACGGGCTGGACCCGGAAGGTGACGTCGCCGAGCGCCTCCACGTACACGCCCCCGAGCCCGAACATGATGAGGGGCCCGAAGTTGGGTTCGAGCGTCATGCCCACGATGGTCTCCCGGCCGCCACGCACCATGGGCTGCACGACCGCGCCCGTCATCACCGCGCCGTCGGGCCAGGTCGCGGCCCGCGACTCCATGTCACGGTATGCCACGCGCACGGCCCGGGACTCATCCAGCTCCAGCGCCACGGCTCCCGCCTCGGACTTGTGGGACAGCCCCGGCGCCACCGCCTTGAGCACGACCGGGTAGCCGAGCTCGCTCGCGGCCGCCGCGGCTTCGTCGGCGCTCTCCACCACCCGGTAGGAAACCACCGGGATCCGGTACGCCTCGAGAACCTCGAGCGCCTGCGGGACGGGCAGCAGCGTCCGTCCCTCGCTCGCCGCCCCGGCCAGCACGCGATCCGCGCGCTCCCGGTCGACATCCTCGAAATGGCGGACCTCGCCCACGGGCCTGGCGAGCCAGCGCCGGTGTTTCTCCATGGCCGCCAGGGCGCGGGCCGCGGACTCCGGGAAGATGTAGGCCGGGATCCGGGCTTCGTGGAGCTCGGCCATGCCCCGCGGGAGCCCCTCGCGTCCCATGAGGACGGCCATCACCGGCTTGGAGGCCCCTTCGGCCACCGAGCGAATGGCCCGGGCCACGTCGCCCGAGTCCACGCCCAGGGGCGGCACGAAGGCGGCGATGACCGCGTCCACCTCCTCGTCGGCGAGCACGATCCCGAGCACCGAGCCGTATTCCTCGGCCCGGGCGCTGGCGATCATGTCCACCGGGTTCGCCACGCTCGCTTCCTCGGGGAGGAGGTCCCGGAGGCGGGCCTGCGCACCCTCGGACAGGGGGGAGACCTCCAGGCCGCGAGACTCGCACGCATCGGCGATGATGATCCCGGGTCCGCCGGCGTTCGTCACGATCGCCACCCGGGGCCCCTCCGGCAGAGGCGCGTTGCCGAAGGCCATGGCGGCGTCGAACAGCTCCTCGACCGTATCCACGCGCAGCACGCCGCACTGGGCGAAGAGCGCGTCGGTGGCCACGTCCATGGCCGCCATCGCTCCCGTGTGGCTCGATGCGGCGCGGGCGCCGGCGCGGCTGCGTCCCGCCTTCACCGCGATCACGGGCTTGTTGCGGGTCACCTCCCTGGCGATGCGCGTGAAGCGCCGCGGGTTTCCGAAGTTCTCCAGGTAGAGGAGAATGACGCCGACGCCGGGATCGTCGCGCCAGTAGGCCAGGAGGTCGTTTCCGGAGACGTCGGCCTTGTTACCCATGGACACGAACTGGCTGACGCCGATCCCGTACTCGGCCGCGTAGTCCAGGATCGTGACGCCCATGGCCCCCGACTGGCTCATGAACGCGATGGGCCCGGAGGGCGGCATGGAGGGGGCGAAGGTCGCGTTCATGGACATCTCGCCCGAGGTGTTGATCACCCCCATGCAGTTGGGGCCGACCATCCGCATGCCGTGGGTGCGGACGATGTCGAGCAGCTCCCGCTCCCGGACGATCCCGGCGCCTCCCACCTCCTTGAAGCCGGCGCTGATCACGACCACCCCCGGGATCCCGGCCTCGGCGCACTGCTCGACCACGGAGCGGACGTGCTCCTTCGGAACCACCACGACGGCCAGGTCGGGGACCTCGGGAAGGTCCCCGACCGATGGGAAGGCCTGCATCGAGTGGACCGCCGCGGCGCCGGGGTTTACCGGATATACGGTGCCCTGGAAGCCGTGCACGAGGAGATTGTCCACGATCTGGTAGCCGATCGTGCCGGGACGGCGGCTGGCGCCGATCACCGCGATCGAAGACGGGCGCAGGATGGCGTCGAGGGATGGGCGCACGGGCCGTGGGGCCCGGTCGACATCGTTCAATCGAGGAGCCGCAGCGGCATCACCAGGCAGAGGTAATCGGGCTCGCCCCCGGCCGGCCGAAAGGTCGCCGCCCGTTCCGGGGCCCGGAACTCGATGCGGACGTCCTCGTCCGGCATGTAACGCAGCACCTCCAGCAGGTAGTTGGCGTTGAAGCCTATCTCGAGCGTCTCTCCCTGGTAGTCGACCGAGACCTCGTCCTCGGCCTCTCCGAGGTCCGGCGTCTGGACGCGGAAGCCGAGAGTCCCCTCGGAGAATGAAAGGCGGACGCGGTGCGTCTGGTCGCTGGCCACCACGGCCATGCGCCGGATCGCCTTCTCGAGCGCCCCCGTACTGCCGACCGCCTGCTTGTCGTTGTCGGAGGGGATGACCTGCTCGTAGTTGGGATACGGCCCCTCGATGAGGCGGGTGTACACCACCCTTGTCGCGGACCGGAAGGCCAGGTGGTTCTCGGACCGCGCCACCTCCACCTCCTCGTCGGCCTCGAACAGCCGCTCGACTTGCTGCAGGGCTTTCGGAGGCACGATGAGGTCGGCTTCGGGAGCGTCCACCTCCTCCAGCGGGAACGTCATGCGCGCCAGCCGGTGGCCATTGGTGGCGACCATGGTGCAGTGGTCGGAGCGCAACTGCCACAACACCCCGTTCAGAATGGGTCGGCTCTCCTCGGTCGACGCCGCGAAGGCCGTGTGCCCGATGAGCTCCTGGAGCGTCCCCGCCGTCACCTTCCAGCTCTCGGAGAAGTCGACCTCCGGGAAGGACGGGAACTCCCCCTCGGGGAGCCCGAACAGCTTGAAGCGGCTCTTCCCGCAGGACAGCTCGATCTGGTCGCCATCCGCGACCAGGTGCACCGGGGCGCTCTCGAGCTCCCGGGCGATGTCGGAGATCTTCCGGGCGGGAACGGTGATCGCTCCGGCCTGCTCCACCTCGGCGTCCACGCCCACCGACACCGAGATATCCAGGTCGGTACCGCTCATCTCGAGCCTGGCTCCCTGCGCCCGCAGGAGAATGTTCGAGAGGACCGGCAGGGTCGTCTTGTTGGGGATCGTGGCCGCCACGGCCCCGAGTCCCTCCTGCAACTTCTCGCGCGTTATCGAAAGCCTCATCGAGCTCCTCGTTCCTCCCGTGGCGGCGACTTTCCCCGGCGGTCTTCAGGGCTACGGTATGATATAGTAATCTTCGTAGTAGTAGTAGGGACCGTGGACATGTGGACATCTCGGGGTGGCGCGCAGGGAA
The DNA here is from genome assembly GCA_947581615.1 of Candidatus Humimonas hydrogenitrophica. Lineage (GTDB taxonomy): Bacteria > Gemmatimonadota > Gemmatimonadetes > Palauibacterales > Palauibacteraceae > Humimonas > Humimonas hydrogenitrophica. Next base: position 56,359 of record CANPVD010000116.1, read on the forward strand.
GTCTAGCTTCCGTCAGCTGTTCCATATCTCCACCTCTTGTGGACGGTCGGGGGAAAACCGGGCCTTCTTCGACGCCCATCCACACCCGCGGCGTCCGCCGGAAGCCTCTCCACCCCGATCCACATTCCGTCAACGGGTCCCCGCGGCGCGGGGGGAGACACTCAGTGGCGCAACTCGTCCTGGAGCTCCCGGACCCGCACACGAAAGTCCGGGTCCGAGGCCATCTCGGCCTCGACCTTGTTGACCGAGTGGATGACGGTCGAGTGATCGCGCCCCCCGAAGAGCCCCCCGATCTCGGTGTAGGGCAGGTCGAGGAGAGTCTTGATCAGGTACATGGCAATCTGGCGGGGAACCGTGAGGGTCCGGGTCCGGCGCCTGGAGGTGAGGCCGTCCACGGTCACGTCCCACGCCTCCGCCGTTCTTCGTCGGATCTCCTCGGGCGTGGCGCGCTGCGGCTCGGGCTCCGGCTCGTCCGAACCCCCGAGCGCCTCTCGAGCCAGCTCGAGGGTGATCTCCCGGCGGGTCAGCGAGCTGTAGGCGAGCAGCTTGATGACGGCGCCCTCGAGCTGCCGGACCGACGTCTTGCGGTGGCGCGCGATGTATTCGATGACCTCGTCGTCCAGGACGAGGCGGTCCTCGGCCGCCTTCTTCTGCAGGATGGCGACGCGCGTCTCGAAGTCGGGTGGCTTGATGTCGGTGACCAGGCCCCACTCGAAGCGCGACACCAGGCGCTCCTGGAGGCCCGGGATCTCCTGTGGGGGTCGGTCGCTCGTGATGACGATCTGCTTCTGGGCGTCGTAGAGGGAGTTGAAGGTGTGGAAGAACTCCTCCTGCGTGCCCTCCTTGTTGCCCAGGAAGTGGACATCGTCCACCAGGAGCACGTCGATCCGACGGTAGCGCTGGCGGAACTCGGGCGTGCGTCCGCTCTGGATGGCCGAGATCATCTCGTTCGTGAACTGCTCGGACGGGATGTAGGCGACCCGCCGGCCCGGCGCGCGGTCCAGGATGGCGTGCCCGATGGCATGCATGAGGTGCGTCTTGCCCAGGCCGGTGTCCCCGTAGATGAACAGAGGGTTGTAGGCCTTGGCCGGGGCATCGGCCACGCGCTGGCAGGCGGCCGCCGCCAGCTGGTTGTTCCCGCCGATGACGAAGCGCGAGAAGGTGTAACGCTCGTTGAGGCCGGAGGCGGACGGAGAGGCGGACGCGGCGGCCGACCCGGCCGCCGCGGGGGATGGGTGGGCGACCTCGGAGGACCGGAACTCCGGGATCTGGATCCGGTCCGCGTGGCCCTGGTGCTCGAACCGGAGCTCGAGGGAGCGTCCCAGCTGACGCTCGGCCAGGTCGACCAGGAGCGGGCCGTACTTATCCTCGATCCACTCGACGGCGAACTTGGTGGGCGCGCCGACCACGAGCGTGTCGTCCGAGAGGGTGACGGCCTCCGTGGCCGAGAGCCACGTCCGGAACGTCTGCTCGGGAAGGACGTCCCGCGCGGCATCGGTGATGCGGGCCCAGACTTCGTTCGCGGTCAGTTCCATGCAGCCTGAGTTCCAGGGTCGGCCCGAGCACCGGGGGCAGGAGACGGGGGGCCTCATTGTAGAGAGGGTGACCGGGAGTGTCAACGAGGTGGGCGGGGGGCACGAGGCGGGGGGAGCACGCCTCACTTTGACAGTGGTCGGCCCTGCGTCTATACTGATCGGCTCCTCGAAAAGCCGAGGCTCCGAACCGACGCCGCTCGCACGGAGCACGCCGCGAGCCGGCCCGCTGTCCCCGCGATCATAGACGAGTGTCATGGGAAGGACGTGCAGCAAGACCACCAATCGCAAGCGCCGCCGCGACCATGGCTTCCGGGCCCGTATGAAGACCAAGGGTGGCCGCAAGACGCTCGCCCGTCGTCGCCGGAGGGGCCGCAAGCGGCTCAGCGTGAGCCGCGAGCGCGTTCGCAAGCATCGGGGCCGCTGAGGAGGCCGCCGGGGCCGCCGCGAGTCCGAGAGACGAGGGTGACGTTGCGTGAGCGCGGGAGAGCGCTTTCCGCGCGCGGCGCGCCTGCGGTCCTCGCAGGAGATTCGCGCGACCTTTCGGGAGGGCCGCCGCCACGCGGGGCGCGACCTGGACCTGTTCGCCAGGGCCTCCCGGAGCGGGCGGCCGCGGGTGGCCGTCGTCGTTCCGACGCACGGCCGCACCATCGTGGAGCGCAACCGGCTCCGCCGACGGCTACGCGAGATTCTGCGCCGGGAATGGCTCCCGGTCGCGGTGGGTGAGGGCACGAGCGTGGATATGGTGGTGCGGGCCCGCGCCACGGCATACGACCTCGGCTTCGGGGAGCTGCGCTCCGGGCTCCTGGAGGTGCTGGGAGGGCTGACGTGGCCGCGCGGTTCCTGATCCTGCTCATCCGGGTGTACCGGGCGGCGTTCTCGCCGCTCCTCCCGCCAGCGTGTCGCTACACGCCGACCTGCTCGGAGTATGCGCTCGAGGCCGTGGAGCGTTTCGGCGCCCTCCGGGGCGGGTGGCTCGCCGCTCGCAGGCTGCTGCGCTGCCACCCCTTCGGGGGCTTCGGTCCCGATCCGGTGCCGCCCGCCGACGGTGCGTCGGTCCGGACGGAGGCCGCGGGGCGCGGGGCGACCTGACGCGATGGAGAAGCGCGTAACCGTGGCGATCGTGCTCATGATCGCCGTCGTCGTGATCACGAACCTCCTGTTCCCGCCTTCGTCGCCCAGGCAACCACCGGGGGCGGCCGTGGATTCGGCCGCCGTGGCGGTGGGTGGTGGCGCGGTCGCGGGCAGCGCTTCCACGGCGCCGGACTCGGCGTCGGCTTCCGGAGCCGTTGGAGCGCCGGCGGGCAGTCTGGCGGCCGGCGGCCGCACGGAGAGCGTCGCGGCGCCCGACACCGGGACCGCGGTGGCCGGCCCGGCGCCGTCCCTGGGGGACCAGGGCGCGACCGAGGCGGCGCCGGGCGACACCATCCGGGTTCGCACCCCCCTGTACACCCTGGCGTTCGACACGCGTGGGGCCCGCCTGGTCAGCGCCACGCTCCGGCACTACGCCTCGTTCGCGAGCGGCGACTCCGCCGGCCGGAGGGCGGAGCTGGTACGCAGCGGCGAACACCTGCTGTCCTGGCGTGTGGCCGTCGGTCCGGACACCCTCGATCTGTCCGGGCGCCGGTTCGAGCCCAGTGCTCCGTCCGTACGGGTGGACAGCGGCGGCGGGGCCGACAGTCTCTCGTTCCGGTATGCCGTCCCCGGGACGAAGCTGGTGTATCGGGTCACCTACCGGTTCGAGCCGGACCGGTACCTGGTGGACGTGCACGGCGCCTTCGAGGGCCTCGGCTCGCGGGGCTACACGGTGCTCGCCTGGCTGGGCAGCGGCATCCGGACGAACGAGGCGCATCCGGGGGAGGATTACAAGCACCTCGCCTACGTCGTGAACGGGCAGCAGGGAGTGAAGAGCCAGGGGCTCGACGACGTGAAGCCCGACAGCGTGCGGACGCCGGAGGGGGCGCCCTTCCGGTGGGTGGCCGTGAAGGACAAGTACTTCCTGGAGGCCCTGATCGCGCCCCGCGGGAAGCAGGGATTCGGCGGCCTCCTGGTGACCGGCGACGCGGCGCAGCACACCGCCCACATGGAAGCGGCGCTTCCCGTCCCGGCCGGCCAGCCCGGCTTCGAGCTCCAGTCCTACCTGGGCCCGCAGGAGTTCGATCGCCTGGCCGCCATCGGCCAGGAGATCCAGAACGTGAACCCCTACGGTTGGCAGTGGCTCCGGTTCATCATCCGGCCGCTCGCCGGGCTCATCACCAAGATCCTCACGTGGCTCCACAACGTCCTGGGCCTGCAGTACGGATGGGTGCTCATCCTGTTCGGGATCCTGATGCGGGTCGTCCTGTTCCCGCTGTACCAGAAGTCGATGCGGGCCCAGATGGCCCAGATGAAGGTGCAGCCGCTGGTCAAGGAGCTACAGGCCAAGTACAAGGACGAGCCGGAGAAACTCCAGAAGGAGATGATGCGGGTCTACCGGGAGCACAACATCAACCCGCTGGCCGGGTGCCTGCCGATGATGCTCCCCTTTCCCGTCCTGATCACGCTGTTCTTCGTGTTCGAGAACACGATCGAGTTCCGGGGCGTGCCCTTCCTGTGGCTGCCGGACCTCTCGCTCCAGGATCCGCTCTACATCATCCCGGTCGCCATGGGACTGTCGATGTTCCTGCTGCAATGGATCGGACAGCGCGGCATGGAGCGGAACACGCAGATGAAGATGATGGGCTACGCCATGCCCGTCGTCATGACCTTCCTGTTCGCCCGGTTCCCGGCCGGCCTGAACCTGTACTACACGACCAGCAACCTGGCATCGCTGCCGCAGCAGTGGTATCTGGCCAGGGAGCGAATGGAGGAGGGCGGGGACTCCCGGTAGGGTCCTCCCCCCGCTGCCCGGACGGGAGGGGCCGGGTGCTCCGGGGCGGGGACCGGGCCGCCTCAGTGCACCAGCGTGAACACGACTCCCAACAGCGTTTCGTTCTGTCTCCAGAACTGCTCGGCGCGCGAGGGCCCCGCCCCGCCGTCCAGACCGAGTCGGAACCTGCCTCCGCCGAACCGCACGCCGGCCTGCCCCGAGAGGATCGGGTCCCATCCCAGCTCCGCCCAGGAGAAGGCCTCGACGCCCGCGTAGGGGGCGAAGGGTCCCCAGCGCACGCCCGTCGGCTCCCAATCGAAGCCGGCGCGCACCGACGCGGCCACGAAGTTCCGCTTGGAGCGCACGATGGAGCCCGGACCCCCGTACAGGATGAGCCCGTGTAGAGGAGAGCCCTGGACGAGGATCTCCACGCCCTCCCGGCTGGTGGAGTGCGGAAGGGCGCCGGTGCGAACCATGTACTCGTCGCCCAGGTGCGAGCTCACGTGGTAGAGCTCCGCCCGGGCAGCCAGCCCCCGCCATCCGGCCCGCAGTTGCAGGCCCACGCGGAAGTGGGCCTCCCGGAACTCGTTGTTCCGGCTCTGGAGATCGAAGCGGGCGAAGGCCCCGCCGGCGAGACCGATGGCGAGTCGCAGGGAGCGATCGGGGGGGGACGGAGGGACGGGCCGCGCGGCGCCCGAGTCGTCCCGCGAGCCGCGGCTCAACCACACCGCGAAGGCATCCCCGAAATTGGCCAGCCCCACCGTCCTGTGCTCCGAGCCGCGGTGAATTCGGACCGGCGCCAGTCGGGTGCCGGGCTCGATGGCGGAGGCGAGGGGAGGCCGGAACGGGTAGCCGTCGGGACCGTCGAGGAGGCGCGTGGACTGCCCGACCACGGCCCGGGGCGGGCACAGGCCGAGCACGCACAGGAGGAGCGCCGCCGGGAACGCGCGCATCGCCGCGGTCCCGGCGGAGGCCGCCCGATCCGTCAGGCGGCTCGCTGACAGCGGGGGCAGATGTAGGTCTTCCGACCGATGAGGGTCATGGACTCGAGCTCGTTTCGGCAACGGGGACAGGGCGCCCCGTCGGCGCGGTGGTTGATGAGCCATCCCGGGTCGGCGTGCGCGGCCTCCCAGTGCAGGGTGGCGCGGCGCAGCACGCGCTTCAGATACTTGTGCACGCGCGAGAGCTGATGCTCGGTCATGTCGCCCACGCGGGCGTCCGGCCGGTAGCCCGCCTGGAAGCAGATCTCGTCGGCGTACTCGTTGCCGATGCCGGCGATGATCTCCTGGTTCATCAGCATCCCCTTGAGCGAGCTGCGGGGATGCGCGGCGGCGAGCTCGATGAAGCGCTCGGCCGTGAGGTCGTCGCTGAGGGGGTCGATTCCGAGGTTCTCGAGGGTCTCGAGTCCAGCGAAGTCGTGTCCCTCGACCAGGTGCACCTCGCCCTTGTCGCCCGGGGAGGCGTACCGGAGCTCACGCCCTGCCGCGAACTGTAAGCGAATCTTGGAGTTAGGTGGTGGCGGGGCGGTCTGCGATTCGAGGTAGATCTCGCCCTGCTCTCCCATGTGGAACACGAGGCTGTAGCCGGATCGGAAACGCAGGACGATGTAGCGTCCGTGGCGCTCGACCGCGTCGATCGCGAAGCTCTCGAGATGCTCCTCGGCGGCCTCGGGGTCGACATCGACGGCCTCGGGGTCGTCGATCAGGACGTGGGAGATGGTCTTGCCGGTCGCGTAGCCGGCGAAGCCATCGATCATGCGCTCTACGTCGGGGAGCTCGATCATGCGGGGAAGTCCTCCCTGGGAAAAGTTGTCGCCCGAATACCCCGAAGAAGCCCGAAAGTGCCGAACCCGGCATCGAGCCCCGCCTCGTGCGGAGCACGCGGGGTGATCAGCCCACGATCCTGAAGTCTCGCGGGAGGTCGTCGCCGGGGGAGATCTCCTCGACCGCCTCGACCCGGGCCGCCCGCGGTCCTCGCTCGAGCCAGTCTCGTAGACGCCCGAGGGCGTCGACATCGCCCGACGCGTGCACCTCGACCGAGCCGTCAGCGCGGTTGTGGACGGTGCCCGAGAGGCCGAGCTCCCGCGCGACGCGGACGGTGTTCCATCGGAAGCCGACTCCCTGGACGCGTCCCCGCACCCGGAACGCGCGTCGGGGGTCGGCGGTTTCCCCGTCCATGTTCGTTCGCTCACCCCGTCGTCTGGAGGAGGTGCCCGGCGGGCGCTCGGCCGCGGACGCGAGACGCTCCGCGCAAGCCACGTGCCGGGTTCGCGGGAGGGGCGGCGTGGTCGTTCTAGAGGCCGTAACGGGCCTTCATGTCTCGATAGCGGCCGAACGACTTGCGGTCGAGCTCCGGGCGTAGATAGGCATCGAGCAGGGGGAGGAGCTGCTCGCGGAGGAAGGCCCCCCGGGCCATCCACTGGAAGTAGCTGCGGCCACTGTGGTGATAGGGCCCGTACAGCTTCCCGCCTGGAAACGCGTCCTCGATCCAACGAAACAGCGTCTCGTGGTCGGTGTGCATGCGAAGGGTCACCTGCGGCTGGCGGCCGTCCCCCCCGAAGTGGCCCTCTCCGACGAGGACCCCGAGGAGAAAGCCGCGCTGAAACTCCTCGGAGTGGACCGAGTCCGCCGTCATCTCCCGTCCTCCCTGGTTGTTTCACCGTAAGGTTCGTCGTGAAACATCTTCCGCGCGTCCGGGCGGCCGCGCAAGGGCGGCCCGGGGAGCTGGATGTTTAACGTGAAACATCTCCGCGCGTGCCCGGGCCGCTTGGCGCACCCCCGACGCTCGCCGTATATTCGGTCCGGCGGCCCGACGCGCGGGCCCCTCGCCTGCGCGAGTGTCCTCGCCGAGCGACTTCCGATCCATCCAGCGACCGGTCCATGGCCCGCGTCATAGCTATCGCGAACCAGAAGGGGGGCGTGGGCAAGACCACGACCGCCATCAACCTCGGCGCCTCCCTCGCGGTGGCCGAGAAGCACACCCTGGTGGTCGATTGCGACCCCCAGGGCAACGCGACCAGCGGCTTCGGGGTTCGCAAGGACGTCGGCGAGCGTTCGACCTACGACTGCATCGTGGACGGCGTGCCGATCGCGGAGGCCACCCGACGAGAGGTGCACTTCCCCTTCCTGGACGTGGTGCCCGCCAGCCGCGACCTGGCCGGTGCGGAGATCGAGCTCATCGACCGGCCCGAGCGGGAGAAGCGGCTCCGGCGGGCTCTGGACGAGGTGCGCGAGGACTACGAGTACATCCTCATCGACTCCCCCCCGTCCCTGGGGCTCCTGACGCTCAACGCGCTGGCGGCGGCCGACACGGTGTTGATCCCGATCCAGTGCGAGTTCTACGCCCTGGAGGGGCTCAGCCAGCTCCTCAACACCGTTCGGCTCGTGCAGAGGAACATCAACACCGAGCTGGCGATCGAGGGCGTGCTGCTCACCATGTACGATTCGCGGCTCAATCTGTCGAAGCAGGTGGCCGAGGAGGCGAGGGAGTACTTCGGCGGCAAGGTCTTCCAGACCATCATCCCGCGGAACATCCGCCTCGCGGAGGCCCCGAGCTTCGGGAAGCCGATCGCCCTGTACGACGTGCTGTCCACGGGCGCCCGCGGCTACCTGAGCCTCGCGCGGGAGATCATCCGGAAGGACGAGAGGAAGCGGAAGGTTGGCTAAGGGAGAGAGCCGTCTGGGCAAGGGGTTGGGGGCCCTCCTCGGGGAGTACATGGAGGAGGGCGAAAGCCGGGCCGCCGAGCGAGAGGTCCCGGTGACCCGGATTCGTCCGAACCCGTTCCAGCCGCGCACCGAGTTCGAGCCCTCGGCGCTGGCCGAGCTGGCCGAGTCCATCCGGGCGAACGGCCTCCTTCAGCCCCTCGTCGTCCGCCCCTCCGGCGAAGAGTGGGAGATCGTGGCGGGGGAGCGTCGCTGGCGGGCGCTCCAGGAGCTGGGCCGCAAACGCGCCCCCGTGATCGTCCGCGAGCTCAGCGACGAGCAGATGCTCGTGCTGGCGCTGGTCGAGAACCTCCAGCGCGAGAGTCTCTCGCCTCTCGACGAGGCTCTCGGGTACCGCCAGCTGCAGGAGGGATTCGGCCTCACACAGCAGGAGGTCGCCGAGCGTGTCGGCCAGGCGAGGCCGACCGTCACTAACGCACTGCGGCTCTTGCACTTGCCAGATTCTATCCAGGCTCTGCTCGCCGGCGGTCGGCTCACGGCGGGGCACGGTCGGGCCCTCCTCGGGCTCGAGGACGAGGAGGCGCAGCTGGCGCTGGCCCGCAAGGTGGTCGCCGACGACCTGTCGGTTCGCGCAACGGAACGTCGGGTGCGTCGTCTCAAGGATGGCGGCGAGGAAAAGACGCGGCGGCGCCGGGGCCGTTCCGGTCGCAGCGATCCGGTGGCGGACCGGGCGGGACAGCTCCTCGAACGCACGCTCGGGACGCAGGTCAGGGTATCCCTGCGCGGCCCGGAGGAGGGGGAGATCGGGATCGTGTTCCACGACGCGGACGAGTTCGAGCGGCTCGTTCGGATCATGGCCGGCGAGGACGCGTCCGAGCTGTTCGACGGGTCGTGAGACGACGATGAGCGGTCCACGAGGCGCCAGCTGGACGGTGGTGCTGCTCAGGCGGGGCGGCATGACGTCCCGGTCCTGGCAGCTCGGCCGCCGGCGACTCCTGCTGGTCGGAGGGGGCCTGGTCCTGGGGCTCCTCGTGCTGGGGGGCGGCGCCGGTTACGTGTGGGGGGCGCACGCGCGCTCGGCCGCCGAGGCGCGGCTGGAGGCTCGCGTCGAGAGCTTCGACCGCGACCGGGCCAAGATCGTCGCGCTGGCGGCCCGGCTCGACAGCGTCGCGGGGGCGTACGACCGCCTGCGGAGGGTGATGGGAGGCGCGGAGGGCAGGTCGGACGAGGACGTGAACCTGCCCCCGGCGACGCCGGAGGAGGAGACGCCCGCGCCGTCCGTCGCCCGGGGAGCGCCCTCGGGATTGGACTGGCCCCTCGCGCAGCGAGGCTTCGTGACCCGGGTCCACCAGGAAGGCGGCGCCGGGGCCTCGGAAGGCCATCCGGGCATGGACATCGCGGTGCCGACGGGCTCGTACGTGCGGGCCGCCGCCCGGGGCGTCGTGTCCGAGGTGGGGGACGACCCGGTGTACGGCCACTACGTGCGCGTCAGGCACGGTGGTGGCATCGTGACCCTGTACGCCCACAACCTGTGGCTGTTCGTGGCGCGCGGGGATTCGGTCGAGCAAGACGAGGTGATCGCGCTCTCGGGCAGCTCGGGACGCTCGACGGCGCCCCATCTGCATTTCGAAGTGACCAGGAACGGCCGGTCCGTAGATCCGGCGCGGCTTCTGCCGCCCGGGGATTGATCGGCCGTTCGGCAAGAGGAGGGGCAGAGGATGGTGAATCGAGCATCGGGACGGATCGAGGGCCGCGAGGCCAGCGACGTGGTCTCGATCATCGGGCCCGGCATGACGGTGACGGGCGATTGCGACACGGACGGGACGCTGCGCGTGGAGGGGACCGTGGAGGGCGGCGTGCGCGCCGCCAAGGCGGTCGTCGTCGGCAAGGGCGGAACGATCCGCGGGGACATCGACACGCAGGACGCCGTGGTCGCGGGCCGCGTGAGCGGGAGCATCACGGCCGCCAGCCGCGTGGAGCTCCAGGCCGGGTGCCGGGTCGAGGGGGACATCCACAGTCGCCGCGTCAAGCTCGAGGAGGGCGGCGTCGTGGATGGTCGCCTCGAGATGGGCGACAGGGCCGGGCGGATGGCAACTTCTCCACAGTCGGGCGCCAGCGTCGCCCGCGCGGGAGGGGAGGCGGGGTGAGTTTTCCACACTTCACGGGGAAAACGCCGCCCTGCCGGATCGGCAGGCCCGGATGAGCGCCTCGCCCTTCCTTTCGGGCCGTCCGATCGCACCCGATCCCATCGCCGGCGGGGAGACCGCCGCCGAGCTCATCGAACGCACCTTCCTGGCCTACAACGCGGCGCGCCTCAGGGAAGCTTGCCGGCTCCTGACGGAGAAGATGCTTCGCCCGGACGTCACGGTGGGGATGAGCCTCACGGGAGCCCTCACGCCCGCCGGCCTCGGGATGGCCGCCCTCATCCCGCTCGTGCGGGCCGGGTTCGTCGATTGGGTCGTGTCCACGGGGGCCAACCTCTATCACGACACCCACTTCGGACTCGGCCTCTCGATGCGCCGGGGTCGCCACGACGTGAGCGATGTGTCCCTGCGTGACGAGGGGGTCGTGCGGATCTACGACATCTTCTTCTCCTACGACGTCTTGCTGTCGACCGACGCCTTCTTCCGCGAAGTGATCCGGCAGGAGGAGTTCCAGCACACCATGTCGACCGCCGAATTTCACTGGAGGCTCGGACGCTACGTGGCCGAGCGGGAGAACGCCCTGGGCATCGAGGGCAAGTCCTTCCTGGCCGCGTGCCACCGGGCGGGCGTGCCCGTCTACACTTCCTCGCCCGGCGACAGCTCGATCGGGATGAACCTGGCGGCGACGCGGCTGGAAGGAGGCTCCTGCATCCTCGATCCCTCCCTGGACGTGAACGAGACCGCGTCCATCGTGCTGGCCGCCAAGCGCGACGGGGGCAAGAGCGCGGTCGTGATCATGGGGGGAGGCAGCCCCAAGAACTTCATCCTGCAGACCGAGCCTCAGATCCAGGAGGTCCTCGGCATCGAGGAGCGCGGGCACGACTACTTCCTGCAGGTCACCGACGCTCGGCCCGATACGGGCGGCCTGTCCGGCGCCACCCCGGGGGAGGCGGTGAGCTGGGGCAAAGTCGATCCCGACAGGTTGCCGGACGCGGTCGTGTGCTACACGGACGTGACGCTCGCCCTTCCCCTGCTCACGAGCTACGCCCTGACCCGGCACGAGCCCCGGCCCCTGCGGCGCCTGTACGACCGGCGCGAAGAGCTGCTCGGACGCCTGGAGGAGGAGTATGGGGCCGCGGGCGCCGAGGGACCGTCGGAGGGTACCGCGGGCGAGGCCTGAGAGAGCGAGGCGACCGGTGTCGGATCTCTACATCCGCGCCCTGATCTTCGCCGGCGGCCTCGCGGCGCTGACCCTCGGGGCCGACTGGCTGGTGCGTGGGGGCTCGCGCCTGGCCGGGCAGTTCGGTCTGCCCCCACTCGTCATCGGACTCACGGTCGTCGCCTTCGGTACGTCGGCGCCCGAGCTGGTCGTGTCGGGCGGGGCCGCCCTGCGCGGCGAGCCGGGACTGGCGCTCGGAAACGTCATGGGATCCACGGTCGCCAACGTGGGGCTCATCGTCGGCCTCGGAGCGCTCATCCGCCCCATCGACGTCCACCGCCGGCTCCTCGTGCGCGAGAGTCCCCTGCTCGTCTTCGTTCTCGCCATCGTGGTCGTCCTCTCCTGGAACGATGCGCTCGGACGGCTGGACGGTCTCGCCCTCGTCACCGGCTTCGCCATCTACCTCTTCTTCCTGGTCCGCTGGGGCCGCGGTGACGAGAGCGGTCCCGCCCACCGGGAGGGCGACGCCGAAGGACAAGCGCGGTCCACGGGGCGCGACGTGGCGCTGACTCTGGTCGGACTGGCGGCGTTGCTGGTCGGCGCGCACTTCGTGCTGGAGAGCGCGGTCGCCATGGCGCGTGCCTACCACGTCCCCCAGACCGTCATCGGCGCCAGCATGGTGGCCCTCGGAACCTCCCTCCCGGAGCTGGCCTCGACGGTGGCGGCGGCTTTCCGCGGACTGGGCGACATCGCGATCGGCAACATCATCGGCTCCAACATCTTCAATCTGGGGTTCGTGCTCGGAACAGCCGCCCTGCTGCGTCCCCTGCAGCTCCCGCCGCTGGCGGTGGCCCGCATGGTCGGGCCCGCCCTGCTGTTTTCGGTCCTGCTGGTGCCCCTGGCCTACACGGGCATGCGCGTGGAGCGCTGGGAGGGGCTCCTCCTGCTGGTGGGCTACCTGGGTTTCCTGTACTGGATCTTCTGAGCGCACGCCCGCGACACCGTGTCGCGTCTCCGCTTTGCGACATCACAAAGCGTTCTGGGGGCACGCCGGCGGGCGCCTTCGGAGGACCGCACTTGTAAAGCGTCTACGTAAAGCGTATCCTCCCTTCATGGCCACCTCCGTCAAGATGAGCAGCAAGCACCAGATCGTGGTCCCCAAGGAGGCCCGCGACGCGCTGGGGCTGGAGCCCGGCGACCGGCTGGTCGTGACGGTGCGGAAGGATGGCGTGCTCGAGATGGAGCCCGAGCCGCGCGACCTGGTCGAGGAGCTGGCCGGGATCCTGTCGTCGCCGGTCCCGGAGAGCGGCACGGACGCGGCCGGATCGCCGGGTCGGGACGACGGACTGTGGCCGGAGCTCCGGGACGCGTGATGGGATTACCCGTCCCCCCGGACCGGGCGCCATGACGGTCGCGACGCGCGCGTGAGCCTCCGGGCGAGATTCACCGATCGCCTCGAGGAGGCCCGTCGCGTGCACGTCGACGCAAGGGTACTGGCCTACCACCTGCTCGGGCGCCCGCCCTACGCCGATCTGGCACGGCTGCTCCTGGACGGCGTGCGCTCGGGGAAGATCGAGGCCCAGACCTCCTCCCTCTCTCTGTTTCAGCTGCTCGCCGAGCCGTACCGCGCCGGGTCCGAGGAGGCCGCCGGACGCGTGGCCCGGTACGTCTCGGCCTTTCCCGGCCTGGACATGGTGCCGGTCGGGACGTCGGTCGCGCGGCAGGCGGCCCAGGTGCAGGCGCGGCTCGGCGGCCGGCCGGAACGCTCGATCCAGGTGGCCACGGCCCTGTCCGGCGACGCGGACCTGTTCGTCACGCGCGGGAGCGGCCTCCGGCGCATCGCGGGGATGGAAGTGCTCGACCTGGACGACTACCTGGAGCCGGCCGACCGGCCGGGAGCCTGAGCCGCGACCCGGGCACGGCCGCCGGCCGCGTCCCGATCAGTCGAGCATCCTGAACAAGAGGCCCGACGGGATCTTGGGCCAGAAGTAGGTGCTCTTGGGCGGAAGCCGGTGGCGGCTCCGCGCCAGCTCCCACACCCGACCCGGCTCGAGGGGCGGCAGGAGGAAGGCGGCGCCCTCCTTCCCCGCGGCCCGCGACGCCTCTCCGGCGTCCCGGTGATAGGAGAGCAGGCCGCTTCGCACCGCCTCGTCCGGATCGGCGTCGAAGCCGCCGCGCAGCACGAACCGGTCGAACAGGACCGCCGCGGGTGGGGCGTCGAGACCGGACCGCTCCAGCGCCTCGGGCGTCGCGCGAAGGCGCCAGGCGCCCTCGGGCGTCGCGGCCACCAGCTCCCCGGGCCGGGCTCGACGGGAGGCCTCGGACAGGGCCCGCTCGCCCCCCGACCCCAGCGCTTCGACGACGAACGCGGACTCGAGGACGGACCGCCAGTCGACCGCTCCCGACGGAGGGCGGCGCAGCACCCGGTGGGTCGGGAGGATGACCAGACCCGGGTCGCGCTCGCCCACCACGCAGGCGAGTACGCTCGATGCCCCGCGGGGCGCGTCGGGATCGGCCGCCAGGGCGAGCGAGGTCTCGTAGCGGTGGTGTCCATCCGCCACGAGGAGCGGGAGCGCCCCGGCCGCTCCCAGAAGCCCGGCCTCCCCACCGGGCGGCACCCGCGACAAGACGTGGAGGATCCCGTCCGCGGTTCGGGCACGAAGCACGGGCCCCCGCCGGGCGGCCGCCTCGCGGACCGACGCCAGCGCCCGTTCCAGGTCTCCCGCGGGGTCGCGGGCCACCAGGAAGATGGGCGAAAGCTGGGCGCGGCAGGCCCGCATGAGGGCCAGGCGGTCCTCCCTGGGCCCCGGGTGGGTCTCCTCGTGGGGCAGCACCTCCCCGTCCGTGAACGGGCTCGCCTCGAGGGCGGCGACGATCGCCGTACGCGTCAGGGTGCCGGATACGTCCCGGGGCGCCGGAAAGCCCTGCTCGTACAGGTAGACGGCCGGCTCCGGGTCCGTGGCCAGGATGCCCTCGTCGAGCCAGGCGCGCAGCCGCTCGGCGGCCAGGCCGTACCGGTCGGGGACGGGGCCCTCGGGCAGCACCAGCCGCACCGCGTTGTGCGGACCGAGCTCGCGCAGGGCGGCGGCCCGCTCGGGCCCGATCACGTCGTAGGGCGGCGCCAGGAACCGTTCCGGCTCTCCGGCCGCGGCGGTGAAGCGCGTCGCCGGGAAGGGATGAAGTCGGGGCATGCGGGCGTGTCATCCGTGGCTCGGGGAACCAGGGTCCGCGTTCGGGCCGGAAACGTCGGACGGTCGGGACCTCCGGGCAAGCGGCTCGGGACGTTCCGGCCGGTGCCGCGTCGGCGGTTGCGCCCGCGCGTCCTCGCTCCGAGCATGGAGACAGCCCACCCTCACACACGGAGAAGAAGCTCCATGCGCGGATTCGCCGCCCCACTGGCCGCCGTCGGCCTCCTGGCGCTACTCGCGCCGCTCCCGGTCCGGGCGACGCAGCTCGGCGCGCCGACCGACACGGTGCCCCCGCCCGCGTCCTACCTGGGCTTCCCGGTGGGAGCCGACCGCCAGCTGGCTGACTGGGGCGAGGTCACCGGCTACCTGTCGGCGCTGGCCAGGGCCAGCGACAGGGTGCGGATGGACACGCTGGGGCCGACCACCCTCGGCCGCCCCTACGTGCTGCTCACGATCAGCGCCCCGGAGAACCTCCGGCGACTGGACCGGCTCCGGGAGGTGCAGGCGATGCTCGCCGACCCCCGCCGCATCACGGGACCGGCCGAGCGCGACAGCCTCCTCGCCGAGGGCCGCGTCGTCGTGCTCATCACGGCGGCCATCCACTCCACCGAGGTCGGCGCCTCCCAGGTCCCGATGCGGATCGCCTATCGCCTGGCCTCATCGAACGACCCGGAAGTCCGGGCGATCCTGGACCAGTGCATCGTCCTGCTGGTCCCCTCCCTCAACCCGGACGGCGTGGACCTGGTGACCCACTGGTACCGGACCACGGTCGGGAAGCCGTGGGAGGGCGCGAACCCGCCCTTCCTCTACCATCACTATGTGGGCCACGACGACAACCGCGACTGGTACGCGTTCACGCAGCAGGAGACGCGGCTGGCCGTCGAGAAGATCCACAACGTGTGGCACCCGCAGATCGTCCACGACATTCACCAGCAGGGAAAATATGGCAGCCGCTTCTTCCTGCCGCCGTGGATCGACCCCGTGGAGCCCAACGTGGACCCGGCGCTGATCGCCGGGATCAACGACCTGGGGACGTCCATGGCCTGGGCGCTGGAGCGGCAGGGAAAGAAGGGCGTGGTGGTCAACGCCACGTACGACGCCTGGACCCCGGCGCGGGCCTATCAGCACTATCACGGGGGCGTGCGCATCCTCTCCGAGACGGCCGGCGCGGACCTCGCCTCCCCCATCGACGTGTCCTCCGACCAGCTCGAGCCCGGCCGCAACTTCGACGCCCGGGTGAGCTCCTGGAACTTCCCGGACCCGTGGCCGGGGGGAGCGTGGCACCTGTCGGACATCGTCGACTACATGGAGGCGGGCGCCTTCGCGCTCCTGGACCACGCCGCCGTGCACCGACGGGCCTGGCTGGAAAGCTTTCTCGGGATCGGGGAACGGGCCGTGGCGAAGTGGAACCGCTGGCCCGCGGCCTGGGTGGTGCCCGCCGATCAGCCACGCGAGGATGGCCTCGCGGAGCTGGTGCGCATCCTGGTGACCGCCGACGTCGAGGTCGGACGCTCCACGTCGAGCTTCACGGCGGCGGGCCGGACCTTCCCGGCCGGGAGCTACGTGATCGACATGCACCAGCCCTACGCCTCCTTCGCCGAGGCGATGCTGGAGCGCCAGCGCTACCCCGACCTGCGGCCGTGCGAGAGCTGCCCCCTGCGGCGCCCCTACGACGTCACCGCCTGGACGCTGCCGCTCCTGCTGGGCGTGGACGCCTACCGCTCGCCGAAGTCGGTGGCGGTGGCGACCGAGCCGGTGTCGACGGCGCCGGAGGTGCCGAAGGAGGCGCCCGGGCTCAGCGGCAGCGCCGCCGTCAACGTGGGCCTCTACCAGCCCTGGGTGCCTTCGATGGACGAAGGTTGGACTCGCTGGATCTTCGACCAGTACCGGATACCGTACGATACGCTCCACAACGCCGACGTGCGCCAGGGCGACCTGTCGCGCCGCTTCACCACGATCCTCCTGCCGTCCATCTCCCCGGGTGTCCTGGAGCACGGGTTCACGCCGGGCTCCGAGCCCGTGCGCTATGTCGGGGGCCTAGGCGCGGAAGGCGCGGCGGAGCTGCGCGCCTTCGTGGTCGAGGGCGGCACCCTGGTGGCCCTGGAGCGATCGACGCCCTGGGTGATCGATCGGCTGGCCCTCCCGGTGAAGGACGTCCTCGCCGACCTCGATCGGACCGAGTACTACGCTCCGGGCTCGATCGTACGGCTGGACCTCACGGGCGCGGCGCGGGCGGGTCTCGGCCGCGCCATGCCCGGGCGCGAGACGATCGCGTGGCTGGGGACGGGCGCGGCGGCGTTCGAGCCGACCGGGGGCGCCGGCTCCCCCCCCGTACGCGTCGAGGCGCGCTACGGGGCGGATCCCACCCTGTTGTCGGGCTGGCTCCAGGGCGCCGATCGGGTGGCCGGGAAAGCCGCCCTGGTCGAGGTGCCCCTCGGCCGAGGCCGCGTCATCCTGTTCGGCTTCCGGCCCCAGTATCGCGGCGAATCGATTGCCACCTACCCCCTCCTGTTCGAGGCTCTGCGCAGGGGGGCGCCAGGCGGGAGCTGACGGCGGCGGAGCGCCGGTGGAGGAGCTCGTCCAGGGCCCGCTCGCGGAGCGCCAGGAGCCGAGGGCTCCATCGACGCGCCCCCCGGAGCGCTACGTCAGACCGTCTCCTCGGGGAAGTTCTCGATCACCTCCTGGACCTTGTTGAGCCAGAAGGCCGCCATGGCGCCGTCCACCACGCGGTGGTCGTAGCTGAGCCCGAAGTAAGCCATGTGGCGGATGGCGATCGTGTCGTTGCCCATGTCGTCCTGGACCACGACCGGGCGCTTCTCGATCACGCCCGTGCCGAGGATGGCCACCTGCGGCTGGTTGATGATCGGGGTACCGAACAGGTTCCCGAACACGCCCACGTTGGTGATCGTGAAGGTGCCGCCCTGGATGTCGTCGAAGTCGAGCTCCTTGTCCCGGGCCTTTTCGGCCAGCTCGTTGGCGCCCTGCGCCAGCCCCATCAGGCTGAGCCGGTCGGCGTCCTTGAGGACGGGGACGATGAGCTCCTTGCCGTCGTTGATCGCCACCGCGATGCCGAGGTTGATGTTGCGGTGATAGACGATGCGGGTGCCGTCCACGGAGGCGTTGAGGATCGGGTAGTCGCGAAGGGCTTCCACCACCGCCTTCATGATGAAGGGCCCGTAGGTGAGCTTGACGCCCCGCTCCTCGAACCGGGGCTTGAGCTTCCTGCGGAGCTTGACGACCCGCTCGAAGTCGATCTCGGTCACGGAGGTGACGTGCGCCGAGATCCGCTTGGACATGAGCATGTGCTCCATCGTCCTCAGGCGGACCCGGTTCATCTCCTCGACCCGGTCGCCCTCCCTGATCGGGACGTCCGGAATGCGGATGTCGAGTGAGGCGCCGTGGATGGGCACGCGCATCGTGCCCGGCGCCGGGGCCTCGGAGGCCGCGGCCTGCTTCCGGGCCTGCTTCGCGGCCGCCTGGGCCGGCTGCGCGGCCGGGGCGGCCCGCGCCTCCTCGCCCCGCGTCTCGATGAAGGCGAGGATGTCGTCCCGCGTCACGCGGCCCGCGATGCCGGTCCCCTCGACCTGGCCGATGTCGACGTCGTGCTCGGCGGCGATCTTCCGGACCAGGGGCGTGGAACGGGTGCGCAGGCGCTCCTCTCGGGTGGCCACCCCCGCTCCGTTCTCCCGGGGAGCGGTCTCCTCGGCGCCGCCGGCCCGCGCGGCCGGACGCTCGCGCGCCCCGCCTTCGTCGGCCCCGGCTTCGCCCGCGGCGGCGGGCGCCCGGGTCTGCGCGGCGGCCTCCCCCGGCTCGGCCTCCCCTGCGTCCGACTCCTCACCGGCCCCGCCCTGCTCACCGCCGCCGCCCGCCTCGGCTTCGGTGTCGATGCGGGCCACGACCGTGTTCACCTCCACGGTCTCGCCCTCGTCGACGAGGATCTCCGCCAGGACGCCCGCGGCCGGCGCCGGGATGTCGGCGTCGACCTTGTCCGTGGAGATCTCGAACAGGTCCTCGTCCCGCTCCACCGGGTCGCCCACGCTCTTGAGCCAGCGGGTGAGGGTGCCCTCGGCGATGGATTCCCCCATCTGGGGCATGATCACGTCGACTTTCGACATCGCTCCGTCCTTTGGTACGTGAAAGGCTAACCTTCACGTTGCAGTCAGCATGCCAGCCGCTCCGGGGCCGTCAGTACGCCAGCAGCCAGCGAGCCGCCGTGAGCACGTCTTCCACCTGGGGCAAGTAGTAGTCCTCGAGCGGCGGCGAGTAAGGCACCGGCGTGTCGATGGCCGTGACCCGCCGCACCGGCGCGTCCAGCCACTCGAACGCCTCTTCGCACACGACCGCCGTGATCTCTCCCGCCAGGCCGCCGAAGCGCGGCGCCTCGTGCAGGACCAGCACCCGTCCCGTCTTGCGAGCCGTCTCCGCGACCGCCTCCACGTCCACGGGCCGGAGGGAGCGCAGGTCCAGGACCTCGGCCGAGACGCCCTCCTCCTCGGCCAGGCGGTCGGCCGCCCGGGCGGCGGTGTATACCATGGCGCCCCACGTGATGATGGACAGGTCCTCACCCTCCCGGTGCACGCGCGCCTTCCCGATCGGCACGAGGATCTCCTCGTCCGTCGGCAGCTGCTCCTTGATCCGCCGGTAGAGGAACTTGTGCTCGAAGTAGAGCACCGGATCGGGATCGCGGATGGACGCGCGCAGCAGCCCCTTGGCATCGTACGCCGTGGCCGGCGCGACCATCTTGAGGCCGGGCACGTTGGCGAAGTAGGACTCCGGACTCTGCGAGTGGAAGGGGCCGGCCCGCGCGCCGGCGCCCACGGGCCCCCGGATCACGATCTGCGCGCCGAAGCCGGTCCGGTAGCGGACCTTGGCGGCGAAGTTCACGATCATGTCGAACGCGGGCGCGACGAAGTCCATGAACTGCATCTCGGCCACGGGCTTGAAGCCCATGTGGCTGGCCCCGATCGAGGCGCCCACGATGGCCGCCTCGCTGATCGGCGTGTCGATCACCCGATCGGGCCCGAACTCGTCCAGGAAGCCCTCGGTGATCTTGAACGCGCCCCCGTAGACGCCCACGTCCTCGCCCAGGATGAAGACGCTGTCGTCGGTCTTCATCTCCTCCCACAGCGCCTCGCGGATGGCCTCCAGGTACGTGGTCTCCCTGGTGGCGCCGGGCTCTGCGGGCGCCCGCTGCTGGGCCGCCGTCGCTTCCGCCATGCCGCTCCTCTCCTTCGCGGGGGGGATCAGGCTCCCCCGCCGCGCTGCTTGCCGTCCGTAACTGCGGCGTCGCCCTGCCGGACCGCCGTGCCGCTCCCGCCGCTGGATTCGCCGGGGGTGCCCGATCCGGAGGGGCGTGCGGGAGCCACCCCGGCGGGTGCATCCGCGTAGCCCACCACAGCCCGCCGCGTCCAGGGCACCCCTCCGTCGGCGGGTTCGGCCGCGTAGGCGCGGGTCCGGGCCTCCTCTGGATCGGGGCGAGGCCCCGCCACGGCTTCGTCCGCCGCCGCCGCCACCTCCGACTCGAGCTCCCCGCGCATCGCCGCGAGCCCTTCCTCGGTGGCGAGGCCGTTCTCGATCACGTAGCGGCCGAAGCGGTCGATGGGATCGCGCTCGCGCCAGGCCTCGAGCTCCGCCGGGTCCACGTAGGGCTGCGGGTCGTGCTGCGCGTGGCCCAGCATCCGGTACGTCTCGGCGACGATGAGCGAGGCGCCCTCGCCCCTGCGGGCGCGGTCCACGGCCTCCCGCGCCGCGTCGTACACCTCGAGCACGTCGTTCCCGTCCACCTGTCGGACGGGGAGTCCGTAGGCCCCGGCCACGTCGGTCCACGCTCCCACCGCGGCCTCGCGGTCGCTCCGGGTGGAGAACGCCCAGCGGTTGTGCTCCAGCACCACCACCATGGGGAGGCGCTGGACGGCCGCGAAATTGAGCCCTTCGTGGGAGGTGCCCGTCCGGGTGGCGCCTTCGCCCTGGTAGGTCATGCACACCCGGCTCTCGCCGCGGATCCGAAAGGAGAGGGCCACCCCGTTGAGCACGGCGAGCTGCGTGCCGAGCGGGCTCACGGGCCCGAGGATGCCCAGCTCTGGGATGGTGAAGTGGTTGGTGTTGTCCTTGCCACCCGTGGGGGCGTCACGACGCGCCGTGTACTGCCGGAACATGTCCACGGGCGCCAGGCCGCGAACCAGGAGCGCTCCCATGTCCCGAATGGAGGGTGCGAGCCAGTCCTCCGGCTCGAGGGCGTAGGCGCTGCCCACCGCCGTGGCCTCCTGGCCCAGGCTGCGGTACAGCCCTCCCACGATGTGGCCCTGTTTGAAGAGCCGCTCGAGCCGCTCCTCCAGCGCCCGGGTGAGGCACATGGAGCGGTACATGTCCAGCATCTGTTCACGAGTCAGCGACGCCATGGGCGGGAAGCTACGCGCGCCGCCCCGCGATCTCAAACCCCCGACGTGCCGGCGGTCGGGCCGGCTCGCCCCGATGCCCGACCGCTTTACGTGATCGTAAAGCGCCAGGGGGCCGATGAGCCTCCCCGACGCGCTCCCGGGACGCCCGCGGCCCGCTCAGCCCGGGGGAGCCGCGCCCGCGAACGGGAGGGAGGCGACGGTGGCTGCCGGTCCGTGCTCGTGGCCGACGGCGAGTCGTGCCCCTTCCGCCACCTCGTGCCGCACGTAGCCGAGGCCGAGCGGGCCCAGCCGCGGGGAGTCGGCCACGGAGGTGACGTGGCCCCGGCTCCGTTCCGCGTCAAACAGCTCCGTGCCCGGCTCGGGCGGGGGCCCCTCGGGCAGCCGCAGGCCCACCAGGCGGCGGTTCACGTGGCCCCTGAAGTGGATCCTGGCCACCACCTCCTGGCCCGTGTAGCAGCCCTTGTCGTAGTCGATGGCGCGCGCATCCTGTCCGGTCTCCTGTGGCAGGACGTCGAGGTCGATCTCTCGCCCGTACACGGGGAGACCACGCTCGATGCGCCAGATGTCGTAGGCCGCTGCGTCCGAGGCGCCTCCGCCCGCCCGCTCGGCCGCCTCGACGAGGTCGTCGCGGAGCTCGGACTCGCGTCCTGTGGGGACGTACAGGTCGGCGCCGGGACCTTCGGCCGGCTCCCGTCGGACCAGCCTCACGTCCGCCGACGGGAGCTCGATGAGCTCGAGCGGGGCGATCTCGGCCAGGTCGGGGGAGCCGGGAAGGACGCCCACGACCTCCGCCGAGCGCGGACCGACCACCGACAGGCGGCGGCGTTCCTCGAGCCGTTCGAAGCGGGCGTAGAACGGAGGCAGGTACCGACGGAGGTGCTCGAGAGCCGCCTCGCCGCAGGCGGATGGCATGTCCAGCCATACCTCCCCGGTCTCCGGGACCAGGGCGCGCAACTCGGCCAGCGGACGGCCTTTCGGCGTCAGCATGAACGCGTACAGCGCGTGGTCCGGCGCGAGGCCGGCGACGTGGCTGGTGAGCAGCCCGCCGATCATGTCCCGGGCCCGGTCGCCCCAGACCCGGACGAGCGTGCGCTCGGCGCCGTCGAGGATCCCGGCGGCGTCGCGCAGCGCATCGTAGGCGGCGGTCGAGGCTCCCATGCTCCCTCCTTCCGGGGTCGGCCCGCCCTCGCCGGAGGGGCGGGACGCCGCCGCCCGGCAGATGACAAACACGAAGCCCCCGGACGGACCGGGGGCTTCGCTAGCTTCTCGCGGTCCGGGCGGGGATCGCGGCCCGCCCGGGTCAGGGACGGTCGATCAGCCGCCCACCTGGCCCGCGTACTCGATCACGAACGTGACGCGCCGGTTGGCGATTCCGGCCTGGCCGGGGCCGCGCTCGTTGTTCACGAGGCGGTTCTCGCCGTAGCCGACCGTCTTCACGTTCGCGGCGGGCAGCCCCCCGTTGCCGGTGAGGTAGTCCGCGACCGCCTTGGCACGCTGCTGCGACAGACGCCGGTTGTAGCCGGCGGTGCCGGCGGGATCCGCGAAGCCCTCCACGGTGATCGTCGCGCCCTGGTAGTACTTCTTGGCGATGGAGGCGAAACGGTCGAGGAGCGGCCGGTCGACACTACGCACGTCCGACTTGTCGAAGTCGAAGTGGACCGGCATCGCGAACTTCACGCCGTTCTGGAGCTCGGTGATCTTCGCCTGGAAGTCCTGGCGAAGCTGCTGCAGGTCGCTCTGCAGCCCGTTCACCTTGCTCTGGAGAGCCTGGATGTCCGAGGAGTTCTGGTCGACCTTCTGCCCCTGCTGCTGCATCTGGGAGCGCAGGTCGGACACCTCGTCGTTGAACTGGTCCTTCTTCACGTAGCCGCCGCACCCGACCAGCCCGGCCGTGAGCAGCAGCGCGGCCATCGAGGCGATGGGCCGGCTGTAGATCTTCTTCATCGATCCTCCTTTGCGCGCGGTTCCCATTCGAACGATACACGCCGCGACCGCCCGTACGGAACACCGCCGCGGTTGGTGCGGCCGGGGGTCCAAGCGCAGGATCCAACTCCTCTTCCCCGTCCGGCTTGCAAAGACAGGGCCATAGATCCCGACTCGGCCGCCTTCCTCCACGTCGGCCCACCGGTCGATCGAGTTGGGCCCGCCGCGTGCCTGCCGGGTCCGACTCGCTCCGAGTCGGCGGTCAACCTTGACGACGACCGAGCCGTGAAAAGGTAACACGGGCAGGAGAAAGGCGCGACGGGGGCCACGGCGCCCACCCTAGGCCCGGCTCGCGGCCACCCGCCGATGCCAGGCGAGGGCCCGCCGCCATCCCTCCAGGGCCGGCAGCGCCGGACGCCAGCCGAGCTCGTCGCGTATGCGTGCACATTGAAAGGGGTTGGGGCGTCCCGCGAACCAGACCCGCCGCGGACTGAGGAGCGGGGCCGGGGCGTCGGGCCCGCCCGGTGCCACCCGCTCCAACCCGGCCACGCACGCCTCCAGGGCGCGGCGCGGTAGCGGCAAGATCACGGCGCCCTCCGGCGCCGCCTCCGAGAGGAGCTGGCGCTGCGTGAGCTCTCCGTCCTCGGTGATGTTGTAGACCCGTCCGAGCGCCTCGGGGCGGGTGAGCGCAAGCCAGCAGGCTTCGGCGACGTTCCCCGCGTACACGATGGGAAGCGAGTTGTCGCCGCGGCCGACCGTGGGCAGGAGTCGATGGTCCGCCAGGGCCGCGATGCGCGGGGTGAAGTTCCGGTCCCGCTCTCCCATGACCACGGCCGGCCTGAGGATCGTCCATCCGGTCTCCGAGGTGCGCCGCACGACGCTCTCGGCCATGCGCTTGGAGCGCTCGTAGTGGGCGCGCGGCTCGAGCGGCAGGTCCACGGCCGCCTCCTCGTCCAGGGGGAGGGCGGGATGCGCTCCCGGCGGACCGTACACGGCCACCGAAGAGACGTGCAGGAAGCGGGGGCAGCCGGACCGCACGCACTCCGCGAGGACCAGACTCGTGCCCTCGACGTTCACCCGCCGATAGGCTTCCCAGCCGGCCGGGGCCGCCACCAGCGCGGCGGCGTGCAGGATGGCGTCGCAATCCCGACCCGCCCCGCGGAGCGTCTCGGGCTGGAGGAGGTCGCCGAGCACGAACTCGCAGTCCAGCTCCTCCAGGAAGCGCAGGTCGGCGTCGGGGCGCACGAACGCCCGTACATTCCAGCCCCGCTCCCGGAAGAGGGCGGCGGCGTGGCTGCCCACGAGGCCCGTGGCTCCGGTGACGAACAGGGTGGGCTCGGCGCCCCCGCTCACGCGCTCCTCCCCGGGGAGTAGCGCCCGAGCGCCTCGGGCATGGGGGTGAGGGGCAGGTCCGGCAGCACGCGGCGCAGGGAGGCGAGCTCGGCGACCGCTCCCCCGGTGGCGAACTCCAGCGCGTCGCGGGAGAACAGCTGGCCCGGGACGAGTTCGGCGACCGCGGCGCCCACCCTGAGGAGCCCCATGGGGACGTGCACGATCGGCTTGCGCTGGCCCATGGCGTCCATGAGCGTCTGGATGATCCCGTCCATGGTGTAGGTGATGGGCCCGCCGAGCTCGAAGCGGGCTCCGATAGCCGCCGGGGTCTCGAGGGTCCGGGCCACGGCCGCGGCGAGATCCCCGATCCACACGGGGTTGATCCGCTGGTCGCCCGGGCCGAGCTGCGGGAACACCCCGGGCAGGAGGCGGAGGATGCGGGCGAACACGTTGAGGCTCTGGTCCCGGGGCCCGTATACCCAGGAGGGGCGTACGATCGTGAAGGCGGGCTCCCCGCCGCTGACCGCCGCCTCGGCCATGGCCTTGGCCCGGAACCAGGGTCGGTCGGAGTCCGGGTCGGCGCCCACGCCGGACAAATACACGATCCTGCGCACGCCGGCTTCGCCGCCGGCCGCCACGATATTGGCCGTTCCCCGGGCGTCGACATCACGGAAGGTCCGGCCCCGCGATGGGTCCTCCACTGGGAAGCCCGGAAACTGGACGGTCTGGACCACCACGTCGACGTCCTCGAGGGCGGCCGGGAGCGTGGAAGGATCCGTCACGTCACCTCCCCTCGCAGCCACCTCGAGCCCCGGGAAGCGGGCGGCGACGCCCCGGGGCCGTCGCGACAGCACGATCACCCGGTAGCCGTGCCCGGCCAGTTCGCGCACGATGGCGGCTCCGAGGAAGCCGGTGCCGCCGGCCACGAGGACCGTCTGTGGAGAGGACGCCGGGTTCATGTCGTCTGCACCGTGTCTCGGGGCCGGCACGTCGAGTGCGAAGGGCGTAACTTCTCGATGGGGTCCGACCAGGGTACCGCGCAAGGGTCGGACCAATGAGGAACGACTCCGCGGTCCCGAAGCGAGGGAGAGAACGCAGGGCATGCGCGACTTTCTGAAGGCTCTCGAGGAACGCCGCATCCTGCTGTTCGATGGGGCCATGGGCACGGAGATCTACCGGCGCGGCGTGTTCATCAACCGCTCCTACGACGACCTGTGCCGCACGGACCCGGGCATGATCCGGGAGATCCACCGGTCCTACCGCGAGGCCGGAGCGGACGTCCTGGAGACGAACAGCTTTGGAGCCAACCGGTTCCAGCTCCAGAGCTACGGTCTCGAGGATCAGGTCCCCGAGATCAACGAGGCGGCGGCGGCGCTGGCCCGGGCCGTGGCGGGCTCGGAGCTGCTGGTGGCCGGGAGCATGGGCCCGCTCGGAGTCAGGCTGGAGCCGTTCGGGCCCACCTCCCGGATGGAGGCGCGGGCGGCCTTCCGCGAGCAGGCGGCCGCGCTGGCCCGCGGAGGGGTCGACCTGTTCGTGTGCGAGACGTTCAGCGATCTCAACGAACTCGAGGAAGCCGTGCGGGGCTGCCGGGACGCCTCCGACCTCCCGGTGCTCGCCGAGATGACGATCCAGCCCGACGGCCAGACGACCTACGGAGCCTCGGCGG
Organism: Candidatus Humimonas hydrogenitrophica; assembly: GCA_947581615.1. GTDB lineage: Bacteria > Gemmatimonadota > Gemmatimonadetes > Palauibacterales > Palauibacteraceae > Humimonas > Humimonas hydrogenitrophica. The sequence goes on from CANPVD010000116.1 coordinate 82,211, forward strand.
TGCAGATCGCCCGCGAGCTGGACGCGATGGGCGTCGACGCGATGGGCCTGAACTGCAGCGTGGGGCCCGCCCTCATGCTGGAGGCGGTGCGCGACATGGCGGCGATCACCGACCGCCCGATCGCCGCCATCCCCAACGCCGGCCTCCCGCGGGAGGTGCAGGGACGGAAGATGTACCTGGCGAGCCCGGAGTACATGGCCAGCTACGCGCGTCGGCTCGTGGAGGCCGGAGCCCGCATCATCGGCGGATGCTGCGGGACGCGTTCCGAGCACATTCGTGAGATGTCCGCGCAGGTGGAGGCCTTGAGGACGCGTTCCGCGGATGGAGCGGGCTCCGCCGGGGGGGCCGGGGCCTCCCCGGCGGAGGTGCGGGAGCGGGGGGAGGGTGTCGTCCGGGTCCGGTCCGGCGCGGTCGAGGGGGAATCGTCGACAGCCGGTGGCGCGACCCCGATGCCCCTCGCCGAGCGCTCCGCGTGGGGCGCGAAGCTGGCGCGCGGAGAGCGCGTGGTGAGCGTCGAGATACCGTCGCCACGCGGAGCCGACCCCTCGGAGCTCCTGGACGCCTGCCGGGCCCTGCGGACGGCCGGCGTCGACGCGGTGGCCATTCCCGACGGAGCCCGGGCCCGCATGCGCATGGGCGTGGTGGCGGCGGCCGCGCTGGCCCAACGTGAGACGGGGATCGAGGCGCTGGCGCACTACACCTGCCGCGACCGCAACCTGCTCGGGATGGCCACAGACCTCCTGGGCGCGCAGGCGCTCGGGATCCGCAACCTGCTGCTGGTCACGGGGGATCCGCCCAAGATGGGACCGTATCCCGAGGCCAGCGCCGTGTTCGACGTCGACTCCATCGGGCTCGTGAACCTGGTGGCGCACCTCAACCGCGGTGAGGACCTGGGCGGCCATCCGATCGGCGGCACGACCAGCTTCGCGATCGGGGTGGCGGCCAACCCCGGCGCCCTGGACCTGGAGCGCGAGATCGAGCGCTGGTACTGGAAGGTGGATGCCGGGGCCGACTTCGGCGTGACCCAGCCGGTGTTCGATCACTCGGTGCTCGAGTCCTTCCTCGAGCGCATCGAACGGGCCGGCACCCGCCTCCCGATCGTGGCCGGGGTGTGGCCGCTGACCAGCCAGCGCGACGCGGAGTTCCTGAACAACGAGGTCCCCGGCATCGAGGTGCCCGCCGCGGTGATCGAGCGCATGCGGAGCGCCGAGGCCTCCGGCGCCGAGGCGGCGCGGGCCGAAGGCCTGGCCATCGCCCGCGAGCTGGCTTTCGAGCTGGACGAGCTGGTGCAGGGATTCCAGCTCACGGCCCCGGCGGGCGACGTCGACCGCGCCCTCTCCGTCCTCGAGGCGCTGGAGGGTCGCCCGGCGGGCTGAGGCCGACGCGCCAAGCTCGCCCCTCCCGTGCGGGGCGGCTACATTGGCGGCGGAGCGACCCGGCCGCGGCCCGGCCGCCCCCCCGGACGAGAACCGTACCTCCTTCACGCGCGGACCATGCTCGAACAGCTCTATAGTAGGGACGTCCACAAGCGACCCCCCACCGTGCGCTTCCAGGGGCGCATCCTGTTCCTGACCGAGGATCCCGAGCTCATCCGACGGCAGCTCGAGGGCGAGGACCTGGCCTGGGATCCGTCGATCCCCCTCCGGGACGACATCTCGACCGACGAGATCACCCCGGGCTGGGTGTGCTACTACTACGATGAGAAGCTCGGCGAGTACCCCTACGTGGGGCTCGAAACGGGCGGCCAGCGGCCCATCGGCCACAAGGACATCATCGGCCAGGGCTTCGTGGCGGCCGTGTCCGGCAAGCGCCGCGGCAAGGGCTCCAGTCGCGAGGCGGCGCCCTACGCCGAGCGCGCCGCGGGCATCCGGGTGGTGATCGCCGAGAACATCGAGCGCATCTACCGGGAGAACTGCGAGAACCTCGGCATGCTCGCCTCGACCGACTTTTCCCTCATCGACCGCATCCGCCGGGGCGAAGAGATCCCGCTCGAGGCGTTCATCGATCCCGAGGCCGGGCGGATCGAGCGCGACGTGATCGAATACGGCGGCCTCCTCGACTACGCGGTGGCCCGCCTCAAGGGGCTCGTGCAGGTGCCGGCGATCGACACGAAGCCGGGTCGGCCGATGACGGTGGCCGAGAAGATCCTGGCGCGGCACTGGGTCGTCGACCTCAAGGAGGACGAGGTCGGGGTGCCGGCCGTCAAGGCGGGGGACACCGGCTTCGTCCGCACGGACCTGCGGTTCAGCCACGAGTACGTGACCCCGATGGCGTCCAGCTTCTGGGACGACTTCGTGGGACCGGACGCCGGCCTCAACGACCCCGACAGCATCAAGTTCTTCCGGGACCACCTCGCCTTCCTGGACCAGGTGATCACCGAGGAGCGCAAGAAGGCGGGTCTGCTGGACGCGGCGCACGCCCTCCACGACCGGCAGCGGGAGTTCGCGCGGCGCAAGGGCGTCCGGCTGCATGGCGAGCTGGCCGACCGCACGGGCAGCGAGACCATCTGCCACATCATGGTCCAGGACCGATACGCGCTGCCCGGCCAGGTCGTGGTGGGGAGCGACTCGCACACGCCCCACTCCGGCTGCCTGGGCTGCGTGGCCTTCGGGGTGGGCACGACCGCCATCGTGAACTCCTGGGCCACCAAGGACGTCCGGCTCGAGGTCCCGCCCTCCGTGCGCGTGCGGATCACGGGGGAGAAGCCCGAGAACGTCACCGCCAAGGACATGATCCTGGAGGTGCTTCGCCACCCGTACGTGCGGGACGGCAAGGCGATCGGCAAGATCATCGAGTACACGGGGGAGGCGATCGAGGCGCTGGGGATCGATGAGCGCGCCACCCTCACCAACATGGCAGCCGAGGTGGGCGGCTTCACCGGGATCGTCGCCCCGGACGAGACGACGGTGGGGTGGCTGGCCGAGCGCCGCGGGCTCGACCCAGACGAGGTGCGGGCCGTGATCGACGGCCTCCAGTCTGACGGCGACGCCGAGTACGAGTGGACGATGGAGATCGACGCCTCCGAGCTCCGGCCCATGGTGGCCACGCCGGGAGACCCGGGGAACGGCATCCCGATCGACGAGCTGGAGGGCCCGGTGACGCTCGACATCGCCTTCGCCGGCGCGTGCACGGCGGCCAAGCGCGAGGACATGACCATGTACGCCCGCGTCCTCCGGGAGGCCCTGGACGACGGCCGGGGCGTCTCCTCCGACCTGCGCTGCTACCTGCACTACGGGTCGGTGGACGTGGAGGCCTGGGCCCGCGAGCGGGGTTACGACGAGCTGTTCCGCGAGGCCGGCATCCAGGTCATGCCGCCGGGCTGCGGGGCGTGCATCAACGCCGGTCCCGGGGTGAGCACCTCCCCGGATCAGGTCTCGATCAGCTCGATCAACCGCAACTTCCCGGGCCGGAGCGGCCCGGGGAAGGTCTACCTGGCCAGCCCGTACACGGTGATGGCGTCGGCGGTGGCCGGCCGCATCACCGCCTGGCAGCCGCGGGCCGCGGTCCCCGCGTAGAGCGGACCTGCACGCCTTGTCCCCCCCGGGGCCCGCGGACGGGCCAGGCTCGCTGTTCGACGAGTTGCGGCGGGGGCTGGAGCACCGGGCCGACCGGACCCGGGAACGGATCGATGAGCGTATCTGGGGACCGGTGCGGGAGCTGGCGGCGCGGCTGGGCGAGCGCGCTGGCGAGGCTCGCCACTGCGATGATCCGCTGCGCGACGCGGGCCGATCCCTCCGCATGGCGTGCGACGAGATAGAGACCCTCTCCCTGGCCGCCGTCCTCGAAGAGGAGCTCCGCGCGCACCTCGAGGATGTCCTCCCTCTCGCCCACGCGCTGCCCCGGACCATGGAGCTCCCGGCCCCGGGCGGTGGCCGCCGCGTCCCGGCCCGGGCGGCGGCGACCGCGGTCCTCAGGGGCGACTACCCGGTGTCTCTGGTGGAGCGGCTGCGCCCCGAGGCGCTGGTCGTGGCGCCGGCGTCGTCGCTTCCCCCGGCTCCCGCCGACCTGCTCGGCGAGGAGGACTGGCAGGCGCGACTCGCCGGTGCGGTGGAGGGAGCGGCCGAGCACCTGAGCCGGCTGCTGGACGATCTGGCGGCCGAGGCCACCGAGCAGCTCCGTCGACGCCTCCTCTCCGCGGGGCCGTTCACGCACGTGCGGGCCAGGTGGAGGGACCGCCGGGCGAAGCGCGAGCGGGACGAGGCGCTGTCCGCCCTGAGGCGTTCGCTGGCGGAGGCGGATGCCGAGGCCGACGCCGAGCTCCGGCGCCGACGGCTGGCGGCCGACCTGGCCCGCCGCGAGCGGGCCCTGCGGGACATGGCATCCGCCTCGGCGGAGCGGGCCCGCGCCCTGGCGAGCGAGGGCGCGCGGGTCCTTAGGATCGCCGAGGGACTCGAAGCCCTGGCCTCCGGCGAGCGTCCCATTCCCGTCCATGGAGCGGCGGGCGAGGGTGAGTCGGCGCTCGGCCAACTGGTCGAGCGAATCCAGGCGGCCCTGGAGGAACGCCGGCAAGCGCTGGGCCCCGCGTCTGCGGACGGTGAGCGGCTCGATGCGTCCGTGACCCGCCTCGGACAACGCGCCGCCGCGCTAGGTGCGGTGGCCGGGGATTTCCTGGCCCGCGAGGGGAGCGCCGCCGCGGCGGCGGAGAGGTCCGCGCCGGAGGAGCCGGGGGGCGAGATGGCGGAGCTTGCGCGCGGGGCCTGCGAAGAGCTCGCGGGTGAGGTGCACGCGCGGCTGGAGGAAGCGCGCGAGGGGCTGCGCGAGGCGGGCGAGATCGTGCGGCACGGTGTCGAGGCGGCCCAGGCTGAGACGGCGGAGGGGCGAGCCGCGACGCCGGGAGAACCGGCGGAGTGGGACACCGAGGCGGCCCGCGAGGCCTGCCGCCGGGCTGCTCATCGGCTGCGGGATACGGCCACGAGGCTGGAGACGGAGCTCGAGACCACGGCCGGGCGTCTGGAGTCGTTGCCCGATCGCGTTCTGGCCACCATCCGCGACCGCCTCGTCCCGGGACATGCCGGCGGCCGCCGCCCGGCTCCCGGCTCCCTCGGCGCGGGCAACACCCGGCCGTCCTCCCGGGCGGCCCGGCGTACGATGCGTCGGGCCCGCGTCTACCTTCGGGCCGCGTGGCGCGCGGTGGCGCGCGCGTGGAGCGCCGCGGTGGCGCAGGTGCGGCGCTGGGTCGCGGTCCCGGCGACGGCCCCGGAGCGGGAGGGACAGCAGGCACGACGCCCCGGGGGCGGAGTGGCCGTCGCGGGGCTGGTGTCCGAGCTCGAGTCGGGCTCGGACCTCGCGGGCCTGCCCGCCAACTACCGGTGGCTCTTCCGACCCGAGCCACTGGACGACCCTCGCCTCATCATGGGCCGGGACGGGGCGCTCGGTCGGCTCAGGGACGCCCGCGGGCGCCTGCGGGAGGGACACCGGGCCGCCGTGGCCGTGGTGGGTGGGCCCGGGAGCGGAAAGACCACACTCCTCAACGCCGTCGTGTCGGAGATGGACGCCGCGGATGCTGCACGGCGGGGCGCCGTCGACCGGCGGCTGACGACGCGGTCCGAGGCCCTGGACTGGCTGGCGGCCTTCCTGTTTCCCGAGGGAGAGGGCGCAGGGCCGGGTGAACGGGCGCTGGCCGACGACCCTTCCTCGCTGGCCGAGGCCCTGGGGGGACGGCGCGAGCTCGTGCTCCTCGAGAACGGGGAACGGCTGTTCCGGCGCGAAGTGGGCGGCTACGGGGCGCTGACCGCGCTGGCCGAGTTCATCGAGGCGACGGCCGGACAGCTGGGGTGGATCGTGACGTTCGAGAAGCTGCCCTGGATGTTCATCGAGACCGTGAGCTCCCTGGCCGGCGCGTTCGACGAGGTGCTCGATCTCGGTCCGCTGGATCGTTCGCAGCTCGAGGAGGCGGTCATGGCGCGTCACCGGCTGACGGGCTACGACCTCGAGTTCGAACCGCCCGAGGGTGGGGTGTCCAGCGCCACGGCGGCCCGACTGCGGGCGACCGGGGAGGAGGAGCGGCAGGCCCGGCGGCGCGACCGGTGCTTCGACCAGCTGCACGGCGACGGGGAAAGAGACGTGGGGGAGGCGCTGTTCCTGTGGCGCCGCTGCCTGCGCGCCGACCCGGGCCGCCCGGGAATCGTGGTGGCCCGGCCGACCCCGATCCCGGATCCCCTTCCTCTCGAGGAGCTCGACCGGACCGTGCTGTTCGCGCTCGCGGCCCTGGCCATCCACGGCGACCTCGATCGGGCTGGGATCGCCGAGGCGGCCGGCGGGTCCGGAGTCCCGGGCGCGATACACCTGCTCGAGACGTCGGGTCTCCTGGAGCCCGCGGGCGGGCCGCCGCCCGCGCCGCTGCGCATCCGACCCTTCCTGCACCGGATCGTGACGGATCGGCTGCGGGGTGCGAACGTGCTTCCGATGGCGGGAGGTGAGGCTTGAACCAGGCGGTCGATCCCGGTCAGGCTCTGCAGCGCGCCCTGGACCAGGTAACGCCGGGCCGCGTCCTGGCCACGCTGCTCATCCTCGGCGGAGCGTGGCTGGTGAGCTGGACGGCCAGTCAACTGATAGACCGGATCGCGGAGCGCTACCCGCGGGCTCGGCTCCGCCTCAAGCAGGCCGGGCCGCTGATCAGGGTCGTGATGTGGGTGGGGGCGCTGTACGTGATCGTGTTCGGCGTCTTCCGGCCCGAACAGGCCGCCACCCTGGCCGGCCTCGTGGCCGGCGCGGCCATCGGCCTCGGACTGGCGGCACAGGACCTCCTGCGCGATCTGGTCGGGGGCCTCACCCTGATCTTCGACCGGCCGTTCGGGATCGGCGACCGGGTGCGGATCGGCGAGCATTACGGCGAGGTCACGGCGATGGGCCTGCGCTCGGTGCGCCTGCGCACGCCGGAGGACACCCAGGTCGCGGTTCCGAACTCGACGGCGGTGCGCAGCCCGGTCTCGAACGCGAGTAGCGGGAGCGTGGGCTGCCAGGTGGTGAGCGAGATCTGGCTCCCGGCCGACGCCTCCCTGGCCGAGGTTCGCAGGCTGGCCTTCGAGGCGGCGGCCTCCTCGCGGTACGCGGACCTGTCGCGACCCATCGAGGTCGCCGCGGAGGCTGCCTTCGTGCGCACCTTCCTGGTCCTGCTGCGCGTGAAGGCCTACGTGCTGGACCACCGCGACGAGGTTCGCTTCCGCACCGACGTCGTGCAGCGCGTGCAGGGGGAGCTGGTGCGGCGCGGGATCATCGACCGCGACATGATCCTCCCGCGCGACTGAGGGTGGCGCGGGTCGGCCGCCTGGTCGGCGCCGTCCCGCGCCCCGACTTCAGATTCTCAGGTCCGCCAGCGCCTCGCGCAGGTGAGCGGCACCCCGCCGGCGGGCCCCGGACCGGCCCAGGCCGAACAGGGTCCCGGCCAGGCCGCCGGGCCGGACCGCCTCCAACCACCGGTCCACCTCGGCCTCGAGGAAGCGGTCCAGGCGGCGTCGGTCGTCGGCCGGAAGTGTGTCCAGCCCGGCTCGCACGGGAGCCGGATCCTCGCCGCTCGCCTCGGCCGCTTCACCCGGGAGATCGAGCATGTCCTCGGCGAGGGCGCGCCGCAGGTCGCGGCGGCCCGCCTCGAAGTCGTGCGAGCGCCACGCCCGGCACAGGGGCCCGGCGAGCCCTCCGAGCGCGGGCCCGGCCAGGGGCCTGTCGGCCGGCGGAGCCACGGCGTGGAGGCGGCCGGAGGCCTGGCCGCCCATGCCGCTCGCCTCCTCGAGGATGAAGATCAGCTTGGCGAGCCGGGTCCTCCCGGCCCGCGTCTCGACGCCCCGGAACGCCGCGGAGTAGCGGGGATCGTCGGAGATCCTCTCGACATCCCGGTCCAGGACCGCCAGGCCCGGGTCGGCAGCTCCGTCCCGTGACGTCTCGCCGCGTGCCACCCGCCGGTCGGCCACCTCCTCGGCCAGGGCGCCGATGCGGCGGCCCGTGGCCACGGCCCGGGGGTCGTCCAGGTCGCCGCTGAGCTCCCCGATCTGCTCCGCGAGGCCGGCGAGGGCCGCGATCCGGTCCTGGCGCAGCGCCTCCTCGTGCCATGCGGCCGCCGGATCCGTCCCGCCCAGCGCCGCCACCAGTGAGGCCAGCGGGCCCGCTCCCGCCGTCCGGGACCGGGCGGACCCGGACGGTTCGGAACCGGCGAACAGCCGCGGCTCGACCACCACGGCCTCCCGGCGGACACCCGTGGAGCGGTCGACGCGGGCCGTCAGGGCCCGGGCCAGCGCGGCCAGGGAGTCGCCGCCGGCCTCGCCGTCACAGGCCAGGAGGGTTCCGTCCCGTCCCTGGAGCCGGACGGGCGGCAGGAGACCGGGCGTGGCCGATGCGGCCAGGGCGGCCGTGGCCAGGCGTGACCACACCGGGTCCCCGGCGCCGTGCCGTGTGCCCAACTCGAACAGGGCCGAGCGGACCGGGGCGCCCGAGGGGCGCACCGGCGTGAGCGGAAAGGCGACCTGGAGGGAGCCGCCGAAGCGCGCCGACGGGCGGTCGTCCGCGGCGCGGTCGCCGGCGATCAGGGTGTGCGCCAGCTCGTGCAGCGCTCCGGAGGCCAGAAGACCGTCGCGGTCGGGGCGGCCGGGATCGAGGAGCACGCCGGCATCCAGGGCGTCGACCCAGGTGCGCTGGATCCACGGCACGAGGCCCGGGTTGACCACGAGTGCGCGGGCGGCGACCGCGGCCGGGAGGGCCGCCGCGGAGCTGGCGACGATCACGTCGAGCGTGGGCGGGTCGGCCGTCCGGACTCGTTCCAGCGCCGTCAGGAGCTCCACGACCGCTCCGGCCGCGTAGGAGCCGCCACCGGGACCACCACCCAGGATGAGAGCGATCTTCCTCACGTTCCCCCGCATCTTCGCTGACTGTGCGCGTCGGCCCGAGCGCCGGGCCGATCGCGGTGGACCGGAAAGTGGATCGCGTCCCCGGCGCGGGCAAGCGGAGGAGAGACGCGGAAGGACGACGACGGATCTCGGCTCAGCGCAATCCGGGTACGGAGTCCCGCGCCGACGCACCCGACCCATCGGACTCGGCGGGCGCTCCCAGCTGGAAGAGACTGCGGGCATCCAGCGGCACTCCGTCCACGTGCAGGCCCCAGTGCAGGTGGGGACCGGTCACCCGGCCCGTGGCCCCGACTTTCCCGATGAGCTGACCCCGCTCGACCAGCTCGCCCTCGTGGACGTCCACGCGCGAGAGGTGGTCGTAGCTGGTGTACACGCCGAGGCCGTGGTCCAGGTAGACGGCGTTGCCCGTGTAGTAGAAGTGCCCGATGAGAGCCACGCGGCCTCGGGCCGCGGCGCGCACCGGCTCGCCGGTGTGACCGCGGATGTCGACGCCCGTGTGCCGGCTCTTGAGCTCGCCGTTGAAGATGCGGCGCTGCCCGAACGGGCTCGTGATCTTGCCGTGACGGGGCCACGCGAACGGGTGTCGCGGCAGCCAGGCATCCGTGGCGCGATCCAGGACGGAACGCACGGTCTCGCGGTCCGCCGCGATCTTCGCGAGAGCGCTCCTGGGCGGACTGGCGAACCGGGGAGCCACGCGCAGGCGCGTGAAGGGAAAGTCGTACGAGGCGATGCGGAAGGTCATGCTGTCGGTCGCCACCGAGTCGGCCGACAGCCGGTAGCGGAGCACGAGCTCCGGCTCGCCGGCGGAGCCGATCGGTGCCGGCGCGACCCCGAACCAGCCGCCCGGTACGGGCGCGAAGTGGACGGGCCACTTCCCCAGCCGACCCTCGACCGACAGGGGATGACGACCGGCGGCGGGCTGGAGGAGGTGGATCCCGATGGCCTCGCCTTCACGCGGGGTGCCGGGGTCCCAGCGCACCCCGAGCGGGAGCCAGGGAAGGAGAGGCGGGGAGACGTCGACCGGTTCGAGCTGCACGGATGGGGCGGCCCGCGAGGTATCCGCGTGGGTCCGCTCGGGCGCCCGCGGAGCGGCCACCGGCTGGGGCGGCGGGGTCGTTCCACCGCAGGCCGCGACCAGCAGCCCGAGGACGCACGGGAGGATCCGGCCCGCCGGCCCGAGGGGACGGGCCCTGCGGGCGCGAGCGGCAGCGGTCTCATCGGAGGTGGTCGTCGGCATCGGCCTCGCGTGAATCGGCATGGGCGTCGAGGGGACAGCTTGCGTCCGGTGGCGCCGGGGGGGCAAGGCACGGCGGGATCGCGGTGTCCCCCGTCGGTGCTTCGGGGCGCGCCGGCGGCTCACACGCGAAGGAAGCGGGACAGGCGGAGCCAGCCGTCCATCCCGCGCGCGACGGTGGCGGTGAGACCGCCGAGCCCGGCGGCGACGACGGCCGGCCGCTTGCTTGCCGACCCCTCCGGGCCCCGGTAGCTTTCGCGGCTACCGCCAAAACAGTGCGCACACGCGAGCGGTTCCGGACGCACGCGTCCGCTCCAGGAACCGGAGAGGTCCTGACAGCATGCACGTTTTCGCGAAATGCGAGAACTTCACGACGGCGCGCGACCTACGGGATCGTGGGCTGTATCCGTACTTCCAGCGGATCGAGCGCTCCTGCGACACGACCGTGGTCATCGACGGCCACGAGAAGGTCATGGTCGGGTCGAACAACTACATGGGGCTCACGCACGATCCGCGCATCATCGAGGCGTCCAAGCAGGCGCTCGATCGGTACGGAAGCGGGAACACGGGCAGCCGTTTCCTCAACGGCAACCTGGACCTGCACGACCGGCTCGAGGAGGAGCTGGCCGACTTCGTCGGCAAGGAAGCCGCCCTCGTGTTCAGCACCGGCTACCAGACGAACCTGGGGACCCTGGGCGCGCTCATCGGCCGCAACGACACGGTCTACGTCGACAAGCTCGACCACGCCTGCATCCAGGACGGGGCGCGGCTGGGCTTCGGCGACGTGCAGCGCTTCACCCACGGGGACTACGACGGGCTGCGGCGAATCATGGCCTCCGAGCGGGAGACGCGGGGCAAGCTCGTGGCCGTCGACGGCGTGTACAGCATGGAAGGGGACATCGCGGACCTGCCGCGCCTGGTCGAGATCAAGGAGGAGTTCGACGCGCCGCTGATGGTGGACGACGCCCACGCGCTCGGCGTGATCGGCCCCCAAGGTAACGGTACCGCGGCCCACTTCGGCCTGACCGACGAGGTCGACCTCATCACGGGCACCTTCAGCAAGTCCTTCGCCTCGATCGGGGGCTTCGCGGCGGGAAACGCCACGGTGGTCGATTACCTTCGAAATCATGCCCGGGCCCTGATCTTCAGCGCCAGCATGCCCCCCGCCGCCGTGGCCACCGTCCTCAAGGCCCTCGAGATCATCCGGGAGGAGCCCGAGCGCCGTGAGCGGCTGTGGAGGAACACCCGCAAGATGATGGAGGGCCTCAAGGGCCTGGGCTTCGACATCGGGCCCACCGAGACGCCCATCGTCCCGATCCTCGTGGGTCCAATGGACAAGACCTTCCTGTTCTGGAGGACCCTGTTCGACGAAGGCGTGTTCACCAACCCGGTCGTGCCTCCGGCCGTGCCCGAGGGCAGCTGCCGCCTGCGCACCAGCTACATGGCCACCCATACGGACGAGCACCTCGACTTCGTCCTGGAGAAGATCGGGACGATCGGCGCCAAGCTCGGGGTCGTATGAGCGTACGGCCCGACCCCCGCGAGCCGGCCCCGTCCCGCAGCGAAGTACCGGACTCTCCGAAGCGCGAGCCGTCCCGCCCGGCCGGGGAGCGGTGAGCGTCGAAGTCCAGCCGGTTCGGTCCGGCGGCGACCGGAATGCCTTCATCCGGCTGCCGTGGCGGATCTACGCGGGCGACCCCAACTGGGTGCCGCCCCTGATCCGCGACATGAAGACCATGCTGGACCCGGAGAAGCACCCCTTCCATCTCCACTCGGACATGGAGCTCTACCTGGCCCTCCGTGACGGCCGCCCGGCAGGGCGGATCGCCGCGATCCACAACCGCCGACACGTGGAGTTCCACGAGGAGCCGGTCGGCTTCTTCGGCTTCTTCGAGAGCGAAAACGACCCGGAGGTGGCCGCGGCCCTGTTCGATGCCGCCTCGGCGTGGCTCCGGTCGAGAGGTCTGCGCACGATCCGCGGCCCCGCCAGCCCGTCCACCAACGACGTCTCGGGCCTCCTGGTCGAGGGCTTCGACGATCCTCCGATGATCATGATGCCGTACAACCCGGCCTATTACGTGGACCTGGTCGCCGGAGCCGGCTTCGAGAAGGCCAAGGGACTCGTGGCGTACGTGCACCGGGACCAGCAGCCGCCCGAGCATCTGGTGCGGGGGGCCGAGCTGGTCAAGAAACGCTACGGGGTGTCGGTCCGTTCGCTCCGCATGAAGGAGTTCGACGAGGAGCTGGAGCGGGTCCAGAGGCTCTACAACGCCGCCTGGGAGGCCAACTGGGGCTTCGTACCCATGACGGACGAGGAGTTTCGGTTCCTGGCCAGCGAGCTCAAGCCGGCGGTGGACCCGGACCTGGTTCTCATCGCCGAGGACTCCTCGGGCCGGCCGATCGGCTTCGCGCTGTGCCTGCCGGACTTCAACGTCGCGATCAAGCACGCCAACGGCCGGCTGTTCCCGTTCGGGCTCCTCAAGATCTTGTGGCACTCGCGGAACGTGCACCGTATGCGGGTCCTCACGCTGGGGCTGGTCGAGGGGTGGCGCGGCAGGGGCGTCGACGCGCTCATGTACCGGGAGATCTTCCGCCGCGGGGCGGCCCGCGGGATCACCGAGGGGGAGTTCTCCTGGATCCTCGAGGACAACGAGCTGATGCGGCGCCCCATGGACCGGATCGGCGCGCAGGTCTACAAGCGCTACGCGCTCTACGACCGGCCTCTCTGACCACGACTCCCCCCCGCCCCACGTCCGACCCGGTCCGTCTTCCCCACGCCGTGTGCGGCTCGTGAGCGCCGACTCCGCGACCGTCCTCGTCACGGGGGCCACCGGCTTCGTGGGCAGCCACGTGGTCGAAGCCCTCCTGGACGCCGGCCACATCGTCCGCTGCACGGTCCGCCGGACGAGCGACACCCGCTGGCTGGACGGCCTGGACGTCGAGCGCGTCGAGGCCGACATGCGCCGCCGCGAGGCCCTCGAGGAGGCGGTGCGCGGCGCCGCGTCCGTGGTCCATCTGGCCGGAGTCACCCGCGCTTCTCGTCCCGACCTCTACCGCCGGGTCAACGGCGATGGCACGGCGAGGCTGGGCGAGGCGGCGGTGGAAGCCGGCGTGGGGCGCTTCGTGTACGTGAGCAGCCTGGCGGCCCGCGGACCCGATGGAGCCGAGGGCCCGGTGAGCGAGTACGGGGCCAGCAAGCGGGAGGGGGAGGAGCGCCTCCGGGGCATGCGCGACCGGGTGGAGGTGGTCGTGCTGCGGCCCGGCGGGGTGTATGGCCCCCGGGACGAGGACCTCCTCCCCCTGTTCCGGGCGGCCGCCCGTGGCTGGCTGGTGGCGCCGTCCGGCGGGTCGGTTCTGCAGCCGGTCTATGCCTCCGACGTGGCGCGGGCCGTACTGAGCGCGCTGGAGGGTGACGCGGGGTTCGGGCCCTTTCCCCTGGCCGAGGAGGGTGTCTACGACTGGCCCGCGATCGGGGACGCGATGGCCGCGGCGTTCGGGCATGCGGTGCGTCTCGTGAGGCTGCCCGCGGGGGCGTTCGAGGGCGTGGGCGTCGTGGCCCAGACCCTGTGGCGACTGGCGGGACGCGCGCCGCCGCTGGACCGTCGCCGCGCGCGCGACGTGGCGCGCCACCGCTGGACGTGCGACCCCGGTCCGAGCGAGCGGGCGCTGGGGTGGCGGGCGGGGGTGGCGCTGCCCGAGGGTCTCCGGCGGTCGGTGGAATGGTACCGCGAGGCGGGCTGGCTGTGAGCGGCGCGGCGGAGGCCGGGCCGAGGCACGGCCGTGGCGGGCTGGCGTCCGACGTGGTGCTCGCCGCCTACCTCCTGGTCACGGCAGTGCTCGCGCTGGCCGGAGGCAGTCGCGCCGGGCTGGTCCTGGGCCTCGCGCACGGCGCGGCGGCGGCGGCCGTGGTGCTGCTGGCGCGCCGACCGTTGCCGCGCGCCGGCCTCCCGCGCTTCCTGCGGGTGGCCTATCCCCTCCTCCTCATGCCCGTGCTGTACGCCGAGCTCCGGGTGCTGGACCAGCTCCTGTTCCACGGCTTCTTCGATCCGACCGTGCAGGGCTGGGAGCAGGCCTTGTTCGGGACGCAGCTCAGCGTGGCCGCGGCGCGAGCCCTGCCCTACGACTGGCTGTCCGTGGTCCTCCACCTGGGCTACGTGTCCTACTACCTCATCGTCCCGACGGCGGCGGTGGCCGCCTACCTCGCGGGAGGGGTACGGGCGCTCGAGCGCGCCACCACGACCATCGCCCTCGGCTTCTTCATCTGCTACCTGTTCTTCGTGGTGTTCCCGGTGGCCGGTCCACGCTACCTGTTCCCGCCGCTTTCCGGACCGCCGGCCAGGAGCGAAGTCTACGCCGTCGTCCACGCCATCCTGGACCGCGGCTCGTCCAAGGGTACCGCGTTCCCGAGCTCCCACGTGGCGGCCTCGGTCTCCTCCCTGCTGGCCGCGTGGCGCGAGAGCCGAGGCGCCGGCGCCATCCTCCTGCTGCCGGTGAGCGCCCTGGTCGTGGGGACCGTGTACGGGCGGTTCCACTACGGGGTGGACGCCCTGGCCGGTCTGCTGGTGGCCGCGGCGGCCTTCGCGGCCACGCCGTGGTTGGTGGCCAGGCTGGCCGCCCGGGCCTAGACGCCCACAGGCCGAGTGGCGGCCGGCCCCGCGAGGGCCCGGGCAACCCTCGGCCGGCCCCGGGTATCAAACGGTCGTCCGTGAGCGGGGGAGAAGTGGGAGAGACCGAACTCGTCGAGCGCGCCAGGTCCGGTGACCAGGAGGCGATGGGGGCGCTGTACCGCGCCCACGCGTCCCGGGTCTATACGGTGGTGCGCCGACTCGCGGGGGACGATGCCCTCGCGGAGGATCTGGCCCAGGACGCCTGGATCCGCGCTTTCCGCAAGCTCGAGCTCTTCCGGGGGGATTCCTCCTTCGGAACGTGGATGTACCGCCTCGCCACGAACATGGCGCTGAACCGTCTTCGTCGTCGCGGTCGGCGCGACGAGGTGGAGCGCGAGGCGGACATCTTCCACGCCGCCGGCTCCCTCGATGAAGCGGTCATCAACCAGCGCATGCTGGCGCAGGCGCTCGACCGACTTCCTCCCGGCTATCGCAAGGTGCTGGTCCTGCACGACGTCGAGGGCCGCACGCACGAGGAGATCGCGGAGTTGCTGGGCGTGGCGCCGGGCACGTCCAAGTCGCAGCTCCACAAGGCCCGCGGTCGCATGCGGGAGCTGCTGGATCCCGGCGAGACCGAGTCCGAAGCGAGTACCCGTGAAGTCTAGGTTGGAGACGATGTCGGAGCACCTGGAACGAGAGACGCTGTCCGCGCTGATGGACGAGCCGGGTTCCGACCCGGTCGCCTCCGCGCATCTCGAGGCGTGCCCGGCCTGTAGTCGGGAGTTCGAGGTCATGCGCAGGATGCGCATGGCCCTGTCGGCGATGGGCCAGCTGGAGCCTCCGGACGGCGCATGGAACCGGATCGAGGCCCGCCTGCCCAGGACGAGCCGGGTCGAACGCTGGCTGGGTGTCCTGGTCGGCGACGGCTGGGTGGCGGCTTCGCTGAGGGCGGCCGCGGCCGTCGTCCTGTTCGCCGGCGGCGTGGCGCTGGGGCTGCGCGCCGGCGGCCTGGCCCCGGCCGGCCTCGCGTCCACGTCCGGGACCGTGGATTCCGGGAGCGTCGCGGCCGGTGGTTCGCCCGGGCAGTTCGCCCGGTCTTCCGGGAACGGCGGCCCGGCGGGCGCTGGCGAGGCTACGGTGCACGGCAGCGCCGCGCTCGCGGGGCGCGAGGTGGCCGGCCTGGCCCTGGCGAGCGCCGGGGACGGCGTCACGGACGGGAGCTCCGGATCCGTGAGCCTCCCGGCCAACCTCCCGGAGCCCTATCGGGCCATGTTCTCGAGGCTCGAAGCCCTGCGGATGCAGGGTCCGAGTCCCACCGAGGCGCTTCGTGATCCGCAGGCTGCGGCCCAGCACCTGGCGCGGCTCGACGCGCTGATCCGGGCCTCGCGGGAGGCGGTGCGGCAGATGCCTGCCGACCCGGCGGTGAACGACTTCCTGTTCCAGGTCGTGGCGGAGCGGAACGAGCTCGACCGGGTCCTCCACGTGGCGTCGCTGGAGTACCATTGATGCGTCCCGTCGCCCTCTTCGCGGCCCTCCTGCTCGCGGCTCCCGGCGGACTGTCGGCCCAGGGGTCGGTCCGGCAGGACACGGCCCGATGGGACGGCGCTCCGGCCTGGATCGGCGTGGGTCTGGCCGGACGCACGACCTGCGGGGACGGTCACGGGGGGCCGGCCCGGACGGCGTCGGACTGCCGCACCGCCTTCATCGCCGAGACGGTGGTGCTCGGGAGCCCGGCCGACAGCGCCGGGATCGAGCCCGGAGACACCCTGCTGACGATCGCCGGCCAGGCGCTCGGCACGGCGGCGGGCGAGCGGGCGCTGGGCGGCCTCCGGGTCGGCCACCCCGTCGACGTGCGGGTCGGTCGGGAGGGAGGAGAGCGGACCGTGCGCGTGGTCCCGAGGGCGCGTCCTTCGGGGACGCCGGTAGTCCGCGTGCGCGTGGCGGGCGTGGATGCGGATGGACCCGACGTGGTGAGGGTGCGGCTCGCGCCCCTGGCCGTGTCTCCGGTCCTGTCTCCCCACGGAGTCCCGGCCGTCCCGGCTCCGGGGACGGCGACGGGGGGCACGGTGACGTCCTCGACCTACACGCTGACGCTCCCCGCACGGAGGGCCCCGGACGGATCGGAGACCCTCTTCCGGATCGACATGAATGGTCGGCCGATGGTGTGGCGGAGCCGGGGCGGCGCCGCCCCGGACTCCATGTCGCCCGGCCTGCGGGCGCTGCGCGACTCGGTCCTCGAGGAAGCCAGGGCCCGGCTGGACTCCCTGCGGGAGGTGTTCCGAGGCCACGTGTGGGCCACGATGCAGAACGCCGACGCGTTCGGGGCGCCGGGTAACACGGCCCGGCTGGCGGGGGCGGAGTTCCGTCCCCTGAGTCCGGCGCTGGCGGAGTACTTCCGTGGGGCCGACCACGGCCTGCTCGTGCTGCGCGTACTTCCGGGCACGCCCGCGGGGTCGCTCGGGCTTCGTCCCGGCGATGTGGTGGTGCGCGCGGCCGGCGAGCCGGTGCGTGACGCCCTCGATCTGCGATCGGCGCTCGTCAGGGTGGCACCCACGGACTCGGTGGCGGTCGTCTGGGTCCGCAAGGGGCGGACGATGAAGGGAATACTGAAGGGGCGCTGAGCGACCGCCGCCCTCAGAGCCCCTCGGGATGTCGGCCCACTTCCGCCTCGAGCATCTCGATACCCCGACGTACGCTTTCCGGGATCGGAGCCTTGCTGGAGACGCCATAATCGAACGAGACGACCACGCTGGATCCCCTCGCCGCGAGCGCTTCCTGGTCGAGCGATACGAGCCTGTACTCGAGGGTGAATCGATCCTCCCCGACCTCGGTCGCTCGCGTGGCGGAGATGACCCGGTCCGGATACACGAGGGCCCTTCGGAAGCGGCAGTCGGCCGAGTGAAGGATGGCCCCGATCCCGCTGCGCTCGTAGGAAGCGGCGAAGCCGCAGCGCACCAGGTACTCGACGCGCGCGGACTCGAAGTAGCGGAAGTAGGCCGTGTTGTTGACGTGGCCGTAAACGTCCATGTCCGACCACTGCACCGGAAGGTGCACGGTCACCGGGTATGCTTCCACCCATGTCTCGGGCCCACCCGGGCCCGCTGCCCGGCCCGGGTCCGCGCCGGGCGCGTTGTGCTCTTCCATGGCCCGCCTTTCCGTCGGTCGAGGTTGCCTCGACCAACGTGGGGCTCCCGGGCGTCCGGATGCCAATCCCGCGCCCGCAGGGCCGTCCCGCCGATTGGCCCGCCGGCCGCGGAGATCGTAAGGTGAGGAGGCGAAGACCCCTGCCGCGCCCCGTCCGGACGGCGCAGAGGAGACGATGGCTCGGAGCAAGGACTTTCCCCCGCTGATCGTGGCGGTCGTGCTCGGCGCGCTCACGTTCGGGTTCCTGCACCTGCACTTCGTGACGTCCTGGCAGGAGCTGTACGTCAATTCACCGTGGCCGGGGTTCGATCAGGCGGCGCGCCGCGGGCTCATCCAGCCGTGGTTCACGAATTCGCCCCGCAGCCTTCGGGTCACGGAAGTCGTCCTGTTCGGACTCGCGTTCCTGGTGGGGCTCATCCGGGGGTCGCAGCCGTGGGTCACATCGCTGGCGCTGTGGCTCGGTGTCATGATTCCGCTCGTGCCCGTGCTGGTCGCGCGCAGTCTCCTCTCGAACAGCCGGATCCTCACGATCACGGTGTTCGGCCACGGGGACATCCCGACGCTCGCCCTCCTGTACGAGGCCGTGCGGACGGGGGTGCCCATCGTCGTGGGGATGCTGTGCGCGATGATCCTCCTGTTCCTGTGGAGGGCGCTGTTCGGCGGTTCCGCTTGAGGTCGGACGAGACACCGGAGGCCGAGGCGCGCCCGGCCGACGAGGGACCGTTCGGAGCGCTCGGCGCGGAGCTGCGATCCCTGTTCCGTGCCTGGGGAGACGATCCGGGCTCGTGGCCCGCCGAGCGCTTCGACGAGCTGGCGCTCCGGGCGTTCGAGCTCCAGTGGAACACGGTGCCCGCCTATCGAGCGTACTGCGTCGCGCGCGGCGTGCACCCCTCCACGGTCGGTGACTGGCGCGACATCCCCCCGGTTCCGACCGCCGCGTTTCGCGAGGTGGACCTGGCGGTCGCGCCGCCGGCCGAGGCCGACCTCGTGTTCCGGACAAGCGGCACGAGCCGCGGCTCCGGCCGGCGGGGACGCCACCGTGTCGTGGACCCGGAGCTGTACCGAGCGGCGCTGGAGCCGGCCTTCGAGCGCTTCGTCCTCGGTCCCGGCAGCCGTCCTCTCGTTCTCTCCCTGGTGCCGCCCTTCGGGCGCGGCCGCGACTCGTCGCTGGCCTGGATGTGCGACGACATCGCGGCGCGGTTCGGCGCACCGGGGTCGGGGAGCGTGGCGCGCGGAGGCGAGCCGGAATGGGCGGAGGCACGAGCCCTCGTGCAGCGGTGCGTGGCCGACGACGTTCCGGTATGCGTGCTGGGGACCACGCTGGCCGTGGACGCCTGGGTCGAGCGGCTCGAGGCCCGCGGGGAGGCGCTCCGACTGCCCGAGGGCTCGGTTCTCATGGACACGGGGGGCGCCAAGGGTCGCCCGGGCCTGCGGCGCGGCGCCATCGTCGAGCGCCTCGGGCGCGCGCTGGGCCTGTCCCCGGAGGACGTGGTCAACGAGTTCGGCATGACCGAGCTCCTCTCGCAGCGCTACGGGCGGGGTGAGGCGGGCGTCGGCCGCTCCCCGCCACTCCTCGGCCCGCCGTGGCTGCGGACGCGGGCCCTCGATCCGGTGAGCCTCCAGCCCCTTCCGGAGGGCGAGGCGGGGGTCCTCTGCCACCTCGACCTGGCCAATGCGGGAAGCGTCGTGTGCGTCCTGACGGAGGACATGGGGAGGATGCGCGGCGGGGCACTCG
Organism: Candidatus Humimonas hydrogenitrophica; assembly: GCA_947581615.1. Classification (GTDB taxonomy): domain Bacteria; phylum Gemmatimonadota; class Gemmatimonadetes; order Palauibacterales; family Palauibacteraceae; genus Humimonas; species Humimonas hydrogenitrophica. The sequence goes on from CANPVD010000116.1 coordinate 101,768, forward strand.
AGTCGATCGGCCGCTCGCCCGGCGCTCCACCCCGCGGGTGCTCCCTGGCCACCGCCGAGCTCCTCGACACGCTTGGCTGAGCGGAGTCCGCGGCGAGAGAAGGGCCCGTGGCACCTGCCCGGGCTGCCCGCCGGGCGAGACCTCCCGAGCGTGGACGGGGCGGCCGCGTCCGGGCGTCCCTTCCGGGTGCCCCGGCTCGAGCGGGTCGACGCGGAGACCGTCGCCAGGGAGGTCCGCGCCGCGGCGATCGAGGCCCGCCGCCAGTTGTCGACCGCTGAGGTCGCCATGGCGGCTTCGCGGGCGGCCCTGAGGCTGAGCGATCCGGAGGACCCGGCGGGGGCGGATGCGCTCGAGATCCTCGCCGCCGAGCTCTCCTGGCCCGAGCCCCTGTCGCGAGAGACGCTCGCCGGCATGGCCCGCGGGTGGACGCGGGAGGCCCTCATCTCGTTGGTGGACCGCGAGCTCGGAGGCCCGGCCGCCCTGGACGGGTGGACGACCTCCAGCTCCGCGGCCCTCGCGGGGCGGCGGCGACGCGCGGCGGGTCCGCTCCTGCTGCTCGTCGTCCACGCCGGCAACGTGCCGGGCGTGACGGTCACCGCGGCGCTGCGCGGCCTCCTCGTGCGCTCGGGCGTCCTGTGCCGGGCTCCCGGGTCGGAGCCGGGGCTCCTGGCCTGCTTTGCCCGTGCCCTGGCCGAGGAGCACCCGCTCCTGGGCCGGTGCCTGGCCACGACCTGGTGGCCCTCCATGCACGAGGCTCCGTGGGACGCGTGGGTAAAGCGCTCAGGTAAAGTGGTAGTGTACGGAGGCGATACCGCCGTCGCAGGCGTGCGAACCAGGGTCCCGGCATACGTCGACCTGGTGGCGTACGGTCCCCGGCTGGGGATCGCCGCCTGGCTCCCCGATGCGCCGCTGGAGGAGACGGCGACCGCCCTGGCCCGCGACGTGTGCGCCTACGAGCAGCAGGGCTGCGTGTCGCCGCGTCTCGTCTACGCCGTGGGACGGGAAGGGCGCGAGCTCGGCGAAGCCCTGTCCCGGGCGCTGGAACGGGAGGTCGCCAGGCTGCCGCGTCCGGCGGCCGACGTGGCCACCGCCGTGGCCCTGCGCTCGGCCCGGGCCGAGGCCGAGTTCGCGGCCCTCGCCGGGAAGCCGGTCCACCTGGAGGCGAGCGGGGAGACGGCGGCGTGGACGGTGGTCGTGGGAGGCGACCCGCTCCGCTCGGACCCCCTGCCCCGCTTCGTGCGCGTCCACGCCGTGGATGACGTGGCCGAGCTCGAGCGCCTCCTGGCGCCCCTGGAAGGTCGGTTGCAGAGCGTGGGCTACGCGGGCACCGTGGGGCTGGACGCGCTCGCCGACCTGGCGGCGCGGCTGGGAGCCTGCCGGGTCGCCCCGGTGGGAACCCTGGCGTGGCCGCCGCCCGACTGGCTCCACGATGGGCGCCCGCAGCTCCTGCCGCTGCTGGCCTGGACCGAGTGGGAGTGACGCCCGGTCAGGCTCCGACCGACAGCCAGCGAGCCAGCAGAGGGTCGGCGACCCGAAGCGCTCCGCCGACCTCGTCCAGGAGGCCGCGATCGCGCAAAGAAGCCGCGGCGCGCTGGGCGCTCGAGGCCGTGGTCAGACCCGCCTCGGACAGGAAGTCGCGCCCGAACGGGTGAGCCTCGCCTCCACCCCGCGCCACGGCACGGAGGAACCGCCGCTGGTTGGGCGTGAGGGTCGTCCACGTCACCGTCCACGTCCGGGCTTCCCGTCCCGCGACCCGCTCCAGGCCTTCCTCGAGCATCGCATCCTCCACGCGTCTCCCGCGGCCGCCCGCCAGGTCCCAGATTTCGTGGCTCAGGTGCTGGAGGCGGCGAGGGTGCCCCGCGACGAGGCGATGCGCCGCCTCCACATGCTCGTTCGCCACCCAGACATCGGTCTCGAGGAAGCGCTCCAGCGCATAGGGAAGCCAGGCGGCGAGCGGCAGGGGGCCGATCTCCAGCGGCTCCTCCCCGGGATCGAGGAGTTGCTCGAGCGCCCCGGCGTCGTGACCGAACAGGAGGAGGCCGGAGCCGCCGGCCGCCCCCCGGAGCCGCATGCCGGAGTCCGGGGCCGCGCCGTCCGCGGCCGACCGGTCGGCGTCGTCCACCAGGAGCGGGCGCTGCACGGGGTCCCTGGCCTCCGCCGCGTCGCGGCCGGGAGAGGGGGGGAGCCGGTGAGCGAGGTCGTTCCCGTCGGCCAGGCCCGCGAGGCCGACGAGGACCGGGTCCGTGCCAACCGAGCGCAGGCGGTCGGCCACCTCCAGCGCCAGCGAGCTCACCCCATGCCCGGCCGGGCCCGCCACCGCCGCCACGCGGCCCGCTCGCGCGGAGACGAGGAGGGCGTCGAGGACGTCCTCCCTGCCGCAAAGCGCTGGGCCCAAAACCGGCCCGTGATAGGTGAACGGATTCATGATTATGCACGATGCGTAGCAAGCTTGTCGAGCGCAAACCGGAGGGCCGGTCGTCCCGCGGGACGGCCCGGCCGGGGACCCCGTCCGAGGCCGCGCCCGCGGGCTGTCTCGCGCGCCGTCGCCCCGCTACCTTGCGGCCGGCCGGGCTCCCGGGGGCGACCCGGAACCGCCCGCCGGGGACCGGATGGAGCGAGGAGCAAGGGGCGATGCGGGGCCAGCAGGAAGGGATGCGCGGGCGGGGTGGGAACGACGGCTCGTCCCCGGGGTGGTCGGCGGTGATCCTCCTCGCGCTCTGCGCCGCCCTGCCGGCACCCGCCGCGGCCTCACGTCCCGCGCCGACGCCCGCCGACACGGGCCTCATCTCGGCGGTCCCCGTGTTCCCTCCCGTCGTCCCGCCAGCCTCCTACCGACGGGCGATCCGGAGCGGCACGCGCACGACCGCCGGCGTGCCCGGCCCGTCCTACTGGCAGCAGGAAGTCGATTACCGGATCCACGGCCGCCTCGTGCCGGACTCGGCCCTGATCCGTGGCCGTGAGTCCATCACGTACATCAACCGCTCCCCGGACACTCTGTCCACCCTGACCCTCCACCTGTACCAGAACATCTTCGCGCCGGGCGTGCAGCGTGATCGCACGGTCCGGCTGACCGGAGGGATCCACCTGGAGCGGGTCGAGGCCCAGGGACGCGCCCTGACGGAAGGAGCGGGTCGCGGCCCGGACACGGGACCCGGCTCGGTGGATCGGGAGGACGCGGACTCAGGGTCCTCCGCCGGCTATGCCGTGGACGGGACGCTAGCGCACCTTCGCCTTCCGCGACCGCTCGCCCCCGGAGACACGGCGCGACTGGCGTTTGCGTGGCACTTCCGGATGCCGGGCGAGCGCTCGTTCCGAACCGGCAGCATCGACCACGACCTGTTCGTCGTGGCCCAGTGGTATCCGCAAGTGGCGGTGTACGACGACGTCGACGGCTGGGACGAGACGCCCTACCTGGGCGACGGGGAGTTCTACCTGGAATACGGGGACTTCACCGTCGACCTCACGGTGCCGGCGGGCTACCTGGTCACGGCCACCGGGACGCTCCAGAACCCCGCCGATGTGCTCCGCTCCGGCGCGGCGGCCCGACTGCGCGCGGCCGCCCGGGGCGATTCGGTCGTGGCGGTCGTCGGCGCGGCCGACCGTCGGGCGGGCCGGGCCACGCGAGACGGCGGCGCCTCGGGGACCCTGACGTGGCGCTACCGGGCCCGGCGGGTCCGGGACTTCGCCTTCGCGGCCAGCTCCCGGTACGTGTGGGACGCAGTCGGGGCCCGCGTGGGAGGCGAGCGGGGACGCACGCGGGTCGATGCCCTCTACGACCCGGCGGTGAGCTGGTGGAGCGATGCCGCGCAATTCGAAAAGCACGCGCTCGAGTTCTACAGCCGCTACATCATGCCCTACCCCTGGCCGCACGCGAGCGCCGCCTACGGGCCGATCGGCGGCATGGAGTACCCGATGCTCGTGTTCATCGGACGCTCGGGGCCCGGCCCGCGGCTGTACGGCGTCCTGGCGCACGAGCTCAGCCACCAGTGGTTCCCGATGCAGGTGGGTTCCCGGGAGGCCGCCTACGCGTGGATGGACGAGGGGTTGACCACCTTCGACGAGTCGCTGGCCGCCAGGGACTATTTCGGAAACGACGTGGCGAGGCTGGGCGACATGGCGGCTTACGTCGAGGCCGCGACCGCCGGCATCGAGGCGCCCCTCATGCAGCACACCGACCACGTGACGAACCCGCGCGGCCGGGTGGTCGCCGCCTACTCGAAGCCCGCCACGGTCCTGCATGCCCTGCGCACCCTTCTGGGCCCCGCCACCTTCGACTCCGCCTACGCGCGCTACGCCCGGGCCTGGCGGTACGGGCACCCCCTGCCCTGGGACTTCTTTTCGGGCATGGAGCGGGCGGCGGGTCGGGACCTGGACTGGTTCTGGAAAGAGTGGTTCTACCGGACCGACGTCCTCGACCAGGCCCTCGGCGGGGTGGAGCCGGCGGGCGATGGCGTGCGCGTCACGGTCGAGAACCGGGGAAGCGCCGTCATGCCGGTGCTGCTGCGGCTCACGCTGGAGGATGGCTCCACCATCGAGGCGCGCTGGCCCGCCGGGGTGTGGGCCTCGACGCGGAGAGTCACCCGGGTCGTCACGGTCCCGGGCACCGTAACGAGAGTCGAGCTCGATCCGCTGCACCTCCTCCCCGACGTGGACCGGAAGAACGACGTGTGGGAGGCACACCGGTGAGCGACACGGGCTCCGTGTGGGATGCCTACGCGGCCTTCCTGCGCCGTCCGCCCGAGACCGTCCTCGCCTGGCAGGATCCGCTGTCCGAGGCCCGGGGATGGCTGGTGCTGAACAGCCGCCGCGGCGGGGCGGCCGGGGGCGGAACAAGGATGCGCCGGGGGCTCGGCCCGGAGGAGGTCAGGTATCTGGCCAAGGTCATGGAACTCAAGTTCGCGCTCTCCGGACCGTCGATCGGCGGCGCCAAGTCGGGGATCGACTTCGATCCGAACGATCCGCGCAGGGAAGAGGTCCTGGCCCGGTGGTTCCGAGCGATCGAGCCCTTCCTGGTCGCCTGCTACGGCACGGCGGGCGACCTGAACGTCGACGAGGCGCGCGACGTCGTGCCCCTCTGCCACGCCGTGGGCATTCGACATCCCCAGGAGGGGGTCGCCCGGGGGCACTTTGGACTCTCCGGAGCGGCCCTCGATGAACGCCTCGATGCCATGCAGCGCGTCCTCCACGGAGAGGCCGACGCTGCGCACGCCGTGCCCGGTGCGGAACGCCTGCGCGTGATCGACCTGGTGACCGGGTTCGGGGTGGCCCGAGCCGCCCTGCGCCTGCTGGAGCGCCAGGGGCGCGAGCCGGCCGAGACGCCGGCCCTGATCGAGGGGTTCGGCAACGTGGGTGGAGCGGCCACCTGGTACCTGGCCGAGGCGGGCGTCCCCATAGCCGGGATCGTGGATGCGCGGCACGCGCTCGTTCCCCCCGATCCCCTGGACGCCGCGGCCATGGCCGACCTGCTGGCGCGGCGGACCGGGAACGCCCTGCCGCTGCCCGAAGGAGGGGACGAGGGCGATCGGGCCCGGTTTCGGGAGGTGCCCGCGGTCCTGTACGTGGCCGCGGCCGCCTCGGGGACGCTCAACGCGTCCGTCGTGGGAGCGCTGGAAGCTCAGGGAGTCGAAATCCTGGCCTGCGGCGCCAACCGGCCATTCACCGCGGAGGCCCCGGGCGACACGCGGCTCGAGCAAGACGTCGATCACCGTTTCGCCGTCATCCCGGACGTGATCGCCAACTGTGGGGCCGCGCGCTCCTTCTACCACCTGATGCGAAGCGACCGGAAGGAGAGCGCCGAGACAGTGTTCGAGTCGGTCCGGACGGTGATCGAGGACGCTCTCGATGAGACGGTCGCCCGGGCCGGGAGCGTCCGCCGCGGCCTCCTGGCCTCCACCCTCGACACCTTGCTCGAGCGGGCGGCGTCGGAAGGAGAGGACCCGGCGTGACCGGCGAAGGGCCTCCGGCCGGCACGTCGGCCGTGGTGTGGTCCGGCGGCAAGGACTCCACCCTCGCCCTGCACCGGGCACTTCGCCAGGGACACCGGTTGACCCATCTCCTCACCGTGTACGACCGCGTGACCGGGCGGGTGCCCTATCACGGCGTCGGCCGCGAGCTGATCTCCGCACAGGCCGCGGCGCTCGGTCTCGAGCCCGTGCTGGAGGCGAGCGAGGAGGGGGCGTTCGAAGAGGCGCTGGCGCGCGGCTTCGACCGACTGAGAGACGCCGGCGTGGAGGCCCTCGTGTTCGGCAACATCCACCTGGCGGACGTTCGCGCGTGGTACGAGGAGCGGGTCCGGGCCGCCGGCTTCGAGCACGTCGAACCCCTGTGGGGCGGTGACCCCGCGCGACTCGTGCGGGAGTTCGTCTCGCTCGGCTACCGGGGCGTCGTGGTCAGTGTCCTGCTCGGCCGTGCCGACCCGGAGTGGCTCGGCCGCGAGTTCGGCGGCGAGCTCCTCGCCGAGATCGCCGCGCGCGAGGAGATCGATCCCTGCGGGGAGCACGGGGAGTTCCACTCCTTCACCCGCGACGGGCCCATTTTCACGAAGGCCGTTCCGCTGCGTCCCAGGGGGGAGCGCGAACAGAACGGCTATCGCTACCTGGACCTCGGGATCGACGATCCGTCGACCCGTGCAGGGGTGGGTGACCGCGCATAGTTTGAGGTCGAGACGGCCCGGTTCGGCCCGTTCCGACGCATCCAGGAGCCCGACAAAGGGGATGGTCAGGTGACGTCGATCGACGAGTACGTGCGAAGCCAGCGCCAGCGGTACGAGGAGGAGCTGTTCGATTTCCTCCGCATTCCGAGCGTCAGCACCGAGACCCGCTACCGGGACGACGTGCGGCGGTGCGCCGAGTGGGTGGCCGACCGGACGCGGGAGGCCGGTGTCTCGTCGGTCGAGGTGGTCGACACCCCGGGGCATCCGATCGTCTATGGCGAGCATCACGTCGCCGACGACGCGCCCACCGTGCTGGTCTATGGCCACTACGACGTCCAGCCGGTCGATCCCGAGGACCTGTGGGATTCGCCGCCCTTCGAGCCCACCGTGCGGGGCGACCGGGTCTACGCCCGCGGGGCCACCGACAACAAGGGCCAGGTGTTCATGCACCTGAAGGCTCTCGAGGCCTGCCGGGAGACCGGCGGGCGGCTGCCGGTGAACGTCAAACTGCTGATCGAGGGCGAGGAGGAGATCGGCAGCGTCAACGTGGAGAAGTTCCTGGTCGAGCAGAAGGACCGCCTCGCGTGCGACGCGGTCATCCTCAGCGACACGGGCATGTTCGAGAAGGGGCTGCCCACGATCACCGTGGGCCTGCGAGGCATGGTGTACTTCGAGGTGCGCTTCCGGGGCCCGTTTTCCGACCTCCACTCGGGCGTGTACGGCGGGGCGGTGGAGAATCCCGCCAACGCGCTGGCGACGGTGATCGGACGCCTCAAGGACGACGACCACAGGGTCACGATCCCCGGCTTCTACGAGGCCGTCCGGGCCATCACGGACCAGGAGGGGGCCAATCTGGCCAGTCTCCCCTTCGACGAGGGGAGCTACGTGGAGGAGGTGGGAGCGCCAGCCCTCGCGGGGGAGGAGGGATTCGGAACGCTGGAGCGCGTGTGGTTCCGGCCCACGCTCGACGTGAACGGGCTTCTGTCCGGGTTCACCGGCGAAGGCGCCAAGACCGTGCTTCCGTCGAAGGCCATGGCCAAGATCTCGATGCGGTTGGTCCCCGACCAGGATCCGGTGGCCATCCGGGCCTCGTTCGAGTCCTACATCCGGGAGCTGGCCCCCGAGGGGGTCTCGGTGGAGATCGACCTCTTCAACGCGGGCCGCGCGTGGGCCGCCGATCCGGAGGGCCCCCTGTTCACGGCCGCGGAGGAGGCGCTCGAGGCTGGCTTCGGGCGCTCGCCCGTGTTCATCCGGGAGGGAGGATCGATCCCGATCGTGGCATTGTTCTCGGAGACCCTGGGCGCGCCCGTGGCGCCGATCGGCTTCGCGCTACCGGGCTGTAATCTGCACGCTCCCAACGAGTGGCTGGACCTGGATGTCTTCCACGACGGTATCGATGCCCTGGCCCGTCTGTACGCCCTGATCGGGGAGCGCGGCCTCTCGGGCTGATGCGATGTGCCGAGGCGGAGGCCGGCTCGACATCACCGTCCAGGCCGGCCGGAGAGGAGCGCGACCCGGCGCCGCCGATTTTCAGCGCGCTGCAGGCCCCGCCGGCGGCCGGAGGGCGCGGCGCGTGAAGTCCACGACGTGCGCTTCGAGACCGGCCGCCGTTCGTCCCATGACCCCTCGCGTCCGGCTGGGTCCGAGCGTCCTCCACAGCAGGCCGAACGAGAGGGTTTGAGCGAGCAGGCTGGCCCCCGTGAGGACCGGGTCTCCGGCCTCGACACTTCCATAGCTCTTTCCCTCCCGTACCAGCGCCGCCAGGCGCTCCAGCAGGGCGTGCAGCGCTTTCGCGACGGGCTCGGGCGGCTCACGCCCCGCCGCCGCCTCCTGGAAGAGGAGGCCGGGGAGATCGGGCTCCTCGCGCAGGATCCGGAACAGAGCCCGGAGTGCGGTCTCGATGCGAGCTGCCGCGTCCTCGCGGCTCTCTCCCCGAGCGGCGACACCGTCGAGCGCCTCCATAAGGGGCTGGGTGGCCTCGGCCAGGACCGCTTCGTACAGCGCCCGCTTGGATCCGAAGTGGTAGGTGACAGCGCCGAGGTTCACCCGCGCGGCGCGGGTGATGTCCCGGACCGAGGTGCCGGTGAAGCCCTCACGGGCGAACAGGGGTCGGGCGGCCACCAGGAGGGTGCGGGGCGTGTCCCGTGCAGCCATGATCCAACTCCTTTGGAAGCAATAATATGCGGTGTCCATTCGGATATCATACAACCGTTTGTATGGCAACATGGGCCCTCGTGGGGCTCCCGCGCAAGCCCGGGGGTGGGCGCCCCTCCCGGGCCACGACCGCCAACCCGCTACGGGGCGCTCCACGGCGACTGCGGGTTCTCATGGGCGAGCCACGCTGCCAGCGCCTCGATGGAGATCGCGGCCAGACCGCGGAGTCCTGCAGTCTCAACGGCTGCTCCATCGCATCGGGACCGTTGTTGATACTAGGTTGAGCACGCCGGTTAGGGTGGAAATCCGCGCGGCGGGCCGGGAGGAGAGGGAGGAATCGGGACGGGACGCGCGCTGCCTCGCCACAGGAGGGTCCGTCCATGCACACGCTTCGCTGCTTCGGTCGAGTAGGCGTCGAGAGAGCGGGAGGGGAGATCGTTCGCCTCCGCTCGAGCAAGCACCTCGCTCTCCTCGTGTATCTGGTGGCCAACCCCGACCACGAGCATCCACGTAACCGGCTCGCACCGCTCTTCTGGGAGACGGAGCGCTCCCAGGCGCGGCACTCCCTGAGCCAGGCCCTCTACGACATCCGGTCGAACCTGCCGGAGCTGGGGGTCCGGGCTTCGGTCAACCACGTGGCCGTCAGGCGGGGCACGGTCGAGAGCGAGCTGGACCTGTTCGAGATGGCGGTTCGCTCCAGCGACGTGGCCCGGGCCGTGGAGCTGTACAGGGGCGTGTTCGTCCCCGACCTGGAGTCGGTGGCCACCGAAGCCTTCGAGCGCTGGGTCGAGGACGAACGCCAGCGCCTCCAGCGTCTCGCCGAGCTGGCGTTCAGCCGATACGTGGCCGAGTGCGATGACCGTGCGCGCTGGGGGGAGATGTGCACGGTAGCCCTGCGGCTCCTGGACATGAACCCGCTGCATGAGGAGGCGCACCGCGCGTTCATGCGCGGGATGTGGCTTCAGGGTGACCAGCAGGCCGCGCTCGACCACTTCCGCCACGTCGAGTCGATGTTGAGCGAGGAGCTCCCGAGCGGGATCTCCCCCGAGACGCACCGGCTCCTCGAGCGAATTCGCAGCTCACGGCCGGATCTTCGCCGACCCGAGCCCGGTCGACCCGATCGGCCGCGGATGGTGGGGCGTCGCAAGGAGTTCGCGCGGCTCAAGCGGGATCTTCACCGACTCGAGGGCGGGCATGGCGGAGTGGTGGTGATACGGGGCGAGGCGGGCATCGGGAAGACCCGCCTCCTCGAGGAGATTCGCGAACTCGCTAGACTGCAAGGAATTGCCCTCCTCGAGAGTCGCTGCTTCGCGGCCGAGACGGACGTCTCCTACGGTCCCATCGTCGATGGACTCTACCCGATCGCACGGGATCTGGCGGGGCGCTCGGACGGCGGCGCTCCCACGTTCTATCAACTGGGCGTCCTCTTTCCCGAACAGTTTCCCCGCTCCGCCACGCACGGAGAAGGCGAGCTCGAAGCCGACGCCGGGAGGCGCCGACTGTACGAAGAGACGGCGGCCCTGCTCAGGACGGCCACCGACCAGAAGCCGCGCCTGTGGATCCTGGAGGACCTCCACTGGGTCGACGCGTCCTCCGCCTCGCTCCTGCACTACGTGTCGCGACGGCTGCGGGACCACGCCCTGCTGGTGCTCGTGTCCATCCGATCCGGCCAGGACGTCGACGAGGCCACCGATTCTCTCCTGCACGACTGGTGCGGCCAGAGCGAGGCGACCTGCATCGATCTCGAGGGGCTGAGCGATGCGGAGATGGCCGAGCTGATCGAATCGGTCCGTCCCACCGAGTTGACCGACCCCCAGATCGACTTCATCCGGCGGCTGGCGAGCGGCAACCCCTTTTTCGCCCTGCAGATGGCCTCCGCGGCCACCGAGCTTCAGGAATGGTGCCCGGAGGCAATCTCATCCCGGCATCTGCTCACGGAGAGCCTCGAGACTCTCCTGGGAGTCCGACTCAAGGGTCTGAGTCTCGAACCGGTTCGCCTTCTCGAGACCGTGGCGGTCCTGGACCGCCACGCCACTCCCTTCGTAGTGGCCCGGACCAGCAGCCTTTCGACCGGTAGAGTCGCGGAGATCGCCAGAAGTCTCTACACGAGGGGTCTCCTGCACGACGCGGAAGGCCGGCTCGAGTTCCCCCACGATCTCACCCGCGAGTACGTCTATGGAAACATGGGCGAGCTACAGCGCGCCGCCCTGCACCTGGTGGCCGGTGAAGTCCTGGCGGGCAGCGAAGAGGCCGTCAGCCCGAGCACCCTGGCCCGCCACTTCGAGCTCGGCGGCGATCGACCCCGGGCTTACGAGTATGCCCTCCGGGCGGCGGAGCAGTCCGCGCTCGGATATGCCCATGACGAGGCCATCGCCCTCTCGAGACTGGCGATATCCCAGGCCACGTCGGGTGAGGAGCGTGCACCCGGTCTGCGGATCCTCGCTGAATCCGAGTCCGCGTCGGGCAGCCTGACAGCCGCCGAGAGCCACCTGAAGGAGCTGGTCGACCTCGCCGTCCTCCAACCCGAAGAGACCATAGCGATCAAGCTGAAGATCGCCCGGGCGAGAGTTGAATTGTCGCAGTTCCGGTCGGCCGAGTTGATGCTCGATGAGGTTGAAGACGCTGTAAGGGGGCTCCAAAGCGGTTCCCGAATGGATCTCGAAGCGGAGGCGCTGCACTGGCGTCTCAAGTCCGCGATGATGAGAGGTGACATCCGCGAAGCCGACAAAGCAGTGCATGCACTTGAGGCGGCTCTTCCAATGCTAACAGGGTCGGGCAATCAGAGGGCGACTGCGGTCACCCTGTATAGCTTGGCCGGGCACGCCCTCTTCACCATGTCGATCGACCGGGCAGCTCAGTACTGCGATCGAGCCTTTGATGTATTGGGTGACTGTGATGTGGATCTCCTTCTTCGACTTAAGACCCTACATGGAGCCATGCTTACGCGTAGTATGGAATGGACTCCAGCGAGCCGAGTATTTGCCGGTGCTTTGGCAGAAGCGAAGCGCCTAAACGACGTACGCCACATTCTTGCACTTCTAAATAACCTCGCATGTTGCCACCTAGAGCAGGGTAACTGGGCCGAGGTGACAACCCTGCACGCCACTTTCGGCCAATTCGCCGCCGGACTCTCCGAGACGATGTCGTCGCGTGCAGATATTGATCTTAACTTGGCGAACTCACTGTTCTATCAGGGACAGGCTCGTGCAGCCGCAGCGACCCTAGAAGGCCTCCTCCCAACCGCACGTCGCGTCGGGAAGACATCCGTGCTTCTTGAGATGGAGACGCTAAGAGGGCTCGTATACGCTCAACTTGGCCGGCGCTCACATATGAGAGAGTGCCATGATGTTATAGCGGATCTGTCTCGGACGGATCTGGGGACAATCCAGGACAGGTTCAAGGTCTACTGGCTAAGAGCCTTCGTGGCACGCTGCGCAGGAACCGATGTCCCCAATCTATGGGATGACGCTGTAAGGATCGACGAACGCTCAGACAGGGTCGGACACTTGAAGTTGCTGTGGCTCCGAACCTTGTTTACGAGTGACCAACCGGCCCAAGTTGATCCAACAACCGATCCGGCTGGCCGTCGTTTGCTTGATGCTGGCCTTCGATGGTTCGCCTACTTTGCCCGGCGCTGGATGACTCAGGCTACCGGCAACAAGGCACTGGCCTAGATACGGGTGGCGTCAGCCGCTCGAGATCGCGACCGGTGGGTCAAACCTTGGCTAGAATTCTGATGGGGACTTCGGAGGAGCGCGCCGAATCTACGAGGAGCTATGACAGCGCGATGGACCTCTGAGGCGGCTCTACCTCATCCTCGCTGAGGGTTGCCTGAATGGGGTGGCTAGTGCTGTCGATGACTTCGCCGAATAAGCCGGTTGCTAGGAAGGCCTTCACAATATGTGGATCAAACTGGGAACCGGTGCACTTGAGGAGTTCTGCCCGAACCACAGCAACTGGCAGTGCATCTCGGTAAGGACGCGCCGTGAGCATGGCGTCGATTGTGTCCGAAACCATGATGATACGGGCTCCAAGAGGGATCTCCTCTCCAGCGAGCCCCGCAGGATATCCCGTGCCATCGAAGCGCTCGTGGTGGTGCCGGACACATGCAAGCACCTTGGGGTCCAGTGCTCGAACGGACTGGATGATCTCAACGCCGCGTTCCGGATGAGACCGAATGAGTTGTCGCTGGTCGGGGGTCAGCGGACCCTTCTGACGAAGAATGCGACTGAATTCATTCCCTATCTTCCCAATATCATGCAGCAGTGCTGCAGTCTCGATAATCCGGACATGCTTGGACCGCAAGCCAAGCTGTTCAGCAACAATCTTGGCACGTTCCGCAACCCTGATTGAGTGGCCCGACGTATATGGGTCTTGCGCTTCAAGTGTCTTGACCAAGACTCGCAGAAGATCGCGGTTCAGTTGCTGAAGCTGAATGTTCACGCCGTAGCTGTATCGTAGTCCGATGATCGGAACAACGGCAAGAATGAGTGCTAAGACGCCCCACCTTACGTATAGGTAAGCTACCGCATACGCGAATGGGCTTACGACGATATCAAAGAGTACAGTTTTTCCATACAGCCGTATCCAAATGTCTAGGAACGGTTCTCCCTCGGAGAGCGACATTATTGAACTGACCGCAACAGAGTTAGTGGCAAAGTAGGTCACTGCTGCTGCAACAAAGGCTGGAAAAGCTTGGGAAAATGTCAGGACGGAAAGGCTTGGCTCGCCGCTCAGCGCGATATAAACAAAGCCTGCTGCGCCAATCGACAGAGCAGATTGTGCAACGTTGAAGGCGACTTTGCGCGGCTGGTTGCGAAAGATGAAGTGCTGTGTGACTAGGCCTGAAACGACACTTTCGACTAAGGCGCCTGCCGGCCCCAGGAGAATCAGACAGCCGAGTTCGGGTAGGAACTCGAGAGAGGCGACCGAACCCGTAGACGTGACTCTGAAGGAGAGATGGGAGGCTAGAACGGAAAGGAGGATGAAGAGTGCAAGGGCCACCATCCAGGAAGGACCAGCATAGGGCTGGAATACCACCAGTATAACGGCTGACATCAGGAAGGCCGCTAGAACGGTGGTTCCAATGAAGACGCTAGTGCGATTGTCGCCAGACATAGCCCCGCGCAAGTTAAGAAGGCCTCCCAGCCTTCAAGCGCTTACCAGAGGATCTTGCCGGTCCAGAGAATCTTGCCGGTGAAGAGAGCCATCGCCCAAGCAAGCATATTAGCTACACCTCCTTTATTGGGAAGTCGTAGCCTTTCGCTATCGGCTACGCTTCAGCTTCGCTCGGAGGTTTCGCTCAGCTCGGCTTTGGCAAGTCACCGAGACTGGGAGGCCCGAAAGAATATCAGCTTTTGATGTTAGCGTCTCCTCAGGTACTAGATGCGACTTGTGCGTGCCCGGTGCTACCTCACGGTGATGCCCACCGATTCGTCGCCTGGAGGCACGCGAGCACGGAGGCCTCCTCAGCGGAGTCGGTGATCAGGCTGATTCCCGTCAACGTGACTGTATTACGACGCTCCTGGCCCTGTCC
>CANPVD010000117.1 GCA_947581615.1 Candidatus Humimonas hydrogenitrophica
GTCTGGCCGCCACTGGCGGCCGGTCGGCGCGGATTTGACATCCGCAGCTTGAAGGCGCGCCGGCCCTCGAGACCTCCTTCTAAAGCGCGGCAGGAGAGCCTGTCCGCACGCTGCGGGCGGGCTCTTTGTGCTTCCTGCCGCTCCTCACGGGCTATCGAAGAGAGGAGCCACCGATGCCGCACCGAATGTTCACCCCGCGTTGTGACCACTCGGACCACGCCGAGCTGGTGAGCTGGCCGGAGTGCCAGACCTGCGGCGCGCTGCACGAGTTCGCCGGCTGGTTCCGGCACCGGCACGAGAGCATGGCCGCCTACCAGTACGCCCACGGCCTGAAGCCCATCGGTCCGCACCGGGCGCTCGCCGACGAGCTCCTGGGACCGAGCCGGACCTGGTGCCGGCAGTGTGGCGGCAGCGGCATCCTCACCGGCGACGTCAACCGCTGGCACATGTGCCCCTCCTGCGAGGGGACGGGAGGCTACTGGACCTGCACCGAAGAGCAACTCGAGGCGCTTCGCGGGCAGGTGCTGGAGCGGTTTCCGGATGCCGCGGTCACCCGGACGCCGACCAACCTCGCCTCGCCGGGGCTCGCCCAGAACCTCCAGGACGGCACGATCGTCGACCTCCTCGAAGACGGGGAGGAGGTCGATACAGGCCGGATCATCGCGACGGACGGAGAATCCCAGCGGTACTATCCACCGCCGCCTGACATCGCCATCGGGGTTCCCCGCCCGCACCCCGGCTCGGAACCCGCGCCAGAGCCGACCCGCCCGCCTGACCACGCAGCCGGATGGCTGATCCTCGTCGGAATCCTGGTCCTCGCGGTCGCGACGCTGGCCATCGGGCCGCACGGCGCGCTCCGGGTGCTCGTCGCGGTCTGGGCGGCCATTTCGGCTCTTCGAGACACCACTCGTCGACCGTCCGAAGAGCGAGGCGGCACCGCGCGAATCGCAAGTCGTTGAACCCGGAATCCCAAGGGCGACTTCACTCCTCGGAGTCCCCCTCCCCTTCCACCTCCCCCGGCGTCAGCCGCCACGTCACCTTCCGGCTCGCCAGCTCCCGGCACGCCTCCCTGACCTCCTCCGGCAGCTCGGCGTCCTCCGCCAGCGCCGCCTTCCGCCGCCAGTCCACCCGGGTGGTGAGCACCCGCTCCCACAGCCCCAGCGGCTCCAGCAGCTCCCGGAGCGCCTCGTCGTCCCCGATCCGCCACTCCTCCTTGCGGCTCGCCTTCACCCGGTAACCCGCGCCCGAGGCCGCCCGCTCGCCCGTGGCCTCGAAGAACGCTTCCAGACGCTCCCTCACTTCGGCCAGCTCCCGCGAGAGCTCCTTCTCGCGCGCCTTCAGCTCCCCGTACCGGTCCGCCAGCGCCGCCGCCTCGGCGTGCGTGGGGGCCGGGGGCGAGGGCTCCTGCAGCCAGTTCTCCGGGTACTCGTCGGCGAAGGCCGGACAGAAGGGCCGGAAATCGCACCAGCGACAGTGGTGGCCCGGCTTCGGCTCGAAGGCCCCGGCCTCGATCCCGCGGGCCGCCTCCCGCACCATGCCCCGGACCCGCTCCACCTGCTCCTCGCCGTGCCGCTCCACCTCGAAGGGCGTCTGCGAGGGGACGTGGTAGAGGGCCAGGCGGCCGACGTCCATCCCGAACTTCTGCTCGGTCCCGAGCTGGTAGAGGGTGAGCTGGGGCTCGGTCCTCACCCGGTCCAGGTCGAAGCTCCCGCCCGTCTTGTAGTCGACGATCCCGATCCGCGCCTCGCCGAGCTTGTCGATCCGGTCCACGTACCCGGTGAAGGCGACGCCCTCGACCTCGAAGAACAGGTGCTTCTCGACGGCGAGCGCGGGCCGGAAGCCGGCGGCGTGCTTCTCGTAGAAGGCCCGGGTCATGGCGAGGCCGTCCGCCCGGCGACGCTCGGTCTCCTCCTCGGTGGGATAGGCCTCGGGATCGAACGCCTCACGGAAGGCCGCGAGCACCTCGTCCAGCGGAGGCGGCCCCGCCACCCTCCCCCGGTAGAAGGCCTCGAGGGCGGCGTGGACGGCGGTCCCCAGGTTGAAGAAGGGCTTGGGGGCCTCGGGAAGGCGGTCGACGTACTTGAGCTTCCACTGCTGCGGGCAGCGGCGGTACATCTTGAGGCTCGAGGAGCTCAGGCGGCGCATGGACGATCCTCCGTGGGCACGGGAGCCGAACGGGCGAGCCGTGCTCGGAAGCTAGGGCGGCGGCCCGGCGTCGCACCACGGACGCAGACCGCGCGGACCTGATGAGGCGTGCGTGACGCCCGACCTTCACCGTCCCCGCAGGGGCGGTCCTCTCCCTCGCTTGACCGCAGAGAGCCGAGGGGGGGCACGTTTCCGGGTAGACGTAGTACACCTCGTAGACAGAGCGCCCTCCCCCACACCGGAGCCCGACCATGCCGACCGTCGCCGATCGACCGCTCAGCGTGAAGCTCCGCCCGTGGCTCGAGGAAGAGCTTCGGGAGGAGTTCGAGGGCGGGTCCGAGATCTGGAGATCGTTCGCGGCTCGGCGGGAGTACGGCTCGGACCCGGCGGCGCTGCGGGAGCACTTCGGCTGGCTTCCCGAACAGGCGCTCCAGGAGGCCCTGTCCTACTACGAGCGCTTTCCCGAGCGCATCGACGCGCTCCTGGAGGCCAACGAGCGGGCGGGCCGCTATCTGGCCGGGCGGCTCGGCCGGAGTTGAGCCCTCCCCTCCTGTTCGACGTCCACGTCCACCACGGGGCCTGCGCGCGGCTGCGGGAGGCGGGGATCGACGCCGTCCACGGCGGGGACGAGGGTCTCGGCGGCGCCGACGACCTCGACGTCCTGCTGGCGGCCGCCGAGGAGGGACGGGTCGTGGTGACGCGGAACTACCAGGACTTCGCGCCGCTGGTGGAGGAGCTGGTCCGGAGGGGCCGGGAGTTTCCCGGCGTCCTGTTCCTGTCCCCGGCGATCCCGCCCTCCGACCTGGCGGCGCACGTCCGGGCGCTCAGCGCCTGCAGCGAAGCGGCCGCCGACGGGAATCCCGTGCGGAACACGTACGGCTGGGTCGGACCGGCCTGAGCAACCCCTCCGGCCTCCTCTTCCATCCCGTCCCAATCGGGCCGACGACTCCGATCCGGGATCCGGCCCGGAGCGGGCCTCGCTCCCGGCCGTGTCGTGCGACGGCTGGGTGTTGACTGACCAGTCGGTCATCAATACCTTGGCGCGCGCAGTCACCGTGAGCCGAGGGCCCATGAGTCCACGAAGCGAGACCGCCAACCGCCAGATGAGGGAAGCCTCCCGGGAGGCGATCCTCCGGGGCGCCCTCGAGGCCTTCGGGGAGGGGGGCTTCCACCGCACCACCGTCGAGGAGGTGGCCCGGCGGGCCGGCGTGTCGAAGGGGCTGATCTACAACTACTTCGAGAGCAAGACCGCCCTGCTGGAAGCCATCATCCGGCAGCGGGTGGAGGCGAACGCGGACCTCCTGCTCGAGATGCGGGAGGGCGAGGAGCCCTCCGGTCGCCTCCGGCGGCTGGCCGAGGGCACGGTCCGGGGGGTCCTGGAGAACCCCGAGGCCTACCGCCTCACCTTCGCCCTCATGCTCCAGCCGGGCATGAAGGACGAGATCGGGCGGATCGAGAAGACCGTGATCGCCAGGGAGCGGGAGCTCCAGGGCGCGGTCACGGAGCTGTTCACCGAGCTCGGCAGCGACGCCCCACGGGAGGACTCCCTCGCCTTCCAGTGCGCCCTCACGGGCCTGGCGATGGTCCTGGCCGTGCAGCCGGAGGTGGCGGAGAAGCCCGACCGCTTTCCCCTCCGGCCGCTCGTGGACCGGCTGCTCGGGCGCTTTCTGGCGAGACACACATGACCCCTTCTCCGCCCGTCTCCGCTCCCCAAGACCCGGCGGCCGCGGCGCCGGCGGGTGCCGAGCCGACCGCCGCCCCCGCCCGCCTGTTCAACCGGGACTTCACGCTCCTGTGGCAGGGGCAGCTGGTCAGCCAGCTCGGCACCCAGGCGAGCACGATCGCCATGATGTACTGGACCATGCAGGCCACCGGCTCGGCCACCCTGCTCGGCATGCTGGGGCTGGCCGGCGCGCTGCCCGGCGTGCTCCTGGGTCCCGTGGCCGGCACGGTCGCCGACCGTCACTCGCGCCGGGGCATCATCGTGCTGTCGGACGTGGTGCGGGGGCTGGCCGTGCTGGCCGTGGCGGGGGCGCTGTGGCTGCGGCCCGACGCCACCCGCCTCGTGGTGGGGGTCCTGTTCGCCACCGCGCTCCTGTCGGGCGCCATGAGCGCGGTGTTCGGACCGGCCATCGGCGCCGCCATCCCGGACCTGGTTCCGCCCTCCCGCGTGGCCGCGGCCAACTCCCTCCGCCAGGTCTCGGCGCAGGGGTCCGGCTTCATCGGCCAGGCCGTGGGCGGCGTGCTGTTCAGCGTGCTGGGAGCGCCCCTGCTGTTCCTGGCGGATGGCGTGAGCTTCCTGTTCTCGGCGGGGAGCGAGATGTTCATCCGCATCCCCCAGCGCCTGCCCGAGCGCACGCGCTCGTGGAGGGAGGCGCTGGCCGTCTACCGGGCGGACACGCTGGCCGGGCTCCGGTACGTGTGGAGCCGCCCGGGCATGCGGGCCTTCGTGTTCACCGCCTCCGGGTTCAACTTCCTGGTGGTCCCGGTGTTCGTGCTGCTCCCCTTCTACGTGTCGGGCCAGCTGCACCGCCAGGCCGCCTGGTACGGGTTCCTGCTCTCCGCCCTGAGCGCCGGGGCCGTGGCCGGACTGGTCCTGGCGGGGACGCTGCGCCTGGAAGGCCGCCGCCGGAGCACCGTCCTCGGAGGCGCGCTGGTGGGCGCCGCGGTGCTCACCGCCCTGCTCGGGCTCGTCCGCGCTCCCCTGCTGGCCCTGGCCGTCTGTTTCCTGATGGGCGTGGGACTCGGGATGGTGAACGTGTTCGTGATCACGCTCCTCCAGCTCAGCACGCCCGGGGAGATGCGAGGGCGGGTCATGGGCCTGGCCATGGCGCTGAGCCAGGCCGCCATGCCGCTCGGCATGGCCCTGGGCGGGATCGCCGGCGACCTCACCGGCAAGGACGTGGGCCTCATCTTCGGCGTGTGCGGAGGCGCGGCGGCCGTGCTGTCGCTGGGAGCGGCGACCCGGCCGGCGTTCCGCGCGTTCCTGGCGGGGGAGGAGGGCTAGGGGGTCCTCAAGGGCCCGAGTCGGTCCGCCCCGCACCTGCACGCGACTTCAGAGGGAATCGCTCCGGGTGCTCGATCGACTCCAACGCCAGATCGACGTCCAACTCCGGCCAGCGCAAGTGATCCGCATGCGGGCGCTTGACGTCGAAGACGGCCTGGACGGCGGCGCCGCGAAACCAGGGGAAGTCCTCGAACGACAGGAAATGCTCCCGGCCGTCGACGACCATCCACAGGCCCTCCGGCCCGATTCGTGTGACCTCAGGCGCCGAAGTGGCGGTCCCATCCATCCCGGATCTCTGTCTCTCGTTCATCGATGATCGCCCGAATCCATCGGAGTTCGCGGTCGCTCAGCTGACGTCGGGAAGCGGAGCCTCACGCACCTTCCCCGACCTGACGTCTCCCCTCGGCGATCACGTCCTCCGCAGACACAGCGTCGAGGTCGTCGCGCTTATGGGCGGAAAGGCGCCTTCCCACCTCCACGATCCACGCTTCCTCCACTTCGTGGTCCAGGCTCGCGATCAGCCGGCGCGCGAGTCGAGCCCGCTCCTCTTGGGGAAGCGCGAGCGCGGCGGCCTCCAGATCCTCTCCTGGCGATGTCATTCCACTACCTCCACGGTGCCCCGGCCCAGTGCGGAGCTGCCCCTTCGCTTCAACCCGATTATCAGGGAGTGCGCGAGCCGGCCCTATCCGATCGCGATCCGCTCCCGACCCCCCTCCAGCCCGAGCTCGTCGGCCGGCCCTTCGAGGTACACGGCCAACGTCGTCCCCGTCTTCGAGGCCGCCGAGGGCGCGAGGATGGCTCGATACCCCTGGCCGCGCGCCCAATCCGCGACCGCCCTGCAGGCATCGAGGTCGGCCGGGTCGTCCCCGGTGATCCGGGCGAGCGAGATCCCGAGCGAGCGTCTCGTGGCGACGTCACGCAGATCGAGGACCGGCCGCACATCCACGTCGATGCTCACCAGCTCTCGTGGCCTCGTCCGTGCCGTGCCGGCTCGCTCCAGGTATTTCGCATGCTCCGCGCGCGCCGCTTCGGCCGTGAGCGACGTGTAGAGGCAACCATACTCACCCGCTCGATTCCAGCGTCCGCGGGCCCTGAGGATCCAGCCGGCATGAAGGGGATGGGCTCCCATGGGAAGGTGTCTCCAAACCCTTCCCGAAAACCTCAGGCGTAGGCTCCCGACTCGAGTCCGGCCAGTGTCTCGATGACGGGATCCACCTCCCCCCGCCGCAGGAGCGTGATGGGCGAGCGGCCGTCGAGCATGGGGACGGAGCCGTACAGCCACGCCGTCGCCGTCTCCTCGTCCTCGAAGACCAGGTCCAGCAGGTGGCGAAGGACGCGGAGCTTCTCGATCCCCTCGCGGTGGCGGCGCGAGGGAGCGAACTCACGGCTGCGCCACCGGCTCACGGTTCGACGGGTGGCGCCGAGGAGGTCGCCGATCTCCCCGTAGCTCAGGCCGAGACGATCGTGCGCCCATTCCACCGTGGCCTCCGTCGCCCTGAGCTCCGCCGCGATCGGGCACATCGGGTCTCCTCCATGCGAGCCATGCTACACATCCCCCGACAACGCGTCCTCAACTGTCACTAAATATGTCCCATTACATGTCCCATCGCAACCGAATGGACCTCGGCGTCCCCCCCACCAGCTCACCACCTCCCGTCACTCAGCCCCACCAGACCCACCTGAGTCCCGTACCGCCCCCGAGTCCGCCCCCGCCCCCACCCCCGGCGCCAGCGAGTCGGCCCGGGCCCGGG
>CANPVD010000118.1 GCA_947581615.1 Candidatus Humimonas hydrogenitrophica
CGAGCCCGGCGCCAGGGTCGTGGTCGTGGAGGACGTCATCACGTCCGGAGGCTCCGCTCTCCAGGCCATTGGCGCGGTCCAGGCGGAGAGCGGGCAGGTGCTGGGCGTTCTGGCGCTGGTGGATCGCGAGGAAGGCGGCCGGGAAGCCATCGAGGAGGCAGGCCATCGGGTCATCGGCCTGTTCACGGCCTCGGAGCTCAAGGAGGCCCACCGCGCGAACCCGGACGGGTGAAACAGACGGCCGGGTCCGGGGTTTCCACCATTCCCTGAACAGGACGGACGACCCGCGCTTCCCGGAGAGATCGAGCACGTGATCCACTTCACGGACACCGCCCGCCAGCGCGTGCTGGCATTCATGGAAGAGGAGGGCGAGGAGGACCTGGCGGTCCGCATCGACCTCCGGAGATCCAGCCCGTTCGCGCCCGAGTACGACCTGGCCCTGATCGGCCCCGAGGAGGTCTCCGAGGAGGACCGGGCCTTCGACCAGGACGGCTTCAGCCTGTACGCCGCCCCGGACGCGGCGGAGTTCCTGGAGGGATCGGAGATCGATTGGGTCGAGTCCCTGCAGGGCGCCGGCTTCAGGATCGACAACCCCAACGTGAAGCCACTCGGCTCGGAGCCGCCCAGCGGCGCGCTCGCCGAGCGCGTCCAGCGCGTCCTCGAAGAACAGATCAACCCCGGCGTGGCCTCCCATGGCGGCCATGTCAGCCTGGTCGACATCCGCGAGAACGTGGTCTTCCTGCAGATGAGCGGTGGCTGCCAGGGGTGCGGCATGGCCTCCGTGACTCTCACCCAGGGAATCAAAGAGGCGCTGCAGCGCGCCGTCCCCGAGGTGGCGGGCGTGGAGGACGTCACCGACCACGAAGCGGGTCGGAACCCCTACTACGCTTGAGCTCGAACCGGGCGCGCCCCCCGAGGGACGCGCCGCGGCTCCACCGGCGGGGCCGGACGGCTAGCGCAGGATCCCGGCCACCCCCGTGTTCGTGGGCATGCGCTCCGGGGACAGCACGAGCGCGTTGCCCCCATGCAGGATCACCACCTCGGCCAGCTCGTCCAGGAGCTCGGCCGCCTTGCCCGACGGATCCTCTCCACCCTCCTGGACGATCTCGATGGCCCCGGTGGACCGATCCATGGTGCCCCACAGGCGCCGGTCACGCTCGGTGAGCAGCAAGCGGATCCTCCCGGCCACGGCCAGGCGGGCCAGGTTGGCCAGGTCCAGCTCGCCCTTGCCGCGTCCGTAGGAGTTCTCCCACAGCTCGAGGGCCCGGTCGATCTTCTTGAGGACCTGGGCCTTGGCTATGGGCCACGCCGCCTCGTGCACGCGGTCCGGGCTCCAGTCGACCACGGACGCCTCAATCCCCTTCTCGGCCAGGTTGTCGAGGCCGCTCACGCCGCGGTAGAGAGGGTGGTACTCGTTGACCGCGGCGAGCACCAGGGGGCCGATCTCGCCCTCGAGCATCTCCTGGAGTCCCTCGTCCACCTTCTTGAAGAAGCGGCGCAGCTCGGGCTCGGAGTCGTCGGACCCGACTCCGTGGCCGTGGAAGACGGGCATGGTGCCTCCCCGGCCGTGACCGCCGTGCGAGGCGTTCCGGGTCTTCCGCCGCAGGACGATCTTCTCGTCACGCTCGAAGTCGTAGCCCAGCGCCTCCATGAGGTTGCGCGGCACGCCCTGCAGGTCGATGGGGCTCACACCCGCGGCGGTCCCCGACCACAGCCGCACGTTCTTCTGGCTGAGGCCCAGCACCCAGTACCGATCGGGCGCCTGGAGGTACTCGAGCATCGGCCGAGTGTGGAAGGAGGAGGCGACCACGACCAGGTCGGGCACGGAGCCGGGGAGTCGATACAGGCGCTGGACGTCGGGCGACGCGAACACCGCCAGGCCGTCGGACTGGTAGCGCCAGAACTCCTCTTCGTGCGTCAGGGGCTCGAGCGCCTCGGCCAGGGAGTCGCCCGCCCCGTCGACGCCGTTGGCCGACGGAAGCAGCTGGCGAGCCCGGTCGAGGGCGGCCCGGTAGCGCAGCCGGTTGGTCTCCGCTTCGCTGCTGGAGCGCTCGGTCGGAACGTAGATCGAGATGGCGGGACCCGCTCGCTCCTGGAGCAGCATTCGAAGGTCCTCGCGTCCGAAGTAGTCCACGGGAAACTCCTCCCCGGAAGGGTGGCTGGGCGGTGTGTCTTCCGGTGGTGATTCACTTCAACGAACGTACCAGCGAGCCGGCGCCGGCCGGCCGCGGTCAGTCCCCGGGGACGATGGCGTGCAGGAGGAGGCCGACGATCGACATGACCAGGGCGCCCAAGAAGGCCGCCCCGAACCCGCTCAGCCGGAAGCCCGGGGTGATGGCGGCGGCCAGGTAGAACAGGAGCCCGTTGAGGACCAGGTAGAAGATCCCGAGGGTGAGCAGCGTGATCGGAAAGGTCAGGAAGACCAGCACGGGCTTCACGATCGCGTTCACGAGGCCGATGACGAGGGCGGCCAGGAGCAGCGCCCTCGTCCCGTCCACGACGATGCCGGGGATGAGCCAGGCCGTGAGCCACAGGGCCGCGGCGTTGATCAGCCAGTTGATGAGGAAGCGCATCGAGGTGCTCCTTCCGCTGGGAATTCGAGGGGAACATGGCTTGCAGCCGATGCCCGAAAGCGGGAACGGCCCGCCGCGGGTTCGTCCGTCACTCCCTCAATCTAGCGTCCGGGAGGACGACCATGAAGGTGGAGCGCAACGGGGTCGCCCTGGAGCTGGTACGGGGCGACATCGCATCCCAGGACGGAATCGACGCGGTCGTCAACGCGGCCAACGCCCAGCTCATGCCGGGCGGCGGGGTGGCGGGCGCGCTGCACCGGGCGGCGGGCCCCGGGCTGGCCGAGGAGTGCCGGCCGCTGGCCCCGATCGCGCCGGGCCAGGCGGTGATCACGGGCGGACATGGCCTTCCGAACTCCTTCGTGATCCACTGCCTGGGGCCCGTGTGGGGCCGGGACGAGCCCGCCGAGGGCCTTCTCAGGAGCTGCTACCGGCGCGCCCTGGAGCTGGCCGAGGAGCACGGCCTCGAATCGGTGGCCTTCCCCGCCCTGTCCACCGGGGCGTTCGGCTACCCGGTCCGGGAGGCGGCCCGCGCCGCGCTCGACGAGGTGCTGGGGCTCCTGCCCGGGCTCGCCTCGGTGCGCCGGATCCGCTTCACGCTGTACGGGGCCGACGCCCTGGACGCGCACCGCCAGGCGCTGGAACAGCTGCTGGGCTAGAACCCCGGCCCGATCCTCAGCGCCCACACCCAGCCCTTGCCCGGCCGGTCCAGCGGCCTCGCCCAGTCGACCTCGAGCACGGTGAGACCGAACATGTTGAAGCGGAGGCCGGCCCCGAAGCTCCGCACCGGACGGCGCGCGTCGGCACTCCCTCCGCCCAGGAAGGCGGGCGTCGTGGCCCGGGTCCAGGCCACCCCGGCGTCGAAGAACCCGACCAGGTCGATGGGCGGCACCGGACCGCCGTGCACCAGGGAGAGGTCGCCCAGGCCGAGGAGCGGAAGGCGGAGCTCGACGTTCAGCACACCGAGACGGCTCCCCAGGAGGCGGTCGAACACGGGGCACGGCCCCGAGCCGTCCGCCGGACATTCGGCCAGGCTGAACGACCCCGCATCGTAGCCCCGGACCAGGTAGGAATAGCCCAGGAACAGCTCCCGCAGCCGATGGTCCTCCGCGCCCGCGCCGTAGCGGCCGTACGTGAGGAGCCGGGCCGCCAGCGTCAGCGGGCGCACCGGCATGACGTATTTCCGGAAGTCGCCGAGCAGCGTATAGAAGCCGATGCTTCCCACGGAGGAGCCCACCTCGAGCCGCGCCCGCTCGCCGACCAGGGGCCCGGTGCCCCCGAAGATCGCGTTGTCATACACGAGGGCGGCGCTGGCCCGGGCCAGGTTCAGGGACGAGAGGGTGTCGTAGGCCGTGCTCGTGGTCCGCTCGGAGAGGATCCGCCCCGACACGGGATCGTACGCGGTTTCCCGGACTTCGCTGGCGAAGTCGACGTTCTGCACTCCGCCGGACAGCTCGACCCGCTCCGCACGGTTGAGCGGATAGGCCAGGAGGCCCGAGATCTCGCGGTTGATCTGCCAGAACCACACGTCCCGGTACACCTGCGCCTCGCGGCCGTCCACGACCGTCGTCCCCAGCCCGATCTGCCGACTCAGGTAGGGGATCTGCCCGCCCTGGACCGCCCAGTCGATCCTCGAGCCCAGGTTGACGTAGGATCCGTACAGGGCGGTCCCCTCCAGGATGCGGCCGGCCGTCCCCTCGACCTGGGCGAGGACCGAGAGGTTCCGGTTTCCGAGCATGTCGCTGAAATAGAGAGCGCCGCCGCCGCCCGCGTACACGCCGAACGGGTCCGCGCCCACCGCGAAGGTGGGCTGGGCCACGTAGTCCAGCGTGAGGTCGGCGCCATAGGCGTGCGTCCTGAAAGTGACCGTGTCCGGCAGTCCGAGGGTCTTCTCGGCCAGCAGGGCCGGAACCTCGCCATAGCGGCGATCCAGGGGCGGGAGTCTGCCGGCCCGCCGCCATGCCGCCGTGTCGGGAATCGGCGCCGTTCGCTCGACGGCCGTGTCCAAGGGCTCCCGCCGCGCGAACTCGCCGTCCGGGCCGCGCTCGAGCGCATACAGCTCGAACACGAAGTCGCCGCGCCCGTTCACGCTGAACACGACGTCCCCGCTACGACGGGCCACCGACAGGGCCGGGCTCAGGGGCGTGATCCCGGCCACGCCGGTCTGGACATCGGTCAGGCGCTCGAAGCTCCCCGCCGCCAGGTCCAGCCGGTACACGTTCGAGGTCCCGCCACGGTTCGACACGAAGTACAGGCTCCGGCCGTCGGGGGCCCAGCCGGGGCTCGTCTCATCGTCCGCCTCGCCCAGGTGCGGCAGCTCGGTGATCCGCCCCGACTCCGGGTCGATGAGCGCCAGCCTGTAGGCCCCGAACGAAAGGTCGGGGAGATCGCTCGTGAAGCGCTCGGTGACGAACGCGATCCGGCTCCCGTCGGGCGACCAGGCGGGGTGCAGCTCCGCGAACTCGTCGTGGGTGAGCCGCCGGGCGCGGCCCGTCCGCAGGTCGAGGACGTAGAGGTCGGTGAACCCGCCCACGTGGGCGGTGAACGCCACGCGCCGCCCGTCGGGCGCCCAGGTGGGGTTGAAGATCTCGCCGAAGGCCGGCAGGCGGATCTCGCGCAGGCGCTTCCCCGTGTGCGGATCGAGGATCGCCAGGTCGGCGCGCCCCTTCCGGACGGCGGCCAGCGCGAGGCGCGACCCGTCCGGGGACCAGGCGCCCGAGGAGTTGAGGTACTGGAGGCTCTGGAAGTGGGGGTCGAGGGCGGTCTGGGTGAGCTTACGCACCACCCGGCCCGTACGGGCATCGGCCAGGAAGAGCTCGAGCGAGAACAGCGACTTCTCGGAAGCGAACACCAGCTCGGAGCCGTCCGGACTCAGCGCCGGCCCGATGGCGACGTTCCCCCGGCCCGCGCCCGGGGCGATGACGGGCCTCGCCTGCGAGTCGGCCGGCAGCGTCGACGCGAGCACCGCGGCGTCCTGCGCCCGCACGGCCGCGTGCCAGCGCTCGACCACCGAGTCCGCGTCCACGCCGGTCGCGGCCGCGATCGCCCCCCGGACCGAGCCGGTGCGGCCGGCCAGCGACAGGAGGTCTCCGATGCGGTCGTCCCCGTACGTCCCGCCGATCCAGGCCCACAGCGCCTGCCCGTAGCGGTACGGGAAGTAGTGCGGATCGCGCAGGTCGCCCAGGTCCGGCAGCCGGCCGGCCAGGTCGGCGCCGCGGACCCACATGGTCGTGAACGGGTCGTCGGGCCCGACCGACAGGTACTCGGCCATGCCCTCGATGAACCAGCCGGGCAGGCGCAGGGCTCCGGGCACCACCCCGCCGCCCGGGTAGCCCGCGCCCGTCATGTCGAACTGGAAAGCGTGGACGAGCTCGTGGCCCAACACGTGGTCCGTCTCCCGGAGGGACGCCGCCGCGGGGAGGACGACCCGGCGCTTGAGCGGCTCCGTGAAGCCGCCGGTGGACTCGTCGATGCGCCCCCCGGTCGCGTTCGTCTGCTCGAAGTCCGGGTGGCTGGCGTACAGGATGAGCGGCTGGCGCTGGCGGATGTCGTGGCCGAGGAGGCGCGAGAAGCGGGCGTACCAGCGCTCGGCCATGCGGCCCACCCGCACGGCCAGCTCCCGCTCGCTCGGATAGTAGAAGAGGTCGAAGTGCTCGGTCTCCAGGACGGAGAATTGGAGGGAGCGGTACTGCACCTTGTTCTGGCCGAAGTACTGGGCCCGGACGGCCCCGGGGAGACCCGCGAGGCCGGCGAGCCCGGCCAGGAGGAGGGTCCGGGTCAGTCCCCGGATCCGCACGAGCGCACCTCGCCGCCGAATCGCTCCAGAACCCGGTCGACCTGCGAGGCGTCCAGCGGCCCGGCCACCACCCGGGTGAGGCGGTCGGGGCCCGGCTCGGTCCGGGCGGACTCGCCGTCGTCCTCCAGGCGCGCCACCATGGCCCGGGCATTCTCCTCTTCACGGTAGGCCCCGACCTGGATCTCCCGACAAGCCGTCGGGGGAGCGGTCACCTCGATCTTCACCCTGGCCGTGCCGTCGACCAGGAACCCGAGCTTCCGGGCCGCCGCTCTCGACACGTCGAGGATGCGGTCTCCGACGAAGGGACCGCGGTCGTTGACACGGAGCTCCGCGTGGCGGCCGTTCTCGAGGTTGGTGACCTCGATCCACGTGCCGAGGGGGAGGGTGCGGTGAGCGGCCGTGAGCGCGTTCATGTCGAAGGTCTCGCCGGAGGCCGTGGCCCGCCCGTGGAACTGGCCGCCGTACCACGAGGCCTGCCCCACCTGGCTCCACCCGGGTGACACCCGTGCCATCGGCGGCGGGGAGGACAGGGGCCCGGGCCCGACCGAGGGGGGCGTCGTGCGCCCCGCGCACGCCCCGGCGGCGAGCAGCAGGAGGAGGAGCGCCGCGGCGCGGGCGGCGGGGCGTTCACGGCATGCGGAAGGCGTACGGCCCATAGTCTGATGAGAGTCTCGCGGGCGCCCCGGCGCAAGCTCGGACGCGGGACGCGCGCGGCGGCGCGACGCGGAACACTTCTTGACACCGCTCTGACGCTCGGACTGGCCCCCGGCCCATGCCGGGGGGACATCCTGTGTCGGCGCGGGCGTCGGGACGTCGACGATGGACCACCCACGGAAGATGGCGAGGAGCATGGCGACTGCAGCGAACCTGGGCTTTCCGCGCATCGGCGGAGACCGCGAACTCAAGAAGGCCACGGAGGGCTTCTGGCGAGGCGATGTGTCGGCGGAGGAGCTGTCCCGCACGGCCTCCGATCTCCGGCTGGCGGCGTGGCGGGCCCAGATGGCCGCGGGCATCGAGCACATCCCTTCCAACGACTTCTCCCTGTACGACCACATGCTCGACACCACGGCGCTGGTGGGCGCCATCCCGGCGCGCTACGCCTGGAAGGGCGGCGAGCTGCAACTGGACCGGTATTTCGCCATGGCCCGGGGCTCCCAGACCGAAGAGCTCGACGTGCCGGCCATGGAGATGACCAAGTGGTTCGACACCAACTACCACTACATCGTCCCCGAGCTGGCCGAGGACCAGGCATTCCGGATCACCACCTCCAAGCCGTTCGACCACTACGCGGAGGCGAGCGCGGCGGGTGTCGACACGGTTCCGGTCCTCCCGGGACCGGTCAGCTTCCTGCTCCTCTCCAAGGGAGCGGGCGCGGGCGACGCGTCTCTGCACCGCCTGCTCGAGCCCCTCGTGGACGTGTACGTCGAGGTGATCGGCCGGCTGGTCGAGGCCGGCGCCGATTGGATCCAGCTCGACGAACCCTGCTTCGTCCAGGATCGGAACCCGGCCGAGCGCGAGGCGCTGGAGCGTGCCTACGGACGGCTCGTGGCCACAGGCTCCGGCGCCCGCCTGCTGATCCAGACCTACTTCGAGCACGTCGGCGATGCGTACCGCACCCTGACCGGCC
>CANPVD010000119.1 GCA_947581615.1 Candidatus Humimonas hydrogenitrophica
AGATCCTCGCGGAGGCCGAGTCCACGCCGAACCTGGAGCCGATCCGGCTCGAGGAGGCCGGGCTCGGCTCCAACGGCGCGAGCGGGGTCGGAGAGCAGGCCGCCGAGCCGGGCGCTTCGCCCGTGGTCGCGGCCACCGCCACGGTGGCCGCCCCGGAACCGTCGGCTTCGGCGGCGCCCGCCGCGGAGCCGGAAGCTCCCGCGATGGCGGAGCCGGCGGGCGGCGGACTGCGGATGGAGCCTTTCATCGAAACGGCTCGCTGTACCAGCTGCGATGAGTGCACCAAGCTCAACCCGCACATGTTCGCCTACGACGGGAACAAGCAAGCCTACATCAAGGACGCGTCGGCGGGGACGTTCAAGGAGCTGGTCCAGGCGGCCGAGCGCTGCACGGCCGGCATCATCCACCCCGGCGACCCCCTGAACCCGGACGAGCCCGACCTGGACAAGTGGGTCGCGCGCGCCGCGCGGTTCCAGTGAGGAGCGCCTGATGGGTACCTTCCACCACGGGGTCCACCCCCCGGAGCTCAAGGAGCTCACGTCGAGCCTCCCGATCCGGCGGATGCCCTTCCCGGAGCTCCTGGCGATCCCGCTCCGGCAGCACGCGGGCGCGCCGGCCCGCTCCCTCGTCAAGCGGGGCGACCGGGTCGAGCGCGGTGACAAGGTGGGCCAGGCCGTGGGCTTCATCTCCTCCTCCGTCCACGCCTCGGCGGCGGGGACGGTGAGGGACGTACGGCTCTGGCCCCATCCCGACGGTAGCATGGCCGAGACCGTGGTCATCGAGGTGGACCCGGTCTCTCCCCAGAGCCTCAGGCCTCGAATCGTGCCCGAGTGGGAGGGGCTCACCCCCCAGGAGGTGGTGGCCGCGATCCAGGACGCCGGCGTGGTGGGCCTGGGTGGGGCCGCCTTCCCCGCCCATGTCAAGCTGGCGCCCCCACCGGACGCGCCGGTGAACGTGATCGTGGCCAACGGGGCGGAGTGCGAGCCCTACCTGACCTCGGATCACCGCACGATGGTCGAGTATCCGGAGCGGGTGCACTTCGGCCTGCGGATCATGATGCACGCCCTGGACGTCGATCGGGCCGTCATCGGCGTGGAGGCCAACAAGCCCGACGCCATCGAGGCGCTGCGGTCCACGGTCCCGGAGGACCTCGACATCCGGGTCGAGGGCCTCCGGGTGAAGTACCCCCAGGGGGCGGAGAAGATGATGCTGGAGAGCCTCCTGGGCCGGAGGGTGCCGTCCGGGATGCTCCCGATGCACGTGGGAGCGGTCGTGCAGAACGTGGGATCGATCGCCGCCATCGCCGAGGTGTTCGAGACGGGATACCCGCTGATCGAGCGCATCGTGACCGTGACCGGTCCCGGCATCCGGCGCCCCGCCAACCTCATCGTCCCGGTCGGGACCCGCATCGCCGACGTGCTGGAGTTCTGCGGCGGCATGACGCCCGATGCCGAGCGCATCGTATTCGGAGGACCGATGATGGGGAACGCGCAGCCGGAGCCCGGCGCTCCGGTCCTCAAGGGCACCACCGGCATCGTGGTGCTCACCGGCGAGGCGATCGCGCGCGAGCGCGAGCTGGCGTGCATTCGCTGCGGGCGCTGCCTGGAGGCGTGCCCCGTCTTCCTGGACCCCGCCGACCTGGGCCGGCTGGCCCGGGCGGGTCACTACGACGAGATGCTCGAGATGCACCTCTCCGAATGCATGCTGTGCGGTTGCTGCTCCTACGTGTGTCCGTCGCACATCCCGCTCAGCCAGATGTTCGGCCTCGCCAAGGCGATGACGCGAAAGATCGAGCGTCGACGCAAGGAAGAGGAAGAGTCCGCGGCCGGGGCGGCCGCCTGAGGAACCGGAAGAGGGGACGGGAGCGCTCGGGACCATGAACGTGGATCGAGGGGCCGGGGACGGCGGCCACGAGCGGCTGCGCGGCGAGCCGGAGCGGCGGCGAGAGGCCGACGGAGGTGGCGACCGGGAAGCGGGAGGTTCCGGGGCGTCCGGAGCCTCGGCCTCCGGCACGCCCCGGCTCCACCTGGCCCCCTCGCCCCACATCCACTCTCCGGACTCGACGCCACGCATCATGTGGACGGTGGTCGCCACCCTGGTGCCGGTCATCGCGGCGTCGACCTGGTTCTTCGGACTCAGCGCCCTCCTGGTGCTCGCCGCCGCGACGCTCGGGTGCTTCATCGTCGAGCGGACGCTGGGCGAGCGTGGCTCGGTCGGCGATGGATCGGCCGTCATCACGGGCCTCCTCCTCGGGCTCACGCTGCCGGCGGGGATCCCCCTGTGGATGGCCTTCCTGGGCGGCGCCTTCGCCATCGGATTCGGCAAGCTGATCTTCGGCGGGCTGGGCCAGAACATCTTCAACCCGGCCCTCCTGGGCCGGGCGTTCCTGCAGGCCGCCTTCCCGACGGCACTCACGACCTGGCCGGCGCTGGCGGAGCGCTGGACCCACATCTACGCCTCCAACCTGGCGCTCCCGCTGCTCTCGCCCGGGAAGGTGGACGTGGTGACGATGGCCACGCCGCTCGGCCTCATGAAGTTCGAGCACCAGGGCACCGACCTCCTCAAGCTGGCGATCGGCAACACGGGCGGCTCGCTGGGCGAGACGGCCGGCGTGCTCATCCTGGTGTGCGGGGCCTACCTGGCCTGGAAGCGCTACCTCAACTGGCGGATCCCCGTGGCCATCTTCGCGGCCGTCGCCGCGCTGTCGGCCCTGCTCCACGCCGTGAGGCCGTCCCTGCCGGGGGCTCCCTTCATGCTGCTCTCCGGCGGCCTGATCCTCGGGGCCGTCTACATGGCCACCGACATGGTGACCTCGCCCGTGACCAACCTGGGCTCGTGGATCTTCGGGCTCGGCATCGGCCTGATCACCGTAGTCATCCGGCTATGGGGCGGCCTGGCGGAGGGGGTCATGTACTCGATCCTGTTCATGAACGCCCTCGTTCCCTTCATCGACCAGGCGACCCGTCCCGCCACGTTCGGCACGCGGGCCGCCCGGAAGGAGACCGCGTGAGCGCGCGCGGTAGGAAGGGCCCTCCGGGCGCGATCGGCTCGCAGCCCTCCTCCCTGCTCCTGGTCGGCACGCTGGGCGTGCTGTCGGTGGTGGCCGGGATCGCGATCGTCCTCGTGCACGGCTGGGCGCAGCCCCGGATCGAGGCCCACCAGGCCGCCGAGCTCCGCCAGGCCATCGAGGAAGTGCTCGGTGAGCCCCAGCGTTACGAGACCCGCTGGGTGGTGGACGGCAAGCTGCTCGACAGCCTGCCGGCCGGGGTGGACTCGTCCGCCGCGAGGCCCGTGTACGCGGGCTTCGCCGCGGACGGACACATGGTGGGCTACGCCGTTCCGGGCCAGAAGCCGGGCTACCAGGACGTGGTCAAGCTGATCTTCGGCTACGACCCGAGCACGCGAAAGGTTCTCGGCATGAAGGTCCTGGAGAGCAAGGAGACGCCGGGACTCGGGGCCAAGATCACCTCGGATTCCGCCTTCATCCACGGCTTCGACGGAGCCCTCGCCCCGATCGACGGCGTCAAGCACCCGGCCCAGGATCCGCACCAGGTGGACATGATCACCGGCGCCACGATCTCGTCCACCACGGTGATCACGATCATCAACCGGAGCCTGGAGGCCGTGGGGCCGGCGCTGGGCGGGGCGCACGGAGGAGAAGGGCCATGACCGACAGGACGGGCCGCGAGGTGTTCCTGCGGGGCGTGTGGGAAGAGAACCCGGTTCTGGTCCAGATCCTGGGCCTGTGCCCCACCCTAGCCGTGACGAACTCGGTGGAGAACGCCATCGCCATGGCCCTGGCCACGGCCTTCGTGATCGTGGGCTCGAGCGCCCTGGTCTCGCTGGTCAAGGACTACATCCCGAGCCAGGTCCGGATGAGCGCCTACATCCTCATCATCGCGACCTTCGTCACGGTCGTGGACCTGATCATGGGCGCCGTGGCGCCCGCCATGTCCAAGGCCCTGGGCGCCTTCGTCCCCCTCATCGTGGTCAACTGCATGATCCTGGGCCGGGCCGAGGCGTTCGCCTCGAAGAACCGGCTGCTGCCCTCGATCCTGGACGCGGTGGGTACGGCCGCCGGCTTCTCCATCGCGCTCCTCCTCATGGGCGGCGTCCGGGAGCTGCTCGGAAGCGGGACCTTCCTGGGGCTCCAGGTCATGCCGCACAACTGGGAGCCGTGGGTGATCATGATCCTGCCCCCCGGCGGCTTCCTCACCCTGGGCGCGATCCTCATGGGCATGAGCTGGTGGTGGCAGCGAGGCGAGAAGAAGGACGAGGCCGTGAAGCCGCGCCGGTGGCCGCACGGCGTCCGGGCCCCGGAGGAGCGGCGCCCCGAGATGGTAGCGTAGAGAGAGGCTGGAGAGAGCGATGGGAGACCTGACCCGCATCTTCGTGTCGGCGGCGCTGATCAACAACTTCGTGCTCGCCTACTTCGTGGGGCTGTGCCCCTTCTTCGGCGTGTCCAAGAAGGTGCCGACCGCCCTGCGCATGGGGGGCGCGGTGACCTTCGTGATGGTGCTCACCGCCAGCGCCGTCTCGTTCCTCAACGCCTGGGTCCTCCCGGTGGCGCCCTATCTCCGCCTCATCTCCTACATCGTGGTGATCGCCTCCCTGGTCCAGATCGTGGAGATGGTGGTCAAGAAGACGAGCCCCGCCCTGTTCCGGGCGCTGGGCATCTACCTGCCCCTCATCACGACCAACTGCGCGATCCTCTACCTGGCCCTGTTCCAGTACGCGCGGGGCTACGGCTTCTTCGAGGGCCTGGCCTTCGCCCTCGGGGCCGGAGCCGGCTTCACGCTGGCCCTGGTGCTCATGGCCTCGATCCGCCAGCGCTCGGAGACCGCCAGCGTGCCCGCCATCGCCCGGGAGATGGGACTGGCCATGATCATCGCCGCGAGCCTGTCGATGGCGTTCATGGGCTTCGCCGGCCTGCTGAGCGCCGGAGCCTGACGTGGAGCTCCTCGTCGGGATCGTGGGCATGGCCATCCTGGTCGGCGTGTACGTCGGGCTCGGCCTGGCCGACCGGGGCGAGGAGGGATGTGGAGACTGCGCCCTGCGGGGCGACGAAGGTGAAGGTTGTTCGCTGTACGGGAGCCGGGACGAAGCCCGTCCGTCCTGTCCCGACTACCGCATCGAGCGGGGCTCCAACCAGAGCAGGGTACCATGAACGACATCGACAGAGGGTCGGGAGAGCGGGGGTCGCCGGATGGCGTGATCCAGCCTGCTCCCACGGGGCGCTCGCTCTCCCGCCGACGGTTCGTCGCCGTCGGCGCGGGGATCTTCGTGGTCTCGGCCCTGCCGGCGGTGGCGCTCCGCCGCTCCCGGCGACTCTATCGGCGCACGATCCCCGTGATGGGAACCCTGGCCGAAGTGGGGGTCGTCGACGACGACGCGGAGCGCGCCGAAGCCGCCATCGGGGCGGCCCTGGCCGAGTTGCGCTGGGTGGACCGCACCATGAGCCGGTTCAGTCGAGCCTCGGACGTGGGGCGGGCGAACGCGGCGGCCGTCGGAGCCCGGACGCCGGTCCGGGCCGAGACGGCCCGCGTGGTGGCCGAGGGACTGAGGTGGGCGCGTGCGAGCGGCGACCGCTTCGATCCCGGTCTGGCCCGGGCCCTGGCCCTGTGGGACGTGGACCACCGGCACAGCCCGCCCGCCAGCGACGCCGTGGCGGCGTTCGCGGGCCAGGCCCTGTACCGGGAGCTCGAGGTCGAGCGGCCGCGGGGAGACGTCGGCCGGGGCGACCGTCCGGGGTACATCGTCCGCAGGCACCCGGAGGTGGGGGTCGACCTGGGCGGAATCGCCAAGGGACACGCCGTCGACCGGGCCGTCGCGGCCCTCCGCCGTCACGGAGCCCGGGACGGCATGGTCAACGCCGGGGGCGACCTGTACGCCCTGGGTCTGTCTCCGGAAGGATCGCCGTGGCGCGTGGGCATCCGGTCGCCGTCCGATCCGACACGCCTCCTCGGCCAGCTCGACGTCACCGACCGTGCGGTGGCGACATCGGGCGACTACGAGCAGTACTTCGACTACCGCGGCCGCCGCTACGGACACATCCTCGATCCGGCCACTGCGGCCCCGTGGCAGACCACCGTGCACAGCGTCACCGTGATGGCCGACGACTGCATGGCAGCCGACGCCGGCGCGACCGCCGTGTTCGGAGCATCGGAGAGTGACTCAGCGGCCATCCTCGGGCGAGTGGCGCCGGGCGCATCCAGGGTCTGAAGCCGACCTCCATCTCCCCACCCCGCTGGCCTCGGGCGCATGGCGCGCTCGGGGCCTCCTCCACCCCCTCCGCCGGAAGGGGTCTGGCCCCGCGGAGGCGCCCCCCCTCACATTCGGGCCGTGCGTAGCTCGATACCTCCATGGGCCCGATCGATCGGCCGCGACCTCCGCGACCCCCGTCGCTCCGCGGCCCGACCACGCTCCGGAGAATCGATGACCTAACGCCCCGTTCTCGTCCATCCTTGCACGGGAGGCAAGCATGGCACGCGTGTTCGCCCTGGCGTACGCCTTCGCCAGCTACCTGGTGTTCTTCGTCACGTTCCTCTACGCGGTGGGGTTCGTGGGGGGCTTCCTGACGCCGACCACCGTCGACACCGGGCCGGCCGGCCCGGTGGGCACCGCCGTCCTCGTCGACCTGGTCCTGCTCGGCCTGTTCGGCCTCCAGCACAGCATCATGGCCCGCCCGGCCTTCAAGCGCCGCTGGACCCGTATCGTCCCGCGGGCCGTGGAACGGTCGACGTTCGTGCTCCTGGCCAGCGTCATCCTGCTCGTCACGTTCGCCTTCTGGCGCCCCATCCAGGGTGTGGTTTGGGACGTCCGCGGAGCGCTCGGACGGGAGCTCCTCTGGGCCCTGTTCGCCGCCGGTTGGTCGATCGTCTTCCTGGGAACGTGGATGATCGACCACTTCGACCTGTTCGGGCTCCGGCAGGCCTGGACGTATTTCCGCGGCGGCGAGTATCGCCACCCCCACTTCCAGACCCGCGGCTTCTACCGCTACGTGCGGCACCCGCTCATGCTCGGCTTCATCATCGCCTTCTGGGCCACGCCGACCATGACGATGGGGCACCTGCTGTTCGCGGCCGTCAGCACCGCCTACATCCTCGTGGCGCTTCGGTTCGAGGAGCGGGACCTCCGGACGTACCACGGCGACGCCTACGAGGCGTATCGGCGCACGACGCCGAGCCTTATCCCGGGCCTGAAGGGACGCTCGGAGCCGGGCGTCCGCGCCATGGGGGAGTCCGCCGCCGACGGCGGCCGCGCCCCCAGCTAGTCTCCGGGACCGCGCTCCGTCTAGGTCGGGCAGCAGGGAGCGCGGTCCTCTCCACCCCTGGGCTCCGACCCGTCTTCCGGCACCGAGGCCCAGGCGGCCAGCCGCTCCACCAGGGCCGCCACGGCGTCGCGCCTCACCGTGTGGTAGACCCAGGTCCCTTCCTGCCGACTGGCGATGAGGCCCGCGTCACGGAGGATCTTGAGGTGATGGGAGATGGTCGGCTGGGAGAGGTCGAGCCGACCGGCGAACTCGCACACGCAGATCTCACCGCCGCGCTCGTGGATGAGCTCCACGATCTGCACGCGGGACGGGTGCGAGAGCGCCTTGAGCGTGGCCGCGAGCCTCGCCGCGTCGGCCTCCTCCGGGTGCGTCTCTCTCAGGGTACCCGTGCCCACTTCACGCCTCCCACCGAACGGTCCTCGGCCGACCTATCTTGACAATCATCAATATAGAGATGTATCTATAAAGTGCAACCGGGGAGACGCCCGAGTCATCGGCGAGCGCCTCCCGAAGGGCCCGGCAGAGACGAAACCGAACGGAGGATCTCGTGGGCGAGGACGTCAAGGAGGCGGTGCGGCGCAAGTACGCCGCCGCGGCGGTGCGGGTGGAGAGCCGGACCGGTGCAGAGACCGACGGGTGCGGGTGCGAGTGCGGGCCCGAGGGAGGCGGCGACGCGATCACGCGTGACCTGTACGGGGCCCGCGACTCCGAGGGCCTCCCGGAGGACGCCCTGGCGGCCTCCCTCGGGTGCGGCAACCCGACGGCGCTCGCCGACCTCAATCCGGGCGAGGTGGTGCTCGATCTGGGCTCCGGCGGCGGCATCGACGTCCTCCTTTCGGCGCGGCGCGTGGCGCCCGGCGGCAAGGCCTACGGGCTCGACATGACGGACGAGATGCTGGAGCTGGCGCGACGGAATCAGCGCGACATGGACGTCGAGAACGCCGAGTTCCTCAAGGGCGAGATCGAGGCCGTGCCGCTCCCCGACGCGTCGGTGGACGTGGTCATATCGAACTGCGTCGTCAACCTGTCGGGCGACAAGGCGCGCACCCTCCGGGAGGCCTTTCGGGTCCTGCGACCGGGTGGTCGACTCGCGGTGTCCGACGTCGTGGTCCGCGGCGTCGTTCCCGAGGAGATTCGTCGCAACATGGAGCTGTGGGCCGGCTGCGTGGCCGGAGCCCTGGAGGAGCGTGAGTTCCGGGGCCTCCTGACCGAGGCGGGGTTCGTGGACGTGTCGATCGAGCCGACGCGCGTATACACGCTCGAGGAGGCACGGAGCTTCCTGGAGGATGCGGGACTCGACCCGGACCGGGTCGCGCCGCAGATCGAGGGTAAGTTCATGGCCGCCTTCGTCCGCGCCCGGAAGCCGGCCCGCCGTTGAGGTACGCGATCCTGTCCGACGTGCATGGGAATCTCCCCGCGCTGGAGGCCGTGCTCGAGGACATCGAGCGCCGCTCCGACGTCGACGCTACCTACCACCTGGGCGACCTGGTCGGATACGCTCCGTGGCCGAACGAGGTGGTCGAGCTCCTGTTCGCGCGGGGCATCGCGGGCGTGGCCGGCAACTACGATTCCACCACGGCCACCCGTTACGCCCACTGCGGGTGCCGCTCCGAGAGTCCGGAACAGGAAGCGCTCTCCCACCAGAGCTACGCCTGGACCCTGGACCACGTGAGCGAGGCGACCCGGCGGCGGCTGGCCGGCCTGCCCTTCCGGATCGACCTGCGGCCGGCCGGGGGTCACACGGCCGGCCGGAAGGCGGCGCTCGTCCACGGCGCCCCCACGCTCAACACCCTGTACTGGACCGAGGACCGCCCGGACGACTTCTGCCGGCAGATGGCGGCGCGCTCGGGTCTCGGGGAGGGGGACGCCATCCTGTTCGGCCACACCCACCTGCCCTGGAGTCGGGAGGTCGAAGGCATCCTGGTCGTCAACACGGGCTCGGTCGGGCGTCCGAAGGACGGGGATCCGCGGGCCTGCTACGTGCTCCTCGAGGCACCCGGCGACGCTTCCCCCGCGACATGGCGAGTGCAGCACGTGCGGGTCCCGTACGACGTGGAGAGAGCCGCGCGCGCCGTCCAGGCGAGCGAGCTGCCCGACGCCTTCGCCGCACAGCTGCGCGAGGGTCGGACGTGACCGCAGGGGGAACGGCCCGGCGCCTGTCGATCCTGGACCGCTACCTCACGGCCTGGATCTTCGCCGCCATGGCGGCCGGGATCGCGATCGGCTCCCTGTGGCCGGGGCTCGTGCGGAGCGTGACGCGGGCCACCCAGGTCGGCACCACGTCGCTGCCGATCGCGATCGGCCTCATCGTCATGATGTACCCGCCCCTGGCGAAGGTCCGCTACGAGGAGTTGGGGGACGTGTTCAGGGACCGGAAGGTCCTCGGCCTCTCCCTCGTGCAGAACTGGGTCGTGGGCCCCATCCTCATGACGGCCCTCGCACTCCTCTTCCTCCGGAACCACCCGGAGCTCATGGTCGGGCTCATCCTGATCGGCCTGGCCCGATGCATCGCCATGGTCATCGTGTGGAACGACCTCGCCGAGGGAGATCCCGAATACGCCGCCGGGCTGGTCGCGTTCAACTCCATCTTCCAGGTCCTGTTCTATTCGGTCTACGCCTACCTGTTCGTCACCCTCGTTCCGCGATGGCTCGGACTGGGTGGGGCGGCGGTCGACGTCACGATGGGACAGATCGCGCGCAGCGTGCTCGTCTACCTCGGAGTTCCGTTCGCGGCCGGGATGGTCACGCGTTTCGTCCTCCTCCGTTCCAGGGGCCGGACGTGGTACGAGGGTACGTTCGTCCCCAGGGTGTCGCCCCTGACGCTCGTCGCCCTTCTGTTCACGATCGTGGTCATGTTCTCGATCCAGGGGAAGGAGATCCTCGGCCGGCCGCTCGCGGTCCTGCTCGTCGCCGTTCCGCTGCTCATCTACTTCGTGGTCATGTTCGCCTTCACCTTCTTCACCAGCCGCGCGGCGGGGGCCGATTACTCCCGGACCACGACCCTGGCGTTCACGGCGGCGTCCAACAATTTCGAGCTGGCCATCGCCGTGGCCGTCGGGACCTTCGGGATCGGGCACGGAGCCGCCTTCGCCGCCGTCATCGGCCCGCTGGTGGAGGTGCCGGTATTGATCGGCCTCGTGAACGTGGCGCTTCGCTGGCGGCGGAGGTTCTTTCCGGGAGAGGCGAGGAGCCTCGGCGGGGTGTCGAACTGTGCCGCCCCGTCCGGCATCGCCACCCGGGCAAACCCGCCGGGATGAGCGCCGACCTCTCATCTTGCGCATAATCCCCGGGCTGGCTTACACTGGCGGCTGGAGAGGATGGCCGACGCGCCGGTTTTCGGGTGGCGCCGTGGGCACCTGGAGCGAATCCAAGGATGCGCTGCCGTCTCCACCCCTTCGGGCTCTCGCCCGCCCGACCCGCGCGGATTCCGACCACCGGAATTCGGTGCCGAAGCGATCAGCGTGAACCAACCTCTCGCCGACGACATCCAGCGCGCGCTCGCCGAACTCGCCGCCATCCCCTCCCGGGTGAGCGGAACGTCGGCTTCGCGCATGGTGCGACGATTTCGGGGTCAGACCGGCTGCTCCCGCGAGGATTACCGGGAGCTGTGGGCGTCGCCCGAGCGCTGGCTCGGACCCTTCGCCTCCCTCCCCGTGCCGCTCCGCGAGGCCCTCGCCGACGCCGCCGACCTCGAGCTGCGCGAGCGGAGCTTCACGGTCTCCGACGCCCTCCACCGGGCCGTGTACGGTCCCGCGTTCCGGATGGGTAGCGCGCTGGCCCGGATCGGACGGCGGCATCGGCTCACGGAAGGATGGCGGCGACGAGCGTGGCGGAGCGTGCACCTGTTCGGACGCTCCATCACCGCCGCCTCCCGCGCGGCGGGTCGCGCGTGGCTGGCCGTCCGTCGCCGCGCGCCCTTCGGCCGGACCTCGGTCTTTCACGCCCTGTGGCGCTGGGCGGGCGTCGACCCGGGCGCCGTGGCGGTCGGCTACCTGGAGGCCATGCCCTACGATCCGAGCGTGAGCCCCGTCCACCGTGCCACGCGCCGCGGCGTCGAGAGCTGCGCGCTCGTGGGCGTCGACTTCCTTCCCTCCGGCGGAGAGCTCGTGTATCTGGAGGCCAACTTCAACCCGGGCATGGGCCTGGACCGGATGTGGACCTACGACGGCGACGACCCCGTGGGCAGGCGACTCTGCCGATTCGCTCATGGGCGCGGCTTCCGGCGCATCGTCTACTTCCCGTCCAGCATGTGGCATTTCGAGCGGGAGATGGAGGAGGCCTGGCGCCGGCAGGCCGGGGCCCTGGGCCTGGAGCTCGAGATCCGCGACGATCCGGCCCTGCGCTCCCCGTGGCGGCGGCCGTGGGAGCCGCGCATGGACTTCGACGCCACGGGCACCTTGTACGTCAACTCGCGCCAGTTGGCGAGCCCGCTCTGCTACGTCATACGCCAGAAGGGGCTGCTCGACGTGGAGATCGAGCGGTACAACGCGTTCGCCCCCGAGCCCGACCGGATCCCGATGGCCCGACGGGTCCACGACGACGAGGATCTGGTGCCGCCCGAGCCGGGCTCCCGGTTCCCCAACCTCATCGTCAAGGACCCCCTCCGCGACATGGGTACGGGACTGGTCCTCTACAAGGTGGACCGGATCCCGGACGGACTCGAATCGCCGCCGCACCTGATGTTCGATTACATGCCCCCCGAACTGCAGGACGTGTCGGAGAAGGGCGAGCCCGGCGATTTCGGAGTCACGTACCGCGCCTACCTGCTCATCACGCCCGACGGACCCGTGTACCTGGGAGCGAAGGGCAACGTGGGTGACGTCCCGGTGCCGGCCGAGCTTCCGGCGGGCCGGATCGAGGACATTCGACCCTACGTGATCAACGGCATGGTGGCGGCGACGGTGCGGTCGGTCACGGCCCGGGAGGAAGAGGAGCTCGAGGGGGCCACGCTGAGGGTCGGGCGGGTGATCCACGACTTCCTACGCCGGAAGCACGCCCTCGAGACCACTCCGAACCCGGCGGCCTGACCGCCGACATCGCTCCCCCGAGCTCGAGGTGACCTCCATGGCGCTAGCCACCCCAGGCGTCCCGACCACAGCTCCAGGCGGAGAAGAGGTCGGTCTCCACCCGGCCGCAGCCTCCCTGGCCGAGCTGGCCGCGGCGCACCCGCCGCGGGTGAGCGGCCGCAGGGCCCGGCGCATGATCCGGGAGCTGCGCGGCCGAACGGGCTGGTCCCCGGAGGCCTACCGCGCCCTGTGGGCTCGACCCGGGACATCGTTCGGCCCGTTCGACGACCTGCCGCCGCACCTTCGCGCCGCCCTCGCCGACGCCGTGGCCCGGGAGATGGAGGAGCGCAGCTTCACTACCGGTGACCGCCTCCACCGCCGCGTCCACGGGCCCCTCTTCCGCCTGGGCAGCGAGATCGCTCACCGGGGACGGCGGCTCTCCTCGAGAGGCGCCCGCTGGCGCAGGGCCGGCAGGAACGTATACCTGTGCGGCCGCGGACTGTGCTGGGCCAGCGAACGGGCCGGCCGGGCCTGGCTGGACGCCAGCCGGTTCGTCGGTCCGTGGGAGACGTCGGGATTCCACGCCCTGTGGAAGTGGGCGGGCGTCGATCCCATGCGGCCGGCGATCGAGTACGTGCGGGGGGTCGCGTGCGACCCCCGTGTCAGCCCCGTGTACCGGGACCCGCGGCGGCGGGTGTCGAGCTGGATGATGGTGGGCCTGGACCTCCTTTTCTCCGACCGGGGCGTATACTACATCGAGGCCAACATCAACCCGGGCTTCATGCTCCGGCGCCGGGTGCTGTACCCCGAGGGCGATCCGCTGCTGGAGGTGCTCGTCGCCGGGGCCCGGCGGGAGGGTTGCGACCGCATCGTCATGTTCCCCTCCAGCATCGCCGCGGTCTCCCGCAAGGTCGAGCGCTGGTGGCGGGAGCGCACCGATGCGGCCGGCGTGGAGCTGGAGATTCGTGACGACCCGCGTGTGCGCTCGTCATGGCGCCGGGCCACCGACGCGATCATGCCGGCGGACACGGAGCGCACGCTATTCGTCAACGTCCGGACCCTGCCCCACCCCGTGAACGTCCTGCTAGAGGAGAAGGGGCGCTTCGAGGAGGAGATCGAGCGCCACAACGCCCGAGCGCCCGCCGCGGAGCGCATCCCGGTGCCGCGGCGCATCCGCTCCTCCGACGAGCTCCCGGCCCCCGATCCGGCCGGGCGCTTCCCCAACGTCGTGGTCAAGCACGCCTTCCTGAACGAGGCCCGCGACGTCCGCATGTACAGGACATCGACGCTGGACTCCTGGATGAGCCGGCCGCCCCACGTGGCCTTCGAGTTCGTGCCGGCGGCGCTCGAGCCGCTGTGTCGGGACGGCGTGTCCGGGGACTACGCCTCGAAGTACAGGGTCAACCTGTTCGTCACGCCCGACGGGCCGATCTGCGCCGGCGTCCTGAAGGCGACGGCCGCCACCCCCGTCACCGAGCGGCTCGACGAAGGCCTCGTGCGGAATCCGGCTCCCTACCTGGTCAACGGTCATACCGGAGCCGTCCACGAACTGGCCACCGCGGAGGAGCACGAGCGTATCGAACCCGCAGCGCTGAGGATCGGCTGGCTGATCCACGACTTCCTGTCCCGCCTGCACGGAGTGGACTGGCCATGACGCGCGGACCGGTCTCTCGCGGGGACCGCGGGGGCCACGTCCAGCCCGCTGCCACGCGATCCGACGACGGAGGCTCGCCCGCCGCGGTGAGAGCTGCACTTCAGCGCCTGGCGGAGACGCACCCTCTCCGCGTGACCGGGATCGAGGCCCGCCGCATGATCCGCACGCTCCGCAGGCAGA
The DNA here is from genome assembly GCA_947581615.1 of Candidatus Humimonas hydrogenitrophica. Taxonomy (GTDB): domain Bacteria; phylum Gemmatimonadota; class Gemmatimonadetes; order Palauibacterales; family Palauibacteraceae; genus Humimonas; species Humimonas hydrogenitrophica. Next base: position 14,114 of record CANPVD010000119.1, read on the forward strand.
CCGGCTGCTCCCGGCAGCGCTTCAGGGCACTGTGGCAGAAGCCGGACACGCACTTCGGGTCCTTCGACAAGCTCCCGGCCTCCCTCCGCGGCACGTTGAGCGATGCCGTCTCGGTCGAGATGCTGGAGCGCACCTTCACGCTCTCCGTTCGACTCGAGTCCCTGGTCCACGGGCCGGTGTTCCGGTGGGGCAGCGAGTTGGCCCGCGTCGCGAAAGGCGTTCGCCAGCGGGGTGGCTGGCACTGGCACGCGGGCCGGACGCTGTACGGAGTCTCCCGGCTGTTGACCGGTGGCTCCGAGGCCGTGGGCCGGGCCTGGCTGGCCGTCAGGCGCTACTCGCCGGGCGCCCGCACCTCGGGCTTTCACGCCCTGTTCCGCTGGGCCGGCGTCGATCCCCTCATCCTCGGGGCCGGCTACGTGGACGAGGTCCCGCACGATCCGCGCACCAGCCCCGTGTTCCGGATCCTGCGGCCCGCCGTCGAGAGCTGCGCTCTCGTGGGCGTGGATTTCCTCTCGTCCAGCGGGGAGCTCGCCTACCTCGAGGCCAACTTCTGCCCCGGCCTGTTCAGCAACCGGGTGCAGCTCTACCCGGCCGGAGACCCGCTCTGCGAGGGACTGTGCCGGTACGCGGTCGAGCACGACTACCGCCGCATCGTGCACTACCCGACGAGCATCTGGTTCTTCGAGGAGCCGCTCCGGGCCGCGTGGGAGGCGCAGGCCCGCGCCCGCGGCGTGGCGTACGAGGTTCGGGACGACCCCCACCACCGCTCTCCCTTCCGGCGCTCGTGGACGCCGCTCATGGAGCTCGACGCCGAGGGGACTCTGTACGTCAACTCGCGTTCCCTTCCGAGTCCCCTGCGATGGGTGATCAGCCAGAAGGGCCTCCTCGAGCCCGAGATCGCCCGCTACAACGAGGCCGTGCCCACGGAGGAACGGGTCAGGCTGGCCCGGATAATCCACACCGACGAGGACCTGCCACGCCGGCCGCTCGATTCACCCTTTCCGAACCTCATCGTCAAGCACTCCCTGCGGGACATGGCGACCGGGCACACGCTGTTCAGGACGGAGCGGATCCCCGAGGGCATCGAGTCGCCGCCCTACGTCATGTACGAGTACCTCCCCCCGGACACTGTGAGCCGCGTCGAGGACGGCGAACGGCGCGAGTACGCCTTCAACTACCGGGCCTACCTGCTCCTCACCGCCGAGGGCCCCATCGTCCTCGGCGCCAAGAAGGCCGTCGGGACGTGTCCGATTCCGGCCTCCCTTCCCGAGGGCCCGGTCGCCGACATCCGGCCGTACGTGATCAACACACTGCTCGCGGCCGAGGAAGCCGTGCCGACGGGCGCGGAGATGGCCGACGTCTCGGCCGCCACGATGCGCGTAGGCCGCATGCTGCACTCCTTCCTGCGCCGCAAGCACAGGCTCACGTTCGACTCGCCTCCCGGGCCCGCCTGAGCCCCGGGTCGGCGCCGCCGGGCTCCGGTCGACCCGGGTCGCCCCCTCCTCCCGAGTGGCACGCCGCGACCGGTGATCCCATCTTCGGCTCCGTCCGGCGTGTGTCACTCCCGCCTGTCGCGGGCTCGGGGCACCGACACCGCACTCGCTTCGCCCGGAAGGCACGACAGCTCACATGAGCCTCCTCCATGTCCTCATCCTCGGCGTGATCGAGGGTCTGACCGAGTTCATCCCGGTCTCCTCCACCGCCCAACTCCTGGTCGGACAGACGGCGCTCCACATCCCGCCAAGCGAGGCGATGACGGCCTTCCTCATCATCGTGCAGATCGGGCCGCTGGTCGCCCTGTTCGTCTACTTCTTCGACGACCTGTGGGCCATCCTGCGCGCCACGCTTGGCACGTTGGGCGAGGCCACCGACTTCGGCTCCCTGCCGGACGACGCCCGCATGGGCTGGTATATCCTCATCGCCAGCGTCCCGGCCCTCGGCGTCGGCATCCTGCTCCGCCACTCGGTGGAGGCGCTGTTCCGGGCGCCCCTGGTCGAGGCGGCGATCCGGATGCTCATGGCGGCGCTGCTCATGACGCTGGCCGAGATCCTGGGCAAGCGCTCGCGGGACCTCGCGACGATGAACCGGATCGACGCGCTGGTGGTCGGGCTGTTCCAGGTCCTGGCCGTGTTCCCCGGCGCCTCGCGGTCGGGATCGACGATTTCGGGGGGGATGCTCCGAGACTTCGACCGCCCGGCCGCCGCCAGGTTCGCCTTCCTACTGACGGCGCCCGTGATGCTCGCGGCGGCCGGCTACGAGACGTACAAGCTGTTCGGGATGCCGGGGCTGGGTCATCTGCTGCCCACGTTCGCCGTGGGCTTCGTGGCCGCGGCGATCGTGGGCTGGCTGTCGATCAAGTGGCTGCTGGCCTACCTCAACAGGCACTCGCTGTACGTGTTCGCCGCCTATTGCGTGCTGGCCTCGATCGGCTGCCTCGGGGCGCACTTCCTCCGGTAGGCCGACTCTCCGCCGGGCCGACCTTGCGCTAAGCCGACTCTCGGCGGGACACCATGCACCCGGCTTCCCGCCGCGGCTCGGGGACCCGCTACTGGCAGGTCACGCCGAAGTCCACGGAGGCCGTGTCGCCGACGACCACGGTGGCGTCCATCGGGTTGGCGCCGTCCACGGCGCAATTCGCGGCCACGTCCTTGAGCTGCGGCTGATACTGGCCGCCTGTGAGGTCTGCGAGGAGCACCTCGTTGTTGGCCGTAATCGTGAGCGAACGGTTGCTCGGTCCGAACAGATCCAGCTCGTAGCCATCCGGGTCGATGTTCGCGCCGGTCGTCGTCACGGTGGTCCGAATCGAGCCCCTGGCCGGCGGAGCCGTGCTGCTCCCGCTGCATCCGATCAGGAGGACGGTCACGATGGCCGCCCACGCGGTCCCGGAGGGACACCACGTCGGAGCGATCATGGTTCGGAAAGACATGTCGGCGCTCCTTCGCCGAGGGGACGCGGCGCGCGCACGCGCACGATCGGCGCGGCGGGGGTAGAACCTCCCCGCGGTTACGACCTTCGTCGCCGGTCACATGGAAGCCAACCTGCCCGGGACGCGGTCGGTTTCGACTCCAGCCCATGCGCTGCGGGACGGCGTCCCCGTGACGACTTCGCACGAGGTGATCTGAGGCGGCGGGTGCCTGCCTGAGCGCGCGCGGCGCGCGAGGACGGCTGTTTCGATCGAGAGGCGCCGGCCGATCCGGCGCGGACCCGAGCGCCGCCCGGTCAGGTCGCCGGCCGGAACTCCGGCGCGTTCTCCTCGAAGCTCCAGATGAAGGGCGGGGCCACCCCGCAGGCCCGCGCGTACGCGTAGAGCTGCCCGCGGTGGTGGAGGAACTCGTCGCTCTGGATGTGGAAGCCCACCCAGCCCGGGAAGGTCATGTCCCAGGGCGTCGCCACCATGGCCTGGAGATCCGCGTCGCCGATCCGGTCGACGGCCTGCTGTGCCCTGCCCCAGCACTCCCGGGCGAAGCGGAGGACGTCCTCCGTGCTCGTGAGGCCGGCCGCCACGCCCGCCTCGGCGTCCTCCTCCGCGGTGATCTCTCCCTTCGCGATCCCCTCGGCGATGTCTCGCACGACCGTGCCGGACACGTGCGCCACCAGCTCGGCCGGGGTCCGCATGTCGGGGATGGGGTGGGCGTGCAGGCGATCCTCGGGGATCACCGCCAGGAGACGCAGGTACACGCCGTACTTCTGGCGCATCTGGTCCCACATCTGGTCCAGCGCTTCCTTGTTCACGTCACGGCTCTTCCTGTTCGGGTGGACCTCCGTATCCGAGCCGAAGCTACGGGCCCCGGCCGGGGCCGGACAGCGCCGTCTCCTTCCGAACCTCGGACAGGGCGACCGGCGGGTCGTGGAGCGCCGTGACGGTGTCCACCGCCCAGCCGCGACCTCGAACCTCGTCCACCAGGGCCGTCCACGCCCCGAGCCAGAATTCCGGCTCGAATCGCCGGGGGATGAGAAGGTCGCTGCCATACAGGAGCCGGTGCCCGGGGAGGTAGACCACCATGAGCCGCCCCCCCTCTCCGCTCGGATCGACGACGGTCGCCAGGACGAGCCGATTCGCCCCGCTCCCGATCACCGCGGTGTCGCGGACCACGCGCAGCTCCGGAGAGCGGGGAGTTCGCTGCAGGGCGTCGGGCTCCAGGCGGTGCGGGGCCGAGACCAGGCGGCGCACGAGAGCCGCGCCCCTGGCGGGCGCGTAGATCGGGACCCCGCGGGCCACGTACTCGCGAACCCCGGCGTCGTGGGGCCACGCGTCGGTGGTCGAGACGAGCGCCTTCACAGGCAGGCCCGGCCAGCGGCGGGCGATCTCCTGGAGCACCAGGCGGCTGTAGGCCCCGGAGTGGGGCGCCTCCAGGACGACCACCCCGTCCTGCTGGCGGACCAGCTCCACGTTGTAGGCTCCCGGCACCAGCACCACCCCGGGGGCGAGCTCGACGGGGCCGGCGCCCCGCCCGTTCCCGAGACGTACCGGCCCGGGCGGCCCCGCGCCGGGCGGCGCCGCGAAGGAGTCGGGCGATGCCTGGGCCTCCCGCACGCTCAGGATCGAGATTCGGCGGTAGGGCGTGCCGTCCCGCTCGACCGTGATCGTGCGCGGATACCGGAAGCCGGCCCGCTCCAGCGCCCACGAGGCGAACAGGGTGCGGGAGCGCACGTCACCCCACGGGGCCCACACGTTCAGGTCCCGCGGATAGGTGCGCACGGTGCTCCAGCCACGGGGAAGGCCCGAGGCCGGGTCCAGGTAGAGGCGAACGGACGGCGTGCCGAAACGCACGACACGAACCGTCCCACCCGGCATGATCGTGTCGGGCGCCAGCGCGAGGTCGGGGGCGTCGAGCGCCAGGAGGAGCAGCCGCTCGGGAGCGTACGCCACGGCCTCGGCCGCCTCGAACGGGCTCGTCGTCGTGTCGATGACCTGCGTCACCGGGATCGGGTCGGACCGCATGACCATTCGGAACTTCGCGTGCCGGCGGGCTCGCGCCGCGCGCACGTCCCTGAGCTCGTCGAAGGTGGCGTGCAGGAGGCGCGGGGGCTCGGAGTCCGGCGATACTCCGACCATGGCCGTGACCTCGACACCCCTCAGCCTCAGGAAGTGGAGGCTGCGCAGGACCGTCTCGCCACCCATCGCGTCTACGGCGTGCCGCACGAGGCTCCGGGCCGCCGGCTCGGACGTCGCGCTACCCTCCGCAGCTCCGCCGCCTCGCGCCGCGGGCCGACCGGCCCGACAGGCCACGAGCAAGCCCGCTCCCAGTAGCGCGGTGGCGCGCGCGGCGGCATATGCCGCCGCGCCAAGCCGACGTCCGCTCCCAAACGGCCGATCGGTGATCGGCTGGCGAAGAAACTGTGATCCGGTCGTCCCGTCGTCTGGCATGGTGTTCCCGGTGAGGTGAACGCTCTGGCCGCGCTTTCGGCGCGGGCGCCGTCTCTTCCACAACGGGTCGACGGCGTTGGAGTTTCATCGTCTGACGCGGGCGATCGCCGGGGACGAGCTTCCCGCGTGTCGTCGTCACCCGCGTCCAGAGAATCTGCCGGCTCTTCCCTCGAGGAACCGGGGGTACGAAAGGCCGGGACCCGCATGCGGCGGCGCATCCAGGCGGCGGAGCATGCCCGTGGAGCGACGGATAGACCACGACCGTAGTGGAAGACCTGGATCGTCTACGATCGTAGCCGCCGGGCCCCCGGCGTCCGCTTGACGCCGCGCCACACTCCGGCCGACTTCGGCCGAGCGGCAGCGGGGCACGTCTGGCCCCGGACGCTCCGAGGCCCCACACTGCACCGTCCCGATCCCGTGAACCGTCGGCCCGACTCGCCGGCACGTCAGGAGGCGTCTTCCGTGCGCAAGCCTTCCTTCCGTTTCGCTCCCGCTCTCGCGGCCATCGCGGCTTCCCTGCCGGTGGCGGCCGTCGCGACCGTGCCGTCCCTCGCGCTGTTCACGCGCCCCGCCGCCGCGCAGGCGGCCGCGCGCTCGGCGGACCCGGACACGGTCCTCTACGCCGACATGCAGTGGCGAGAGATCGGGCCGACGCGGGCCGGGCGGACGCGCGCCCTGGACGGGGTGCCGGGCCATCCGGACATCCTGTACGTAGGCTACGACAACGGCGGCGTGTGGCGCTCCACGGACTACGGCTCCAACTGGGTGCCGCTGTTCGACCACGAGCCGGTGAGCTCGATCGGGGCCATCGCGGTGGCCCCCTCGAACCCCAGCATCATCTACGTGGGGACCGGGGCCGGCATCATACGCCCCGACCTCTCCACCGGGGACGGGGTCTACAAGTCCACCGACGCCGGGAAGACGTGGACGCATCTGGGGCTTCGCGACAGCCAGATGATCGCGGACATCGTCGTCGATCCGACGAACCCCGACCGGCTGTTCGTGGCCGTCCTCGGTCACCCCTACGGCCCCAACGAGCAGCGCGGCATCTTCCGCTCCACCGACGGCGGAAAGACGTTCCAGAAGGTGCTGTACCGGGACGAGTACACGAGCGGCAACGACGTGATGCTCGACCCGTCCAACCCGCAGGTCGTGTACGCCACCCTGTGGCAGCAGCAGCAGAGCTTCCGGGAGAGCTACGAGTTCGGTGGCTCCGGGAACGGGGTGTTCAAGTCCACCGACGGCGGCACCACGTGGCACCCGCTCACCAGCGGCCTCCCGAGCGTGATCGAGGCCAACCTGGCCGCGGCGCCCAGCGATCCGGACGTCCTCTACGCCATGGTGGCGGGAACGCCCGAGGCGGGGCACGGCGAGGGCCCGGGCCGGGACGGCGGGACGACGGGGATCGTGGGCTTCTACAAGTCCACCGACGCCGGCGAGCACTGGACGGCCGTCGACGTGCCGGAGGGTCCGGTCGGCGCGGCCACACCCCACGTCGACGCCCGCCCCCTGCGCCGCATCGGCGGCGGTGACCTCCCGACCATCACGGTCGATCCCGAGGACCCGAACGTCGTGTACAGCGCCAGCGTGGTCATGTGGCGGAGCGAGGACGGGGGCGTCCACTGGTCGGCCGTGCGGGGCGCATACGGCGGGGACGACTACCAGAGGATCTGGATCGACCCGCACGACCGGAACACGATCCTCGCGGTCTCGGACCAGGGCGCGGTGGTCTCCACCAACCGTGGCGAGTCCTGGAGCAACTGGTACAACCAGCCCACGGCGGCCATGTACCACGTGACCGCGGACGACGCCTTCCCCTACCGGCTGTGCGGCGGCCAGCAGGACTCGGGCTCGGCGTGCGTGAAGAGCCGCGGGAACGACGGCGAGATCACCTTCCACGACTGGCATCCGGTCAACATCCAGGAGTACGGGATCGCCGCCCCCGACCCACGCGACCCGGACATGGTGTACGGGAGCTCCCGCACCAACGTGTCGCTATACGACCGGCGGACCGGGCAGACGACCGACGTCGGGCCCGACATGGGTCCGCGCGGCGGGCCCTACAACCGGGACGTGCGCACCATGCCGCTGCAGTGGTCGCCGGTCGACCCGGATCTCCTGTTCTACACCTCCAACGTGGTGTGGAAGACGACCGACCGAGGGCACTCGTGGACACGGATCAGCCCCGACCTCGCCCGGAAGACCTGGAAGGTCCCGGCCAGCGCCGGAAAATACGCATCGAGCGTAAAGCCGGGTCCGGAAGGGACGATCACGGCGCTGTCGCCGTCGCCCCTGGACGTGAACGTGCTGTGGGCCGGCACCGATGACGGGGCCATCCAGGTCACCATGGACGGCGGCGCCCACTGGAAGGACGTCACCCCGCCGCAGATCCAGCCGTGGACGCGGATCTTCAACATCGAGGCGGGCCACTTCGACACGCTGACCGCCTACGCCGCCGTCAACACGATGCGGATCGATGACATGAACCCGCACTTCTGGCGCACGCACGACGGCGGCAAGACGTGGACGGAGATCGACGGCGGCCTCGCGCCGGGCGCCGTCGCCAACTCGATCCGGGAGGACCCGCGCCGGAAGGGCCTCCTGTACGCGGCCACCGAGACCCAGGTGTGGGTGTCGTTCGACGACGGGGATCAGTGGCACTCGCTGCGCCAGAACATGCCGGCTGTCTCCGTGCGCGACATCCAGGTCAAGGACGACTCGACCTGCCTGTGCTCGGACCTGGTGGCCGGCACGCACGGACGCGGCTTCTGGGTCCTGGACGACGTGACGCCGCTGCGGCAGGTGGCCGAGGCGAAGGCGGCCGCGGACGCCTACCTGTTCCGTCCCGAGACGGCGGTCCGCGTCCGGTTCGGGATGAACGATCCGACGGAGTGGCCGCCGGAGCTGCCCGCCGGACAGAACCCGCCCCCGGGCGGCCTCATCGACTACTGGCTGCCGAAGGAGGCCACGGGACCGGTGAAGCTGGAGGTCCTGGACGCCGCCGGAGACGTCATCCGCTCCTACTCGAGCGACGACCCGGTGATCTCCCCCGACCCCGCGCTGCATCCCGAGGCCTACGACGAGGTCTGTCAGAAGGACCCGACGGCGCCGAACTGCAACGTGCCGCTGTACTGGCCGGCCCCCCAGATGGTGCTGTCCACGAAGGAAGGCATGCACCGTTTCTCGTGGGACCTCCACTACCAGCCGATCGGGCCCGAGCCGCGGGAAGCCTCGGGCCAGGGCGCCGTGCCGCACCACACCTATCCGACCGTGAACGCCCCGTGGGCGCCGCCGGGCCGCTACACGGTGCGCCTCACCGTGGACGGCCACAGCTACACGCAGCCGCTCACGTTGCGGCTGGACCCGCGGGTGAAGATCTCGCCGGCCGAGCTCGAGCAGGTCGCGAGGCTGTCGCGCGAGATGTACGATGACGCCGTGGCCGCCCACGCCGCCTACCAGGAGGCGCGGAAGCTCCTGGCGAGCGTGAAGGGGCGGAGCGGGTCGGCGGCGGCCTCGCTGGCGAAGGAGCTCGAGACCCTGGCGCCCGCGCCCCAGGAGGGCCGCTCCCGCTTCTTCTTCCGGCGTGGTCCGGCCGGACCGCCGACCCTGAACGGGACCCGGGACGACCTGATCCGTGCGGCCATGTCGATGCAGCGGGCGGAGACCCCGGCCACGGCGGCCGAGGTGGCCGCCTGCGACTCCGCCCGCGCGCAGTTCGGCCAGATCATGGCGCGCTGGAAGGCGCTGCAGGGCCGGGCCGGGGGGAGCTGAGGCGCGTCGCGGCCGGCGTGCACCAGGCGTGTAGGCGGCTTCGCGTCCGACCCGGACCTCGGGGGAACCAACCTGCCACGCCGCGCGTTGGCCAGCCGATGCGGCCGTGTTCGACCCCGACGTCCGGATGGAATCAACCTGCCGCCGCGAGGTGAGAGGGCATGGACAACGCACTCTGGCTCCGACGAGCGCTGTGGATCACGCTGCTGGGCAGTCTGCTCCAGGTGGCCATGGTCGTGACCGGCCACTACATGCCGGCGGTGGCGGCCCGCTTCGGTCTTCTCGGAACGCTGATCTCCCTGGTCGCCGGAGTCGTGTTCGCACGCAGTCTGACGAGAGGGGTCGGCCGCGGCATCGGCTTCCTGGGCGGCGTCCTCGCCGGCGGTGTCTGCGCGCTCGTGGGCATCGCCGTCTCCTTCGGGCTCGGTGACGTCTCAGCCGTGATCCTCCTGTTCGGGACCCTGGCCTCGGCGGTCGCGGGGGGCGTGGGCGGCGCGCTGGCCGTGCGGAGGGCATGAGGCGCATCCGCCCGCGGCGCGCCGGGGGGCTTCCGCCTTCGAAGCCTCCCGATGAGGTCGAGCAGGGATCCTGCGCGCTGGCCGCGGCGGCACGGACGGTTCCCCTCGCATGAACATGCGATTGCGGACCGGCCCGCCGCCCACCCAGTGTCTTTCGATACCACCCCACGAGCCCACGCAGTCTCGGAGAACGTACAGGTCCGACGGCGGGTGAGGTAGCCGGCCGCCCCGCCGCAGCCCACTCTCGGCGCAGTTAGGAGCGGACGTCATGTCACCAGCAGCCACCATGGAGAGCCTCCGCAAGCGGGTCCGGGGCCCCATCATCACCGCCGACGACGAGGGCTACGACCAGGCCCGGGCGGTCTACAACGCCATGCACGACCGGCACCCGCGCGTCATCGTCCAGGCCCTGGACGAGGCCGACGTCATGGCGTCCGTGAACTTCGCCCGCGAGGCCGGTCTGGAGCTCGCGGTGCGCGGCGGCGGACACAGCGCCCCGGGGTACGGGACCTGTGACGACGGCGTGGTCCTGGACCTCCGGGCCATCCGGAACGTCCGCGTCGACCCGCAGGCCCGGACGGCCCGCGTGGGCGGCGGCGCCAAGCTCGGGGAGCTCGACCACGCCACCCACGCCTACGGCCTGGCCGTCCCGGCGGGCTTCGTGTCCACGACGGGCGTGGGCGGGCTGACCCTCGGCGGCGGAATCGGCTACCTCAACCGGCGCTTCGGCCTCACCTGCGACTCCCTCCTCTCGGCCGACGTCATCACGGCGCAAGGACGGCGGGTGACGGCCAGCCGAGACGAAAACGCCGACCTGTTCTGGGCTCTGCGCGGAGGCGGGGGAAACTTCGGCGTGGTGACGTCCTTCGACTTCGAGCTGCAGCCCGTGAAGGACATCGTCGGCGGGCCGATCGTATTCGAGCTCGACGCCGCCGCCGATGTGCTGCGCACGTGGCGCGACTACCTGCGGGAGGCCCCCCGGGAGCTGGGCGCGTTCTTCGGCTTCCACCGGGCGCCGCCCCTGCCCTTCATCCCGGAGGAGCGCCAAGGCGACAACGTGTGCCTGCTGGTCACCTGCTGGAGCGGCGACCCGGACGAGGCACAGGCGGTGCTCGAACCGCTGCAGACGGCGGGTCCCGTGATCGGGCAGCACGTCGGTCCGATGCCCTACCCGGCCCTCCAGGGCGCCTTCGACGCGCTCCTGCCCCCCGGTTGCTACTCCTACTGGAAGTCGGACTTCGCGCTCGATGTCGCCGATGACGCCGTTCCGGCGCACCTTGAGCATGGCGCCCTGGTGCCCAACGTCCAATCGGCCGCGCACATCTATCCGCTCGGAGGGGCCGTGCGGGACGTGGGGCCCGAGGAGACCGCATTCGGATCGCGGGACGCCGAGTTCGCCATCAACATCGTGGGCTTCTGGACGGATCCGGCCGACACGGAGACGTTCCGGTCGTGGGTCCGCGGCTATTACGACGCCGTACACCCGTTCGCCGGCTTCGAGGGCGGCTATACCAACTTCATGGACGTCGAGGACCAGGCGCGGGTCCGGGAGAACTACGGCGGGACCTACGACCGGCTGGCACGGGTCAAAGCCGAGTGGGACCCCGACAACCTCTTCCACCTGAACCAGAACATCGCGCCGGCGAGGTAAACGGACGCGGGTTGGATGCGGAGGTCCTGCTCGGGCGAGGGCCCCCGCCGCGACGGGAGCCGGCCGGGGCTCCGGTTGACGAATTCGCCGATTCGATCCAGCTTTGCTGAATGGTCGACCCTTCCCGGCCCGTGAATTCTTCTAGCTCCTTCCTCGAGGAGCTGAAGCGCCGCCATGTGGTCAGGGTCGCCCTCGCCTACGGAGCGGCGGCCTGGCTCGTCCTGCAGATGGCCGGTCTCGTCCTGCCCGCCCTCGGATCCCCGCTTTGGGTGTTCAGGGTCCTCCTGGGGGTCGTCGCGCTCCTGTTCCCGATCGCCCTCGTGCTGGCGTGGGCGTTCGAGGTGACGCCCGAAGGCGTCCGCCGCACCGAGCCGGCCGACTCGCCGATCGCCCGGCCGATCGCCCAGGGACGCCGGGTCGGGGGCACCCTCAACACGCTCACGATCGCCGTCCTGGCGGGCGCGGTCGCCGTCCTCGCGTGGCGTCAGTTCGGTCCGTCGCGCGCCACGTCCGGACGCGGGACGAGCGCGGCGTCCGACCGCTCGATCGCGGTGCTGCCCTTCGTCAACGCGAGCGACGACTCGACCAACCAGTACTTCTCCGACGGCCTGTCGGAGGACCTCATCATCGCCCTGAGCCAGCTGCCCGGGCTCAGGGTCATAGGTCGAGAGTCCTCGTTCCAGTTCCGAGGGAAGGACCTGGACAGCAAGATGATCGGACAGAAGCTCGGCGTGACGCACCTCCTCGAGGGCAGCGTCAGCCGTGAGGACGACGAGGTGCGCATCCGGGCCGAGCTCGTGGACGCCGCGGACGGCAGCATGCTGTGGTCGGTTCGCTACGACCGGCCCTACAGGAAGCTGTTCGCGCTGCAGGACGACCTCACGAAGGCGGTGGCGACCGCGCTGGAAGCGAGGCTGCTCGGCCCCGGTCGACCGGGCGCTCCTGCCCAGAGCGACCGACCTCCGGGAGGGAGCGTCCCGGCCTACAACGTCTTCCTCGAGGGCAATTTCTACTTCCGGCGCTTCACGGAGCCCGACCTCCGCACGGCCATCGATTACTATCGGCAGGCGATCCGGCTGGATGCCCAATACGCGGCGGCCTACGCGGCGCTCTCCCACGCCTGGACCGACGTGGGCAGGGGATCGCCGGCCGGCCCGGAGCGGCGCCAGGCCTACGACAGCGCGCGAGCGGCGGCCGATGCGGCGCTGTCGCTGGATCCCGACCTGGCCGATGGCCACCTCTCCAGGGGCATCCTCTTGCAGAGCCAGCTCGATTGGCGCGACTCCGAGGCGGAATACCGCCGGGCGCTGGAGCTGGCGCCGAGCAGCGGTCCGGCGCAACGCTACCTCGCTTCCGCGCTGGCGACCCTGGGCCAGCTCGACGAGGCGGTCCGACTCTTCCGCCAGGCCCTCCAGGCCGATCCACTGGATGCGTTCGCGTACTCGGATCTGGCCTGGGATCTCGCCGGTCTGGGGCGCTACGAGGAGGGGGCGGCGGCGGCCCGCCGCGTCATCGCCCTCCAGCCCACCAGTCCAGGCCGCCACGCCGCCCTCGCGTGGAACGAGGTCCTAAGGGGCGACACGGCGGCCGCGCTCCGTGCCGCACTGGCGGAGCCGTCGCCCGGGGCTCGGCGCGCGGCCCTCGCCCTGGCCTACACGGCGCTCGGCGACAGGGCCCGCGCCGACCCGGCGCTGGACACCCTCGTCTCGATCGACGGGAACGTGAACGCCTTCGGGATTGCCGAAATCTATGCCCTGCGTCGGGAGCCCGACCCGGCCTTCGCGTGGCTGGACCGTGCCTGGCGGCAGCACGACCCGGGGATCAGCGGGTTCCTCGCCGATCCCTTCCTCCTTCGCTACCGGGACGACCCTCGCTACGCCGCCTTTTGCCGGAAGGCCGGGCTGCCGCCGCCGGGGGAAGCCGGAGCCGGCGCGGGGATGAAGGCCCGATCCGCGGCTTGATGAGCCTCGACCCGCCGACGTAGACTCCAGCAGCAAGACGGCGATGGAATTCGCCGAGTCCCGGGAGTCTTACTACAGGGTGGAGGGCGTGAGCCAGTATCGGATGCTCGACGCGCCGCGCTTCTGGCTCCCGCAGCCGATGTTCCGCGGGTGGCTGGCCGGGCGAGCCGACGATCTCGCGACAGAGGATGTCGAGAGCAACGCGGGCCACCTCACCTCTGCCCGGAGGCCGGTGACCTTGCGCGCATCCGGTCGAAGGCCCAAGTAGGTGAACCGGTCGTGTCGCACGATCCGCGGACCGACGCACACCGTCCCGAGGTTCCGTCGATGGCCCTAGCCGAAGCTCCGGAAGCTCGACACGCAGCCGGCCCCGACCCGGAGCTCCCCGCGCCCGCACGGGTCGTGGCCGAGCTGGCCGAGGCGTTCCCTTCCCGCGTGAGCGGCGCCGAAGTCCGCCGGATGATCCGCTGGCTGCGCCGCCGTGCCGCATGGACGCCGGAGGTGTACCGCCGCCTTTGGGAGGACCCGGAGGCGTCGTTCGGGCCGTTCGGGGAGCTTCCGCGACGCCTGCGGGAAGCCCTCGCCGACGCGGTCAGCTGGGAGATGCGCGAGAGGAGCTTCACGGCCGGTCACCGGCTGCACCGCCGCGTGTACGGCCCTGCCTTCCGACTTGGTAGCGAGATCTCTCTGCGGGGCCGGAGGGTGAGCGGACGTGGGCGACGCTGGCGCCGGCTCGGACGCTGGATCTACCTGTGCGGTCGGGGCCTGTGCGCGGCGAGCGAGCGAGCCGGCCGTGGCTGGCTGACGGTCTCGCGTTACGCGGGCCCCTGGCTCCGATCGGGCTTCCACGCGCTCTGGAAGTGGGCCGGGATCGATCCCATGCACGCCGCCGTCGAATACGTCCGGGGCGTGCCCTGTGACCCCCGCATCAGTCCCGTCTACCGGGATCCGGCCCGCAAGGTGTGCAGCTGGATGATGGTGGGGTTCGACCTCCTCCCGTCCGACGGCTACTTCTACTACATCGAGGCCAACATCAACCCCGGCTTCTTCTCGCACGGACGCGAGCGCCATCACGCGGAGGGTGACCCTCTCCTCGAGGCGATGATCCAGGGGGCCCGGCGAGAGGGGTGCGACCGGATCGTCCTGTACCCGTCCAGCGTCGCGGGGCCGTCGAGTCGCCTGGAAGCGTGGTGGCAGGCCCAGGCCTCGGCGGCCGGCCTCGAGCTCGAGATCCGCGACGACCCGCGCGTGCGGTCCCGGTGCCGGCGCGAGACGGAGCCGATCATGGCTCCGGACGCGGAGCGCACTCTGTTCGTCAACATCCGGACGCTGCCGCACCCGGTGGACGTTCTCCTGGAGGAGAAGGGCCTGTTCGAGGCCGAGATCGAGCGCCACAACGCCCGTGCCGCGGAGGAGGATCGCATCCCGGTGCCGCGCCGCATCCATTCGTCGGATGAGGTTCCCGACGCGCACCCGGGCGGCCGCTTCCCCAACGTCGTGGTCAAGCACGCCTTGCTGAACGAGGCCCGGGATGTCCGCATGTACAGGACGTCCCGGCTGGATCCGAGCCTCCTCGAACCGCCCTACGTGGCCTATGAGTTCGTGGCCCCGGAGCTGGAGGCCCTGGAGGAGAACGGCGTGGAGCGAGAGTACGCGGTCAAGTACCGTCTCAACACCTTCATCACCCCGGACGGCCCCCTGTGCACGTACGCCTCCAAGGGCATTGGCGGGGCCCCGGTCCCGGAGGCGCTCGCGGAGGGTCCGGTCGCCGACCCGAGGCCCTACGTGGTGAACAACCACATGGGAGGCCGGCACTCCAGGGCGACCGAGTCGGAAGCCGAAAGCGCCATGGCTGCGGCGCTCCGGGTCGGCTGGCTCGCCCACGACTTCCTCCGGCGCCTGCACGGGCCGGAGTGGCCCCGGGTGGAGGGCCCGGTCGAACCCTGAGCCGGGCGGGCGGCCCGTCGGCCGGGAGCCCGGTCTGATGGCTCGGTACCGCCTTCGTCAGCTCCCCACGCCGGCCGGCTGGCGAGCCCGTTCGTTCGCGTAGGCCGCGATAGCCCGGAACTGGCCCTCTCCGTCCAGTCCGGCCTCGTGGATCACCTCCGGTCCGGGCCCGCTGCCGAGGAAGTGCCCGGCCCGGAAGGGGTGGAGCGTGTGCCGGCGGCCCATCCCCGAAGCGACCCAGCGGTACATCGTCGGGAGCGTAAAGCCCGTGATCCCCATGGCCTCCGAGGCCCGCGCCTCGGAGAAGATGGCGTCCCGCTCCTCGGCGGTGAGACGATCGAAGAGCTCGACGCTGGACACGTGATACACGTCCACGTCGATGCCCTCCGCCTCGAGGAGCGGCAGGGTCTCCCGCACGAAGGCGTAGGTCACGCCCGATCCCTGCAGGATCACGGTCCCGTCGGGCTCGCCCCGGGCGGCCCGGAGGCGGTACAGGCCGTGGACCGCGGCGGAGGTAGGGGCCAACCCGAGCGCCTCACGATCCAGGATGGGCTCGGCGGGCCGGGTGACGAAGGGCGCCAGCACCGCGGGCCGGGCGGAGAGCCCTGCCGCCACCAGCGTCCAGATCTCGCCGGGCTCCCACGGTGTGAGGGTGATCATGGTGCCCGGCGGGAAGTTCTCCTGCAGGAGCTGCAGCGCCTGCGGGTCGGCGTGGGTCGGGCCATCCTCCCCCGTCTTCAGCCCGGCATGGCCGCACACCAGGAAGAAGGGCCGATACGGGCCCCCATCGACCGACGCCCGTGCCTGCTGGCCTATGGCGTGGAGCCTCGAAGCGATGTGACCCAGGGGAGCGATGAAGGCCCCGTAGGACGCGCCCGCCCCGACGTGCCCGCCGAAGCTCGCGATCCCCGAGAGTACGCCGCTCAGGGCGTCCTCGGCGATGCCGCCCACCGACAGGAGGCGCGAGCCGGGATTCGTACGACGGTTGTAGTAGCCACCCGGGAACCCCTCGGCGCCCGCGGACACGGCGGTGGAGTCCAGGAGGTCGGCCGCCCCGATGAGGAGCGCTCCCCGGCTGACCCGATTCAGGTGCCCGAGGACCCGACCGAGCTGCTTGCGCAGCGGGAAGACCGTCCCCGGCTCGAGGGCGATGTCCTCCGGCCGGGGCGCACCGGCACCCTCGGCTCCGGCGGCCGCCGCCAGGAAGATCTCCTCGACGTCGGGACCATGCTCGCGCGGGGCTCGATCCCGGGCATCCAGGCGCCGGCGGGACTCCCGGAGGGCCTCGGCCAGGAAGTTCGTCAGCTCCGGATTCTCCGACAGGGTGCGGCGCACGTGCTGGAGCGCGATCCAGTAGCACCGTTCCATCTGGGCCGCGTCGCCCCCCAGATGACAGACGCTCTCCCCGGGCTCGCAGCGGGGCACGCCCAAAGGCACGTCCATCGGACCGCTCAGCGTCGTCGGGGCCGCCACCGGAGCCGCATCGAGGAGAGGCGAGAGGGCCTCGTAGAAGGATCCGGAGCACAGCTTGTGACCGGCGCCGTGGGATTTCCGACCCTCGATCCCGTAGCGCCAGCCCTTGGTTGTCCGGTACACGATCGCCGTGGGCTGCCCGTTCTCCAGCTCGAGCGCGAGGCCCTGGGCGGCCCGAATCTGGGCCAGGTCGGTCCCCTCCGGGACCTCGATGACGTTCCAGTCGTGCAGGTAGAAGAGCTCGGCGGGAGTCCACTGGACGTAGTCGCCGGGCTGGCCGTCCTCCCGGCACACGCGGTCCGAGTCGATGGAGGACTGGTTCCAGTCCAGGTGGACGACGACGTTGTCCAGCGACGCGGTGCCCGCGAAGGCCAGGGCCTCGGACACCCGCCCCGGGGTCAACCCGCCCTCTCCCTCCACGATGTGCACGCGGGGAGCGTCCCGTCCGTAGCGGTCGGCGGCCGCCAGCGCGAGCCCGAGCGAGCTCGCCATGCCCACGCCCGACGCGCCCGTGGCCAGAGGCACGAACGGGGTCGCGGGCGTCGGGTGGCCGTCGAGCGGTTTCGCTCCTAGCTCCACGAACAGCGGGGTCCGGTTGGAGGGATTCCTGCGGAAGCCGAGCAGGTCCTCCAGGCGGAGCCGGAGACCGACGTCGTCCGGGAGGAGCTCGGGCGCGGCGTGGCGAGCCACCTCGTCGCGCAGGGCCCACATGGCATACAGGCCCAACGCCTTGTGGCCCGCCGCGTAGCTGATGAGATCGGCGTCCGGTCGCCGGGGGTCGGAGAGGTCGTACTCCATCGGCCCGAACAGGACCGACGCCACGAACCGGCCCGACGAGATCGAGCCCCCGGGATGGCCGCTCGTGGGAGCATAGTTGTACAGGATCGCGCACAGGGTCCTGTAGACCAGGTCGAATCGCGCCCGCGCGTCCTGCTCCCAGGGAGCCAGCCCCTCCGTCCCGACTTCGCGGACGTCGAGCCACTCTCCCCGCCGGGTTCCGAACTGAACGCTCATGCTTTTCCCCACGTCGTACGCGTTCGGGCCCCGTCCCGGGTCCGGAGCCGCCGGTCCCGTCTCAGAGCCACAGGTGCCGCTCCTCCCGGACGAAGGCCCCGAAGCCCTCCACATCCCGGCCCGCCCGGTCGATCAGCCCCACGGCCCGCTCCAGGTCCTCGCGGGCCGTGGCGACCGACACCCGGAGGTAGTGCTGCCCCTCGCTCTCCAGGACCCCGAACGAGCGCCGGTCCATGGTCGCCACGCCGTGACGGAACAGGAGGAAGAGCTGGAACAGCGTCGCCGGGCTCGTGCGCTCCCGGATCCCCGGCTCGAGAGCCCCGTACGCTTCGAGGGCTCCCAGCCGCTCGAGCAGCCCTTCCACGTTCGGGAAGACGTAGAAGGCCCCCTGGGGCTTCAGGCACCGAACACCTTCCACCTCGTTCAGGAGCGCCGCGGTCACGTCCCGTCGCTCCTGGAACGCCGTGACCATTCGCTCGACCGCCGGCCCACTCTCGGGGCTCTCGATGGCCACGCGGGCGCCGATCTGATTGTAGGGGGAGATCGACGCGAAGTAGTTGATGTTGAGGTTCCGGTGGATCCTGGCTTCCTCCACGGTCGGGTACACGGCCCAGCCCACGCGGCCGCCCGTCCACGAGTAGGTCTTGCTTACCCCCGACACGATGATCGTGCACGCCTCCATGCCCGGCAGGGAGGCGATGGAGCCGTGCTCTCGCCCGTCGAACACGATGGACTCGTACGATTCGTCCGAGTACACGCGGAGGCCCTCGTCCGCCAGGGGCCGCAGGACCTCGGCCACCGAGCGCAGCTGCTCCGGCGTGGCCACGCCGCCCGTGGGGTTGGAGGGGAAGTTCAGGAACACCAGCCTCGTCCTATCACCGACCACCTCCGCCAGGTCCTCCCCGGAGAACGCGAACCCCGCGTCCTCCCGTAGGCAGATCGGTCGCGGGACCGCCCCCACGTACCGGATGAAGGACTCGAACAGCGGATAGCCGGGGGTGGGGTACACGACCTCATCGCCGGGCTGGCAGTAGGTCTGCTGGGCGAAGCCGATGGGCGCCCGCGCACCCGGGTAGATCACCACCCGGTCCGGGTCGATCTCGGAGAGCCCCCTGCGCGCGGCCACGTCCCGGCCCACCGCCCGGCGCAGCTCGAGGAGCCCCTGGGCGTCACAGTACGTGGTGTAGCCGTCCTCGATGGCCTGCCGGACCGCCCGCCCGATGTGCGCGGGAAGGGGAAAGTCGGGCTGCCCCAGGTTGCAGCGGATGACATCCTGGCCGCGTTCCTCGGCCTCCCGGATGAGCGCCGTGAACGCGAAAGCCTGCTCGGTGCCCAGCAGTCCGACCCGGTCGGCGTAGAGACTCGTCGGAGCCCGCGCGGTGATGGTGGCCATACCCTCCCCCTGTCGCCGGAGCCCGCGACCGATGCGCCGCGGGCCCTGATCATCCGGATACGCCGCTTAAAAATGGCCGGGAAGCTCGGACGAAATCTGTGGGGAGTTCATGGAACGGGATGTAGGGATTTTCCTTGCCGCGGAGCAGCTTACGCGGCGTCCAGCGACGCGTTCGTGGCGGCGCCGCGGAAAATGGAGCGGGCTCTCCCGTCAGAGTCCCACGTCAGCCCTCCGGACCGGGAGACCACGGATCCGCCGCCCGGTGAGGCGGAAGAGGGCGTTCGCCACCGCCGGGGCGAGCGGGCAAACGACCGGTTCGCCGATGCCGTTGGGGTCGTCCCGACCCGCGTCCACGAAGTGGGTCTCGACCCGGTCCGGCGCCTCGTCCAGCGTCACGACGCGGAAGTCCCCGTAGGTCGCCTGCCGGGGGATGCCGCCCCGCCACGTCATCTCGCTCTTCATGTTCGACAGGGACCAGATGACGCCGCTCTCGACCTGCTGGCGCGCCCCCAGCGGGTTCACGAGCAGCCCGCAGTCGAGCGCGCACACCACCCTGTGCACCCGGAACGGTAGGTCCCCGTCCGCGGCCTCGGGCCGCAGCGACACCTCCACCACATAGGCGATATGCGTCTCGGTGTGGAAGAAGTTGGCGGCCATCCCGAGCGCGTGACCGGCCGGGACCGGAGTATCCCAGCCGGACGCATCGCGCACGCGCTCGATCACGGCGCGCAGCCGGCCCCGGTCGATGACCTCGTCCTCGATCTCGTAACGGGCCGGCACCGCACGCGGTCCCGCTCCCAGCATCTCGAGCCGGAGCTCGATCGGGTCACGCCTGGCGGCCTCGGCGACCTCGTCCAGGAAGCACTCCCGGGCGAACACGGCCGGAGGCGAGAACACCGCGCGCCAGGGTCCGATGTTCACGGGCACCGGCACATGACGGTACGTGGCCTCGAAATCCGGGACATGGTAGGGGGTGTCGTACACGCCCCAGGCCGAGTCGCGGACCCGGTCGGGATCGGAGGTGTCGATCCGCGACGGATCGGCCCCCCGGGTGTTGTGCATGGAGCTCGCCTCGCGGTGCTCCCACGCCGTGACCCGGCCCGCGGCGTCGAGCCCCGCCCTCAGCCAGTGAGCGGAGCCGGCCTGGAAGTGCCCATGCCGCATGTCGTCCTCGCGGCTCCACACCACCTGCACGGGGGTGCCCGGGAGCGCCGCGGCCACCTGCAGGGCCTCCGTGTCGAAGTCCCAGTTCAGGCGCCGGCCGAAGCCGCCCCCGATCAGCGTCACGTGCACCGTGACCGACTCCCTGGGAATGCCCAGCAGCTTCGCGGCGGCCGCCTGCACGGTGTTCGGAGTCTGGCTCGGCGTCCACACCTCGCACGTCCCATCCGCCCTGACGTGCGCGGTCGCGTTCATCGGCTCCATGGGAGCGTGCGCCTCGAACGGATAGTCGTAGGCCGCCTCGAGGGTGCGCGCCGCGCGCGCGAAGCCGGCGCGGCCGCGTCCGTCCCGCCGGATCGTCACTCCGGGTGTCCGCACGGCACTTCGCAGCGCGGCCCGGTGCGCGTCGGTGTCGAAGTCGGCGCCCGGACCGCTAGCCCAGTCCACACGGAGCGCGTCCCGCCCCCGCAGGGCGGCCCACGTGTGCTCGGCCACGACCGCCAGGCCGGATCCGATCCGCACCACCTCGCGCACTCCGGGCACCCGCCGGGCCGCCGCATCGTCGAAGGACGCCACCGTGCCACCCAGCGCCGGGCTGCGCGCGACGGCGGCATACAGCATCTCCGGCACCCGCACGTCGAGGCCGTACCTGGCATCACCGGCCACCATGTCGGGGGCGTCGATCCGGCGCCGCGGCGTGCCGATCAGCGTATAGGCCGACCTCGGCTTGAGGGACACCTGTTCGGGGACGGGCTGCCGGGCCGCCGACTCGGCCAGCTCCCCGTAGGACAGGCGCCGGCCCGACGCCTCGTGGATCACCACCCCCGCCTCGGTCCGACACGACTCCGGGGGTACGTCCCAGCGCGCGGCCGCGGCGGCCACGAGCAGCGTTCGGGCGAGGGCGCCCGCGTGGCGGAGCGCCTTCCAGCTTCCCATGAGGCTGAAGCTCCCGCCCGTGCCCAGGTTTTGGAAGTCGGGTCCGGGCGAGGCCTGCGCGATGCGCACCCGGCCGAAGTCGGCGTCCATCTCCTCGGCCACGATCATGGGGAGGGACGTGCGCACGCCCTGCCCCATCTCCGACTTGCCGACACGGACCAGGACGGACCCGTCCCCGTCCAGGCGGAGCCAGGCGCTCGGCTCGAAGGAGGCGCCCGGGCCGTCGCCCGGGGCACAGGAGAGGTCGATGCCGATGAGCAGGGCACCGGAGCTCGCCGCCATCAGCTTCACGAAGGTACGGCGGTCGGTCATGCTTCCTCCCCGGTCGTTCCTGTCGGCGGCCCGGCGAGGCGTGCGGGCGCGCCATTCCGGCTTGCGGCGTCAGCCGCCGGCGCCCTCCTCGACCACGGGCAGGGTGATCCGGGAGGGGTAGGCGGCCGAGCGGTAGATCCGCTGCGTGGCCTTCCGGAAGTCGGCGTCGGTGGCCTCGAAGATGTTGGG